>CAJFGS010000001.1 GCA_904377855.1 Candidatus Avimonas merdigallinarum
GGCCTCGCAAGAAGCTTGGCTACCGCACCCCGGAGGAACTGTTTGACGAGTTCCTCGACTCTGTTTACGCAGCCGAAGGCTGCGGCAGCATCGCCCAGGGCGGAAGCCAGCGGCTTCCATCCTGACCGACGCTCTGATTCACTAAGTTCTACCGTGCAGGTGTCCAACTTGCACTTGCAATTTGCGTAATATTAAAATATGCCTAGGCCGATGCTTTACGAGATGACCGCCGCGTCCGCCTCTCGCCTCTCTTCCTGCTCCCCCGCGGGCGGCTCGGGGCCGTCGGGCTGTTCAGAGCTAGTGCCCTTTTTCAGACGCCGGAAAAACACCAAGAAGCAGATAAGATGCGCCGCAATCGTAACCATCCAGCTGACGGGATAGGACAGATACAGCACGAACAGCGTGCGGCGGAAGAGAAATACTGTAAAGATCCAAAGTATCCGCAGGCCGCAGGCCCCGGCCAGCGATACCACCGTCGGCACCATCGAATATCCCATGCCGCGAATGGAGCCGCAGGCTACGTCCATCATACCGCAGAGGAAATAGGTCAGGCAGATAACTTGCAGCCGCTGAAGGCCGTAGGCAATCACGGCCGGGTCGGAGGAATAGATGCTGAGCAGGGTATTCCCGAATGCAACAACCAGTATTCCCATGCCCGCGCCGACCGCCACAACCACCGCCTGGCAGCGCAGCAGCACCGGCACAATCCGGTGAATTTTCCGGGCGCCCACATTCTGGCTGGTGAAGCTTAAGGAAGCCTGGTACAGCGCATTCATAGAAGTGTAGACAAACCCCTCAAGATTGGACGCCGCCGTATTCCCAGCCACCGCAATGTACCCAAACGAATTGACCGAGGATTGGATCAGCACATTGGAAATGGAAAACACCGCGCCCTGAATCCCGGCAGGCAGGCCGACCCGGATAATCTGAAACAGCTTTTCTTTGGAAATGCGCAGTTCCCGCAGCACCAGGCGATAATAACCGTCGCTGCGCATCAAGCAGATAACCACCAAGACAGCGGATATGTACTGGGAAATAATTGTTGCCAGGGCGACGCCGTCCACTCCCATGTGGAATACCAGGACAAAAAAAGGTTCAGCGCCGCGTTGATTACGCCGGCAATCAGGAGAAAAATCAGCGGGCGCTTGGTGTCCCCCACCGCCCGCAGGACGGCTGCGCCGAAGTCATACAGCATCAGCGCCGGCATCCCGGCGAAAATGATCCGCATGTACAGCACCGCCTGATCCAGGACATTGTCCGGCGTCCCCATCAGCTCCAGCAGGGGACGCGCCAGGAGTTCCCCTAGGAAGATCAAGAATATGCCGCTTATCACGCTGACCAGTATGGAGGTATGCACCACATCGTGAACGCCCTTCCAATTCTGCGCGCCGTAATACCGGGCCGTCATGATGCTTGCCCCGATGGACAGGCCCATGAATATATTAATAATCAGGTTATTCAGGGATCCGGTCGCCCCGACCGCTGCCAGCGCGTCGTTTCCGGTGAATTGTCCCACCACCACAATGTCCGCCGCATTAAACAAAAGCTGAAGAATACCGGAAAATATTAGCGGAACGGAAAAACGCAGAATTTTCCCTAACAGCGGCCCGTTCACCATATCGATTTCGTAGGAATCCCTTGCTCTGGCTGCTTTTAATCCTATCACTTTGCCCCGCCCCTTTGATTTGCGCGGGGTTCCTCTCGATGCAAGCGCCGGCCGGAACCCCCTCCCCTCATGAGGGCCCCTCTATTGTATCGCTTTTAAAAAGGGAATACAAGGCGGAAAATGAAATAAGAATACACTCTCTTTTTCAAAAAATATTGTTGCTTATTGGATTATCCTGCTGCTACACCGCCCATACTTCTGTCAAATGTTGGTTTCATCCTGATTTTCCTTTATCCTATACGGCTACAGCACTGCAGAAAAGACAGGAGGTGACAGCAAAAAAATTCCAATAAATTTCAGCAATTTATTTAATATAAAACACAAATTCAGAAAAAATCAAGCACTTAACTGCATATAAACTGCCAAAAATCTGTCGTTCGAGCAAAAGTAAAAGTCCGGATGGGAAAACGCACAAATTTTTCTTTGTTTTGCTAAAATTCTTCTATGAGTCCCCTCTTGATAAATGGAAATCTTTCGTGTAGGATGAAGGTTGATCTTCTCAAATTTTATTTAGGAGGTTTATGATCCAACCATGAACAGAAGCGAAAAAGTCCTGTCGGTCCTGTCCGGCCTTTGTCTGGCCGCGATGCTGGTACCGACCGCTGCTTTCGCTGCGGAAACGGACGGGCAAACCAAAACCATCACAAGCTCAGAAGAACTCATTAGCGCGATCCAGAACCAGCAGGCCGGCGAGACCTGGGTCCTGAAAGCGCTGGACGAGGGCGAAGCGTACGACGTCAGCGATGCCTGCCTGGACGTGGTAGCCAACATCAACAACGTGGAAAAAGGCTTCGTTTTCCCGATTTTTGTCGATGACCTGACGATTCAGGGTGAGGACGGCGTCGTCATTACCAGTTCCTACAATCTGAACAGCGGGAACTGGAACTCCCAGAATTTCATTACCATCGGCAGCAGCGGCGTTACGATTGAGAACGTCGACATCAAGGGCAACCCGAACGGCTATTACGGCAACATGTGCAACAAGGCCCTTGAACTGATCGGCGAAGGCCAGAATTTGACGCTGCAGAATGTCGATGTCCTGCCGACGGCCAATGAAGACGGAACGCAGTGGAGCGGTTCCGTTTTCATCAATGTGGCCGATGCAGGCGAGACCGTCATTGACAACGTGACGCTCTCTGCATGGATTTCGGCCCGAAGCGTAACTACCGGTACTGTCCAAGTGGAAAACACGGTAATGGATTTCACGAAAAACGCGTATGCCGGATACGCTGATTACGGCTTTGGCGTGAGCGGCGATAAGGCGAGCCTGGAGAATGTTACTATTAAGGTAGACGGCAGCGTGGATCTTGTCAATCAGGTTACCAACAACCTGAAGCCCGGCACCACGGTGGAATTGACCGAGGACATCGAAGTGGACGAGATGGTCTATATCCAGACCGACAATGTGACGATCAAGGGCAACGGCAACGAAATCACCGCCAGCCCGGACTTCAAGGCGGGGACCCATGGGCAGGTGCAGCTGCTCAAGGTGCAGGAGGCGGAGAACGTCGTCCTGGAAGACCTTTCCCTGGTTGCGACGGCTGCGAACAAGCATGTGCTGGACGTCTGGCAGGCCACGAACCTGACGCTCAAGAATGTGACCCTGGATCACACCAATGCGGCGGACGGCGCTCCTCTGATCAACACCTCTTCTTCCATCACGGTGGAAGGTACGCTTTCCCTGGCGACCGGCGACAATTCCTGGTACGGCATGAACATCGATAATGAGAAATACGGCGGCGAAGCCTCCATCACCTTCGCGGACGAATCGGAGCTGTCCTTTACCAACAATGCGGAGGAAGAAAAGGGTATCGTTTATATGGAACTGGCGGATGACACCGATCCGGCCGATGTTATCGTCAACCCGGAGAATGCCGGCCTGCTGCTGGATGGTGAGAGCGGCCAGTTCGTTCCCCACACCCATGCGTACGGCGATTGGCAGTCGGATGAAACCAACCACTGGAAAGAATGCTCCTGCGGCGACATCGCGGAGCAGGGCGCCCATGAGTTCGAGTGGGTGATCGATCAGGAAGCGACCGCGGACAAGGCTGGCAGCAAGCACGAAGAGTGCTCGGTCTGCGGCTATAAGAAGGCGGCGGTTGAAATCCCGGCCACCGGCACGGGGGATACGACTGCTCCCGCCCCCGACGGCAGCGACGATCCGGATACCGGCGATAGCACCCCGTGGCTGTGGATGCTCCTGGCGGTGATTTCCGGCGGGGCGGTTGTTACCCTGACCCTGCTGGCTGGCAACAAGAGCAAGGCCAGACATTAAGTTTCCCGGCAATCGGATAGTTCTTTCCGAGGGGGAACGCTCTCAGAGAGCGTTCCCCCTCTTCTTTTGTCTATTCAGCCATTTTGATGTAGAACGGGAAACTGCCCCTTTCTCCGGCGTATACACATATATAGAAACAGCGGGAGGCCCGTTCTACGTAGAACGGGCCTCCCGCTGTTTGGGCTTGTCCGGCTCCTGCCGGCAGGATTACAGCTTTTCCACAAAAGCGGAACCAAAGCCCCGCAGCTTTTCGAGGACATCGTCGTCGGGGCACCAGGTGGTGCGGAAACCGTCGTCCACCACCTCAAAGCCGGCTTTGGCCAATTCCTCATTCATCAGCTTGACGGCCTCGCCGCTCCAGCCGTAGCTGCCGAACGCGGCCGCTTTCTTCTTTTTCAGCTTGGCGCCGCGCATCAGCTCCAGAATCCCCGCGATGGCGTAAAGGTAACCGTTGTTCACCGTCGGGGAACCAAGCAGGACTGCCCGGGAGCGGAATACCTCGGTGATGATATCGGTCTTGTCCGACTTGGAGGCGCTGAACAGCTTCACCGTAATGGAGGGATCCGCCTGCCGGATACCGTCGGCAATCGCTTCCGCCATTTTCCGGGTGGCGTTCCACATGGTATCGTACACAATGCTTATCTGGTTTTCCTGGTAATCGGCCGCCCATTCCAGGTATTTTTCCACAATCTGGGTGGGATTCTCCTTCCAGATGACGCCGTGGGAGGGGCAAATCAGCGTAATCGGCAGGTTCATGCCGAGGATTTCCTTAATCTTGCGGGTCACCATGGGGCTGAACGGGGAAAGAATATTGGCATAGTATTTCATAGCTTCCGCCATCAGTTCGCTGTGATCCACCATGTCGTTGTACAGCGATTCGGAGGCGTAATGCTGGCCGAACCCGTCGTTGCTGAACAGGATATTCTCCCCGCTCATATACGTGAACATGGTATCTGGCCAGTGAAGCATCGGCGCTTCAATAAAGGTCAGGGTGCTCTCCCCGATATCCAGGGTATCGCCGGTTTTTACCGTGACAAAATTCCAGTCCTCATGGTACTGCCCCTTGATCGACTTAACGGCGTTAGCGGTGCAGTAGATCGGCGTATCCGGTATTTCCCGCATCAGGGCGGACAGGGCGCCGCTGTGATCCACTTCCCCGTGATTGGCGATGATATAATCGATCTCGCGGAGATCGATTTCCTGCTTGAGCTTATTCACGAATTCCTTGTCGTACGGCAGCCACACCGTATCGATCAGCACCGTCTTTTTATCCCGGATCAGATACGAATTGTAGGACGAACCGCGGTGGGTGGAAAATTCATCACCGTGGAATTTTTTCAGTTCCCAGTCCACCTTGCCGACCCATGTGACTTTATCCGTAATGCGTTTTCCCATACTATCGACCTCATCTCCGTCAAAATTTATCCGGCCGGAGAGCACCGATCCGGGGTAAAGCCGCAACGGCTAAACCGCGGGGACCTCTCTCCTTACAGCCGCCTCAACGGCTTCGGGGCCAAGCGGCACTCTTCTGCCGCTCCCTTTGTTCCAAGCCGCTTCCGGCCGGGCAACTGCCTTTAGTATATCATAATCCTTATAAAAATAACAGGGGAATTTCGATAATATACTAAGTTGGTATATTTTAAACAAAAAGACCATTCTGCGGATGCTTCTTTTATTATCGGTGCTCCCCCACCTGAGATCCTGTTCCCCTTTTTTAGCCTACCGGCAGGCCCTTTCTTTTATCTGCCGCTTGACAGGGAGGAAAAAATATGGTATGGTAACCGCGTCCTTAAGGAAGAATTTACGGAGAAAGCGGGGAGGACGGATTGAAAATGATGCTTACGATCGTCGGAAGTCGTTCTTTCCGCTGCCTCCCTCCGGCTTTGTAACTGTTCGGGATAGGAATACCCGAGCGGTTTGTCCGGCATTTTCTATGCGGAAACGGGCGCTTCTGACTTTGTTCAGAGGCGCCTTTTTATTTTCCCTTATGGGAAAAAGCGGGAGGGGAAACGCCGGAGCATATGTTACCCGGCAGGCATCCGTCCGCCGCCCCCGCCCTCTCTGTGCGGCGGAGAAAGCGAGGAGATATATGTCTATTCTTGAAATCCAAAAACTTACCCTTACCGTCCGGGAATCCGGACGCACGCTGCTGCGGGATTTCTCCCTCACCCTCTCCCCCGGCGACCGGGCCGCCGTCATCGGGGAGGAAGGCAACGGGAAAAGCACGCTCCTGCGGGCAATTGCCGCCCCGGAAACGCTGGAATCCTACTGCGACGTGCAGGGGGTTGTCCGGCGGGCCGGGGTGCGGATCGGCTTTCTTGAGCAGGAGCTTCCCGGTACCCTGCGTTCACAGAGCGTCGCCGCCTTCTTTGAGGGAACGGCAATCTATCAAAATCTCCCTCCCCGGATATGGGAGTTGGATTTTGATCCCGCGCTGTTTGAAAGCGAACAGCCTATGGGCTCCCTTTCCGGCGGGGAAAAGGTGAAGATGCGTCTCCTCCGCCTGCTGGCCACGCAGCCCGACGTCCTGCTGCTGGACGAGCCCACCAACGACCTGGATATCGAAGCGCTGGAATGGCTGGAGGCTTTTTTGAACGCGGCGGAGGTCCCCGTCCTCTACGTCTCACATGACGAAACCCTGATTGAGCGCACCGCCAACCTCATTGTCCACCTGGAGCAGGTGCAGAAAAAGACCGTGCCGCGCTATACGGTCGAACGGACACGGTATGCGGATTATGTAAGCCGCCGCCTGGCCGGGCTGGAAAAGCAGGAGCAGGTCGCCCGCAAGCAGCGGGCCGACTACCATCGAAAAATGGAACGCTACCAGCAAATCTACAACCGGGTGGAGCATGAACAGAATGTCATCTCCCGGCAGGATCCGGGCGGCGGGCGGCTGCTGAAAAAGAAAATGAAGGCGGTGCAGGCGATGGGCCGCCGCTTTGAGCGGGAAAAGGAGGACTTCCTGGATATTCCCGACACCGAGGACGCCATCGACTTCTTTTTTCCGGAATCTGTGCGGCTTCCTCGCGGGAAGCGGGTGGTCGAGGCGTACCTCCCCCGGCTCGAGGCCGGGGGCCGCCTGCTGGCGCAGGATATCCGGCTCAATGTATGCGGCGGGGAGCATGTCGCCATCATCGGGAAAAACGGCCGGGGAAAAACCACACTGCTACGGCAGCTGTGGGAACAGCTGCAGGAACGGCAGGACCTGCTCGCCGGCTGGATGCCGCAGAACTATGAGGAGGAACTGGAGCCCGGGCAAACACCGATCGGCCTGCTGGCCCCCAGCGGAAAAAAGGAGGACGTTACCCGCGCGTTTACCGGGCTGGGCAGCCTCAAATTCACCCGCGAGGAAATGCGCCAGCCGATCGGGACGCTTTCTGGAGGGCAAAAAGCAAAGCTCCTTTTGCTCCGCCTGCTGCTCACCGGGCGGAACGTCCTGCTGCTGGACGAGCCCACCCGCAACCTCAGCCCCCTTTCCAACCCGGTAATCCGCCGTTCCCTGGCGGCCTACGGCGGCACCATCCTGAGCGTCACCCACGATCGCAAATTCATCCGGGAGGTCTGCACCACCGTTTACGAACTTACCGAAAACGGCCTGATACCGCGGGATCCGCGCTCTTTCGGCGACGGCGGGGATTCACCGGTTCTTTAAAAGGCCGCCGTCTTCCGCTTTCCGCATACGCTTCTTGTGTTTGCCCGTGCCGGGTGGTAAAATAAAAGGGATGTCGCCGGCTGCTCCGGCAACGATACGCCGGGAGCGGGCGGACCGATGCTCCTCTCCCACAGGGCTGTCCCGCCGGCAACCCCCATGGCGTCTCAGGCGGCGTGACGCCCTGCAGAAAGCGCCGTTTTTACCCAAAGCGGGCTGCGCCGCATCCCCTATCAGAAAGGACTTTATCCGCCATGACAGACGTCTCCCTCTCCCTGGCCGCCTGCCGCCTCTGTCCCCGCCGCTGCGGGGCGGAGCGCACACCGGAAGCCGGCAAAGGCCGGTGCGGGATGCCCGCATTGCCCGTACTCGCCCGCGCGGCGCTCCACACCGGGGAGGAGCCGTGCATCAGCGGGACCCGGGGATCCGGCGCCGTCTTTTTCTCCGGCTGTCCGCTGGGCTGCGTATACTGCCAAAATCAGCCCATCAGCCACGGGCGGTTTGGAAAGGCGGTTTCCCCCGCCCGGCTGGCGGAAATCTTCCGGGAACTGGAGGCGCAGGGCGCGCACAACATCAACCTGGTCAACCCCACCCATTTCGTCCCCGCCATCCTCGCCGCGCTGGAGATCTACCACCCTTCCATCCCCATTGTGTATAATTCCAGCGGGTATGAGCGGGTGGAGACCCTCCGTCTCTTGGAGGGGGCAGTGGACGTATATCTTCCCGATTTGAAATATGCGGACAGCGAACTTGCCGCCCGCCTTTCGCGTGCGCCGGATTATTTTGACTATGCTGCGCCGGCTATCCTCGAAATGGCGAGGCAGACCGGTCCCATGCGTCTGGACGGCGACGGGATTGCCCAGCGCGGCACCCTGGTGCGGCATCTTCTGCTTCCCGGCCACACCCGCAACACAATCGCTGTGCTGGACTGGCTGCGGGAGCATAAGCCGGACGGAATGTGGCTCAGCCTGATGTTCCAGTACACCCCGGTCAATCCCCAGCCGCCGGAGCCTGCCCTCGCCCGCCGCGTCACCCCGCGGGAATGCCGAAAGGTGTGGGACGCGCTGCTGGAACGGGGCCTTACCGACGGGTATGTCCAGGACAGGAGCAGCGCCACCGCCGCTTATATCCCCGCCTTTGATTTGACGGGGGTTGACGGCGTTGAACCGGAAGAACCATAATCCATGCCCGGCAATCAGCCCCTGCCCCCCCGGGAGAGGCCGTGCAATCACAACTTGGGGAAACGCCAGGGTAACAGGAGGGGAGCCATTTGAGCGGCGCACATTTTAAAGCGGTCCGGGCGCTGCCGGAAGAGGCGGAAACTTTCGCGTCTATCCATGCCGCCTCCTGGAAGGCGGCATACCGTGATATCTTCCCTCCCGCGTACCTCGCGGGATTCACACCCCAGAAACGGGCGGAGGTCTTCCGCCGGCATTTCGGGCAGGGCCAAGAAGAATCCTACCTCTTCTATACAGGGGAGAAAGCCGAGGGCATCGCCATCCTCGGGCCGTCCTGGGAGTTGGACTATCCGGAAGAAGTGGGGGAAATTTGTGCGTTCTATTTTCTGCCAGAAGCCTGGGGTACGGGGGCTGCTCAAAAGGGGCTGGATTTCAGTCTTGCCTATTTTGTGGAGAAAGGGTATGCGGGGGCTGTCCTCTGGGTCCTGGAAGAAAACCGCCGTGCCCGTCGTTTTTATGAAAAAGGCGGGTTCTCTTTTGATGGAACCCGCCGGGAATTCCGATTGGAAAGGCCTTATGCAGAAATGCGGTATTTTCAAAAGATAGCGGAGAACGAATGATAAAATCAGGTCCGTCGAATTTTCAAAACAGCCCTGCACCTCCAAAAAAATACGGGCCATTTACATGGCCCGTATTTTTTTGGAGAACAAGCGGCTTATAGCCGTCCACTTTCAGGTGTTTTTATCGGTAGTTTTGAAAGTCTTCAAATTACCGGATTTGTTATGCCTCTCATTCAGCAGGGCGGAAATATCGCCGGGTGTTATCCCCTGCTGCGCCATGAGCACCAGCAGATGGTAAGTCAAATCTGCGATTTCCCCAATGGTTTCCGCATTGTTCCCGTTTTTGGCGGCGATAATGGTTTCCGCGCACTCTTCCCCCACTTTTTTCAGGATTTTATCGATTCCTTGATCAAAAAGGTAGCGAGTATAGGAATTCTCCGACGGGTGGTCCCGGCGGTCAAGGATCGTGGCATACACTTGTTCTATGCAATTGTCCATAAAGGCATTTCCCTTTCCATCAAAATCTTCCACATTGTTTTACAATTATAAGCCGCGTTTTGCAATCCACATGGTTTTATAGAAACAGGAATGGGAGCCGGTATGACAGGCGGCTCCTTCCTGCCGCACGCGGATGAGCAGGGTATCGTTATCGCAGTCGGCCGAAATCGAGCAGATATGCTGATAGTGGCCGCTGGTCGCTCCCTTGTTCCAATACTCCTGCCGGGAACGGCTCCAGAACCAGGTGGTGCCGGTATCCAGCGAGCGGCGGAGGGATTCCTCATTCATATAAGCGAGCATCAGCACCTCGCCGGTGGATTCCTCCTGGACAATCGCAGGAACCAATGCATTTTTTTGAAACAGGCGGTTGGTTTCTGCCAGGATAATCGCACCAGCCAAAGGCAAGGTGCCGCTATACAGCGATTTGCCGCAGATCGCCCCATATACGCCCTGTTCCGCCAGGGCATGGATATGCGGCAAATCACGGACCCCGCCGGAAGCGATCACGTGGCAGGATACCGCTTGCTGCAGTGCTTTCAGCTGTTCAAAATTCGGGCCTTCTAACGTGCCATCCCTGGAAATATCCGTAAAGATAATAAACTTTACGCCGATATTTTCCATCTGCTTGGCCAGTTCCAGATAGGGGACCGCCGTCACCTCCAGCCAACCTTCCGCGGCGACCATCCCGTTTACCGCATCAATCCCTACCGCAATCCGTTCCCCGTAACGGGCGACGGCTTCTTTCACGAAGGCAGGATTTTTCAGCGCGGAAGACCCCAGGATGCAGCGGGAAATTCCATGGGAAAAGTAAAAGTCCAACGTTTCCATGGTCCGGATCCCGCCGCCAAGTTCCACCTTAAGCCCGCTTTTTTTCGCAATTTCCAGAAAAATCGGTGCATTCGCCTGCGCGCCGGTTTTCGCGCCATCCAGGTCCACCATATGCACCCATTCCGCTCCTGCCTCTTTAAACGAAAGGGCGGTTTCCAGCGGGCTGTCCGCCACCTGATGAGCCGTGGAAAAATCGCCTTTATACAGGCGGACGCACCGCCCGTCCTTGATGTCAATTGCCGGAAAAATTATCATGCAAGTCTCCTCCCTTTACAGAACTCCCTTCGTGGAAAGTACCCCGTTGCGGGGAGCGACCGCCTCCGAGAGCGCATGGGCGGCCGCCTTAAACAACGCCTCAATCATATGGTGGGAATTCTCGCCGTATTCCACGGCGAGATGGAGGGTAATCCCCGCGTTAAAGGCCAGGGCGCGGAAGAATTCCCCGGTCAGGCAGGTGTCGAATTCGCCTACCTTTTCTTCCGGGAAACAGGCGTGGAACACGAGGTACGGCCGGCCGCTCACGTCGACCGAAGCTGCCGCCATCGCCTCGTCCATCGGGAGGCGGAAATTGCCGTACCGCCGGATGCCCCCTTTGTCGCCAAGCGCTTCCGCCAGCGCTTTTCCCAGCACGATGCCGGTATCTTCCACCGTATGATGCCCGTCCACCTGCAAATCGCCGGCGGCTTTTATACTTAACCCAAACCCGCCGTGGACGGCAAAAGCCTCCAGCATATGGTCAAAAAAGCCGATACCGGTGGAAATTTCCACCGAACCGCCGTCTAGACAGAGCGCGACCGATATCTCGGTCTCCTTGGTTTTCCGGCTGGCAACCCCTGTGCGCATGACAACCCCTTCTTTCTCTGAATCCTCCGCATCCTTGAAAACACGGTTATCCTATTCGGCCGCCTCCGGGTGCTCCTTCCGATACCGGAGAAGATAGCGGAGCGACGCCAGCAGTTCACTGTTTTCCGCCTGGGTCCCCGCCGTAATCCGCAGGAAATGATCCCCAAAGCAGCGGACGATAATCCCGTTATCCGCCAGGCGCTCAAAAATCCAGCGGGCCCCCTCCAAACGGATATAGGCAAAGTTGGTGCAGCTGTCCCAAACTTTCTGTAAAGCTCCATCGCTTTCCAGCTTTTTCAGGCCGGCTATCAGCATATCGCGGGAAGCCACAAGCAAATCGGGATACACTTCGGCATAATGCTTGTTTTCCAGGAGGATGCGGGCCATCTCCTGGGTGACCGCATTTACATTATATGGGGACTTCGCCGCGCGGATCACCGCCGTCAGCCGGGAATTCGCCACCGCAAAGCCCAGGCGCAGCGCTGCGAGCCCAATCGCTTTGGAACAGGTCCGCAGGATAATCAAATTGTCGTATTCCGCCACTTCCGGCAGAAGCGACTGGTCCCAAAAATCCATATACGCTTCGTCCAGCACCACCAGTGCATCCGTCCCCTTCAGCAAACGGCGCACCTCCACCGCTTCCAGCCCTATCGAGGTAGGGTTGCAGGGGTTGGAGAAAATCAAAAGGCGGATGTTTTCGCGCTGCAGGGTATCCAGGACAACGTCCACATCAATCCGGAAATCCTCCCCCTTTTCTAAGACGATGCAGGGGGTCTCCGTGAGGGCCGTATAAAAGCGGTACATGGAAAAGTCGGGCGACAAGGTGAGGACCTTTTCGCCTTTCTGCAAAAAGGTAGACAGGATAACCGAAATCAGCTCATCCGAGCCGTTGCCCGCCGTCACTAAATCCGGATCAATGGAATACCGCTTTGCAAAGGCGGTGCACAAATCGCGCGCCAGCGGATCCGGATAACGGTTGAGGGCGACCTCTGCCGCTGCCTGCGCCAGCTTTTTCCGATCCTCTTCGGTAGGCAGCAGGAACGATTCGTTTGCATCCAGCCGGATACGGTATTCCCCTTCGATCGGATCATACGGGGAAAGCTGTTCCGCCTTGGGAGCCATTTGATAAGCCATGGGAGCCTCCCTTTACTCAAACATTTTCGTATGCTTCATTCAAAAACGGACGCGGATCGAATTGGCATGTGCGTCCAGCCCCTCCTCCCGGGCAATGGTCTGGATATCCTCCTTGGCCGCCTCCAGCGCCGCGCGGTTATAGGAGATAAAGCTGGATTTTTTGACAAAGCTATCCACCGACAGCGGCGAAAAGAAGCGCGCGGTCCCGCTGGTGGGAAGGACATGGTTCGGCCCGGCATAATAGTCGCCGAGCGGTTCGGGGGAATATTTCCCCAGGAATACCGAACCCGCGTTGTCCAGCCGGCCGACATAGGACATGGGATCCTCGCACATGACTTCCAGATGCTCCGGCGCCAGACGGTTGGCGAAATCCACCGCCTCGTCCATGTCCCGGCAGACGATGATGGCGCCGTAGTCGCTCAGGGAGCGGCGGATAATGTCTGCCCGGGAAAGGGAAGCGATCTGCCGCTCAATCTCCGCCGCGGTCCGTTTGGCGATGTCCTCGGACGTAGTCAGCAGGATGGCGGAGGCCAGGGGATCGTGCTCCGCCTGGGACATCAGATCCGCCGCCAGATAGGAAGGCTCCGCCGTTTCATCGGCCAAAATCAGGATCTCGCTCGGCCCGGCGATCATATCGATATCCACCACACCAAAGAGCAGCCGTTTCGCCGTCGCCACATAAATGTTGCCCGGGCCGACGATTTTATCCACCTTTTCTATCGACTTCGTACCATAAGCCAGGGCCGCCACCGCCTGCGCTCCCCCGCACAGGTGGACGGCGTCCACCCCCGCGATATAAGCGGCCGCCATGACTGCGGAGTTAAATCCCCCGTTTTTGGGCGGCGGCGTCACCATCACGATTTCCTTCACCCCGGCGATTTTTGCGGGGATCGCATTCATTAACACCGACGAGGGATACGCCGCGGTCCCGCCGGGGACGTAAATCCCTACCCGCTTGAGCCCGCGGATACGCTGCCCCAGGATGACGCCGTTTTCCTGGGTGGTCAGCCAGCTCTGCTGAAGCTGGCGGCGGTGGAAATCCTCGATATTTTTGGCGGCGCGTTCCATGGCCGCATAAACGTCCGGATCGCAGCTTTCTGCGAGCTTTTTCAGTTCCTCCCGCCCGATCGGGGCGAGCAGCGGCTTGGTGCCGTCAAACCGGAGGGTGTATTCCTCCACCGCCTCGTCGCCGCGCAGCCGCACGTCGTCGAGGATCCGCTCCACCGATTCCGTTACCCGGCGGTCGGTTTCCTGGCTGCGGGCTGCAAGCTGGCCGAGCAGCAGATATTCCTGTTTCCCATCGGCTTGTACCATCGGGATCATTGCGATACCCTCCGTTTCTCCAAAGTCTGTTCCATCTGGGCAATCAGCTGCTCCAGTTCCGCTTTGCGCAGCTTCATGCAGGCCATATTCACAATCAGGCGGGCCGAAATCGGCATCACGTCCTCCACCACCCGCAAACCGTTTTCCTTGAGGGTAGAGCCGGTTTCCACAATATCGACAATGCCGTCCGCCAGCCCGAGCAGCGGCGCCAGTTCCACTGAGCCCTCAATCTTGATAATCCGCACATCCATCCCCTTCCCGCCAAAATAGGCGCGGGAAACGTTCGGGTATTTGGAGGCGACGGTTTTGACGGCGTAGCCGCTGAAAAAGTCCTTGTCCTTGGGCGCGGCCAGGGCAAAGCGGCAGCGCCCGAAGCCGAGATCGAGCACCTCATAAAAGCTGCCGCCGTATTCCGCAATGGTATCCTTGCCCACCACGCCGAGATCGCAGACGCCATGCTCCACATAGGTAATGACGTCCGCCGCCTTTGCCAGGACCACTTCCACCGTTCTCCCGCAGCCGGACATTTCCTCCGGCAGGGCAACCGGGAGGATGAGTTTCCTCCCCTTCTCCTTCACCGCGGCGGTATCCATCCCCATTTGATCAAACAGCGCCACCGTGTCCTTTTCCAGCCGCCCTTTGGTCAGGGCGATGCGTATTGGTTTCATCCGGCCGCCCCTCCTTTAGATTTCATAAACGTCGATTTCCCTGCCGACCGAAAAGACCTGGGAAATGCAGCGCTTTTCCGCGTATGCCTGCGCCTGCTCCAGCGTTTCAAAAACGCTGAATTCGCACAGGATCCCTTCCCCGCACAGTTCGTTCACCTTCTGCAGGGCGGCGGTTTCATAGCCCTTCTGGGCATGGACCAGGATTTCCGGCGGCATGGGCGGGTCGACCCGCCCGCCGTCCAGCAGCACCTTTGTCAAGGCGTCTACATTCACACCGAAGCCGGTCGCCGGCAAATCCATTCCAAAACGGGACAAAAGGGTATCGTACCGGCCGCCGGAGATAACGGTATCGCCGCTCCCTTCCACATAGCCGCGGAAAATCACGCCGGTATAATACTCGTTGCGGTGCACCAACCCCAGGTCAATCATCACCGCATCCCCCAGGCCGAGCCCGCACAGCTTTTTATAAAGCTGCGCGAGGTATTCCAGCGACTTGCGGGTCTGTTCCCCGCGGCAGAGGGGGGCCGCTGCCTCCAGCACCTCCTCCCCGCCGAACAGCCGCGGCAGACGGCGGATGGCGGCGGCGGCTTCCGAGGCGGGAAGTCCGTCCAATAAGCCGCCCAGCGCGGCGTAGTTTTTGGTTTCAATCGTGGTGCGGATTTCGTCCCGGGTATCCTCGTCCACCGCCAGTTCCTCCATGAGCGAATGGAAGAACCCCACATGGCCGATTTCAATCCGGAAATTCTCCACCCCGCACCGGCGCAGGGATTCCGCCGCCAGGGAAATAACCTCCAGGTCGGCCCGCTCCCCCGCTGCGCCGATTACCTCGATCCCGGCCTGGAATTCCTGATCATTCCGGCCGGTCATGCCGTGGTTGAGATGGTAGACGTCCTGCATATAATACAGCCGCAGCGGAAGCGGCGCGTTTTTCAGGCGGGCCGCCGTCAGGCGGGCGATCGGCATGGTGGAATCGGGGCGCATCACCAGAAGCCGCCCTTTCCCGTCGGTGAGCTTGTACATGTTCTCCACCGGGAGGACCGGATGCCCTCCCCCTTCAAACAAGTCGTAGAATTCCATTCCCGGGGTCATCACCTCGGAAAAGCCGCGCTGAAGGAACAAATCGGACAGGGTGGATTCCGCCTCCCGGCGGGCGATGCACTCCTCAAACAGCAGATCCCTCGTACCGTCGGGCGTATTGCGCAAATTCTTTTTCATCAGCCCAGAATTCCTTTCCGCCGAACCGTCTCAAAAGAGGCAGTTTTGCCCGGCACTTTATCTTGCTAATGTGCTACTATGATAACATAGCCGCTGATACCTGTCAAGAATTACTTTTCCGGCTTCGCCTTCCGGCGCCCTGTTAAAGCCCGAAGAAGGTCATTTGGCTGGTTTCGGGTAGGCCGTTCAGCGTCCCCAGCTGACGGAGGGATTCTATCACTGCCTTGGTCACGCCGCTGCGGGTCTGCAGGTCGTCGCAGGAAATGAATTCCCCGCCGGCGCGGGCGTCCATCAGCCCCTGCGCCGCCGCAACCCCCAATCCCTTGATAGAGCTGAACGGGAGGCGGATTTTCCCATCCTCCATCAGGAACTTATAGGAGTGGGACTGATACAAATCCACCGGCAGGTACTCGATCCCGCGGGCCATCGATTCATAGACGATGTGCAGCGTTTCGGCCTGGGACTGCTCCTTCGCGCTGGCTTCTTTCCCTTTGGCGCGGATTTCGTCCATTTTCCGCTTGACCATCGCCTTCCCCTGCATCACCGGTTCCGCGTCAAAATCATCGCTGCGTACGGTGAAATAGGCGGCGTAATATTCCGCCGGGCGGTGGACTTTATACCATGCCACCCGCAGGGCGGCGATGATGTATGCCGCGGCGTGGGCCTTCGGGAACATGTACTTGATTTTCATGCAGGAATCCTTATACCAGGCCGGGACGCCGTGTTCCTTCATCGCCTGGAAATGCTCTTCGGTCAGCAGCTTGGTGGCGTTCCCTTTACGCACGATCTCCATGATCTTGAAGGCCATCTTTTTGTCCAGACCTTTATGGATAAGGTAGGTCATGATGCTGTCCCGTGTCCCGATCACTTCGGAAATGGTGCAGGTGCCGTTTTTAATCAGTTCCTGCGCATTGCCCAGCCACACGTCGGTGCCGTGGGAAAGGCCGGAAATCTGCAGAAGGTCGGCAAAGGTCTTCGGCTTGGCGTCCAGGAGCATCTGCCGCACAAATGGGGTGCCCATCTCGGGGATGGAGAGGGTGCCGGTATTGCACTCGATCTCCTCTTCCGTCACCCCGAGCGGGGCGGGCGAAGTGAAGAGCTGATACACCTCCGGGTCGGACATCGACACATCCATGACCCCGATGCCGGTGTATTCCTCCAGATATTTGTAAATGGTCGGGATATCGTGCCCGAGGTTGTCCAGCTTCAGGATCGTGTCGTGGATAGAGTGGAAGTCGAAGTGGGTGGTGATGATGTCGGAATTGGGATCATCCGCCGGGTGCTGAACCGGGGTGAAATCCTCCGCCTCATAATCGTTCGGGACGACCACCATGCCGCCGGGATGCTGGCCGGTGGTGCGCTTGATGCCGGTGCAGCCGATCGACAGGCGGCTCAGCTCCGCATTGCCGTAGATTACCCCCCGCTCCTCAGCATACTTCTTCACGTAACCGAAGGCGGTTTTGTCCGCCACTGTGGAAATCGTACCGGCCTTGAACACATGGTCGCTGCCGAACAGCGATTCGGTGTACTTATGCGCCGACGCCTGGTATTCCCCGGCAAAGTTCAAGTCGATATCCGGCGCCTTGTCCCCGTCGAACCCAAGGAATGTTTCAAAGGGGATTTCGTGCCCATCCCTGCCCAGCGGCTCCCCGCAGACCGGGCAGTTTTTCTCCGGCAGGTCAAAGCCGGAGCCGACCTCCCCGTGTTCAAAGAATTCTGAGTATTTGCACTTTTTGCAGATATAATGCGGCGCGAGGGGGTTCACTTCCGAAATCCCCGCCATATTCGCCACAAAGGAGGAACCGACCGACCCCCGGGAGCCGACCAGATAGCCATGCTCCACCGAATTCTGTACCAATTTCTGCGCGATCATATACAGGACGGCGAAGCCGTGCTTGATGATGGAGGTCAGCTCCCTGTCCAGGCGGGCGGAAACAATCTCCGGCAGGGGATCGCCGTAGAGTTCCTTGGCGCGTCCCCAGGTGATCTGCTGCAGCTGTTCCTCCGCCCCGTCAATATGGGGCGGGAAGGTCCCGTCCGGGATCGGGCGGAAGTCATCCACCATATCGGCGATGCGGTTGGTGTTTTCCACCACCACCTCATACGCCTTTTCCTTGCCCAGATACGCGAATTCCTGCAGCATTTCCTCCGTCGTGCGGAAATACAGCGGCGCCTGCTGATCGGCGTCGGGAAAGCCCTGCCCCGCCATCAGGATCCGGCGGTAGACTTCATCCTCCGGATCCATGAAATGCACGTCGCAGGTGGCGCAGACCGGGATATTCAGCTTCTCCCCCAGCCGGATGATTGTGCGGTTGAAGTCCCGGAGCTGTTCTTCGTCCCGGGCGGTCCCTTCCCGCACCATAAACGCGTTGTTCCCCAGCGGTTGGATTTCCAGGAAATCGTAAAACTTGGCGATGTCGCACAGTTCGTCCCACTGCCTGCCATCCACCACCGCGCGGAACAGTTCGCCCTGTTCGCAAGCGCTGCCGATCAGCAGCCCTTCCCGCAGCTCGGTCAGCTTGGTTCTGGTGATCCGGGGCTTGCGGTAGAAATTGTGCAGATGGGACCAGGAAATCAATTTATACAGGTTTTTCAGCCCGGTGCGGTTCTTCGCCAGGATGATCAGATGGTAAGGCCGCGCCTTTTTGTTGTCGACCCCCGACAGCAGGGTATTGATCCCATCCACCGATTCGATCCCCTTGGTTTCCTTCATGTCGGCGATCAGATGGACGAAGATCTCCGCCAGCACCTTCGCATCGTCGCAGGCGCGGTGATGGTTGAAGGGCGCCAGCTTCAAATGGCCGGCCACGGTGTCCAGCTTATGGTTCTTGAGGTTCGGGTACAGGGCGCGGCAGATCGGCACGGTATCGACGGAGGTAAACGGGTAGGGCATCCCGCTCCGGCGGGCCGCCTCCTTGATAAAGGAGGTGTCGAACGGCGCGTTATGCGCCACCAGCACCTTGGCGTCCCCGCAGAAGGCGTAGAACGCCTCCAGACCCTCTTTTTCTTTCGGCGCGTCCTTCACCATCTCGTCGGTGATGCCGGTCAGTTCGGTGATTTTCGGCGGGATCGGCTTCTCCGGGTTCACAAAGGTGTCGAAGCTGTCCAGGATCTCGCCGTTTTTCATCCGGACCGCGCCGATTTCAGTGATCCGCTCGTTTTTCGCCCCCAGGCCGGTGGTTTCGATATCGAAAACAATAAACTCCCCGTCCAGGCTCTCGGCTGCCGAACCGGACACCACCGGGATGCTGTCGTTAATGTAATAGGCCTCCACGCCGTACAGGATTTTGATGTTTTTCCCTTTTTTCTTGGCGGCGGCCTGTGCCTTCATCGCTTCCGGGAAGGCCTGCACAACGCCGTGATCGGTAATGGCGATGGCGGAATGCCCCCAGGAGGCGGCCCGCGCAATCAGCGCCTCCGCATCGCTAATGCCGTCCATGGAGGACATTTTGGTATGTAAATGAAGTTCCACCCGCTTGGTTTCCGCGTTGTCCTGCTTTTCATACGGCGTGACCAGGGAGATGGATTTCGGGCTCAGGATATTGTCGT
Source organism: Candidatus Avimonas merdigallinarum (assembly GCA_904377855.1). Taxonomy (GTDB): domain Bacteria; phylum Bacillota; class Clostridia; order Oscillospirales; family Acutalibacteraceae; genus Avimonas; species Avimonas merdigallinarum. Next base: position 19,387 of record CAJFGS010000001.1, read on the forward strand.
TAGCAAAGCGGTCGAATTCATAAATCCCGCTCATGAGCACGCAGCTGCCGTTTTTCACCCCTTCCAGCGCGTCGATCTTCGCTTTGTCCCGTTTGACGTCGGCCCAAAGGATCGCCGTAACGGAATTGGTCTGATCGGTGATATTGAGCGTGTAGCGGAGTTTGGCGCCGTCCCGGAAAGCGCGCACCTCCCGGCCGAACACCCGCCCCCACACCGTATAGGATCCTCCGTCCGATTCCAGCTTGCTCAGCGCCGTCGGCCGTTCCCGGATTGGCACTCCGAATACCGGCTGCGCCGTTTCCAGGTAAATCGGGAGGCCGCCGGCCGGCTTGGCCGTCGGATCCGCCGGTTTCTTCGGCTTGGGAGGCTCTCCGGGCGCGCTTTTGGCTTCCCTGGGCGCGTTTTCCGCAGCAGCGATCGCCGCTTCCCGGGCGAGAAGCGCCGCCTCCCGGTCTGCGTCCGCCATCATCTGCTGGTATTCCGGGCTTTCGGTATTTACCTCCGTCACCCCGTCGAACACCAGCTTGACCGAACGGCCAAAGGCGTTGCTCACAAGCGCCTCCAGCGCGGCGTCGGTTTTGGTCGCCCGGAGGATATCCAGCCCGCCGTGAGTCAGGGTAATCCCCATGCGGGATTCCTCCAGATGGCACTGCGCGCCGTCGAACGTCCCGTTCACCGCGGCGTTTTCCCGGCGGAGAAGGGCGACGAGCGTAGGAAAGCAGTCGTCGCACAGGGATTCGGGCGGATATTTCGGCTGGATAACCACGGTAAGCGGCAGCCCCTGGGAGATAGCCGCCTCCGCCTGCACCAGCGTCTCCATCTCGACAAACTCCGGGAAGGAGAGCGTCGCTTTTAAAAGGGAGTTGGCCTCGTCCACCGTCAGATGCTCCACGCGGGACGAAGCGCACTTTGCCAGCACCGGCCCGCTCTGCACATACTGCCCGAATACGTTTTGAAAGGTTGCTTTACTCATGTCCGCTCCCTGCTTGTCCTTTCTGGATATTCAACAGGCCTTTCGGTTAAAGGCCTTCAATTTCCTTCATTAACTCCTCCACGGCATTCTCCTCCGGGACGGTGCGGATGACCTCCCCTTTTCGGAAAAGGACCGCTTTCCCCTTCCCGCCGGCAAGCCCGATATCGGCTTCCCTTGCCTCGCCGGGCCCGTTGACCACGCAGCCCATGACCGCTACCGTGATGGGCTTCCGGATCCCCTTCAGCCTCTCCTCCACCTCGGAAGCGATGCGGATTAGGTCGATCCCTGTCCGCCCGCAGGTGGGGCAGGAAACCAGGCGCGCCCTCTCGTTCCGGAGGCCCAGGCCTTCCAGCAGGTCGATCCCCGCCTCCACCTCCCGTTCCGGGTCGGCGGTCAGGGAGATGCGGATGGTGTCCCCTATCCCGCGCAGGAGGAGCGCGCCGATTCCGGCGGCCGACTTTATCAGCCCCATGCGTTCGGTCCCCGCCTCCGTCACCCCGAGATGGAGCGGGTAATCGCAGGCCTCCGCCGTCAATTCGTAGGCGCGCACCATCGTCGGCACGTCGGAGGATTTCATCGAGAGCACAATATCGTGGAAATCCGCCTTTTCCAAAAGGGAGGCGTGATACAGCGCGCTGTCCCGCATGGCTTCCGCCGTGGGATGCCCGTAGCGGGCGAGAATTTCCGGTTCCAGCGAGCCGCTGTTCACCCCAATCCGGATGGGGATATTCCGCCGCCGGCATTCGTCCGCCACCGCTTTGACCCGATCTTCCCCGCCGATATTCCCCGGGTTAATCCGGATTTTATCCGCGCCGGCAGCGGCCGCTTCCAATGCCAGACGGTAATCAAAGTGAATATCCGCCACAATCGGGATGGACACCGCCTCTTTCAGCGCGGCAATCAGCCCGACCGCCTCCTTGTCCGGCACAGCGGCGCGCAGGATATCGCAGCCGGCAGCCTCCAGCCGCCTGGCCTGTTCCACGCTGGCGGGGATATCATGAGCCGGGGTGTTCAGCATGCTCTGCACCGAAATGGAATGGTTCCCCCCGATGGAGACCTTCCCGGCGGTGACGCTTCTGCACAAGCGGCGATCGATCACAGGGCATTCCTCCGTTTTTCTCACACCATGTCCGCAAGCCCGGAGGGACTCTCCTGTCCTCCGGGCTTGCGCCTTAACCTCCAAACAGCTTGACAATATCGCTGAAGGTGACCACGACCATCAGCAAAAGCAGAAGGATAAGCCCGATAAAATGCACGAGCCCTTCGTATTTGGGGTTGACCGGCCGGCGGAAAACCCCCTCGAACGCCAGGAAAAGGAGGCGCCCGCCGTCCAGCGCCGGCAGTGGCAACAGGTTAAAAATACCGACGTTGACCGTGATAAGGACCACCAGCATAATCAGCGATTCGAGGCCAACCGTCCGCACCTGCGCCACCGCTTCGCCAATGGCGCTGACGGTGCCCACCGGGCCGGAAAGCTCGTTCAGGCCGTATTTCCCCGTGATGATATCCCCCAGGCTGCGCCAGATGAGAACCCCAATGGAATACTCCATCTTCCCTGCCTGCGCCAGGGTGGAGAGCACCGTCTTCTTAATCGGGGCCACCTTGAAATCGTAAATCAGAATGTTCCCGCCGGTTTCCTCGTTTTTCTTCAGTTCAAACTGCACCGCCGGCAGTTCCACCGTCTGCTTTTTCCCGTCCACGACCCGTTTGACGGTCATGGGGAAAATCCCGTCTTCGTCGCTCTGCATTAGGTTGGCGACGTCGAAATCGGTGACCACCCGTTTCCCGTTGATTTTGATGATCTCGTCCCCGACGCGCAGCCCGGTTTTATAGCTGCTGGCCGTTTCGGGAAGCTCTGCGATAATCGTGCTGGAATAGGCAGCTATCTGCCCTTCGGCGGCCGGCTGGGTATAAATGCCGTAATACGCCACCAGCAGGACATAGCCGAGCACCAGATTCATCACCGCGCCGGCAATCACCACCAATACCCGCCGCCAGACCTTCTTGCTGCCGAAGGCGCGGGGATCCTCGCTGTCCGAATCCTCCCCCTCCATCGCGCAGAAGCCGCCGATAGGGAAGGCGCGCAGGGAATATTTGGTTTCCTTCTTGCCGAACTTCAGCAGGGTCGGGCCCATGCCGATGGCAAATTCGTTCACCCGGATCCCCATCAGCTTTGCCATAGCGAAATGGCCCAACTCATGCACCAGGATAATCACGCCGAAAATCAGGATAGCGACCAAAATGGTCACTACTATGGAAAAAAACGATTCGATTGCAATCACCTCGTTAACTGCTGTGCCGCTTCCATTGTATACCGGCGGCTCTCCTCGTCCGCCGCCAAAATTTCCTCCAGGGTTTCCCCTTTCCCCCCCGTGCCGGGAAGGGCATGCTCCAGGGCAGAGCATACCAGCGTCCCGATATCCAGAAAGCCGATTTTTTCCTGCCGGAAGAGGGAAACCGCCTGTTCGTTTGCCGCGTTGACCGCCGCCGGATACAGCCCGCCGCGGGCGATCGCCTCCCGGCAGGCGCCTATGCAGACAAACGTATCGTAATCCGGCCGGAAGAAGGTCAGCTTTCCCCAGTCCGCCAAATCCAGCGCCTTTACCGGCGAGGGGACCCGCTCCGGCCAGGTTATCGCATACTGAATGGGGAGGCGCATATCCGGCACGCCCAGCTGGGCTATCACCGAATGGTCGTCGTACTCGATTAAGCTGTGCACCACGCTTTCCCGGTGGATCACAATATCTATATTCTCCGGCGGTACGCCGAATAACCAGCGCGCCTCAATGAGTTCCAGCCCCTTATTCATCATGGTGGCGGAATCGATGGTGATTTTCGCCCCCATGCTCCAGTTGGGGTGCTCCAGCGCCTCCTTCAGACCGACCCGTTTCAGCTCCTCCCTCGTTTTTCCAAAGAAGGGGCCGCCGGAGGCCGTTAGGATCACCCGCTTGAGTGCCCGGTTTCCCGGAGGGGCTCCCTGCAGGCATTGGAAGATGGCGCTGTGCTCGCTGTCCACAGGAAGGAGCCGCACCTGATGGCGGGCAGCCGTATCCATGACCAGCGCGCCGCCGGCCACCAGCGTCTCTTTATTGGCCAGGGCCACGTCCCGGCCCGCCTGCATGGCGGCCAGCGTCGGGCGCAGCCCCACCATGCCCACCAAGGCGTTGAGCACAAGGTCGGTATCGTCCATACAGGCCGCTTCGCACAGCCCTTCCATCCCGGCGGCCACCCGCACGCCGGTATCCGCTAAACGGACCCGCAGATCCGCCGCCGACTTTTCGTCGGCCATCACCGCCAGGCGGGGATGATAGCGGCGCGCCTGCGCTTCCAGCATCTCCACGCGGGAATGGGCGGTCAGCGCCGTAATGGTGCAGCCGGTTTTTTCCGCCACGTCCAGCGCCTGGGTGCCGATCGAGCCGGTAGACCCGAGAATGGACAGCCGTTTGGCTTTCCCCGCCGTGCGGGAAGCATCCATAAAGCCTTCGCCTCTTTTCCTTTGCCGTCTCAGTAAACCAGTGGGAAATAATGCACCGCAATATACATCAGCGGCACCGCCAGCAGCAGGGAATCGAACCGGTCCATGATCCCGCCATGCCCCGGCATGACGTGGCCGAAATCCTTCACCTGGCACTGCCGTTTGATAATGGAAGCGAACAAATCACCCATGACCGACAGCGGCGCGCATATCAGCGAGAGCAGCGCCACCTGCCAAAGATTAACCGTTCCTCCGTGCGAATTCAGCCAAAGGATCTGGTACAGCCAGGCGGCCAGCAACGAACTGCCGACCGAAACGACAATGCCGCCAACCAGCCCCTCCACCGTCTTTTTGGGGCTGATGCTGGGGCAGAGCTTATGCTTGCCAAGGAAAGTGCCGACGAAGTAAGCGCCCATATCGCACATCCAGGGCATGATAAGCCCCAGGAAAACATAAAACACCCCGTCCCGCTCACTGAAGCCGCGGAGATAGGCCAGGCAGGAAAAGGCGATGGGGAAAATCAGGGACATGCAGAAGGCGAAAGCCGTGTGCTCCACTTTCAGGGAATCATGGTAGACAATCTGCAGGAGGACAAGCGCCCCCACATAGCAAAGCAGAAGCAGAAAGGCCGGCGTCCGGCTTTGCCCCAGCATAAAGAAGGGGGTGCAGGCCGCAAACACGATCGATACTGCCAGCACGCCGCGGTGGGTGACATGGTGGGTCGTAACGAGCAGCTCGTACATCGCCATGGCGCAGATCACCGCCATGGCAAAATTCAATACAACGGGCGGCAGGAACAGCAGGACGACAAAGATAAGCGCCCCGCCGACAATGCCGGTTAAAATTCTGGATTTCACCGGGAAACCGCCTCCTCTGCCGGACAGATCCAAGGATATTGCCGGTTTCCTGGGCAAGATAATCGGCTGTGCAAATTCATACCCCTCCAAAGCGGCGGGACCGCCGCGCATATTCCGCCAGGGCCATATCCAGGTCGGCCGGCCTGAAATCCGGCCAAAGGATATCCATAAAAACATATTCCGCATACGCCGACTGCCAAAGCAGGAAATTCGACGTGCGGTACTCCCCGCTGGGGCGGAGGATCAGGTCGGGATCCGGCTGACCGGCCGTATACATCCGCGCGGACAGGGCCTGTTCGTCAATGTCGCCCGGCGGCAGCTTCCCAGCCGCGGCTTCTTCCGCCAGCAGGCGGGCGGCATGGGCGATTTCTTCCCGCCCGCCGTAATTGACGGCGATGTTCAGCGTCAGTCCCGTTTTGTCCCTGGTTACCTCCTCTGCCTCCCGCATCAAGGCGCGGATATCCGGCGCCAAGGGTTCAAAATTCCCGATAAAGCGGGTGCGGATATTTTCCGTCTGGAAATCCGCCAGGGATTCCTTCAGGTAGTCCCGCAGGAGGTTCATGATGGCGTCCACTTCCTCCTGCGGCCGTTTCCAGTTTTCCGTGGAAAAGGCGTACACTGTCAGGTATCGGATCCCCCGTTTTTCACAGTGCTTTACAATCGTCCGGAAGGTCTGCGCGCCGTAGCCGTGCCCTGCCCTCCGGGGCAGGCCGCGCTTTTTCGCCCAGCGCCCGTTGCCGTCCATGATGATGCCGATGTGCTCCGGCAGGACGGAAGGGAGCTCCGGTTCCGGCGCTTTTTTACGAAATAGCGGCAAGCGATTCACTCCAAATCTTAATAATACCGGTGAAAAAGGGGCGCGGCACAAGGAAAGGCGGACAAACGCCCGCCTTTTCTCTGCGCGTCCGGTTGATTCACGGCCTGTGAACCGTCAGATTTCCATGATCTCCTTGGACTTTTTCGCGGCGACCCCGTCGATTTCCTTGCAGAAGCGATCCGTCAGGTCCTGGATCTTCTTTTCCGCGTTTTTGAGATCGTCCTCCGTCAGTTCGGACTTCTTCTTCATTTCCTTGAGCTTATCCATCGCGTCCCGGCGGATCGAACGGACGGCGACCTTCGCCTCTTCCGCGTATTTTTCCACGCCCTTGACCAGTTCCTTCCGCCGTTCCTCCGTCAGCGGGGGGAAGATCAGCCGGAGGCAGGACCCGTCGTTCTGCGGGTTAATCCCCACGTCCGAGGTCAAAATCGCCTTTTCAATCGCCTTCAGGCAGCTTTTATCCCAGGGCTGGATCATCAGCGTCCTCGCCTCCGGGACGGAGACCGCCGCCAGCCCGTTAATCGGTGTGGGGGCTCCGTAATATTCCACCATCACCTTGTCCAGCACCGCCGGGTTCGCGCGGCCGGCACGGATAGCGCTGTACTCGCTTACCAGGGCGTTGACCGTTTTATTCATTTTTTCTTCTGCGCGCGCCATAACCTCTTTCATCGCCGTAACCATCCTTTCAAAACTATGCTTTGCGTGGTTTCCCGATGCCGTTTGCCGGCTTTCCGCTTATTTCACAATCGTCCCGATATTGTCCCCGCAGACAGCGCGGACAATATTGTGCGGATCCTCCAGGTTAAAAACCAGGATAGGGATGGCGTTATCCTTGCACAGGGTCGCCGCCGTGGAATCCATCACCTTCAAATCCTTATTCAGCACATCCAAGTAGGTCAGCTCGTCAAACCGGACTGCGCCGGCGTCCTTCTTCGGGTCCCGGTCGTAAATCCCGTCCACCATGCTGGCCTTCAGCAGGATATCCGCTTCGATCTCCGCAGCGCGCAGCGCCGCCGCCGTATCGGTGGAGAAGAAGGGGTTGCCGGTCCCGCAGCCGAAAACGACCACCCGCCCTTTTTCCAGATGGCGCACCGCTTTGTTGCGGATATACGGCTCCGCGATCTGGTTCATGGCAATCGCGGTCTGGACCCGCACGACGCAGTCCACCTGCTCCAGAGCGTCCGCCAGCGCCAGCGCGTTCAGCGTCGTCGCCAGCATCCCCATGTGATCCGCCCGGGTGCGGTCCATCTGCCCGCTGGAGCGGCCGCGCCAGAAGTTGCCGCCGCCGACGACAATCCCGATTTCGGTGCCGGCGTCCGCGCAGGTTTTAATTTCCCGGCAGATGTTCAGCACCGTATCAAAATCCAAACCGAAACGGCCCTCTCCTGCCAGAGCCTCCCCGCTCAGCTTCAAAAGGACACGCTTGTATTTTGGCTGCATTGTTTCCACGTCCATTCTTCCATTCTAAGGTAATTATGTTCTGTATTATTTTACTATATTCACCCCGCAGTGTAAAGCCCGGGATTCGCCTAAAATGTAAATTTTTATCCAGCGGCCTGCCCGTCCCTTTTCCGCGCCGCCGGCAGGGAAGCCTCTGCCGGAAGGCGCGGCAGGCCTTGTCCCGGGCTCTCCGCCTTGCCCTGTACGCGCCGGTTTCCCCCGCCGCCCGGCGGGCAAAGGAAAGGCCCCCTCGACGGATTTGCCGTGAGAAGGCCCTCCCTTTTCCGGGGATCTCATGCCCGGAAGTACATATACAGCTGGCATTTCAGCATCCCGTTATAAAGCTTCCGGCGCTTGTCCGCCGGGCGGCCGAACAGGGACTCAAACTCTTCGTGCGGGCTGATGATATAGTAACTCCAGCCCTTCTTCGGGACGAACACCTTCCCCATTTCCCGGTACAGCTGTTCCGCCGCCTGTACGTCCAGCAGCCGCTCCCCGTAGGGTGGGTTGCACAGCACGACGCCTTCCTCCCCTTCCGGGCGGAAGCGGCGCAGATCCGCCTGTACCGCCGTCAGCCGTTCCCCCACGCCGGCTTTCCGGGTGTTTTCCCTGGCCAGGGCGACCATTTCCGGGGCCAGGTCCCCGCCCCAGAGCCGGATTTGGTTATCCCGCCGCTCCATTTCCCGTGCGCGGGCGCGCTCCGCTTTCCAGATTTCCGGCGGCACCGCCTTCCAGGAAGAAGCGGCGAATTCCCGTCGAATCCCGGGGGCAATCCGCATGGCCGACAGGGCCGCCTCTATCAGAAGGGTCCCCGATCCACAGCAGGGGTCGCAGACCATCCCCGCATACCGGACGCGGGCCAGATCCGCAATCGCCGCTGCCAGGGTCTCCTTAATCGGCGCGCCGCCGGCATTGGCCCGGTATCCCCGCTTGTGCAGCCCCGGGCCGCTGGTATCGATAAACAGGGACGCCTCGTCCTTCATCAGCGAAAACTGCACCTGATACAGCGCGCCCGTTTCTTCAAACCAGGAAAGATGATACCGGCTCTTCAGCCGTTCGACAATGGCTTTTTTTATGATGGACTGGCAGTCCGGGACGCTGTGCAGCGCCGAATTGAGCGACCAGCCCTTTACCGGGAACCGGTCGGATTTCCCAATCCAGCGCTCCCATGGCAGGGCGCGCACCCCATCAAACAGCTCTTCAAAGGTTCGGGCCGGGAACTGCCCCACCAGAACCTGTATCCGTTCCGCATAGCGGGAACAGATATTCGCCCGGGCCAGCATTTCCGGGCCGCCGGAAAAAAGGACCCGCCCATTTTGCGCGTTCACCTGTTCGGCGTCCATACGGCGCAGTTCGTCCGCCAGGATCCCCTCCACCCCAAAAAGGCAGGGGGCGCAGTACTGGTTCGATTCGATGCGGCTCACCCCTTCCATTCGTTATCCTGCAATGCAAACTCCATCTCGGTCACGGCCGGCTCTTCCCCTGCCTGCCGCAGGGCAACGGCGAAGGCCATGCGCTGGCTGCCGATGTAGGAGTACCAATCGATCCCCAGGGCGGCTTCCCCCGCTCCCAGTTCCCGGTTCCCGGAAAGATAAACCGCTGCTGCCCGGCTGTCCTCCACGGCCAAGCCGTAAGAGGACTCCAGATAGGCGGTGAGGGACGCCCGTTCCACGTCCGTGAGATGAATCAGCCGGCCGGTATCCAGCCATACGGTCGAGGGGCGCTCCGCCATCCCGTCCAGCGCCCGGGAAAAGGCCCGCTTGTACACCTCCACTCTTCCCCCTTCCAGGGCGGGAGGCTCGCTGAGCGAACGGGACAGGTTATAATCGTTTAAAATCTCTTCCATGAACTGCTCGCCGGTCATCCCCAGCGTATCCGTTTCCTTTTCAAACATCACATAAAAAGGGCGGCCCTGGTATTGATAAAGGTAGGCGTTTTCAAAACCGACGACCGCCGTTTCCAGCGTGGGGCCAAAGCGGTCCAGCAGTTCCCGGTAGGTCATGTCCGGCGTCACGGAAAGGATGTTTTCCGTTTCCACCTCGGCGGTATGCGCGGTCTCCGAAACCAGGCGGCCGTACAGCAGGCGGACGGTTTCTTCGTTATCCCTGTCCAGCGTATATTCCTGCCCGTTCAGACGCAGCCGATCGTCCCAGCATTCCCCAAAAAGGAAGTCCCCGTACATGGTGGACATGGCGAAGGTGATCCCCTTTCCCTCGCTGTCCGCGGCTTTGGTCCGCTCCATCGACTCAAAAAGGGTGGTAACTGAGCTGATGATCGAGGGATCACGGCTGAACACCGTTTCCCCCGTCTCGTTATCGGTTGCGTACATGACCAGGGGATTCAGCAGGTTGACGTCCATCCCCAGATTGTTTTCCTTTTCTTTTTGGCAGCCGCCGAGCAGCAGGACGCCGGCAACGGCAAAAAAAGAAAGGCATCGTTTCCACACGGGCATAAAAGACCTCGTTTCTCTCCCCCTCTCATTGCCGGGAAAAGCGGAACCGGCTTCAAACCATAAAAGGCGGGCCATAGCGAGGTATGGCCCGTGCTTTTCCCGCGTGAGGGAGGAAATTATGCATTCGGCTCCAGCAAGCCGTAGTCGCCGTCCCGGCGGGCATACACCACGTTGATTTCGTTGGTGTCCATATTCCGGAACATATAGAACTGGTGGCCCAGCATATTCATCTGCAAAATGGCTTCTTCCACATCCATGGGCTTAACCGGGAATTTCTTGGAACGCACCACCCGGAATTCTTGTTCTTCCGCTTCGCCGTCCGGCACAAAGCCGGCAAACGCATCGTCGCGAAGCCGCTTTTCCAGCCGCGTCTTGTTGCGGCGGATCTGGCGGAACAGGACGTCGACCAGCTTATCGACGACCTCGTTCGCTTCTGCCGCCGCATCCTCCGCCCGGAACAGGAGGCCGTTATGCCGAATGGTTATCTCAACGCGCTGGAGGTTCCGCTCCTGAGTAACGGTTACCTCCGCTGCCGCGTCGGAATCAAAAAATTTGTCCAGCTTTGACAGCTTCTTTTCCGTGCGCTCGGTAAAAGACTGGGTGATGGGAACTTTTCTTCCAGCGATGGTAATCTTCATGAAATCAACTCCCTATCTTTGGTCCCTCACGGAAGGGACTTTCTATAAGTATTATACCAAAAGGCTGGAAGAAATAAAAGGCATTTCTATGAATACTTTGTAATCTTTCTAAAAATTATCCTTAAAATTTTTTGATATTCCGCGAAAGATTCACAGTACGCAGGAAGCGTGCCGGGTCACATGGCAGCCGACGTTCACCGCAACCGGCAGCCCGGCGATATGGGTGGGATAGGTCTCAATCGCCACCTTCAGCGCCGTTGTGACGCCGCCGAACCCCTGAGGGCCTACTCCCAGCGCGTTTACCCGCTCCAGCGCTTCCGCCTCCATTTCCCGGTAGAAAGAGTCCGCATGGGGCTCGTCCAGCGGGCGGCAGAGCGCTTTTTTGGCCAGCAGCGCGCAGAGTTCAAAATCCCCGCCGATCCCTACGCCGAGCACCATGGGCGGGCAGGGGTTGCTGCCGGCCATCTGCGCCGTTTCCACAATAAACTGCAGGATCTCCTCCCGCCCGGCCGCCGGGGTAAACATCTTCATTTTGCTCATATTCTCGCTGCCGAAGCCCTTGGGGGCCACCGTCAGCGTGACCTTGTCCCCGGCAGTCAGGAAGGTATGGAGGACGGCGGGGGTATTATCCCCCGTATTCACCCGGCGGAGCGGATCGCCGACCACCGAGCAGCGGAGCAGCCCTTCGGTATAGCCGCGGGATACGCCGCGGTCCACCGCCTCCCGGAGGAGGCCGCCGGTCAGATGCACCTCCTGGCCCACCTGAGCAAAAACGACCGCCATGCCGGTATCCTGGCACACAGGGAGACGCAGGGCTTCCGCTGCGTCGATATTCCGCCGCAGATCCCCCATAATCCCTTTGGGCAGGGGATCGGTCTCCCGTTCCTCCGCCGCGCACACCGCCCGGCAGACGTCCGCCGGCAGATGGCGGTTGGCCTCTATGCACAGAGCGCGCACCGCTTCCTCAATCCTATCTACGGAAAGTTCTCTCACTTCGAATCCGGCCCTTCTTTACGGGAATCCACCCGCTTATTTGGAAAATACGGCGGTTATACAATACGGCGCCCCATAGCGATGACGGCCGCGGGAGATGCGGCGATGGTCAGCGGATCGTCCCGGAAAAGCACCAGATCCGCATCCTTCCCCACCGCGATGGAACCGACCCTATCGCTGATCCCGCAGATTCTCGCCGGGGTAATGGTGATTGCCTTCAGCGCCTCTTCATAAGGCAGCCCGCTCTTAACGGCAAGGCCGGCGCAAAGAGGGAGGTATTGCTCCGGGATGACCGGGTGGTCGGTGATAATGGCGATCTGCTCCACCCCCGCTTTTTTCAGCAGAGCCGGATTTGCCGGGGTCAGATCCGCCAGCTCCGGCTTGGAGCGGTCGCACAGGAGGGGGCCGCACAGAATTCGCACGCCGTCCTCCGCCATCAGATCGGCCGCCTTATGGGCCTGCGTACCGTGGATGATGACATAGTCTAAGTCAAACTCCTTGGCAATCCGCTGGGCGGTGAAGATATCGTCCAGCCGGTGGGCATGGAAATGCACCGGCAGTTCCCCCCGGATCACCGGGAGCAGCGCTTCGCATTTGGCGTCGTAATCCGGCTCGTCCGCCTCCTCGTCCTCCTGCGAGCGGAGCTTGTCCTGGTAGTACCGCAGCGCGTGGGAAAGCTGCTCCCGGATGATGGCGGTGGTCGCCATGCGGGTCACCGGCGCCTGGCTCTTCCCATGATAGGTGGTCTTGGGGTTCTCCCCCAGCGCCATCTTCATAGCGACCGGCGCCTTCAGCACCATTTCTTCGATCCGCCGCCCGTAGGTTTTCATGGCGCAGAGCTGCCCGCCAATCGGGTTGGCGCTGCCCGGTCCGGTAATCACCGTCGTCACGCCGGCCTCCCTTGCCTCGGCAAAGCAGCGGTCCAGCGGATTGACCGCATCGACAGCCCGCAGGTGAGGGGTGGAGGGATCGGTATCCTCATTGCCGTCGTCCCCTTCAAACCCCAGGCCGTCTTCCCACATCCCCATGTGGGTATGCGCGTCCACAAAGCCCGGCAGGAGGATCCCCCCCTGCGCATCCAGGATTTCCCCGTCGGCTTCCGGAGCCGGCATCGGCCCCACCCCGGCTATCCGCCCATCCCGGATCTGTACGTATCCGTTTTCAATGCAGGGGCCTTCCATGGTATAGATTTTCGCGTTCAGGATAAGCATGTTTGTTTCTCTCCCGTCCTCTTGCTAACAAAAAAGCGGGGGCATCCCGCCCCCGCCGCTGAACGACCTTTCAGGGAATCCATGCAGAAAATCCGCCGCCTTAACGGGAACCGCGGCGGGAGAATCCGCCGTGCTTGCTATCCATAGACCGTTTCAGGTCGGACATTTTCTCGTCGCTGGCCTGCTTGAACTTGGACATCATATCCTCAAAGCTCGCGGATTCGTTGCGGCTGCTCTGCCATTCAAACCCGCCGGGACGGCCGGGAGAAACCGCGCGCCGGCGGCCGACGGCCGGCTCCACCGCCTTTTTCATAGACAAGCTGACCTTGCCGTCCTCACCAATGGAAAGGATCTTTACCTTCACCATCTGGTTTTCCGTGACATAGTCCCGGATCTCCTTAACATAGGTCGGTGCCACTTCGGAAATGTGCACCATCCCGGTTTTGCCGCCCGGGAGTTCCACAAACGCTCCGAATTTTGTAATACCCGTGACCTTTCCTTCCACTACCGCTCCAACTTCCAGCTGCATACGTGCTTATTTTCCTCCTACTTCTAATCGGTTAATAATATAAAAATTTACTGCTCTTTAAAGATGGTCTCGCCAGGGCGGGCATACCCCTGCTCCCGCGCCTTCTGCTCCTGGTAATATTCATAATTATCGCTCTGCTTCTGGAGGCTGTCGTTTTCCAGCTGCTGCTGGCGAATCTGTTCGTCCAGCGCTTCGATCCGCTTTTGCCGGTCGGTTATCTCCAGCTGCAGCTGGACCAGCATGACCACGACATAAATCGAGAAGGCGACCAGAGCGATCCGGAGGAAAATGCTTTTCTTTTTCCTTTTAACGGCCTTCATCAGAACCTGATTCCCTTTCCACAGCGGCGAGCGGAGGCTTTCCGGCGCCTTTTTTATGATTATACAATAGAGAGGGACCGTGTTTCAAGCCTTTTTTCAAAAGTTGGAGGGCTTTTTCTCCGATTTTCCGAAAAAAAGCCGAAAGGAAGGCAAGCGGGCGGCGAAAACATCGCCCCAGCAAGCGGCCGGCAAAACGGAACGGTGCAAAAACCGCCCGCCAAAAGCCGTTCCACACCTTTACCACCACGGCGACAACCCTCCCGGCAAAGCGCATTACAAGCTTTCCGATTGTAAAATAATAGGCCGCAAAGCCGATCAGTTCCCCAACGAAAAGATAAGAGCGCAGCCGCCCTTCCATCACCGCGAGGGAGAACAAAAAAGTGAGCACGGCAGACGAGAGGAAAAACAGCATATCCTGTACGAAAATCCACCGCTTTCCGGAACGCATGACCAAGCGGATCACCCGGAAAACGTCATAATAGCACCCCAAAAGGAACCCCATCCCGCACGACAGGAAAAGCTGGTTCAGCTGTTCCGGAATTGTTGTTTCCACAGCCCCACCTTCTCACTTGAACAGGCGGCCGAAGAATCCTCCGGAACGGGACTGCACTTCCGTATAGGTCATGGACTGAACCAGGCCCTCCAGGGTCAGTTCGCCGGTTTCAATATTCAGGCGGTTGATATGGAGCCCTTCGCCTTTTACCGTTAGTTCCCCCATGTCGGTATAGATAATCACCGTCATCTCGTCGAAGCTGTCCACGTCCGACACGCCGGACACCGTCAACGCACGGCGATCCTCTAGGATCACATGATGGGGCATAGAAACCGTTGCCGCCCCTTTATTGTCAGCCATCGCCCACCGCTCCTTCACACAGAACCTTTTACCCCATATCTATGTGGCCAAACAGGGCGGTATGCCTCTTTGAGGGAATTGCCGGCCGATTCCGGGCAGCGCGGCATGTGCAAGGAAACGCGGCGAATCTTTTAGGGCAGCAGGCGGTAGAGCAGCGGCGCGTCGTTTTTCGCCGCATATTCCTGTACCGACACGACCTCCGCCTTGATAAGGCGGGCGCCCATCGTGATTTCCAGCACGTCGCCTTCCTTGACGTCATAGGACGCGCGGGCCGGCTTCCCATTCACCAGCACCTTTCCCGCGTCGCAGGCTTCGTTCGCAACCGTGCGGCGCTTGATGAGGCGGGAAACTTTCAAATATTTGTCAAGCCGCATCTTGTTTTCTCCTTCTCTGAAACGAAAAATCGAGGGGCCCGGCGCAGCAATATGTTCAGCTACCGGACAGCATGGGTTTCTCACAAAAATGCGAAATGCGGGCCATACAGCGATGGCCCGCAAACGGTCTTGGAATATAAGCCGGATTACTTCGCCACAGCGTCCTTAAACGCCTTACCGGCCTTAAAGACAGGCTGCTTGGAGGCCGGGATAACCATGGTTTCCTTCGTGCGGGGATTGCGGCCGGTACGCTGCTCGCGGAAACGGGTCTCAAACGTACCAAAACCAACCAGCTGTACCTTATCGCCGGACGCGACGGCCTCCACCACCGATTCCAGAACGGCGGCAACCGCCTTCTCGGCATCTTTCTTGGTCAGGCCGGATTTCTCGGTAACGGCTGCCACCAGTTCAACTTTGTTCATAGCATTTAACCTCCATCAATTTTATACACCAGCGGGTTTGACCGCGCATGGATAAAGAAAATGTTCTGCCGCCGTGCGGCCCTATTCCTCCGAGGCACAGCGTGCTTTGGCAGCGGCCCAGAGGCCGTCCAATTCTTCCAGCGAAGCGGCGGACATATCCATCCCCCGCTCGGCCGCCAATTCTTCCACAACCGAAAATCGGCGGATAAATTTATCGGAAGCGGCCGTCAGCGCCTGCTCCGCGTCCGTGTGAAGGAAGCGGGAAACATTGACGACGGAAAACAGCAGATCCCCCAGTTCTTCCTCGACTTCCGCCTGGCTTCCACCGGCAATCGCCTGCTTGAGCTCGGCCGTCTCGCTTTCCACCGCCTCCAGCGCGCCGGAAACGTCCGGCCAGTCGAAACCAACCCGCTTTGCCCGGCCCTGCACCTTGGCGGCACGCATAAGCGCCGGCAGGGAACGGGGAACGGCGCGCAGCAAATCGGCCTGCGTTTTGCCGCCCTTGGTCTGCCGTTTGATCGCGTCCCAATTCTGCCATACCTGCGCGGAAGAATCTGCCGAAGCGTCGGCAAAAACATGCGGATGCCGGACAATTAGCTTTTTAGCGATGCCGTCCACCACGTCGGCGAAGCAAAAAGCGCCCTTCTCCTCTTCAATGCGGGAGTGAAACACCACCTGAAGCAGCACGTCCCCCAATTCCTCCCGAAGGCCGTCCGTGTCATGCTGGTTGATCGCTTCCACGGCCTCATGGGTTTCCTCCAGGAAATCGGAACGGATACTTTCATGCGTCTGTTCCCTGTCCCAAGGGCAGCCGCCCGGCGAACGGAGAAGCCGCATGATTTCCAGCAGGTCTTCGATGGTATACCGTTCCTTTGGCGAAAATGGCACTGCCATCCACCGATCCCCTGCCTTTCTGTTTCCATACTGTTTTCCCTATTATAACGGAAAAAGCCGTGCGGAACAAGACTATATTACCCTATCCAATTGTGTTTTTCAAGTACTTGTGCGATTTTTTCCCCTTTGGGGAGCATCAGCACGTCGTCCTTTTCAATGGCTTTCACAAGCAGCAGGGCCACAATGTACACCACAACGGCCGCCAGAATCGCAATAACCGCGGAAATCCGGACGGAAATAACCTTAGACAGCAGCGCGTTGGTAACCCAGGCCGAAGCGCCGCACAGAAGGGAAGCGGCCAGCGGCTTGACGAAAATCATCCGCCAGTTCAGCCGGATCCCCACCACCCGGCGCAGGGCGGCCAGGCTGAGCAGGACCATGACGATATAGCACGCCAGCGTGCTGTATGCGGAGCCCATGATATTCAGCCTGGGCTGCAAAACCAGGGCGATATTCAGCACCAGTTTTACAAGGCCGCCGGCCAGCACAATCTTCGCCGGGATATCGGCCCGCCCCATCGCCTGCAGCATCGAGTTGATCGGCGCGGTCAGGCAGATGAATACCACCGCGATCCCCAGCACCTGAAGCTGCGGGCCCGCCACCGACGCGGTTACCGGATCGTAAATCAGGTTGAGGATGGGCTTTGCCATGAGCGAAAGCCCGATCCCCGACGGCAGCGCCACCAGCAGGGTGATGCGCAGGACCACCGACACCATCTTTTTCAGCTGCGGCCGGTTTTTCATCGCCCAGGCCGAGGTAATGACCGGCAGCGCGCTGATGCCGAGGGTCAGGGTGATGTTGGGCACCAGGTTCACATACGTCATCGCAATGCCGCGGTTGGCCGTCAGGTACGCCAGGATATCGTTCGTACCGCTCGCCGCAATCTGGGAAGCATACATTTCCCGGATGACATCGCCGCTTTGCTCCACCACAACGGCGAGGCATCTTTGCAGCGAAACCACGTCGATGAGGTTGGTCAGCTGGGTGGCCAGCGTCCCCAGCGCGACCGGGATGGCAAACGCAAGCAGGCGGCGGAAAATCCGTTTCGGGGAATAGGGCCGCGGCGAGGAAGCCAGTTCCGCCCGCGTAATGCCGTTCCCCTTCAGGCGGTACCGCAGCACAAGGTAGGCCAGCGACAGAAAAGAGCCGAACGTGACCCCGACCATCCCGCCCGCCGCGATATACGGCAGGCTGATTTCCAACGCCTCCGAAGCGGAAGACGCCGCCTTCCCGAACACCACGCCCCCGTGTTCAAACTGCCACTGCCCCAGATGGAGCGCGCCGGCCGCCAATCCGAGGCCGACCGCCAGCTTCCCCACTGCTTCCAGAATCTGAGAAATCGCCGTGGGGTACATATTGCGGGAGCCTTCATACACGCCGCGGTAGGCCGAAACCATGCAGCAGAACAGGATGGAGGGCGCCATGACCAGCATGGTCAGCAGGACCGGCGGCATATGCACAAAATTCGGATACAAAAACGCCGCGATAAACATCAGCACCGTACCCAGCGTGCCGGTGACGAAAAAAATCCGGTTCGCCACCCGGTGGATGACACGGATATCCCGGTAGCGGCCCAGCGCCAAGCTCTCGGATACCAGGCGGGAAACGGCAATCGGGAAACCGGCGGTGGACACGGTATAAAGCGGGATGTAAATATTATACGCCGCTTCAAAATACCCATACGCGGTCTGGTTGATATTTTGCAAAGGGATTTTGAAAAACAGGGCGCCGATGATTTTCGTTAAGATCGCTGCCACCGACAGGATCAGCGCGCCGTGCAGGAAGCTTTGTTTTTCTCGTTTCGGCAAGCGAGTCAGTCCTCTCGCAAAAGAATCAAATTGGCTGCCTCTTGGCTACCTCGCCAGGAGGGCCTTGGTACAGCGGTTAACGCGGTAACGGATGCGCTCCATATCCAGGGTGGGGAACTCCCCGTCCCGATAGACCACGCAGCCGTCCACAACGGTCATCTCCAGCGCGCCGGTCCCGGCGGAAAACAGCAGGTTGGAAAGGGCGCTGTGTTTGGGCATCATGGTGGGGACGCGCTGGTTCACCACCAGCAAATCCGCCCGATATCCCAGCCGGATATCGCCGCAGTCCTCCCTGCCCTGGGCAAGGGCCCCTGCACGGGTCGCCATATACAGCGCCTCCCCCGCCGGCAGCGCGCGGGAATCCCGCGAAACGCCGCGGGCAAGCAGGGCGGCTGTCCGCACCTCTTCCAGCATATTCAGGTTGTTGTTGCTGGCGGCGGAATCGGTCCCCACCGCGACCGGGATCCCCCGGCGCCGCATAGCCTCCACCGGCGCAATCCCGCTGCCCAGCTTGAGGTTGCTCTGCGGGCAGTGCGCCACCGTGACGCCGTATTGGGCCAAAATATCCCAGTCGCTCTCCGTCGTCCAGACGCAGTGGGCGGCGGTGACGGGGCGGGCGAACAGCCCCGCGTCCCGCATAACCGCCGCCGGCGTCTTTCCATGCCGTCCGACGCAGGCCAGATGTTCCGCCTGGGTTTCGGACAGATGGGTCTGCACCCTCGTCCCGTACGTGGCGGACAACTCCGCCAGTTCCGCCAGGAGAGCCGGCGTGGTGGTGTATTCCGCGTGCGGCGCGATGTCAACCCGCACCCGGTCGGTTTTCAGTTCCCGGGCAGCTTCCAGCAGCCCCTTGGCCTCGTAGTAGGCCGGGATATCCTGCAAGCGCTCTCGGTCGGGCACGCAGCGGATGCTGCAGCCGACATTGGCTTTGATCCCGCTGGTTAGCGCGGCCTGCACCACCCGGTCCGCAAAAAAATACATATCGGAAAAGGAAACCGTCCCCGTGGAGAACATCTCGGCAATCCCCAGCATCGTCCCCCAGTAAACATCCTCCCCCGTCATTTTCGCTTCAATGGGGAAAACCCGCTCCCTGAGCCACTGGTCCAAAGGCAGATCGTCTCCGTATCCCCGCAGCAGGGTCATCGCCGCATGGGTGTGGGCGTTATAAAAGCCGGGCATCAGCAGGCGATCCTTGCCGGAAATTACCTCCCCCCAATCGGCGGTAGGCACCGATTTCCCAATATAGGCAATACGGCCGTCCCGTACCGCGACCGTTCGCCCTGGAAGAAGGGTGCCGTCCGCCTGCAGAACGTCTATGTTGGTAAAAAGCATTCCGCCGCCTCCTTTATCCATCTATGGCTGCAAGGCTACAGCGCGGCCAGCACCGCCTTCAAAAGGCTTCCGAACCGTTCGGAGGCCTCCGCCGCGTGGATATTGACCTCTTCGTCGCTGATTGCGGCGTCCGGCACCATCCCGGCCGCCAGGTTGGTGATGCAGGAAAGGCCCAGCACCTCCAGCCCGCATTGGGCGGCGGCGGTCGCCTCCATGACGGTGGACATCCCCACCGCGTCGCCCCCCAGCAGGCGGATGGCGCGGATTTCGGCCGGCGTTTCAAACTGGGGCCCCGGCATGTAAAAATACACGCCTTCCTGCACGGCGATCCCGTTTTCCTTCGCGCACCGGCGCGCCAGTTCCCGCAGCCGCGGCGAATAAACGCGGGTCATATCAAAAAAGCGGGGGCCGAAAAGAGGACGCTCCTCCCCGCGGGCCGGACTGTCCGCGCCAAACTGCATCTGGTCGGCGATCAGCATCAGATCCCCTACCCGGTACCCCTCGTTTACCCCACCCGCCGCGTTGGTCAGAATAAGGGTGCGGACGCCCAGCATCTTCAGGACCCGGACATAATAGGCCACGGTTTCGGCGGAATAGCCTTCGTAGTAATGGAAGCGCCCCGAAAAGAGCAGGACCCTCCTGCCCGCCAGGCTCCCCGCCGTCAGCACGCCGGCATGCGAAGCGACGGTAGACCGGGGAAATCCCGGGATTGACGCATAGGGGAGCCGCACGGCCCCCTCCGCTTCCTCCGCCAGCGCCCCCAGGCCCGAACCCAGCACCAGGGCGGTGTCCGGAATAAAAGGCAGCCTGTCCCGCAGATATGCGGCGCTGTTTTCATATTGCTCCATTGGGATCATCCGGCCGTTCCTCCTCTAAGCATTTCCATTTTCCTGGGAAATATCGTTGCTACAACAAACAGGGCGGCAATTTTACCGCCCTGTCGATAAACGGCTTCCGGTTCAGTTCGAAAGCTTTCCCCCGCAGCGCTTGCAATACACCGCATCGTCCGGATTGTGCGCGCCGCAGTTTTTGCAGCTCACCCGGTTGCGGCATTCGTCGATCTGCTCCCGCACCTTTGCAAGCTCCCCGTATTTCTCGTCCAGCTTCCGGCAGCAGTCGTCCACCTTTCCGCTCACCTCGGCATCGTCTTTACGGGACTCGTAAATCAGCCTGCCCAAGCCCTCCAGCATGGAGGAAATGTCCCGCTCCAAATCGGCTGCCTGCATTTTCAGCCGGGTAAGCTCGATCATTTCGGTCGTCTTTTTCCCTGCCGATTCCGCCACGCTTTTCGCCTTAGAAAACACATCGTCAAACGTTGTCATGCCGGATTCCTCCTAACCGATTGCATTTCGTCGATTTTACGCGCCCCGCCCCCAGAGAAGGGAAGGCGGGGATGTCTGGCAAATCCTGTCTCTTTTTATTATACCCCAGGTTTCCCGTTTTGACAACAGAAAATGGAAGGGCCGAATTTTAATAAATGCCGTCCCCCACGAATTCCCGCAGGAGGGCTTCCCGCGGCATGATGTACAGCGGCAGCGGTTCAAACTGCTCGAGCTTGGCAATCAGGCGGGCGGCGTCCGGCGCATAGGGGCTGTACGGAGGCACCGCCCTGAGCGAAGGAAGCAGCAGCGGGGCAAATACGTTGACCTCATAGGCGTGGGTGGTATCCACCAGATAGTCCACGGTATCCACATAGGGGAACATATACTCGTTTTCCCCCCGCACCACCTGCGGCCACATGTTCAGGGTGTTTTCCACCGGGCTGTTCCGGAAGCGTTCGTCCCGCAGCAGCCGCCGTGCGAGCCGGATTTCCCGGCGCGCCATCAGCTTTTCCCCGCCCTGATAAATCGGCGTGACCGTATTCACAAAAATTTTGAAGAGGTTTTCGCTGGGAAGGTGCTGCTCAAAATAGGGGTTAATCGCATGGATCCCTTCGAAAATGACGACGGAATTCGGCTGGATGCAAAGTTCCCGTGTCTCTTCGGCCGGCTTTCCGGAATGAAAATCAAAATGAGGAATCTGCGCGCAGCCCTTTTCCAGCAAATCCCGCATGCACTCTTCCAGCGCGTCCAGCCGGAGCGCGTCCAGCGCTTCGTAGTCAAACGAGCCGTCCGGCAGCCGGGGCGCCTGTTCCCGGCCGCGGTAAAAATCATCCATGGAAACAGTATGGGCGTCCACGTCCATCTCCCGCAGCCGATCCCGGAGGATCAGCGCGGTCGTGGTTTTCCCGGAAGAGCTCGGCCCGGAAAGCATGACCAAGCAATGGCTGTCGAACCCCACGGCGAGGTACCGCGCCAGCGCATCAATTTCCCTCAGATACCGCTCGCTTTCGCGGCGGGCAAACCCGGCAGGATCCTCCCGGGCGGCGCGGTTGATCGCCTCCAGCTTCAGCGTCCGTTTATGAAAATTCGGTTTCATGTCTCCACACGCCTTTCCGCTATCCTGATTCAAGCCTTTCCCTTTTACCGTCCAAAGCCCCTGGAGCCCCGCCATCTGGAAGCCGCGCAGGGAACAATCATTTATATGGCTGCTGCGCCGGATTGTTTCCAATTTTTTCCTTCCCGGCGTATGCTGCCGGCTCCCCGCCTCCCGGAATACGGCGGGCGCGCCCCATAAAAAGGAAAATCTTCCCCGGGGTTGTAGCCAAATCATAGCACAAAACCGAAAAAAAGAACAAGGCGGGAAAAGAAAACAATTCATGAACGATTCCCCTTGGCGTCTTAGTATCCCCCGTCCGCCCCAAACCATACGCCGGCGATTTCCCGGTAAATCCCGCGAAAAGACGATATCGGAAGCCCTGCCAAGGCCTCCGATATCGGTTTATGCTGAGGGGAGCTCGTCCGCGAAGCGCCCGTAGAAATCGCGGATCCCCTGCTTGCGCTGCATCAATTCCTCAAAACGGCGGTTATACTCATAGGGGAATTTGAAGTTGAATATCCGCTCGATGTGTTCCCCGACCGGCTGTTTGAGCTTGGTCACCGCCCCGGCGCCGCAGGCGAGGATGGTGTGGGTTTCATCCATGATATACACATTATAGAGCCCTTCGCTTCCCGGCTTGGCCCAGCCGACGTTTTCCATATTGCCCACCGCCCGGCTCTGCCGGTAGAGGTAGTACGGGTGATACCCTTCCTCCCGCAGCCGCTGGCCGCTGTAATCCACCATCCGCACCGCTTCCCGGCCGCCGTCATACTCCGCGCGGCGGTGGATGACCAGATTCGAAGCCCGCTTCATGGCCAGCGTATGTACCGTGATGCTTTCGGGCGACAGGGACAGCACCCCGTCCAGGCTCTCCTGGAAGCCAGCGTAATCGTCCCCCGGAAGCCCGGCGATCAGATCCACGTTGATGTTATCCAGCCCGCACCGGCGCGCCAGGGCAAACGCCTGCCAGAACTGCTCCGCCGTATGCCGCCGGCCGATGGCTTCCAGCACCGTATCCCGCAGCGTCTGCGGGTTGATGCTCACCCGGGTTACCCCCGCCTCCTTGAGCGCCCCAAGCTTCTCCTGCGTGATGGTGTCCGGCCGGCCCGCCTCCACGGTGTATTCCCTTAAATGGGAACAGTCGAACGAGCGGGCAACCGTGCCCAGCACCCGGCTCAGCTGCTCGGCGGACAGGGTGGTGGGCGTGCCGCCGCCCATGTACACCGTCTCCAGCCGGAGCCCAAGCTGTAAAGCGATTTCCCCTGTCAGTTCAATCTCCCGGCACAGGCAGTCGACATAGTCCGGGATCAGCTTTGCCGCCCGTTCCACCGTGTGGGAAACAAAGGAGCAGTAATCGCAGCGGGTCGGACAGAAGGGAACCGACAGGTACAGGCTGAACGAATCCGGCCGGGACAGGGCGAGAAGCTTATTTTCCTCCCGCAGCGTGTCCAGGCAAAGCGCCGTTTTTTCCCGGCTGACCAGCAGTTCCCGCTCCATCCAGCGGGCGGCGGCCTCCTCCCCCTGCTGTTCCGTCATCCGGCGGAGGAGCTTCACCGGCCGGACGCCGGTGACAGCCCCCCAGCGCAGCGGATGGCCGAAAAGCTTGACAAACAGGGTGTAGAGCAGCACCGCCAGCTGCCGTTCGCATTCCTTGGAATAGTTCGGCAGCGCATTATCCACCTGCGCTTCCGCCCGTTCCCGCCAGTCCCCAAGCGTCAGTTCCGCGGAAAGGAAGGTCTGGGATTCCCCTTTACACATGGTGGTAACCGCGTGGACGCCGTCCGCCTCCTCGTTCACCTTCACCGCTTCCTGCGGCAGGAACAGGCGGCAGATATTTTCCATCTCATACCGATAGGTATGTCCAATCAAATCCAGTCTCATCGCTTACTGCATATACGGATTATCCCGGCGTTCGCCGTCCAGCGTGGTGGACGGGCCGTGCCCGGGCAGCACCATATAATCTCCTTCCAGATTGTTCAAGCGGCGCAGCGATTGCCGCAGGGCCGCAAAATCCCCGCCGGGAAAATCCGTGCGGCCTACCCCGCCGGCAAACAGGGTATCCCCTGTCAGCAGGACATTTTCGCAGCGGTAGCAGCAGCTTCCCGGCGTATGGCCGGGGGTGGCGATCACCGTCAGGCGCAGGGCGCCCACGGACAGGACGTCCCCCTCCTTCACCAAACGGTCCGGCTTCAGCGGAAGGCCGCCCTGCCCGGGCATCCAGCCAAGCAGGCTGCGGGAAGGATCGGCCAATGCCCCCTCGTCCCCCTCGGGGACCCAAAGCGGCGCGCCGGCCGCAGCCTGCACCTCCCCCGCCGCAAGCATATGGTCGAAATGCACGTGGGTGAGCAAAACCGCCTGTACCCGCAGGCCGCGGCTGCGGATTTCCGCAAGGATCCGCTGGGCGTCCCCACCCGGATCCACGACAACAGCGTTTTTCTCCTCATCAAACAAAAGGATGCAGTTCGCCTGCAAGGGGCCGACCGGCAGCGTCACAATTTCCATCCGATTACCATTCCTTTGTATTCAGCATCAGGGTGACCGGGCCATCGTTTTCCGCCAGGATCCGCATATCCGCCCCGAAGACGCCGGTTGCCACCTTCCGCACCCCTGCGCGGGCGAGGCGCTCCGCAAAGGAGCGGAACAGCGGTTCGGCGGCTTCCGGACGGGCGGCGCTCAGGAATTCCGGGCGGCGGCCGTGACGGCAGCTGCCGCAAAGAGTAAAATTGGGGATCAGCAGGATCTCCCCGCCCACATCCAGCACCGAGCGGTTCATCTTCCCCTGCCCGTCGCTGAAAACGCGGAGCGCAGCGACCTTACCGGCCAGTTTTTCCGCCTGCGCTTCCCCGTCGTCCGTCTCGATCCCAAGGAAAAGCAGGATCCCCTGCCCGATTTCTCCCACCGTCTCCCCGTCCACCGATACCGAGGCGGAGAGAACCCGTTGATAGACCGCACGCATGCGTTCGGCTCCTTTCTTTGCTCAGGGTTGGCGGAAGCCGCCTCCCTTTTGGGAAGCCCGCCGCCCGGCACAGCACCCTGTAAAAGCGACGGGCCCTTTCCCTGAAAGCTATCCGCCGTGCCCCGAACGGGTGATTTTATAGATGCCCTCGATCCGGGACAGCCGGGTGATCACCGATTGGAGGTGATCCACGCTGTTGACCCCGATCGTCACGCTCATTACCACCGAATTGTCCTTCGGCTCGCGGGCGCTGATGGCGTGGATCATCACGTGCATGGCCGCCAGCTGGCTGGTCACGTCGGCCAGCAGAGCATGGCGGTTGTGGGCTTCAATGGACAGGGTGGCCTTGAACTCGCTGCGCACGCTGTCCTCCCAGCAGACCGAAACCCAGCGCTCGGGTTCCGCCGCGGAGGAAATCTCTTTGGGCACGTTTACGCAGTCCCGCTTATGAATCGACACGCCGTATCCCCGGGTGATAAAGCCGATGATTTCGTCCCCCGGCACCGGGTTGCAGCAGCGGGCGAATTTCACCAGGCAGTTGTCCATGCCGTCGATAATCACGCCGCCGTTGTTGTGGTGCGGCTTCGCCGTGGTCACCGCCGTTTCCGGCTGGATATTTTCGGCCTTGAGAAGCCGCTGATAGTCTTCCTTGAGCCGCGGCATGATCCGGGAAAGGAGAATCCCGCCGTATCCAATGGCCGCATAGAAGTCCTCCACCGATTCGCAGTGCTGCTTGGCGCTCTCCCCCTCGATAAAACGGGCCATTTTCTCTTCCGGAAGGCGGATCCAGTGGCGGGCCAGTTCCTTCTCCAATTCCTGCCGGCCGGTTTCGATGTTTTCCTCCCGGCGTTCCTTCTTGAACCAGGCGCGGATTTTATTGCGGGCCTCCCCCGTTTTCACAATGCTCAGCCAGCCGCGGCTGGGCCCATGGCCGGGGGCGGAAGTGGTGAGGATTTCCACGATTTCGCCGGTTTTCACCGCGTAATCCAGCGGGACCATCCGGCCGTCCACCTTGGCGCCGGTCATCCGGTTGCCCACGGCGGAATGGATGGCGTAAGCGAAGTCGATGACCGTCGCGCCCACCGGGAGGGTGATCACGTCCCCCTTCGGGGTGAAGACAAACACGTCGTCCGAAGACAGATCGGTCTTTATGGAGCGGACGATATCCTCCGCATCGTCCACATCCTTTTGGCTTTCAATGAACTGGCGCACCCACGCAAGCCGTTCCTCCAGCTTATCCTTGCGCTGGATGCCGAGTTTGTATTTCCAGTGCGCCGCAATGCCGTATTCTGCGGTATAATGCATCTCCCAGGTGCGGATCTGCACCTCAAACGGGATTTTTTCCTTGCTGATGACCGTGGTATGCAGCGACTGGTACATATTCGCCTTGGGGGTGGAGATATAATCCTTGAACCGGTTGGGCAGCGGCCGGAACATATCGTGCACCACGCCCAGCACATTATAGCAGTCGTTGACCGTGTCCACGATCACCCGCACCGCGTAGATGTCGTATATCTCGTCAAAGGATTTTCCCTGCATGTACATTTTCCGGTAGATCCCGGTAATGCTTTTGATCCGGCCGGAAACGTAGCAATCGATTTTCAGGCTGGCAAGCTTTTCGGTCAGCCGCTCCTTGATGCTTTCCAGGAATGCGTTCCGCTCCCCCTCCCGCAGGGCAAGGGCGTCCTCGATTTCCTTATACGCAATCGGATCCAGCGTGCGCAGCGAAAGATCCTCTAGTTCCTCCTTTACCGCGCGGATCCCGAGCCGGTGGGCCAGCGGCGCGTAAATATCCATGGTTTCCTTGGCGGTATCCCGCCGTTTCTGCGCCGGCTTAAAGCGGATTGTGCGCATATTGTGCAGGCGGTCGGCCAACTTGATAATGATGACCCGGATATCCTGCGCCATGGCGAGCAGCATTTTCCGGACGTTTTCCGCCTGCTGCTCCTCCCGGGTGGAAAAGGGAAGCTTGCGCAGCTTGGTCACCCCGTCCACCAGCGCCGCCACCTCCGGACCGAACTCCTTGGAGACGTCCGAAAGCTCCAGCGGGGTGTCCTCCACCACGTCGTGGAGAAGGGCGGCCACGATGGTGTCGGTATCCATCCCCAGTTCCACCAGGATTTTCGCCACCATGAGCGGGTGGATGACATATTCCTCCCCGGAAGAGCGGAGCTGCCCGGCGTGGGCTTTGCAGGCCACGGCGATCGCCCGATCGATGACCCCCATATCGTAAGGCTTTCCGGTCTTTTGGATCAAGTCCCGCAGCTCTTCAATTGCCTGCGGCGTTTCCAGCTTCGGCTCCTCCGGCAATTCGGGGAAAAAGGGATCCTCCGCCGCAGCGGCAGGGGCCGCCGGTTCCGCTATGCCGCCTTCCATATCCTTTTTGCTTTGACTGTCCGGGATCCTGGGTTCCATTATCTCACCTTCTCTCCGTGGGAATGCAGATACTGCATAATCGGCGTGTCTTCCAATTTCACTTTTCCATCGACCGGCAGCAGCGTGAGTTTCAGCGAATCGCCGGTATCGATTAAGCCAATCAAGCCCGCCTGCCGCAGCGTTTCCAGCGCCGCCCGCAGACGTATATAGGATATCCGGGGCTGCTCCAAAAAATAACACAGCTGTTCCAGCGCGCCGGTCCATTCTTTTTTGGAGCGGAGATAGCGATAAACCCGTTCCAGTTCCGCCCGCTCCGGCATCCAGGCTGCCGCCTGTTCCGGCGAAATCGGATCGCCGCGGAGAATCCCGTCGAACTGCTGGAGGGCAAGAATCAGTTCCTCCTGATCCAGTTCCGCCGCCCGGATTTCCTTCGCCAATACCGTGGGCGTAACCACGCCCCGGTACTCATTGCGCTCCAACGTGACCGCCAGATTCAAAATCTGGCCGCATTCAAACGGGAAATCCGCATACGGCGTGCCGAATTTCACCACAGAAAGCCGGACGTCGTCCCGGGAAACCGACATCCGGACATGCCGCCCTCCCGACAGGGGCGTGATATTGTCCAGACGCATCTGGAACAGCCCAAACACCGGCGAAGGGTTGCCGGCGCCGACGGGTTCCAGCGCCCGGAGCAGGTTCAGCTTCTCCACATCCACCTGCGACGGGCGAAGCTTGAAATCCAGGCGCAGCTCCGGCACCGGCATGCGCGGGTACCGCTCGGCGGCGTAGGCGTTGATCCGTTCCCGGAAAGCCGGGATATTCTCCGCGGATAACCCTACCCCGGCCGCCAGTTCATGCCCGCCGAAGTGGGTCAGCAGTTCCGAACAAGCACAAATCGCCTCAAACAGCGAAAAGCCTTTGACGCTGCGGCCAGAGCCCTTGGCCTCGCCCTCCTTTTTTGTCAGGAGGAGGCAGGGCTTCCCGTACCGTTCCACAATCCGCGCGGCGATGATCCCCACCACGCCGGGATGCCAGTTTTCCCCGTCAATCACCAGGACGCGATCCGCCAGGAGCCGCGGCTCCCGCGCCAGGCGTTCCCGCACTTCCTTCAGGATTTCCCCCTCGGTGGTCTGCCGGAGGACGTTGCATTGCTGGATTTCCCCGGCCAGCGCCTCCGCCTCTTCTTCCCGGTCGGTCAGAAGCAGGCTTGCCGCCTTACCCGGCGAGTCCATCCGTCCGGCGGCATTGAGCCGCGGCACCAGGGTAAACACAACATTGGTGGAAGACAATTCCTTGCCTTCTATCCCCGCCGCCTTCACCAGTGCGGCCAGACCAGGACGCTTTTTCCCGTTTATGACGCGCATTCCCGCGCGGACCAGCGCGCGGTTTTCCCCTTGAAGGGGCATCACGTCGCCCAGCGTGCCGACAGCGACCAGATCCCCGAACCGTTCCATCACCGGCTCGGCGTCCCCTTCCAGGGCGCAGGCCAGCTTGAAGGCAACGCCGACCCCGGCATAATCCTTGAAACCGCTTGCACAGTCCGGACGGTGCGGATCCACCACCGCTGCCGCCGCCGGCAGCCGTTCCTGCGGCTGGTGGTGATCCGTCACTACTACGTCCATTCCCAATTCGGCGGCATAGGCCACCTCGTCCACCGCGGAAATCCCGGTGTCCACCGTGACCAGGAGCTGGACGCCCTGCTGGTGAAGGAAATCCAGGCTTTCCTTATGTAAGCCGTACCCTTCTTTTTCCCTGTCCGGGATATAGTATATCACGTCCGCGCCTTTTTCCTGAAGGTAGGTATACATAAGCGCCGTAGCGGTCACGCCGTCTGCATCGTAGTCCCCGTAAACCGCCACCTTCTCCCGGGTATCCAGCGCCCGCTGGATCCGTTCCACCGCCGCGTCCATGTCCGCAAAACCAAAGGGGTCGTCCGCGATTTCCCCGCCGAGAAGATAATCCGCCGCCGCTTCCGGCGTGGTAATCCCACGGGTGACCAGCATCAGCGCCAGGAACGGATTGATTTCGCAATCCTCCGCTAATTGGGCCGCCGTCTCCTTATCCAGCGGCGGCAAAACCCAGCGTCTGATCCCCATACGTTTTCCCATCCTTCCCGGTTTTATTGCCCCAATCGGTTTTTATCCAAATACAATAGTATAGTATACCATTTTCAAAGCCCGTGTTCAACCTTTCGCCGCTTATTTCCCTTTTGCGCCGGCCAATCGCTTACGAATTTTGCAGCCTCTATTCGGCAGGGGGAATCACACGAAGGCAGGGGCGGCTTTCATCTTATTCCGTCTCGCCTCCGGAGAAAGCAGACGGAATAAAAAGAGATACAACAGCGGCCCCGCCCCATTTGGAATGGAACGAAGCCGCTTGTCCTCCTGCCTTCCGCAGTCCCTATTGGATGGTCAGATAAATCTCATAGCCGTCCGCCGTTTCCGCCCCATAATAAACCCATACGTCGTCATACCCGTTTACCTGGATATCCACCTGCAGCGGAACCGCGCCGGTGGCGTCGACGCCTGCCACATCCGCGGTGACGGACAAATCCTCCGCCGTGATCGCCTCCAGCGTTTCCGCGGGCCCGATCACGCGGATGCCCATAATGGTCTGGCGGGACACGGAAACCCGCATATCCTGGTCATTGACTACGGTAATATTGCTGGAGGTAAGGGGCAAGTCCAAAATTTTCTGCCCAAAACCGCTCATTGAGAAATCAACGGTGACATCCGTCGTACCGTCCAAAACCAGGATCCCCTGCGGCACATTCAACGGGATGGTCTGCTGACTATCGTCAAGCCCGATATGATGGAAATCAAACGTGCCGAGGTTCTGCACGCTTTCCACAAAGGCATCCACCCGTTCGGGCGTCCCCACCACTTCGATCGACGAAGGCGTCACCGTACAGAAGCCCTCCTGCCCGCTGAAAGCTTCCGGAAGATTGGCCAGCGTATATTCAAAGTTTACCACCCGGTGGATGTTGACCGGCACGGTTACCGTCACCTTGGAATCGGTCATCCCGCCGAAGGTGCAATAGGTCATATCTACTTCGTCGCCGTTTTCGTCCAGGGCGACCAATTCCGCCTCAAAAGCCGTCACCGTAGAAATCGCCGCCGGCTTTGTAATCCGGGCCTTCACGGAGGCGATTTTGCTCACCGTGGTCCGGGGCCCTTCTACATACACCGAGCCGTCTTCCATCCCCGGTGCCTCCACCACCGGGGTGCCGAGCTGCAGCTCGCTCCCTTCCTCCACCGAAACGCCGCTGATATCCGCTTCCACCCTCATGGCCGCGCTGGTCATGGGATGATCGCAGTATACCTGAACCGTCTGCGGCGACACAGAAACGATTTCATAATTCGTCACGGAACTGTTCTTGACCACGCTCAACCGTACCGGCCAATCGCCCGCTCCCCGCACTTCGCTGTAATCGAAGGTCACCCGCATATCGTTTTCGTCCAGGTTAAAAATCTGGGAGCGGGGCCCCCGCACCTCCACCGTAACCGACTGCGTCGCCCCTTCATAAATTTTCAGCCCGTCCGCCTCCGCATAGCTGCCGGCCAGATCAAGGTTCGCCGACAGGGTCAGGGTCCGGACCTCCAGATTGCTGTCGTTGTATACCACCGACGCCCATATGCCAATCGCAGCGATGGCAGAAAAGACAATCATCAGCTTATTATTGTGTAGCAAATGGTTTAAAGAAAATTTTCCTTTCGCCATATTGTGCCATTCCTTTCTCGCTTTGCAAAGCCGGCGGATTATTTATCCGACTTCTTCTTCCGGCGGAAAGGGCCAATCGATTTCCGCTCTCCGTCTTTATCCCGGCGGGTGCGATCCCAAAGGATGCCGTTTTCCAAAGCGACGCGCAGGGCCTCCAAACTGAAATTCCGTTTCAGTTCCCCGCCGACCGCCATGGACACGGTGCCCGTTTCTTCCGAAACAATGACCACCAGGGCGTCCGAATTCTCGCTCATCCCCACCCCTGCGCGGTGGCGGGTCCCTAATTCGCTGCTTATCTGCAGGTTATCGGTCAGGGGGAGGATACAGCCGGCGGCGTACACCTTCCCCTCCCGCATAATCATCGCCCCGTCGTGCAGCGGCGCTTTGTTGAAGAAAACGTTGCCGATAAGTTCCGGCGTGGGGTCGGCATCCAGCACGGTGCCGGAGTTGATGATCTCCCCGAGTTTGGTGTTCCGCTCAAAGACAATCAGGGCGCCCATTTTCTGCCGTTGCAGCGTTTCCACCGCCGTACAGGTAGCGGAAATCGCCCGCTGCCATTGCTTAGCCTCCGCCTCCGCCGCATCTTCGCCCATCCCGAACAGATTGATATTGCGCAGGCGGGAATGGCCGACCTGCTCCAGCGCGCGGCGAATTTCCGGCTGGAAAATGATGATTACAATAATCAGGATATTGTCAAACACCATCTCCAGCAGATAGTGCATGGTCTTTAACTCCAGCAAAGAGGCCGTAAAGAACGCCAGGGCAAAAATAAGGATGCCCTTTAACAGCTGCTCCGCGCGGGAATCGCGGACCAGCTTGATGACACTATATATAACAAACGCAACCAGAATGATATCCACGGTATCGCGAATCCAATGATAGGAGGCGAAAAACGCAACGATCCCATTCCAGACGTTGGTGAAAAAATCCGCCATTTTTCTTCTTCCTTTCGGAGGACTTTCGCCGAGCCCACTTCCCGTGAGGAAAATCCCTGTATGCATGCGCAGCGTAAGCCAAAAGCCGGATGCACTCTGCTTATTTTATTATTTTATCATACTCTGCAATTATTGCAATCCCCTTCTTATTTCTCACGGCTGCCTTCCATGGTATCGGATTTCCCTCAGGCGCCGGGGATCTGCCGTCCCGGGCTGGACTCGGCCCATACTGCGCGGCAGACGCGCTCCAGTTCGGCTTTCGTGGTAAAGGCGGACGGCGCGAAGCGGACGGTCCCGGTCTCCAGCGTCCCGAAATGCCGGTGGGCGCTGGGTGCGCAGTGCAGCCCCGCTCGGCAGGCAATCCCCCGCTGGCTGAGCGCCTGGGCGACCTCCTCGCTCCGCCGGCCCGCCAGATTGACGGAAAGCACCGGAGCGCTGGTTTCCACGCTCGGACGGGGGGTATACAGCTCCACTCCCGGAATATTGGCCAGGCAGTCGTAAAACGAGGCCATCATCCGGGTTTCCCGATACAGCAGCTCCTCCTGTCCCTGCGCCCGGACGAAATCCAGCCCGGCTTTCAGCCCGCAAATCCCGAGGGTATTCAGCGTCCCGCTTTCCAAGTGATCCGGTAATTCCTCCGGCTGGAGGAGTTCCAGCGACTGGCTGCCGGTCCCCCCTTCCACAAAGGAAGGAAGCGCCCGATCGCTGTTGCACAGCAGCGCGCCGATCCCCATCGGGCCATAAAGCCCTTTATGGCCGGGGATACACAGAAAATCGATGGAATCCTTCTGCATGTCAATCGGGAAGAGCCCCGCGCTCTGCGCGCCGTCCACCACAAAGGGGAGGTGGTGACGGTGCGCCATTGCCCCGATTTCCCGGATTGGCAGCCGGGTTCCAAATACGTTGGAGGCGTGCATACAGACAATCCCCCGGGTTTCCGGCGTAATGCACCGCTCGAAGGCGGACACCGTGGCCGGGATATCCCCCGGCGTCACTACCGCCACATCATAAACCGGCGAAGCCGGGGATAATGCGTGAAGGGGGCGCATAACGGCATTATGCTCCAAATCCGAAACCACAATCCGTCCCCCGTCCTTTAAAAGGCCCTTAAGGACAATGTTCAGCGCCATGGTGCAGTTCTGCACAAACACCACATTGGCCGGATTTTCCAGATGGAAAAATTCCGCCAGCGCTTCCCGGCAGCGATAAACCGCTTCGGAAGCCGCCAGGCCCATGCTGTGCCCGCTCCGGCCGGGATTCGCGCCGTATATGGTCATCGCCTGCTGGACGGCTCCCCGCACCGCCGCCGGCTTGGGCCAGGTCGTCGCCGCGTTGTCTAAATATATCATCGAATCCCAAGATGTTTTCCTGTTGGCCATTGGTATCCCCATCCCTTTCCTGCCGACCTGAAATACGCTGCCTGCGAACCGGCGGAGTCCGCGGAATCCCGCCGCAAGGCGTGGACTCCGCTGTTTCCGTTATCTTCTCCCGCATCATGCACCTTTGTTTATAAAATCAATCATGCAGGCTCCCGCTGCTTGCTCCGAATGCGGATCCCTGCCGAAACCAACAGCTGTTCCGCCCTTTCCTCCCCTGCCGGCACGGTGATGCTGTACCCGCACCCATTATTCCCGCCGGCGTCAACCGTACGCCCTACATACGCGCGGATTCCGTTGCGCTCCAGCAGTGTTTTTCCGCGCATGGCGTTGGTTACGGAGCTTACGTTGAACACTACTTTATTCAAACCCACTCACCTCCGCTATCTGCCATTCTTCATCACCCTAATCCTACTATATGCAGGAAAACGGCGGCGGGTCCGACAAATCTCTGCCGGGGCAGCCGGCATGTCGGCAGTTTTCTTTCAAAAAGGGAAAAACGCGGGGCGGCCGGAACCTGATTCAAACTTCCTAATTTAAGGAAGGCTATGATTTTAATCAGGATTGAAATTGTACGTTGACGGAAACTCTAACCGATTCATCAAATTTATTACGGGTTTTCTCTCACCCTCGTTATACGGCTCGCCGCTCCTTTCTATTCATGGGAAAAAGAAGAGAGCAGCCGTTTTCGTGGTGGAAAATAGCTACTCTCTTTTAAATTAACGATTCAGGTTGCCTTATAATCACATATCCTCTGTATACTCAAGCGTTTCAAAAAAATTTACGATTTCCTCGGACAACTCTTCCGGCATGGCATATAGGGAAGCATATTTACCAACCAATCCTTGTCTGGAATCTTCCTGCTGCGTATCCGTTGAGAACCGGGCCTCACTATGCACATCTATGGTAATCCTATCCACTTCCGTGGCGCCTTGGTACACAAAAATCGGCATAAAGCCGCCGGCAAGGCCCTCATGGCTGATTCCGAGATACGTTCCCTCTACTCGCTGTAATAGGGAGAGCAGCGTGTTATATTCCTCCGTCCCCTTCTTTAAGGTGACAGCCTTAAAAGGCGGAGACTGCGTATGCCATACCCGGAAGGAATCCGCCTTTTCCCAATAATTTAAATCCTTTAATACTAGATTTGCAGGGGGATCTGGTAAAGATGTATGGGGCTGCGTGGTTGGTTCCTCCATTTCCGGTTCTTCCTCGGCCGGTGGTTCTTGTTCCGTTATAAAGTTGTCATTATTGGTGATGGCGGTTTCCTCGTCCGTAGTTGTCGTTGTTGTAGTCGTTGTACTCTCCTTGTCCATAGACGCTTCATCTTCCCTCTTATCGGCATTAGAAATGGCCGAAGAAGAGGACTGTTCTGACGAAAGCGGAGTTTGTGGATTTACTCTACACGATGCTAAGACTATTGTTGTAGCGAACATACATAAAACAGCTACAAATTTCTTCATGCCACAATTTCCTCTTTTCAATGGAACAAAGTTTTTCATACAAGGTATACCCAGGTTAAGTATAAGCTCTTAAAAATACAATGTCAATAATTTTGTGCTGATAGCACCTATGCTCACCATCAACAATTTCTAGCATTCTAAGGGGATACAATTCGACAAGCCAAACTCGGCCTTGTCAGAAGGGGAAAACCTTGCTATGATAAATAGAAAGCTGCGATGCAAGAAGAAAAAAACAGAAAGTGGATGCTATTCCCATGGACAACACGAATCCGATACAACCGATGAAAAAGAGCGACTATTTCTATGAACTGCCGCCCGAACTAATCGCGCAGGAACCGATTGAGCCGCGCGATCATTCCCGCCTGCTGGTCATGGACCGGGAGAGCGGCGCGTTAGCGGATCGGCATTTTTACGATCTCGAGGGCCTTTTAAATCCGGGGGACTGCCTTATCCTGAACGATTCCCGGGTGCTCCCCGCCCGCCTGTACGGGAAAAAGAAGGACACCGGCGCCTCGGTGGAGCTGCTTCTGCTCCACCCGCTGGGGAACGACCGGTGGGAAGTGCTGGCCGGCCCGGGCCGGCGGGCCAAGCCGGGGAACGTCCTGGTCTTCGGCGACGGCCGGCTGGAGGCCGAAGTCATCGACGTGGTGGAGGAAGGCAACCGCGTGGTGGAATTCCGGTATGACGGCGGCTTCTACCAGCTGCTGGAACAAATCGGCGAGATGCCGCTCCCCCATTACATCACCCACCATCTGGCGGACAGCGAACGGTACCAGACGGTGTACTCCCGCGAACTGGGAAGCGCGGCCGCCCCCACTGCCGGCCTGCATTTTACTCCGGAACTGCTCGAACGGCTGCGCAAAAAAGGGGTGGAAATCGGGTTTGTCACCCTGCATGTCGGTCTGGGCACCTTCCGCCCTGTCAAGGAGGAAAACATTACCGATCACAAGATGCATTCCGAGCACTACGAACTGTCCCCTGAAACGGCCGCGCTGATTAACCGGACCAAGGCGGGCGGCGGGCGGGTCATCGCCGTTGGGACGACCAGCTGCCGCACCCTGGAGAGCATCGGGATGACTGACGGGAAGATAATGCCGGCGGAGGGGTGGACGGATATTTTCATTTATCCCGGATACCGCTTCCAGGTGCTGGACGGGCTGCTGACCAATTTTCATCTTCCCGAAAGCACGCTGATCATGCTGGTGAGCGCCTTCGCCGGCTATGAGCACACGATGACGGCCTACGCCCATGCGGTAAAGGAGCGGTACCGCTTCTTCAGCTTCGGAGACGCCATGGCGATCCTGTAACGAGGGCGGGACGGGGCCCTTTCAGCGGCATTTCAACGGCAGGGGCGGGAGGGTCGCCTCTCGCAGCCTCTCTCATGCCCCGCTCCACACGGTTCCCTCCTGCGGAGATTTCCGCCCCAGTCTGCCCGCAGGACAGGCGGATAAAAATAGGCCGGGCAATGCAATTGAGCCGCATTGCCCGGCCTATTTTGTTTATGCGAGGGTGAAAACGCGGCGCGGCTCCGGTTTGCCGGATGTGCGCCGCTCTGCCAAGGCGGAAATGGCAGAAGGCCTTATTCCGCCTTTTCAGGGGAACATCCTTTCCGGGAAGGGAATCGCCGAGACGGTTATTTCGTGCTCGGTCTCGGTCAAATAATCCATCGGGTTCGTAAGATACACAGAGGAATATTCCTGGACGTTGGAGCCGTCCAGGTTCACCGTACCGCAGGCCATCAATTGATCAACATCCTTGTATGTCGTCGAAATATAATATACTTTATCGTCGATTTGAATGCAGTGGGATTTCCAGTAGATATCCTTAAATCCCTCGGAAGTTTTTAGCTGCGGGAAACGGACATATTCAAACGGTTCGGATAATTTTTCGGTTGAAGTACCGTCGTAACGGACTTTATAGTCGGTTAAACTAACGTCTTCCAGGTTGTAAACTTGACAGATAAAATAGTCCTCCCGCAATATCAAAAAAAGATAATAATCTTCTGCATTAAATCCGTCATACAATGTCCAATTATAGTGAACGCTTTCCATATGCGTTATCTGGTTTTCTCCATTAATATCTACGGAAAAAACTGTACTTCCAGCCTTTTCATATGCATAAATCCTCCCGTCGTAATAATACCAGGGGGATTCGTCAGAAGTGCAGATCCGCTTTTTGCCGGTGCCGTCCAGATTGAAGCGGTAAATCGCCTCGTCCTCCGGAAAGCGTTGCCTTTCCGACGCCTGCCCTTCCTTCAGGAAAATATAGTCGGGGGTCACCAGGAGATAGCCGGACAGGTTCAGGGCAAAGCGGGTGGAAATGGTCGGGGTGGTGTACAGCTTCTGCTTCTGCGAGCCGTCGGTTTTCATCCGGTACAGGGAGAAGGCATACGTTTCGTCCGGCAAATCGAGGTAATAAAGCCAGTCCCCCATCACATTGATGTTGGTGATGAGGCGGCCGTCGGTCAGCTTGACCGACGCAGTTTCCCCGTCCTTCTGCTTGTAAAAGGCGTTCAGGCCGGAGTAATACGTCCAGCCGTCTTTGTTGTTCGCAAAGCCGCCGGCGATAAAGCTGTCGTAATCAATGCCGATGTCGTCCTTCTCCGGCGCGGGCTGCGCCGGTTCCGTTGCGGGGGTGACCGCCGCAGGCGTGGTCTTTCCGGCCTTGCCGGAGGGCTCCGCGTCCGGGGCGGCCGTGCCGGAGGTGGGCGAACCCGAAGCCGGGGCGGTGGTGGTAGTCGCAACGGCCGAGGCAGAAGTTGAAACGGAGGTAGGCTCCCCGCTTGTGGTATCAGGCCGGGCGATGGATACCGCCGCCGTCCATTCGCCGTCAGAAGGGAGTACGCCGCTGGTACAGCCGCCAAAGCAAATCAGGCATATGCACATACAAGCGAAAAGAGACACCGCTTTCTTCATAAAGACACGCCCTTTCCACAAAATAAGTAAATCTTACTCATTTTTATGAATCAATAGTAGCATATAATTCAACAAACAGCAATTATATTTTTCGTAATTCCCATATTTTTCACAGTTGTTGAGCCTGTGAAAGCTAGAGTTCGCCGGGAGTGGCCGCAGAGGCGTGTTCCATTATAATCCAGGCGCCGGAGAACCTGTTCCACAGATTTTCAGCAGGGTGTTCCGGCCCCATGGCTTCATCATGGCAGTTGGCAGCCATAGCGGCCTCCTTTGCCTCTTGATCTGCAGCCCTGAAACGGCTCAGCCCGTACACGTCCTTCCATTCCCATCCAAAGAAAAGTATATTAAACTTGAAGCCGTATGGTTACCCGAATTTTTCCTGAACCGTCCTGCTGCATCATCTATGCAGCCGAGGCAGAAAAAAGGGACCTTTCCAAGCACAAAAATATTTTGCAGGGATCAGAAAAAGGCCAAGGAAACCCTTGACCTTTGGGATCCGCTCATGCTTTTTAGGATACAAAGCCATTGCCTTTTCTCCAAGCAATCGGGGTGAATATTATCCCCACAACGGAATTAAAGATGTAGATAGGGCCCAGACGCCTATTGCTGCTTTTCCCTGCGAGGATGTTTCTGCAGCCATTGCACGAGTTTCGCCAGGTAATGCCCTGCGCAGACAAACAATCCCATAATCGACAAATAATCGAGGAAAAAGAACAGCAGGGGCTCTTCAAAATCGAAAAAGACGAACTGGGTTTGCAAAAACAGATAGCTTGGGATATCCCTCTGCCAAAAGGCATAAACGCCGTACAGCGCAATGCCGGCGCCCAGGATCCGCAGCGCGATCCGGCGCGCGCGGGACGGGGAGCCGCAGAGCCTGCCCGCCCGCCCCATCATGGCATTCCAGTGAAGCCCCAGATGCAGGGACAGGCAGATGAGGCCCCAGTAAGCGGAAAGCATGTGCAGCGTTCTGCCAAATCCCCGCCCGCCGCGGATTGGCAGGAAGGCGAACACCTCGCGGGAAATCAGCACCGCGCTGATAAAAGAACCCAGCATGGTCAGCAGAACCAGCACAGCCAAAGCCGTCTGCAGCACCCGGGAGGGCGGATATTTGCCGCGGAACAGGTTTTTGCTCCAGTTCCGGTTCAAAAGGTGATGGACGATAAACAGCACAAATATTCCCACGCCGATCCACTCGTGGGCTGTTCGGCCGATCCGTTCAAAGGCCATCAGCAGCATCAGAAGGACGGTCATGCCGACATCCACAACGATTTTCCCAAGCGTTTTGCTCTTCATGGCGGCTGCCTCCCCACATTTTATTCTCGGATGAAATTGGTGTAAACCACCGGTTCCTGGGGCGGCATCGGTATGAGTTTGCTCCCGACCTCTTTGCATTTGAGAAAGTAGGCCATATTATGCCCCAGCAGTTCCATCGTCTGCATCCCTTCCAGATCCCTGCGCACCTCTTCGGGCGTCGTCCCATGCACCATATTCCAATAGCGGGACGTGATGATGGGCATCTGCATCAGGCCGAAATATTTGTTCATCTGATCCCAGGTGGCCGTGGTGCCGGCCCGCCGGGCGGAAATCACCGCTGCCGCCGGCTTCAGATAAAACCGCTTCCCGCCGCCGTTTAAGTCGGCATAGAAAGCCCGATCCAAAAAAGAGGTCACAGCCCCGGAAGCGCCGCCCCAATGAACCGGAGTGCCGAATACAAAGCCGTCGTAGTCGCCGGCAAGCTCCAGGAATTCATTGACCGTGTCCTGAAAAACGCAGCGGTTCAGGTCGGCGCATTTGCGGCAGGCGGTGCAGCCGGACAGGGGCTGGCTTCCAACCCAGAATACATCGGTGCCAATTCCATTCTGGTTGAGCGCCCCGGACACCGCGCAAAGGGCGGTGTAGGTGCAGCCTTCTCTATGCGGGCTGCCATTGACCAGTAAGACTTTCATGGTTTTTTCCTCTCTGCTATTTGCTGTGGGAAACGATCCAATTCAGGACAGACGTTTCCTCAAACACGACATTGCCGCCGCCGTGATAATTGCCGGTGACGCCGCGCTGGGCGAACCAGGCTTCATCCGGCGTTTGGATTTGCAGCACATCGCCGATTTCGTCTTCGCTCCAGCCCGCGTCCATGTAGGCGCTGTGCAGGCCGTCGTAGGCGGCGCGGGCCCGCTCGGAGCCGTAATACTCGTCCCCTTCCGCCATAAAGATGTACACCGCCACGCCGTTTTCCGCGATGGGTGCAAATTCCCCGTCCCATTGGGACGCGCCGTGAAGGTAGGCGGCGTATAGATCAGGCCGCATGGAGACTGCCTGGGACATGGTCTCGCCGCCGGCAGAATAGCCCGCCGCATAGATGCGGCGTTCGTCCACCGAAAAGTGATTGAGAAAATATTCCGTCAATTCAATGGCCTGCCGGGCAGAGGTCTCATGCCAGTCGGTGAGCTGGGCCGATACCACGATCATATCCTCCGGGAGCTCCGTCCAGCAGAGGAACCCCCGCCAATTCCGATTGGATCCGGAGGAATCCTCCCCAAACCACATCATATCGTAACCGGGCATGGTCATCATCAGGGGGTATTTCCGCTCTGTACTGTATCCTTCCGGAAGGGAATAGCTGTAATGGATTCCACCGGTTTCCCCGTCCAATATCTGTTCTGCAATCAGGCCCGTCCGGACGGATTCCCCCGGGAGCGCGCTCTCCGCAGGGCCGGAAGACGGCGTGCCGGCTGCAGCCTGCTGCCCGGACAAAACATCCGCGCTTTCCGTTCCCGAGGGGGCGGAAGCTTCTGAACAGCCGGGCAGGCAAACCAGGCAGAGGCTGCACAACAGAGAAAGCAGCGCCGTACTTTTCCGCTTCACGCCAAACCACCTTCCGTCGAATAGCCCAGCCCGTCCAGCCAGGCGGCCACATCCTCCGCGGCGTCCGCTACCGTCCGCTCACTGACGGTAAAGCCGTCCTCAATCGCCGTGGCGTTCGGTTCCAACTCCTCGATGGTCTGGATCGTGCGGGAGAACCGGCTGCCGTTATGGACGTTAAAGGGGATGATGGTCTTTCCCGAAAAATCGTACTCGTCAAAGAAGCTGTACACCGCCATGGGCAGATCCGCCCACCAGTTGGGGTACCCGATGAAGATCGTATCGTATTTATCCAGGT
This sequence comes from Candidatus Avimonas merdigallinarum, assembly GCA_904377855.1. GTDB lineage: Bacteria > Bacillota > Clostridia > Oscillospirales > Acutalibacteraceae > Avimonas > Avimonas merdigallinarum. The sequence goes on from CAJFGS010000001.1 coordinate 60,085, forward strand.
TTTCAATGTGGGACGTCAGTTCCGGGCGGGCATTTTCGTCCTGCTCCTGAGCGGCATAGTCAATGAGCTCGCCGCCGTCAGTGGGATACACCACCGAGGTGCGGATGGAGAACAGGTCCCCTCCTATATTTTCTTGGATCATATCCGCCACAGCCCGGACGCGCCCCACTGCCTGGCCCTCGATGGTCGTATAGCTGGCAGAAGCGACGGCGTCCACGCCGCTGTTTTCGGCTGCCGTGAAATAGGCGATGAGGATATTGCCGCCGTCCGGGTCTGTCGCCGGCACGCTTTGCTGGCCTGTTGAGCCAGATTGGCCGCCTTCCTGAAGAGTTTCGCTGTTTGTGCAGACGGTTAGGGACAGGGCCGATGCCGCGGCCAGAATCCCCGCAAGGACTTTCTTCCAGAGGGATTTCATGGTTTTTCACTCCATTCATCAATGTATCTTGCTGTTCCTGTAATCATGGACGGGCGCGGGCCGTTGGGGCCTTTCCCTGCAAACTGCAAACAGGGGATCAAACAATCCGGGTTTTGCCCATGTTGGTGAGCATCTCTACCGTCGCGGGATCATAGTGGGAGAAGAACAGGCTTTCGCCTTCGTCCAAAGCCCGGATAGCCTCCATGTCCTCCTGGCTGAGGGTAAAATCAAAGACATCCAGGTTCTGCTCCATCCGCTCCTTGTGGGTGGACTTGGGAATCACCACCACATCCGACTGGATGAGGAAGCGCAGCGCCGTCTGTGCGGCGGACTTGCCGTATTTGGCGCCGATCTCCGTGAGCACTGGGTTGGTAAAGAAATCCTTCCGGCCCTCCGCAAAGGGGCCCCAGGACTCGTGCTGCACGCCGTATTTCTTCATATACGCATGCGCGGTTTTCTGCTGCTGGAACACATGGGTCTCCACCTGGTTCACGGCGGGAGTTACCTCCACAAACTGGCACAGGTCGATGAGACGGTCGGGATAGAAGTTGGACACGCCGATCGCCCGGAGCTTGCCGGTCCGATAGGCCTCCTCCATCGCCCGGTACGCGCCGTAGTAATCGCCAAAGGGCTGGTGAATCAGCAGCAGGTCAATATAGTCTGTCTGCAAATTTTTCAGGGACTTGTCGATGGAGGCTTTGGCTTTTTCATAGCCGGCATTGGAAATCCACACCTTGGTGGTGAGGAACAGTTCGCCTCTGGGAACGCCGCATTCCTTGACCGCGCTGCCCACCGCTTCTTCGTTGCCGTAAGACTGCGCCGTATCAATGGCCCGGTATCGGCGTCCTTCGTCAGGCAGGAAAGGTATTCCTTCACACAGCCTTGTCCGAAATAGACCTTGGTCGCGTTTTGAAAAATAAAGTTGTTCATAACGATGCTTCCTTTCGGTTTTGTATCGGCCCAAGTGTTACATCTGCGCTTCCCAAAAAGCCACCGCTTGATTAATCCAGCCTTCGGCTACCGTACCGGCGCCCAGCCCAAAGCCGTGGGGAAGGCCGGGATAGTGATGAAATTCGGTAGGGATCCCCAACGCGTCCAACACGTCGATCCGCCGCTGCATTGTCCGCCAATTCGCGATACCGTCGCTTTCCCCCACGCAGGCGAAGGTGGGCGGGTCGTTTTCCGTATAGTCCGAATGGCCGGTGTACTGCATGATGACCGCGCCGGGCCGGGGCAGAGCCTCACCGCCGAAAGCCGCCGGGCCATACGATCCCAGCCACGCCGCCATCCTCCCGCTGGCGGAACCGCCCCAAAGGGAGTAGCAGTCCGTATCTATCTCCAATTCCTCCGCGTGTTCAAAGAGGAAGCTGACGGCCCGTGCCAGATCCTCGCAGGCGGTTTGCGCTCCGGGACGGTAAATCAGGGCGAAGGCGTTGTACCCCATTTTGGAGAGCTCCAGCGCGTGGGGGAAGCTGTCCTGCATGGCCCCCACATAGGCAAAGCCGCCGCCTGCGTTGCATACCGCGAATTTTTCACCGGGATTGCCCCGGAAAAAGAACAGGCCGGTATCCTCTTTATCCGGATCTTCCGCTTTTTGCTCGTCGGTGTAGATGTTGTAAAACACCGTATCCCCCGCTTCGGCATGGCTTTTCAGGTAGTTGGCAATTTCCACCGTTTCGTTCGGATCAATGTTGTTGTACCAGGTCAGCCGGAGCTCTCCCAGGGTGTCCCCGCGATAATACCCGCTGTCTACCGGGAAAATCAGGCGGCCATAGTCCCCGAATGCCGGGTCGTTGATTACATCCGCTATGGGGGTATCCACCGTATAAGGGCCGTCCACACTCTCACTTTCCTGCATGGAATTTTCTCCTTCGGGCGCTTGCTGTATGCTCGACCCTTCCTGCGTACCGGGAACGCTGTCCGCCGCCGGCGCCGCGCTGCACCCGGCGATGCCAAGCAGGAAACCAACGGCTGCGCAGACCGATACGAAAGTTTTTAATTTTTTCACTTGCCTTCCACCATCCTTCCCGCTGCCTATATTATAAAAAAATCGAGACTTCAGCAGAAGTCTCGATTCGTTATGCGGTGATTACCAAAAGGTTTATAGTTCCTCATTCCTCTTTCGCCGTTGCTTTTTCCACGGCTTTCAGGAACTGCGCCACCATGGGGGAAGGCTCCGGCGAATGGAGCAGGCCAAACGGGATAGTATATCCCCAATCCACCGGCAGGATTTTTAAAAGCGGATGCACGTACCGCCAGTTTTCCACTGCCATTAAGACGCAGTTGTTGTTCTCACACTGGTTAAATGCGCCCACATCGTAGAAGTCGAAATCCACAATCTGAATCTGGGGATGGTTTTTCCAGATATCGTCCCGCAGCAGATCGACATAGTGGCTCCAGTCCCGCCGCATGAGCATCAGTTTTTCCCCATACAAATCCTGGACGGTCAGGCGGTCCTTCTGGGCTAACCGGTGATGCACGGAAACGGCGCAGCAGATCGGCTCCCGGGAAAGCTCCAGCCCCGCGCATTTGCGCAGGTGCAGCATGGTTTCATCGAAAATCCCAGCCACCACGTCGATGTTCTGCCCCAGATTGGCCAAAATCTCGCGGGCGTTTTCCGGGGTGTTGTCAAAAGGGATCAGCTGGAATTTGATATCCGGGCAGTATCCCTGTACCTTTGGCCATAAATCCACCAGCACCTGGGCCGGCGTCATGGGGGAAGTGCCTATGCGGATAATGTTTCCGCTTTCCGCCATGGCATTTTTCGCCCGGGTCACCGAATCCTTGCAGTATTGGATGATGTACTTTGCATCCTGGTACAGAGACTGCCCGGCTTTTGTCAGCCGCAGCCCCCGATGCGTACGGACAAAAAGCGGTAGGTCCAGGCTTTCCTCCAGCAGGTTTATCTGCTTGATAACCGCTGGCGGGGAGATATACAGGCGCTCCGCCGCTTTGTTAAAGCTCCCCGACTCCACCACGCACAGAAAGGTTTCCAGCTGAGGGTTATACATGGGCTTCACCGTCCTTTTCATCCAGTTTATCCAGGCATTGCAAGGAACTGTCTCCGGATTTTCAGCATTTCGGAACCAAAAGCGCAGGGCGCTGTTTCGCTGTCCGGGCCCCCGCACAACCTCTTCTTCAAGCGCACTGTTCCAAGCAATCCTATCCGGTTCTATTTTATTGGGATTTTCCCGCTTTGTCAAACTGTTCCATGGAATTGCCCCGGCCGGAATAGTCCCTCCGGTGAAGCCGGGGATTCTTCATAGGCAGGCAAAGCCCTGTAATACTAGCGGATGCAGTTGCCAGACTGCACTTTCATTATAGCAAAGGGAGTTTCTCTCGCTTCATCATCGGCTACAACCTTCTTCGGAACCACTCGCCCAGCGAGTGGTTTTCTTCATACAAAAAGCGCCGGCAGCGACAAACGCTCCGGCGCCTCTTTATGCGGTTGTGTCATTCTACTACGTCCGGGATTTCCTTGCCCGTGCGCAGGCATTCCCGAATATACTCGACGAATTCCTCATAGGTCATGGCTCGGTAGAGGATTTCTTCATACTCGTCCGGATAGGAATTGGGAATCATCTCTTTGTACTGGTCATACAACTGGCTCAGTTCGTCCGTCCATTTTCCTTCCCACATTACGTGGGAAGGATGAACCGATCCAGTACCTGGATGGTCAAATCCCGGGGCTCGATTCCCTTTTCCCGGCAATAATGCAGGATTTTCCGGTAATCGTAATGAACGTTGTCCTTCAGGGACGGAGAAACATAGCCGCCCGCCTTATCTGCCGCTTCGTCCAAAGCCGCCAGCCTTTTGATATCCTGCTCCGACATCCTGCTTCTTCCTTTACAGCAGCCGGGCGGCCGCCTCCACATAAGCGGCGGCGATCCGTTTCGCGCCCGCCTCTACCGGGTGCACGCCGTCGGCCGTCCAATACAGCGGCCCCTGTTCCATACAGGCGGCGGCAAAAAGGCCGTCCAGCGGCACATAGCCGTCCGCATATTCCCATGCCAGGCGGCGAACCACCTGGATTTTGGGATCCAAGTCTGCCCGCCAGGCGTCCTTGGCCGGCGTATCCCGCAGCACAAACGGCTCCATCATCAAAATTTTTGCGTGCGTATGGTTCTTGACATCCTCCAGCAAACGGCGGTAATTGTCCTCAAACTGTTCCGCTGTGGTGGGGTTGTTGGAATCAAACGCCCGCCAGGTATCGTTGATGCCAATGAGGATCGAAAGAAAATCCGGCTGGATATCAATACAGTCCTCTTTCCACCGGGCCAGCAGGTCGCCCGTACGGTTGCCGGAAATCCCGAGGTTGAGGAATTCCCATTCCCGTTCCGGGAAACGCTCCCGCAGGAGCGCCGCCGCATAACGGGGATAGCCATTCCCCAAATTGGCCGGGTTCTCCCGGGCGCGCCCCGCATCGGTGACGCTGTCGCCCTGAAACAATACACGCATACTCTTTCCTCCTCAAAGTGGCGGCAAAATGCCGTATTTCCCTCTCCTTTCGGAGATGGTTTCCCATGTTTTCCTCCGCCCTGCCGGTGAGCCTTCCGATCAGTCCGCCCGGACGGTGTACCACTTGCCGGTCTTTTCCCGGGGAGCCTTAATCTCTTGGATCTGTTCCTCGGTGGCCATTTCGATGGTATCGTATTTCCAGCCGTCGTCGGTGTTGCGCATGCGCACCAGGAACAGATCGTTGCGCTCCCCTGCCGTCATGCGGTAGAGGATATATACCGGGTTTTCGTCCCCCAGCACAGGCACTTGCTCAAATGCCTCGTTTTCGGTCCAGTATCGCGGGATGCACCAATTACTGAGCTGAAAACGTGCCTCGGAAACGTCGCCGTAATCCGGGAAGTCCATCTTGTCTAGGCTGCCCTCCATATATTCGGTCCCGTTTTCCAGCAGAAAGGCTTCGAAATCCTCCATCGTCTGATTGCCGACGATCGCCGCCGCATGCTGCTCCGCCAGCTTTTCAAGCGCGATTTCATACCGGTTTTTCAGGGTTGCGTTGTATGCCGTTACCAGGAATACCACAATAAAGACCGAAAGCAGGGTAATTACCGTGAACCGCACCGGATTAAACTTCACCGGCTCGGGCGGCTTCTTCACCCAGATTTTCCGGATATTGAACAGGATCAGCGGTACGATAAACAAAATGCCCATCAAGACAAATATCATCAGTGTCGTTTTCATCGTCTCATGCCTTTCCAGCCGCTCCCCGCTTACAGCACTTTGGAGAGGAACTCCTTGGTGCGGTCGTTCTGGGGATGGTTAAAGATATCGTCCGGGGTTCCTTCCTCGGAAATAATCCCGCCGTCCATGAAATAGATCCGGTTCCCCACCTCGCGGGCAAAGCCCATCTCATGGGTGACCACCACCATCGTCGCGTTGTTGAGCGCGAGGCTTTTCATGACTTCCAGCACTTCGCCCACCATTTCGGGATCCAGGGCGGAGGTGGGCTCGTCGAACAGCAGGACGTCCGGGTTCATTGCCAGCGCGCGGGCAATCGCGACCCGCTGCTTCTGCCCGCCGGAAAGCCGGTTGGGATATTCGTTCGCTTTTTCCGCCAGCCCTACCCGGGCTAGCAGTTCCATCGCACGGTCGGAAGCCTCCGCCTTAGTCATCTTCTTGAGCTTTACCGGGGCGAGGGTAATGTTCTCCTTCACCGTCATATGGGGAAAGAGATTGAACTGCTGGAACACCATCCCCACTTTCTGCCGAAGCTGGTCAAGCTGCTTGAGGTTCTGCATGGCGGAAACCCCTTCAATCAGGATATCGCCTTTGGTGGGCATCTCCAGCAGGTTGATGCAGCGCAGGAAGGTGGATTTTCCGCCGCCGGACGGGCCGATGACGCACACGCAGTCCCCTTTCCCGATATGGGCGTCGATCCCCTTGAGGACTTCCAGCTCCCCAAAATATTTATGCAGGTTTTTTACCTCAATCACTCTTGCGCAGCCTCCTTTCCATTTTGCCGATGACGGTGGACAGCACCGTGGTCATCAGGAAATAGATGTAAGCGGCGCAAAGCAGCGGTACGGTGAAATTATACATCGTGCTTCCGATTGTCTGCGCACCCTTGGTCAGGTCGGCGATGCCGATGTACCCCGCCACCGACGTTTCCTTGAGCAAAACGATGAATTCGTTGCCCAGCGCGGGAAGGACGTTTTTAACCGCCTGCGGGATCACGATGAAGAGCATGGTGCTCCCCGCCGAAAGGCCCAGGGAACGGCCCGCTTCGGTCTGCCCACGATCTACCGCCATAATGCCGGCGCGGATAATCTCCGCCACGTATGCGCCGGAGTTGATACCGAACGCAATGCCCGCGATTATCAGCGGCGGGACATCCTCAAAGGCGGGGATTTTCTTCAGCCCCTGCATATACACGATGAAATACAGCACCAGCAGCTGTACCACAGCCGGCGTCCCACGCACCACTGAAACATATCCGTTAGCGAACCCGGCCAGCATCCGCCGCAGCCACACCAGGAAACGGTTCCCGGTCAGGTTGTCCACATCCTGCAGCTTGGCGATGGCCAGCAGCAGGCCAAGGATGACGCCGATTACCGCCGCAATCAAAGTCAACAGCAGGGAATTCCCCAGTCCGCGCCACAGGTATTGGTATCCGTCGTCTTTGACCAGCGCGAGGAACACCATATTGCCAAACGACGACGCCAAATTTTCAAAGGATTGCCAGAGCGCATCCAAGCAAAGCCCTCCCTTTCGCTTCTTATGCGAAAAAAGAAAGCCGGCCGTTGTGCGCCAGCCGGCTTTCCCCTTCTGTCCGAATCTGCCCGAACCTCGTCCGGTAGCAAAAGCCGCCGGAACGAAGCCGTCTTATTTTATGTACTCAGCGATGATCTCGTCAAACGTGCCGTCCGCTTTCAACTCGTCCAGCGCATCGTTGATGGCGTTGAGAAGATCCGTATTGCCCTTCTTGACTCCCATTGCATACTGCTCCTCGGCAAACTGATCCTCGATGAGGGTCAGTTCGTCGCTGTGCTGGGTATAGTACTCCTGCGCGGGATTGTTATCGATGATGACCGCGTCCACCTCGCCGCCAAGCAGCGCTTCCACCGCGAGGGAGCCATTGCCGTACCCGATAATATTCTCTTCCGCGGTCAGTTCCATGGCGCAAGTGGAGAGGCCGGTGGTGCTGGTCTGGCCGCCGATCTTCTTATCCTCGAGATCCTCTTTGGAGGTATAGCCGCTGTCCGAGCGGACCAGGATGGTCTGCTTCGCAGTGAAATAATCGTTGGTGAAGTCCATTTGCTCCTCGCGTTTCGGATCCCGGGTGAAGCCCGCCGCAATCACGTCGATGCTGCCGCCAGTCAGGGCTTCCGACAGGGAATCAAATTCCATATCCACGATTTCCAGTTCCAGGCCGAGCTTCTCCGCGATCGCCTGCATGAGCGCCGCGTCCACCCCGACGATCTCGCCGCCCTCATAATATTCGAAGGGCGGGAAATACGCGTTGGTGCCCATGGTCAGGGTGCCGTCGGTCACCAGATCCAGCGTCGGTCCATCATAAGCCCCATCGCTGCTCCCGCCCGGGTTCGAGGAAGCGGTCTCCCCGCCAGAGCAGGCGGCAAAGGACAGCGCCATCAGGGACGCCGCAGTCCCCAGAGCGATGAATTTGAGAAATTTATTCATGGTTCTTCTCCATTTCTCCGCCGCAGAAATTGCCGTTCGGCAGCACCGGGCGCGCCGCAGCGGAAGGCGCATACCCCGGTTTTCCGTCTGCGCCGCAGCGGACAAGCCGGGCGGGACGGCATGGCGCGGGGAAGGACGGCATCCGCCCCTGCCATGAAAACATTTCTATTATAACGGATCCTTGGGAAATAATCAATAAGTATTTAAAATTTCTGCAGGTTTATGCAGCAAATAGTCCGCCCCGGCCCGCCGCAGCTCCTCTTCCCCGCGGAAGCCCCATACCGCGCCGGCCGATCGCAGCCCTGCATTTTTCGCGGTCAGCACGTCCACGTCGGAATCCCCCACGAAAAGCGCCCGCTCTGGCGGCGCGCCCACCGACGCGAGCGCCTGCCGGGTAAGCGCGGGATCCGGCTTGACCAGCCGGCCCTCCCGGTTGCCGTAAATCCCGGCGAAAATCCCCGCCCCGAACAGCCCTTCCACAATGGTATGGGCCTGGGCGTCCGGCTTGTTGGTGACCACCAGGAGAGGGATCCCCTGCTCCCGCAGGGCGGCCAGCGTTTCGGGCATCCCCGGGTAGGGCGCGGTATACCGCAGGCAGTCCCGGTCGTAAATGCACAGAAATGCCTGCCGGATTTCCTCTCGCTTCTGGGCGGAAACCCCGGGGCCTGCGGCCCGTTCCACCAGCTTTTTCAGCCCGTTCCCCACCATGTGGGGATACGCTTCCAGCGGGCAGGGCGGCAGGCCGTTTTCCCGCAGCGCAGCGTTGGTCGCTTCCGCCAAATCCCGCAGAGTGTCCGCCAGGGTGCCGTCCAGATCAAACACCACTGCCACCCACGGTTCCCGGCCGGCAGCAGGCCGTTGAGCGACGCTCAAAACACCGTCACGGTAAAGGCTACCGTGTCCTCCTGCCCCGGCTCCAGCAGGCGGATCCCCTGCTTATGCTCAAACACGTCGTCTTCGCTGATCTGGGTGCCGGTGCCGGTCCACGGCTCCAGCGCGACGAAGGGGCTGTCCTTAGACGGGGACCAGACGGCGAAAAACGCCATCCCCGCAAAATCCATGCGCACGCCCCGTCCGCTTTTGCGGGAAACCAGCCGCGCGCTCTGCGATTTCAGCCGGTCGAAAATCAGCGCATCCCCCCGGAACAGCGCGTGGTTGAGGGGCAGGACGCGGGCTTCGGTCAGTACCCGATTCCGCTCGGTGCGGATGAGGCCCGAAGAAAGCTCCACCTGGGGGCAGTCGGCGGTTTCCGGCTGCTCAAATTCCAGGAAGTAGTCCTCAAAAGCCTCCCCTTCCGCCAGCGGGACGTGAAAAGCGGGATGCCCCCCGATGCAGTACGGCATCGTCTGCCCGCCGGTATTCCCAATTTGGAACGCCGTGGTTACCGCGTGGTCGCCAAGGGTGTACCGTACCCGCAGGGAAAAGTCGTAAGGATACCCCGCCCGGGTCTCGTCGTCCGCATCCAGGCGGTAGGTCAGCCGATCGGCGGCCGCCTCCTCCAGCGTCCATTCCCGCCGGCGGGCGAGGCCGTGCTTGGGAAGGCAAATCTCCCCCGCCCCGCAGGCGGCGCGATCGCCCCGCAGCGCCCCGACAAAGGGAAAAAGGATGGGGGCGCGCCCCGACCAATAGGCGGGATCGCCGTTCCAGAGGTAGGAAACCCCTTCGGCGGACCGAATCGACTGCAGTTCCGCCCCCAGTGAGGAAACCGACGCCGAAACCGTCGCATTTTGAATGGTGGTAATCGTACTCATAGTTTCATCGTTATCCTTTCCGCGTCTTATGCCCGACTAAGGCATAAGGCCGTAATCCACCGCCGGCAGGCATCCCGGCCGACTGTTTTCATGGTGCGGCGAACATCCACCGCCGGCTTTTATCATACAGCGTGCCGGCAGGATGGTCAAGCTTTTCGGGGGCGAAACGGGAAAGCCGCCGCCCGTTTCTGCAAGACCACGCCAGCCAGCGAACATACGCCGCCGCAGCGAAAACGCCCGGCTCACACAAGCTCCCCACCAAAAGCGCCCCTTCCTTGCGGAAAGGGCGCTTGCGTTACTGCTTCATTTGGAGCCAGAGGGAATCCTGGAGCTGGTTTATTTCATCCGGCAGGGTGATGAACACTTCGGTCTTATCCAGCAGGGACTGCGGCGGATAGAAATTCGGGTTCTCCCCGATTTCGGGATCGAGCAGCTTGCGCGCCTCGGTCTGCGGGGTGGAATACCCGATATACTCGGCGTTTGCTTTCGCCACCTCGGTGCGGCACATAAAGTTGATATACGCCTCCGCCTCGGTCTTATGCTCCGCATTCACCGGGATACACATCGCGTCCACAAACAGGTTGGTCCCTTCCTCCGGGACAAAATAATCAATGTTGGGGTTCCCTTCCTCTTCGTCCATCATGATGACACCGTCGCCGGAGTAATAGGGGGCGATCCAGCCCTCTTCATTGATCATCTTGTCGTATACCTGATCCATCACATAGGCCTGCACCAGCGGCTTTTGCTTGACCAGTTCCTCATAGGCCGCCTGCCACTCGTCCGGGTTCTCGCTGTTCATCGAATACCCCAGCTTTTTGAGGGCGATACCGAACGCGTCGCGGGGATTGTCAAACATGAAAATCATGTCTTTGTATTTCTCATTCCAGAGCAGGCCCCAGCCGTCCGCCAGATCCTCCTCGGCGACATACTTGGTATTGTAGAAAATGCCCACCGTGCCCCAGGTGTAGGGCACCGAATACTCGTTTTCCGGGTCGTAGAGCGGGTTTTTCAGGCTCTCCTCGATATACTGGAAGTTGGGGACGTTTTCAAAATTGATTTTGGCCAGCATATTTTCCCGGATCATCTTCCCCACCATGTAATCGGAGGGGAAAATCACGTCGTAATCCGCCGCGCCCGAGCTGAGCAGGGCATACATGCTTTCATTGTCGGTAAAATTCTTGTAGTTCACTTCGATCCCGGTCAGGTGGGTAAACGCGTCGTTAACGTTTACCTCGCTGTCGTCGATGTACTCGCCCCAGTTGTACACGTTCAGGGTAACGCCGGTGGATTCCGCCGCCGGCTCGCTTTCCCAATCCCAGCTTCCTGTGCTGGTGTCCTGGGAACACCCCGCCATCGTCAGGACCAATCCGAACGCCAAAACAAAACCAACCGCTTTTTTCAACTACCTATCTCCCTTACAATAATATAATTGGGTATATTAGCCTTTGGAGCATCCCGCGCCAAAGGATTACCGCCCTGCCATGACTCCCATCCTCCGGGCTTTGGACTGGCCGCGGATCTGGGACACATTCACCAGGATCAGCAGAATCAGCACCGCGCCGAACATCAGGGTGGACAGCGCGTTGATTTCCGGCGTAACCCGGCGCTTGACCATGGAATAAATTGTCACCGACAGATTCTGGGCCGAAGAGCCGGAGGTGAACAGGCTGATGACAAAATCGTCCAGCGACATCGTAAACGCCATGAGCGCCCCGGTGACCACGCCGGGCATAATCTCCGGCAACATCACCTTGAAAAAGGCGGAAACCGGGCGGCAGCCCAGGTCGAGGGCCGCTTCATACATATGCGGGTTCATCTGCCGCAGCTTGGGCATCACCTGCAAAACCACATAAGGGATGCAGAAGGTGATATGAGAGATCAGCAGCGTCCCATACCCAAGCTGGAACAGGCCGGTGGTGCGGTAAATGAAGGCGAACATCAGCAGCAGCGCAATGCCGGTCACGATCTCGGGATTGACCATCGGGATGTTGTTGACCGCCATCATCACCCGGCGGAGCTTGCTGTTCATGCCGTGGATCCCCACCGCCGCCGCCGTGCCTATCACGGTCGCCGCAATCGTGGCAATCACCGCTACGGTCAGGGTGACGATCAGCGCATTCAGGATTTCGTCGTCCCGGAACAGCTCCTCATACCACCGCAGGCTGAAGCCGTGCCATACCGAACGGCTGCGGCTGTCGTTGAAGGAAAACACAATCAGCACCACAATCGGCGCATATAGAAACAGGAAGATCAGACCGTTGTAAATCCGGGAAAGGGTTTTCATACGACAACCATCCCCCCTTCGTCGTCCTTATCCACCATGCCCATAAACGCCATGCACAGGAGGATGAGCACCATGAGCACCAGGGACAGGGCGGCGCCCACATTATAGTTGGCGGCCTGGCCGATAAACATGGTCTCGATGGTATCGCCGATCATCTGCGTCTTGCTGCCGCCGAGCAGCTTGGTGATGACAAAGGTGCTCACCGCAGGGACAAACACCATGGTGATTCCGGAGACGATGCCCGGCAGGGACAGCGGCAGGATCACCTGCCGGAGGACCTGCCAGCCGTTGGACCCCAGATCCTGCGCCGCTTCAATGATCCGCGCATCGATTTTGGTCATCACCGAATACAGCGGCAGCACCATAAACGGCAGGAAATTGTACACCATGCCGAGCACCACCGCCCCGCTGGTGTTGATCATATGGAGCGGCCCCAGCCCAAACAGCCCCAGGAACCGGTTAATCAGCCCGTTGTTTTCAAGCAGCGTCATCCACGCATAGGTCCGCAAAAGGAAATTCATCCACATCGGGAGCATGATGATCATCACCATGGTCTGCTGCACCCGTTCGGTCTTGCGGGAGATGCTGTACGCCAGCGGATAGGCCAGCAAAAGGCAGAGCACCGTGGCCAGCGCGCCCAGCGCAATCGAATACGCCAGCGTGCCCAGATGGCCCTGAATCGCGGCAATATTGTCGAAAGTAAACTGCCCTTCCCCGTCGGTGAAGGCAAACCACACCACCACGCCCAGCGGGACGACGGTGAACAGCAGCATCCACACCGCAAAAGGAGCGGCAGCGGAACGGTTCTTCATCATAAAGCCTGCATCCTTTCCTCTGTCTCGCCTGCACACGCCGCATCGCAGCCGGCGCGCAGGCACGCTTCCCCCGCCCTCCGGCCGGAGCGGCAAAGGGGTGGAAAAAGGCGGACGCCGTATTCAAACGGCCAAAAAGGGGGACGGGTTCAGATCTTCTCCTCGTCCACGCTCTCCTGCAGCAGATCCGCCTCCGGGTCAGCCAGTTCGTCGAATTCCTCCGAATAGGAACTGTAATCGCCGAACATCCCGGAATAAGCCGACTTTTTCATGATGTGGATGTCCTCCGGATTCAGCACGATGCCGATCTGCCGGCCGACCTCATAATAGTCGGTGGTCTGGATCATCCATTTGAACCCTTTAAAATCCACGATGGTTTCAAAATGCACGCCTTTGAAGGTCACGCTGGTGACCGTGCCAGTCAAATCCCCTTTTTCCGGGGCCACGATATCGATATCCTCCGGCCGGATGACCACGTCCACCGGCTCCTGCGGGGCAAAGCCTGCGTCCAGGCAGCGGAATTTCCTCCCGAAGAACTCCACCAGGTAATCCTCGTGCATCACCCCGTCGAGGATGTTGCTCTCCCCGATGAAATCCGCCACAAACGCGTTTTCCGGCTCGTTATAGATATCCTGCGGGGTGCCGATCTGCTGGATCTGGCCGTTGTCCATGACCACCACGGTATCGGACATGGACAGCGCTTCCTCCTGATCGTGGGTGACATAAATAAAGGTGATCCCCAGCCTTTTCTGGATATTTTTTAATTCCACCTGCATATCCTTGCGCAGCTTGAGGTCAAGCGCGGCAAGCGGCTCGTCCAGCAGAAGGACCTTGGGGTTATTGGCCAGGGCGCGGGCGATTGCCACCCGCTGCTGCTGCCCGCCGGAGAGGGTGTTCACCCCCCGCTTTTCAAACCCCTTCAGGTTGACCAGTGCGAGCATCTCCTTCACCGTTTCCTTGATTTCACTCCGGCTCTTTTTCTGCACCCGCATCCCGAACGCCACGTTCTCCGCCACATTCAGATGCGGGAACAGCGCATACCGCTGGAAAATCGTGTTCACCGGCCGGCGGTAGGCGGGCAGATCGTTCATTCGCTTGCCGTCAAAAAAGACATCGCCGTGATCCGGTGTGACGAAGCCGCCGATAATCCTCAGCGTGGTTGTCTTGCCGCACCCCGAAGGGCCGAGCAAGGTTACAAATTCTCCGTCTTTGATGCTGAGGTTCAGCCCGCTCAGCACCTGTTCACCGTCAAACGATACCGCGATGTCTTTGAGTTGAATTATTTCTTTTTCCACAATGCATCCCCCTTTGCGGTTGATACCGGTCTTTTTTCTCCTGGCCGGTATGGAGTTTTCCCGTTCCCCGCGTCCTCCTGGTCCGGGGCTGGAAAACCGCGGTCTCTCTGACAACGCCCTCCGCAAAGGGTTTTTCACAGTCCTGCCGAAAAAAGGCGAACTGCGGCGTGCGCGGATTCCGCTTTTATAAAATAGATGCATTGCCCGTTTCCGGACAACAAATAACAATATAGGGTGTTTCTATTAAAATGTCAAGATATATTGTGATTTTTTTGATTTTCTCTTACTTCCGGGCAATTTACTCCATAAAATTATGAAAATTCCTCGAAAATGCTTCCGAATCCTCTGTTTTTCTCCCGCGTGTTTTGGTCATAAGCCATTTGGAAAGATAGCGTTCACTCCTGCCCAACCACTACCCGGGAAAGCGGCCCGCCCGGGAATATCGCACCGAACCGGCGCGCTTCGCCGGGGAAAGCGCATAAGCCGATTGAATGGGGGAATAAAAAGGCGTATAATGGTTGTGATCCGGCAGGCATTCCGTTTTCGGACGGCTGCCGGCACATACGCTGTAAGGAGGAATCTATCATGATAGAATACGATATATCATTGATTCAATCTTTATCGGATTATTTTTGGGCTTCGTACTCACGCTTATAACATGGCCTTTATTGTACTTTCTTCCCGCAATACCAGACTTTAAGAAGGTCAAGCAGCAATTGCTGTCCCAATATGACGTTATCCATAGTGACTATGCGTGTGTTCATGCTGTTTACAAACCTGAGCCTAATATTTTAAATTTCGAGCCGCAAGATAAGGAATCTTATTTTACCGGTTATTTTTTTATGACGGAAACAGCCATCGTTTTTAAAAGCGACGTCAGCAGCTCGAAATATTTAAGCGATATTATTCTTTATTACACCTCCATACAAAGCGTAAAAAAATGCTTCATACACCCGACCAGAATGAACGATAGCCGCCACACGATCTTATTTACGGCCGGAATTGTCGTCGCCACTAAATAGCTTCCGATTTATAATCGGCGAAAGAAAAAAGATCGTCTCAGAAATAGATATAAAAGTGCGTCAATATATGGAAACCGCAAACAATCATTGCCGTTCCTATAAGCAAAATGCAGTGCAGGTCGATAATTAGGCAAAAGAATTTGCCCATATTGCGGCTCAAAGGCTGCTTCTACAGATACGAAATACAAGAACTGCGACAAAGAATTTTATCAACAGCCATAAATCCATAAAAAATCCATGCCAATCGTCGGCGCATGGTGAACGGCTCTCCAATCTGCTCCTCACCTGCCTCATTATACCAAAGGAGTTGTCTTTCTACGATTCCTTTGACAGACTGAAACTCCCGTCGGCCGTATGGCCGGCGGGAGTTTTTTGAGTCGAGGGCGGTTTTCGCCGGAAGCGTCCCGCTCCCAGCGGAGGCCGGCGCCGGTTTTGAGGGCGCAGAGCCAGGCGGTGCAGCCGCTTCCCGGAGCGAAGCCTATATCCCCTCTTCGGTCGGCGCAAACTGCGAATTGTACAGGCTGGCATAGAATCCGCCGCGGGCAAGCAGTTCGTCGTGGCGCCCCTGTTCCACCACGTTGCCCTTGTCCAGCACCAGGATGCGGTCCGCATCCCGGATAGTGGACAGCCGGTGGGCGATGACAAAGGTGGTCTTTCCCTTCATCATCTTCCGGAAAGCCCGCTGAATCCGCATCTCGGTCAGGATGTCCACCGAACTGGTCGCCTCGTCCAGGATCAGCATCGGCGGGCCGAGCAGCATTGCCCGGGCAATGGTAAGCAACTGCTTCTGTCCCTGGGAGAGGTTACCCCCGTCCTCCGCAATCATCGTCTGGTATCCCTGCGGCAGGCGGCGGATAAAGCTGTGGGCATGCGCCGCCTTTGCGGCGGCCTCCACCTCCTCGTCGGTGGCGTCCGGCTTGCCGTACGCGATATTCTCCCGCACCGTGCCGGCAAACAGCCAGGTTTCCTGCAGAACCATGCCGAAGCTGCGCCGCAGGCTGTCCCTGGTCAGGCCGGTGACGTCCTTGCCGTCCACCGAAATCCGGCCGCCGTCCACCTCATAAAAACGCATCAGCAGGTTGACCAGGGTGGTTTTCCCCGCCCCGGTCGGCCCGACAATGGCGATGGTTTCACCCGGCCGGACATCCAGGCAGAAATCCTCAATCAGTTTCCGGTCCGGCGTATACGAAAACGAGACGTCCTCGAAACGCACCGCCCCCTGCGCGTTCAGTAGCTGCGACACGGACGCCGGCTCCGGCGCCTGTTCCGGCTCGTCCAGTACGGCGAACACCCGCCGGGCGGAGGCCATGGCCAGCTGAAGCTGCATGGTGATGGAGGTGATTTCATTGAACGGCTTGGAGAACTGGGCGGTATAGGTCAAAAAGCTGGCTACCCCGCCGGTGGTCAACGTCCCCCGCAGCACGGCGAGGATGCCGAAGCCCCCCACCAGCACATAGGCGATGTTGTTGACAAAGCGGGTGGAGGGGTTCACCAGGGCGGAGGCGAACTGGGCGCGGTAGCCGCATTCATACAGTTCGGCGTTGATCTCCCCGAAGCGCTCCACTTCCCGCTCCTCATAGCCGAAAGCCTTCACCGTCCGCTGGCCGCTTATCATCTCCTCGGCATAGCCGTTCAGCCGGCCCAACGCCTTCTGCTGCTCGCGGAAGCGCTTGCTGCCGTATTTGGTGATAAAATACCCCACCAAAAAGCACAGCGGCGTGACAAACACCACCACCAGCGTGACCCAGGGATTCAGCGTGAGCATAAACGCCAGGGAGAGGATCACGGTAATCACGCCGGAGGCCAGCTGCGGGATGCCCTGGTTCAGCCCGTCCGCAATGGCGTCGACGTCGTTGGAAAAACGGCTCATGATATCGCCGCGGGAATGGGAATCGAAATATTTGAGCGGCAGGCGGCCCAGCTTGTTAAACAGGTCGACCCGCAGATCCCGCACCGTCCGATTGGCCGCGACGTTGGCGCAAAGCGCCGTAAGCCAGGTTAGCCCGCACCCCACTAGGTAAAGGACGCCGATCACCCCCAGCATCTTGAGCAGCGCGGGGAAAAAGGAGGAACCGCTGCCGGGGAGGATCAGGTCAATCACCCGGCCGACCAGCTTGGGCGCCAAAAGCAGCGCCGCGTTCCCGACAAGGGCGGACAGGAATACCCCCGCCATCAGCCCTTTCTGCCGGCCGACGTAGCCGAGGAGCCGCCGCAGGGTGCCCGCCGTATTTTTCGGCTGTTTCATCCCGCCGCCTCCTCTCCCCGTTCCTGGGAACGGCAGATTTCCTGGTATGCCTCGCAGGTTTCGAGCAGTTCTTCATGCGTCCCGGCGCCGGCCAGCCGCCCGTCGTCCAGCACCAGGATAATGTCCGATTGCCGGACCGTGCTTACCCTCTGGGAGACGGTGAACACCGTCATCTCCCGGCTCGCGGCGCGGACAGCCCGGCGGAGGGCGGCGTCGGTGGCGTAGTCCAGCGCGCTGGAGGAATCGTCCAGCACCAGGATTTCCGGCTCCCGCACCAGGGCGCGGGCAATGGTCAGCCGCTGCTTCTGCCCGCCGGAGAAGTTCGCGCCCCCCCGCTCCACCGGGGAATCGTATCCCTGCGGCAGCCGATCGATAAATTCCGCCGCCTGCGCGGTCGCTGCTGCCCGGCGGACCGCCTCGTCGTCCGCGTCCGGCCGGCCCCAGCGGATGTTTTCGGCGATCGTGCCGGAAAACAGCTCCGCCTTCTGCGGCACCATCCCGATCTTCCCCCGCAGCACGTCCAGCGGGTAATCCCGCACGTCCGCGCCGTCCACCCGGACGGCACCGGCCCGCACATCGTAGTACCGGGCGAGGAGCCCCATCAGGGTGGATTTCCCCGATCCGGTGCCGCCGATCACCCCCACGGCCGCCCCGCGCGGGATTGACACCGTGATGTCGGTCAGTTCGTCCTCCCCGTCGTCGTAGGAGAAGAAAACGTGGTCGAACTCCACCGCCGGCGATTCCAGGGACAGTTCCGGCGTTTGAGCCGCCCCGGCAACGGCGGGCTGGGTCCCCAGCACCTCCAGCACACGACCGGCGGAGGCATAGGCCCTGGTGAAGGTGATGACCAGATTCGCCACCACGATGAGGGCCAGCAGGATCTGGTTGACATAGTTAATAAACGCGATGATCTCGCCGGTGGTCATCCCCCCAGCCTCCACCCGCACCCCGCCGAACCAGACGATGGCGAGGATGGCGGCGTTCATAATCAGCTGGGTCGCCGGGTTCAAAAAGGCCGAAATCCGGCCGACCCGGATCGACGCGTCCCGGTGCTCATCGGCCGCGGAGGCGAAGCGCTTCCTCTCCAGCCCGGTACGGGCAAAGGCGCGGATCACCCGCACGCCGGACAGGTTTTCCCGCAGCACCAGCGTTAGCCCGTCCAGCCGCTTTTGCACCAGACGGTGAAGCTTCACCGTAGCTTTCATAACAAGGACGATAATCAGGACGAACAGCGGGATGGCCACAATAATAATCAGGGACAGCTTCCAATCGATGGTCAGCGCCATGATCACCCCGCCGATACAGAGAAACGGCGCGCGGACCACCAGGCGGATGAGCATCGCCACCGCATACTGAAGCTGGTTGACGTCATTGGTCACCCGGTTGATGAGGGACGGCGTGCCGAAGCGGTCCAGTTCCGCGTGGGAGAACGTCGAGATATGCCGGAATACGGCGTTGCGCAGCCCGGTGCCGAAGCCCTGGGAGGCGATGGAGGCCACGTACTGGCAAACCAGCGCGCAGCAGAGCCCGACCGTCACGATCCCGAGCATGACGCCGCCCATTCTTAAAATATAGCCGGTATCCCCCGCCGCAACGCCCTTATCGATCACCTGCGCCATCAGGGTGGGCAGATATAGTTCCAGCACCGCCTCAATCAGCTTAAACAGCGGCCCAAGGATGGTATGCTTCCGGTACGGCTTCAGATACGGAAGCAGCCCGCTGAGCGGCAGAGCCCCCTGCCGGCGGGCTTTCCCCTTGTCGGTTGGTTTTCCCACGCTATCCCCTCGTCTTCCCCTCCCGCCTTTGCGGGAATATCGTTCTCTCTATGGTAGCATGCCCGCGCCGGCAATGCAAGCGCGGGAAACGGATAAACTTTGCGGCCGGAGTTTTTTTCCCCGGCCGCAAAGCGGAATCTTTTAATTCTGATGAAACCGGGACAGGAAAGCGCGGGTGCGCTCGCTGCGCGGATTGCCGATCACCTGCGCCGGCTCCCCCTGTTCCACAATTACGCCGCCGTCCATGAAGATTACGCGGTCGGAGACATCCCGGGCAAACGCCATCTCGTGGGTGACGATCACCATGGTCATATGTTCCTCCGCCAGGTCGCGGATGACCTTGAGGATATCCCCGGTCAGCTCCGGATCAAGCGCGGAGGTCGGCTCGTCAAAAAACAGGACGTCCGGCTGCATGGCCAGCGCCCGCGCGATCGCCACCCGCTGCTGCTGCCCGCCGGAAAGCTCGCAGGGATAGGCGTCCGCCCGTTCGGCCAGCCCGACCTTTTGGAGCAGGGCGCGGGCCTCCTCCTCCGCGGTGCGGCGGTCCTTTTTTCCCACCCGCACCGGCGCTTCGGTGAGGTTGCGCATCACGGTGAAGTGCGGGAAAAGGTTGAAGTTCTGAAACACCAGCCCAAACCGCCGCCGGATCTGCTGGAGCACCGCCGCCTCGCTGTACACCGCTCTCGCCTGCCCGGCGGGGGTGTCCGCCATGAGCAGGTCTCCATAGGCGATCCGCCCGGAATCAACCCGCTCCAGCAGGGTCACGCACCGCAGGAGGGTGGACTTTCCAGAACCGGAGGGGCCGATGATCGACAGGACCTCCCCTTCGTTGATTTCAAAGGAAATGTCCTTCAGCACCTCGTTTGCCCCAAACGATTTTTTCAGGTTCTGCGCCGACAATACGCTCAAGGCCGTTCCCCTCCTTTACCGGTAATAGCTCAGCTTCTTCTCCGCCATGGAGAAGCATTTGGACACAACGGCGTTCATAATCAGGTAAAAGGCCCCGGCCACGAAGATGGGAAGCAGGGAAACCATGCCCGTCTGTATTTTCTGCGCGATGCTGGTGATTTCCACCACCGCTATCACCTGCGCCAGGGAAGTATCCTTGACCAGGGTCATGAATTCATTGCCCATTGGCGGCAGGATTTTCTTGACCACCTGCGGAAGCACAATGCGGAAGAAGGTCTGGGATTTGGAAAAGCCCAGCACATTGGCCGCCTCCTTCTGCCCGGCCGGGATGCTCTCAATCCCGCCGCGGTAGATCTCCGCGAAATAGGCCGCATAATTGAAGGTGAAGGCGACAATGGCGGTCTGCAGGCGGCTAAAGCCGATGCCGCCCAGCTTCAGCCCGAACCAGAAGAAGATGAGCTGCAGCATCAGCGGCGTCCCTCGCATCACCAGCAGGTAAACCTGCGCAATCCAGCGGACAGGCGCTATCCGGGACATCCGCCCGAACGCGACCACCAGCCCCAGCGGAAGCGAAAACAGCAGGGTAAACGCAAAAATCGTCACCGTAACCAGCAGCGGTTCCATCATCTGGGGCAGGACCTGCGCAATATCCTCAAACAGCGACATATACTTATAACCTCTTCCTTATATTCCATCCGCCGCGCGCAGGCGGCGTTCCGTCTGCAACGGCGGGGCTTCGCCTTCCCCACATCGTCTTTTAAAATTCCGGCCACAAACAACAAACACGGGGCCGGGAAATTCCGGCCCTGTGTCCGTCGCCATCACCCGCTGTGCAGATGGATTTATTCGGCTGTCGAATTGTTTTCCGCTTCCTGCTCCAGCTCGGTCAGGTGGGCTATGTAATACCGCGCCACAATCTCATCCATAATGACCGCGTCGCTGGTCCCCTGCTGCAGCTCATACATCGCCAGGACGTTGTTGGGCACCCGCACCGCGTCGCCGCCGCTGAGGATGCTCTTGATGTCCTGCCGGCCCTCCAACGCCTCTACTGCGGTGGAGCCGTCCTGCAGCACCACCACCTTGTCCTTCAGGTCGGCTACCGCTGCAATGCCGTTGTCCTTGAGGGTGACGACGACCTGCCGGTTCTCCATATACGGCTCACTCAGGCACAGCTTCTCCTGGCGTTCCTCGCTGATGCTCAGCCCGTTCCACAGGCAGTCCACCGTCCCCTGGTTCAGCTCCTCGACGTTGTACGCCCAGGTAATCGGCTCCAGCTGGAGTTCCACGCCCATACGCTCGCATACCTCGGCCGCCATATCGATGTCGTAGCCGATGATTTCGCCGCTCTCCTGATCCCGGTATCCCATCGGCGGGAAGGAGTCATCCAGCCCCATGACCAGCACACCCTTGTCCTTTACCTTCTGGAGGGAATCGTCGGTCGCGGTGGATTCCGGCACGCTCTCTGGGATGGTGGAGGTGTCCTCCCCAAACCATTTGGTCGCGATTTCCGCCGCCGTGCCGTCCTTTTTCATCTCGCACAGGATCCGCTGCACCTCGTCCCGCAGCGCCTGATCCTCCTTGCGGAAACCGATGGCGTACTGCTCTTCCGAGAGCGCCTCGTCCAGCACCACGTATTCCACGTCCTTTTTCGAGCAGCCCGCAAAGAGCAGGGCCGTCATCACCAGGGTCAGCGCCGCCGCCAGCATCTTTTTCACAAAAACCCATCCTTTCCCCTTTTCGCCGGGAAGAAGGCCTGCTGCCTTCCTTCTCGGCGAATTTTTCTCCTCAGTTCCCCGAAACCGGCCGGATTGCAGGCGCCTGCATTTCCGCCCGCTTGGTTACATATACAAAATACAGGGCCCGGAATCCTCAGCTTCAGGATTCTCTTATTGTACACTATCCTGCTACTAAAGTAAAGCGGCAAATTCCAAATTTCCGCTTTCCGTTGGTTCCGACAAAAGCAAGTCTCCCGCGGCGCAAAGGGCCGGCGCATCCCACAAGATTTTTTGTCATGCATCCAAATACGATATTGGACGAAAAAAGGCGAAATTTATCGAAACCATCCGATTTCATGGGATAATTTCGAATTTTCAATCTCCCTTCTTCTTGGAGCAGCGCTCCTTATTCTACCTGCCGATTGAAGTTCATATGAACCTGTGATAAAATTTATTCGAACTCAAAAAGAGGTCTTCCGAACTTTTAGTTCGATCCGCCGACGGCCTGCAGAAAGGAGGAGCCTTATGCTCGAATTTCTTCCCGGAACCACCTTGCCCATGACCGAGGAAGCCCGAAAGGATGCTTTTGGATCCCTGGCACCCATCTTCGCCGTTTCCGGCGGAGGGCTGCTGCTCTCCCAGGTATCGGAGATGACCGGGCTGGGGTCCACCACCATCCAGAATTGGGTGAAGCGGGGGTGGGTGTCCAGCCCGGTCAACAAGCGGTACAGCGAAGTGCAGGTTTCCCGGATTCTGCTCATCAACCTGCTGCGCCCCGCGATGCAGCTGGAAAAAATCGTCCAGCTTCTTCATTACCTCAACGGAAGCGTGGAGGATCGGGCGGATGACGCGATCCCGGAGCCGAAGTTGTACAGCCTGCTCTGCACCGCTATGCAGGAACTTTCCGAGTGCGAAAAAATCACCCACGAGTCCCTCGTAACCCTCATTGAGCCGCTGATTGAGGGTTACGAGGGCCCCGTACCCGGCGCGGCGGAACGGCTGAAAACCGCCTTATCCATCATGCTCATGAACGTAGCCGCCGCTATGCTCATGCAGCAGGCGGAAGCGATTTTCGCCCAAACCGTCGCACTGGAGAAAAACTGAGGGCCTGCATTCGAATGCATAATCGTTTATAACTGCCGCCCCGCCGGCGGCGGGAAAGCGGCAAAAGAAAAAGGAGGGAAATCCTATGATGGAATGGTGGAACGCGCTGTCCACAATGCAGCAGGTATTTTACATTCTCGCCATCCCCTCGACCATTATCCTCGTGCTTCAGACCGTCCTGCTCCTCTTCGGGGTGGGCGGGAACCACGACGCGGACGGGGCCGACGCCGGCGGGACGGCGGACGGCGACGTTTCCGCGGAAACCGATCCGGACGGCAGCTTTGTCCCGGAGCATGACGCGCCCTATGACCAGGGGCCGGCGCACGAGGCGGGCCTGCGCATCCTGACGGTGCGGGGCGTGGTCGCCTTTCTCGCCATCTGCGGCTGGGTAGGCGTCGCGGCGCTGGATATGGGCGCGGCCCCTCTCCTCGCCACCGTCCTGGCGGTGATCGCCGGGCTTGCGGCCATGGTGCTGGTTGCGCTCGCGCTCCGCTTCTCCCTGAAGATGCAGCAGAGCGGCAACCTCGATCTGAAAAACGCCGTCGGCCTGACCGGGGAGGTGTACGTCCCCATCCCCCGCGGCGGCAAGGGGAAGGTGACGCTGACGGTGCAGGACCGGTTCGTGGAGCTGGATGCGGTCTGTCCCGAACGGGAACTCGCGGTCGGAGAAGCCGTCAAGGTGACCGGCATCACGTCCAACCACACCCTGATTGTCACCCCTCTTGCGTAATCCGTCTGCCCTGCGGACGCGGCGTCCGCGAAATGTGTCTCTAATTTACCCCATTTAAGTTAAAGGAGTGTGTAAGCCCATGTTGTATCCCCTGCTCGCAGCTTCCATCCCCCCTACGGCGCTGATCGCGGTGGTCGTCGCGGTCATCCTGGTGTTCAGCCTGATCCTGGTATTCATGTCCCGGTTCCGCCGCTGCCCGTCCGACAAGGTCATGGTCATTTACGGTAAGGTCGGCCAGAACAAGGACGGCTCCGCCCGGTCCGCCAAGTGCATCCACGGCGGCGCGGCCTTTATCGTGCCGGTGGTGCAGGCGTACGAGTACCTCGACCTGACCCCGATTTCCATCAGCGTCGATCTGAAAAACGCCCTCTCCCGGCAGAACATCCGCATCGACGTCCCCGCCCGGTTTACGGTGGGGATCTCCACCGAAGCCGGCGTCATGCAGAACGCGGCGGAGCGGCTGCTCGGGCTGAAGCTGCAGGAAATCCAGGAGCTGGCCAAGGACATCATCTTCGGCCAGATGCGCCTCATCATCGCCACCATGCAGATTGAGGAAATCAATACTGACCGGGACAAATTCCTGGAGGCGGTGTCCCGCTGCGTCGAAACCGAACTGAAGAAAATCGGCCTGCGGCTGATTAACGTCAACGTCACCGACATCAGCGACGAGTCGGGCTACATCGAGGCCCTGGGTAAGGAAGCGGCCGCCAAAGCGATCAACGAGGCCCGCATCAGCGTGGCCGAACGCAACCGCGAAGGGTCCATCGGTGAAGCCAACGCCGTGCGCGACCAGCGCATCTCGGTGGCGGCGGCCAACGCCGCGGCGGTGGACGGCGAAAACACCTCGAAGGCAAACATCGCGCAATCCGACGCGACCCGGCGCGAGCTGGAAGCCGAAGCGACCCGCCGCGCGGTCATTGCCGAAAAGACGGCGGAGGCTAAGGCAAAGCAGGAGGCCTATGCCGCCGAACAGCTGGCGGAACAGGCCCGTGCCGACCGGGAACTTGCCACCCAGCAGGCCGACGTTATCGTCAAGGCCCGCATTGAAAAGGAGCGCATGGAACTGGAAGCCGAAGCCGAAGCGGAACAGGCCCGGCGCCTTGCCAAGGGTGAAGCGGACGCCATCTACGCCAAGATGGAGGCGCAGGCCCGCGGTATCCAGGAAATCCTGTCCAAGCAGGCCGAAGGCTTTGCGGACGTGGTGAAGGCCGCCGGCAGCGCCGATTCCGCCGTGCAGCTTATGCTGGTCGACAAGATCGAGGAACTGGTCAAGATCCAGGTGGAAGCGGTCAAGAACCTGAACATCGACAAGGTGACGGTCTGGGACAGCATGAACGGCAAGGACGGGGCCTCTACCACTGCCAACTTCCTGTCCAGCATGATGAAGTCCATCCCGCCCCTGAACGAAACCTTCAAGATGGCCGGTCTGCAGATTCCCGCCTTCCTCGGCACGGAACTGGAGGAGAAAAAGGCGGTCGAAGCTGCGCAGACGGCGGAACCCGAACAGAAAGCGTAAAAACATAAATGATGCAGAAAGCGCCCCCGGCTTCCGCCGGGGGCGCTTGTGCGTTTTTAACTGTGCTTTTTTAAAGAAGAAGATATCCGGGAAAAGCAAGCTTTATTTTCCGGTTTCCTTCCCGCGGTTTAAGCGCCGGAGGAGGGCCTGCACCCCTTTGACGATTTCCATCACCACCAGCGGGGCGATTGCCAGCCCGGCTACCACGCCCCAGGCCTCGCCGGAAAGGGCGGTGATGCCGAACAGGGACTGGAGCGGCCCCACCAGCAGGACCACCAGCATCAGGGCCAGGGAGACGGCAAACGCGCCGAGCATATACTTGTTCGTATGGAATCCGGCGCGGAACAGGGAGTGGCTGCTGCGCACGTTAAACGCATGCACCAGCTGGGAAAGGGCCAGGGTGGCAAACGCCATCCCCTCCCCGAGGGGGATGTTCACCCCGCCGCCCGGCAGGGTGAATATCCGCGAACCGATAAAGTAGGCGGCCAGGGTGAGAAGGCCTATCATCATCCCCTGCCAAATGGCGGCCACGCCGAGCCCGCCGGCAAAGATCGATTCGGTCTTTTTCCGCGGCTTCCGGGTCATCACGTCGAATTCCACCGGCTCCATGCCGAGCGCCAGGGCGGGCAGCGAGTCGGTCACCAGGTTGATCCAGAGCAGCTGGATCGGCAGCAGCGGGGATTCCCGCCAGACCAGCATAGCGACAAAGACGGTGAGAATCTCCCCCAGGTTGCAGGAAAGCAGAAAATGCACCGCCTTGCGGATATTGTCGTAGATCCCGCGGCCTTCCTTGACCGCGGTAACGATGGTGGCGAAATTGTCGTCGGTCAGGGTCATATCGGCCGCGCCCTTGGCCACGTCGGTGCCGGTAATCCCCATGGCGCAGCCGATGTCCGCCGCTTTAAGGGCGGGGGCGTCGTTCACGCCGTCCCCGGTCATCGCCACGATTTCCCCGGCCCGCTGCCAGGCCTTCACGATCCGGATCTTATCTGCCGGCGTGACCCGGGCGTACACCCGGTAGCGGCGGATATTTTCATACAGCTCGTCGTCGCTGAGCTTCGCAAGTTCGGTACCGGTAATCGCCTCGCTGTCGTCGTGCAGAATCCCGAGTTCCCGCGCGATCGCGGCGGCGGTGGTCACATGGTCGCCGGTGATCATCACCGTACGGATCCCCGCGGTGTCGCATTCCGCGATGGAGGCGGTCACCTCCGGGCGGGGCGGGTCGATCATGCCGAGCAGACCGCCGAAGGTCAGCCCGTTTTCCATCTCTTCCGGCCTGCAGTCCAGCGGCGCGTCTTCCTCCAGGGTCTTGTATCCCAGGGCGAGGACCCGCAGCGCATCCCGGGCCATCTCCTCGTTGGCGGCCGCTGCCGCCTTCAAGTCGCCCGCAACGCAGCGGCCCAGCAGGATATCCGGCGCCCCCTTGACGATGACCACCCGCCGTCCATGGATGAGGTTGACGGTGGTCATCAGCTTCCGGTCGGAGTCGAAGGGGATTTCCCCCAGGCGAGGATGTTCGCTGACCAAATCGTCCTTCGGCATCCCGCAGCGCAGGGCAGCGGCGACAATGGCGGTTTCGGTCGGATCGCCCAGATGCTTCTCCGCCCCGTCCACGATCTGCACCGTACCGTCGGTGCACAGCGTCCCCATCCGGAGGAGTGCCAGCACGCTGTCCGGCGCCTTCTCCGACAAGGAAACGGTTTCTTTCCCGTCAAACACCTTCACCAGGGTCATCCGGTTCTGGGTAAGGGTGCCGGTCTTATCCGAGCAGATGACCGACGCGCTCCCCAGGGTTTCCACCGCGGGCAGGCGGCGGATGATGGCGTTTTTGGCCACCATGCGCTGCACCCCGATGGCGAGCACGATGGTGACAATGGCGGGCAGCCCCTCGGGAATGGCGGCCACGGCGAGGGAGACCGCCGTCATGAACATATCCAGCGGGGGCAGCCGGTCAATCAGCCCGACAATAAAGATGATAACGCAGATCCCAAGCGCCAGGAACCCGAGGCTTTTCCCCAGCCGCGCCAGCTTTTCCTGCAGCGGGGTGGCGGATTCCTTCTCGTTGTCCAGCATGGTGGCGATTTTTCCCATTTCGGTGCTCATGCCGGTCTCCACCACCACGCCGCGGGCGTGGCCGTAGGATACCGGGCAGCCGGAATAGGCCATATTCACCCGGTCGCCCAGCGGGGCGATATCCGGCACCGACGCCTGCGCGTCCTTGGACGCCGGCACCGATTCGCCGGTCAGGGCGGCCTCGTCGCACTGGAAGCGGGCGGTCTCCAGCAGGCGGCAGTCGGCGGGGACCAGATCCCCCGCCTCCATCTCCACGATGTCGCCGGGCACCAGATCGGTGGCCTTCACGGTCTGGAGGGTCCCGTCCCGCAGGACGCGGGCCTCCGGCGCGGAAAGGTTTTTAAGCGCTTCCAGCGCCGCTTCCGCCTTGCTTTCCTGGATAACGCCGAGCAGGGCGTTTATCAGCACGATGGCGATGATGACGATAGGCTCTATCCAGTCGGCCTCCCCGCCGGTGACCGCATTGTAGATACTCAGGCCCAGGGAAACGGCGGCCGCAATAATCAGGATAATCACCATTACGTCCTTCAGCTGGTCGAGGAAACGCTGAAAAAAAGTACGGGGGGCTTTCTCCTGCAGTTTGTTCGGCCCATACGCCTGCAGGCGCTCCGCCGCCGCCTCCGTCGTCAGGCCGGCCTTAGGATCGGAACCGAGATTCCCAAGCACCTTATCGACTTGTTCGCTGTACCAGATCACCGGGTAATTCCTCCTTTACACATTTTCCCAGCGGGCGTTTCCCGTTGGAATCTCCGATTTTACGATAATGAAAAATATTATACCGCATTTTTTATAAAGTGCCAATGGGGAATGAGAAAAATTTGTGAAATTATTGCGGAACTCCCTTTCCAATTCTCTGTCCTTGTCAAGAGGAGACAGGGAGATTATAATAAATTATATTAAGACACGGACCGGGATACATATAAGCCGGCCGGACTCAATTTTTCGGAGAGGGGTAGGCGCCTGTGGCGGAACATCGGTCGGCGGATTGCGGGATTATCGGGGGCGGCGCGGCCGGGTTGGCGGCCGCGGCCTTCCTTTCCTGCTTGTCGGGAGGCACGGTCTCGTCGGTGATACTGGAAAAGGGGGTGCGGGTCGGCCGGAAGCTGCTGGCCACCGGGAACGGCACCTGCAACCTGAGCAATATCCACGCGGCGCCCCCCTACTACCATGGGGCGGAGCCGGATTTTGCCCGGCCGGCGCTGTCCGCCTTCCCGCCAGAAGAAGCCACGGCCTTCTTCACCTCGATCGGGGTGGAATGCCATCAGCGGGAGGACGGGCGGATCTACCCGCTGTGCGCCCAGGCAGGCGCAGTGCTCGACTGCCTGCGGCTGACCCTCGCCGCGGCAGGGGTACGGGAGGAATGCGGCGCGCCGGTGACCGCGATCCACCCCGGACGGGACGGCTTCCGGATTGAACGGGAAGGGGCGGAGCCTTGGTATGTCCGGCGGGTGCTGGTCTGTACAGGGGGTGCCGCCTCCCCCTCCCTGGGCGGGGGGACGGACGGCTACGGGCTGCTGGGGGCGCTTGGGCATCCCCGCACCCCGCTCTTTCCCTCCATTGTCCAGGTGAAAACCGACGTCGCCTTTGTCAAGGCGGTCAAGGGGATCCGGGCCGACGCGGAACTCCGGTTTGAACGGGACGGGCGGCCTGTCGCGCGGGAAACGGGGGAAATCCTCTTCACCGAATACGGCCTGTCGGGGCCGGCAGTGATGCAGATCTCCCGCTGCGTGGCCGATTGGGAACGGCGGCGGGAGGGGGAGATGGCAGCGGTGCTCAACATCCTGCCCGACCTGGACAAGAAGGAACTGGCGGCTTCCCTGCGCCGGCGGGCGGCTCTCCCGGGCCGGACGGCGGGGGATCTGCTGACCGGCTTGGTCCATAAGCGGCTGGGGCAGACCGTGCTGCGCGCCGCCGGGTATACGGACTTGAACGCGCCGGTTTCCGCCCTGCGGGAGGCCGATCTCCGCCGGATCGCGGCGGGGCTGACAGCGTGGCGGATCCCGGTGCAGGGCACGCAGGGGATGGGCGGCGCCCAGGTGACTGCCGGCGGGGTGGAAACTGCCGGGTTCGATCCGGTGACGATGGAATCCCGCAAGGTTCCCGGCCTGTACGCGGCGGGCGAGGTGCTGGATATCGACGGGGACTGCGGCGGCTATAATCTGCAGTGGGCGTGGGCGTCCGCCCATGCCGCTGCCTCTGCAATGGTCCGTTCCCTGTCTGCCGGCGGGGCGCCGGGAGGACGAAAAAAAGGAGGAAACGGGCGATGATCCGTATCAGCAATCTATCCCTTCCGCTTTCGTACACCGACGGGGATCTGCGGGCAGCGGTCTGCCGCCTGCTGTGGATCCGGGCGGAAGAGATCCGTTCCCTCCGCCGGGCGAAGGTATCGGTGGACGCGCGACACAAGGACCGGCTGTGCTTTGTCGCGGCGGTGGACGTTTCCCTCACGGGGGACGAAGAGGCGGCGATCCGCCGCTGCAAAAGCGGGCAGGCAAAGCTTCTGGACGAATCCCCGTACGTCCCGCCCGTCCTCTCCCCCGCCCTCCAATGCGCCCGGCGGCCAGTGGTAGTGGGAAGCGGGCCGGCCGGCCTTTTCGCCGCGCTGGTGCTGGCCCGGGCGGGGCTGCGGCCGCTCCTGCTGGAACGGGGGCGGGCTGTGGAGGAGCGGCAGGCGGATGTGGGTCGCTTCCGCCAAACCGGCGTGCTGGACCCCTCTTCCAACGTACAGTTTGGGGAAGGGGGCGCGGGCACCTTTTCGGACGGGAAGCTGAACACCGGCATCAAAAACCCCCGCTGCCGCTTTGTGCTGGAGCAGCTGGCGGCAGCCGGCGCGCCGGAACGCATCCTGTGGCAGGCCAAACCCCACGTCGGCACTGATAAGCTGCGGGAAGCGGTGCGGGGGTTGCGGGCGGCCATCCTCGCTGCCGGCGGGGAGGTGCGTTTTTCCCACTGCGTGCGGGATTTCCTTGTGGAGCGGGGGGCGCTGCGCGGCCTGCTTGTCCACACGCCGGACGGTCCGGTGGAAATCGAAGCGGATCGGGCTGTCCTTGCCATCGGGCACAGCGCGCGGGAC
Source organism: Candidatus Avimonas merdigallinarum (assembly GCA_904377855.1). GTDB lineage: Bacteria > Bacillota > Clostridia > Oscillospirales > Acutalibacteraceae > Avimonas > Avimonas merdigallinarum. The sequence continues at coordinate 90,457 of CAJFGS010000001.1, forward strand.
ACCATGGAGGCGCTCTACCGGCGGGGATTGGCGATGGAACCCAAGCCTTTCGCGGTCGGGGTACGCATCGAGCATCCCCGCGCGATGATTGATAAAAGCCAGTACGGGCCCTTCGCCGGCCATCCCGCGCTGGGGGCGGCCGATTATAAGCTGGCGGTGCGTCCGCGTGGCGGACGGGGGGTCTATACCTTCTGCATGTGCCCGGGCGGGGTGGTGATCGCCGCCGCCTCCGAAGAAGGGGGCGTGGTGGTCAACGGGATGAGCGAATTTGCGCGGGACGCGGAAAATTCCAACAGCGCCCTGCTGGTCGGCGTAGGGCCGGAGGACTTCTGCCGGGCCGGGGAGGCGGGGAACCCCCTGGCCGGCATCGCCTTCCAGCGTCGGCTGGAGCAGGCGGCCTACCGCCTGGGCGGGGGCGGATACCGCGCGCCCGCCCAGCTGGCGGGGGATTTCCTCGCGGGGAGGGCTTCGACCGGATTCGGAGATGTAAAGCCATCCTACTTGCCAGGAGTAGTCCCCGCCGATCTGCGGGAATGCCTGCCCGGTTTCGTCGCGGATTCCCTGCGGGCGGCCCTCCCAATGATGGGAAGGCAGATCGCCGGATTCGACCGCCCGGATGCCGTGCTCACCGGGGTGGAGTCCCGCAGTTCCTCGCCGGTGCGGATCCTGCGGGACGAACGGGCGCAGGCTACTATCGCCGGGATTTTCCCCTGCGGGGAAGGCGCGGGCTATGCCGGCGGCATTGTGTCCGCAGCGGTAGACGGGGTAGTATGCGCGGAAAAGCTGATGGCATCGCTGGAATCAGGCGGATAATCACCAAAGGAGCAACCATGAGGCGAAGAGGAAAACCAAAAGGCTACGGGCTGGTACTGGCCGGAGGAGGCTGTAAAGGGGTATACCAGATCGGTGCGTGGCGCGCGCTGCGGGAGATGGACATTCCGATTGAATGCGTGGTAGGCACCTCGGTCGGGGCGATGAACGGCGCGCTGGTCGCGCTGGGCTGCTACGACGGGGCGGTCGAACTTTGGAAGAACATGAGCATCGAAAAGGGTTTCCAGTTTCCGGAACCCCTCAAGGCGCCAGACGACCTGTTCAGCCTGAAAAACGCCGGCATCATTGTAAAGGAATTATGGAAAAACCACGGGCTAGATATCACGCCCCTCCGCCGGGCGCTGGAGGAATTGATTGACGAAGAGGCGCTGCGCGCCTCCCCCGTGGAATACGGGCTGGTCACCTTCGAAGTAACCGGCAAGCGGGGGCGGGAACTGTATAAGGATCAGATTCCGCCTGGGAGGATGATGGATTATATAATGGCCAGCGCCGCGTATCCGGGGCTCAAGCGCCCGGAGATCGACGGCAAAACTTTTCTGGACGGCGGGCTGCACGACAACGTCCCGGTGAAGATGCTTCTCCGCCGCCATTGCGACAACATCGTGGTGGTAAATATCGGGGACTCCGATCTTCCCGCCGATCTGGATCCCCGCCTGAACCTGCATCACATCAAGCCGAGGGATTCGTTAGGAAAAGCGTTTGCCTTTCGCCCGGAAACGGCGGAATCCAAGATGACTATGGGCCGGTACGACGCCCTGCGCTCCTTCGGACGGCTGGCAGGGGAATGGATGTATTTCAACCCCATCGAATACCGTAGCCTCCAGGCGGAGCTGGGCGAGGAAATGGTCAGCGGCCTGGAGTGCGCCGCCCGGCTGTTCGGCATGGACAACCTGCGGCGATGCTCCACTGCCGCCTTTATCCGGGAGCTAAGGGAATGCGACCGGATTTCCCGGGAAAAATACCGGACGTTCCGCTCTCGCACGGTTCTCCCGTCTATGGCCAAGGGGCTGGCTAGCGGACAGTCTAAGGAATACGGCCTGACCAGCGATCTGCTTTTGCAGTTTGCCGAGGAGATGCTGGCAGACGGGGATCACCCACGGGCTCTGGAAATAGCCAGGAAGGCTGCGCCCGATCTGCTCCGCGCGGCCGAGGCGATGAATACGCTCCGCCGACGCATAGGCCCGGCAGAATAGCGACGGGCCGGATTGAGGAAAGTTTTCCAGCGATGGCAATAACCCGGTTGCATGAATGGAAAAAATAGAGTATACTACCGATAAGCGCAGGATTCCCTGGGCGGACAGCCAGAAAAACGGGAGGCGGGCAAACGCCACGCCTCGGTAAAGGCCGGGAGGTATGGCAAATGACGATTGCCGATGTACGGGAAATTTTGCAGGCGGAAGTTATCACAGGGGAAGAGCATCTGGAAGCCGAAGTACACAACGCCTGCGGCAGCGACATGATGAGCGACGTGCTGGCCTTTGTAAAGGATCAGTCCGTGCTGCTGACCGGGCTGGTCAATCCCCAGGTCGTCCGGACAGCGGATATGATGGACATGGTCTGCATCGTGTTTGTCCGCGGGAAGGAACCGGGAGAGGAAATTGTGGAACTGGCCGCCGATCGGGGGATTGTGCTCATGAAAACCCCTCTGCGGATGTTTACGGCCTGCGGCCTGCTGTATGAGAAGGGGCTGCGGGGCGGCAACTGAATCGAACGGGACCGAAGAGGGTGGAAAAATGAATATGAAGTTGCATTACGACGTGCCTGGCGACGATTTTACCCGCGCGGGGGAAGCCTCCAGCGCAGTCAAGCGCAAGCTCAAGCAGATGGGCTTTAACCCGGACGTGATCCGCCGGGTCGCTATCGCCATGTATGAAGGCGAAATCAACATGGTGATCCACGCCGGCGGCGGGGAGGCGGATGTGGAAATCCTCCCCGACCGGGTGACGGCGGTGCTGACCGACCACGGCCCGGGCATCCCCGACGTGGAGCAGGCGATGCAGGAAGGATGGTCCACCGCCCCGGATAATGTGCGTTCCCTCGGCTTCGGAGCCGGGATGGGGCTGCCGAACATAAAAAAATATTCCGATACGCTGGAAATACACACCAAGGTGGGCGAAGGAACCGTCCTGACAATTACGGTGCTGGTGAAATAGCGGCTGAAAATGCGAGCGCGCCAGGCCGATGGTTCCAGCCATACCTGATATCATCATATCATCGTTTGACGGGACATCAAAAGAAAAAACGGGCGGCGTTTGTCCGCCTCTTTTTTCAATCCGGGAGGCGAAACGGTTGTGGAAAACAAGGACCGCTTTTTCCATTCGGTCACGCTGGATAAGGATTTGTGCGTAGGCTGCACCAACTGCATCAAGCGCTGCCCGACGCAGGCGATCCGTGTGCGGGACGGGAAGGCGCAGATTATTTCCGAGCGGTGTATCGACTGCGGGGAATGCGTGCGGGTCTGCCCGCACCATGCCAAAAAAGCCCGGCATGACAGCCTGGCCATGCTGAAGGATTTTTCCTATCGGATCGCGCTGCCCGCCCCTGCCCTTTATGGGCAGTTCAACCATCTGGACGATATTGACTTTGTTCTCAACGGGCTGCGCGCCATGGGTTTTGACGATGTGTTCGAGGTGTCGCGCGGGGCGGAAATCATCTCCGACGCGACCCGGCAGCTCCTTATGGACGGGAAACTGAAAAAGCCGGTAATCTCCTCTGCCTGCCCGGCAGTGGTGCGGTTAATCCGGGTGCGCTTCCCCGACTTGTGCGAGCATGTCCTGCCGCTGAAAGCGCCAATGGAAGTGGCGGCGATGCTGGCGCGGAAGGCCGCGGTGGAAAAAACCGGGCTGAAGCCGGAGGAAATCGGCATTTTCTTCCTCTCCCCCTGCGCGGCGAAGGTGACCGACGTGAAGGTACCCATCGGGGTAGAGCGCTCCAATGTGGACGGGGTGCTGGCCATCAGCGACATCTATCCCCGCCTGGTCAGTAAGATGAACAAGCTGGAAACGCTCGAACCCCTCGCCCATTCCGGGATTATCGGGGTGGGATGGTCGTCGATCGGCGGGGAAGCGGCCGGCCTACTCAATGAAAACCATCTGGCCGCGGACGGCATCGACAACGTGATCAAGGTGCTGGAGGAACTGGAGGACGAAAAGCTGCAGGAGCTGGATTTCATCGAATTAAACGCCTGCGCGGGGGGGTGCGTGGGCGGCATTTTCACAGCAGAAAACGGGTATGTTGCCCGGGCACGCATCCAGCGGCTGCGGAAATACCTGCCGGTCTCCTGTTCCCGGCTGGAGGATGCGGGGAGCATGGATAGCCTGGAATGGACCCAGCCGCTGGAGTTTGCGCCGGTGATGAAGCTGGCAGAAAACGTGGAAGACGCCATGCGGCTGATGACGGAAATCGATGAAATCAGCGAACGGCTCCCTCAGCTGGACTGCGGTTCCTGCGGCGCGCCGACCTGCCGTGCGCTGGCGGAGGACATTGTGCGGGGCCTGGCCAGGGAAAACGACTGCATCTTCCGCATGCGGCAGCAGATCCAGGATATCGCCAATCAACTCTCCAGCATCGAAAACGGGCCCCCAGGCGAAGGATCGGTCCGCCGGACGGGGCCCGAAAACACAACCGGCGGCTGAGCCTCTTTAAAAAGGCTGCGCCGGGAAAACGGGCATGACGAAAAAATGGGCATGCTGAAGGGGGAAAGCCAATGACGGTGGAAGAGATGGCGCAGGCCATGCAGCTGGAAACCCTGGTGGAAGGAGACGGCGCCCGTGCGGTAACCGGCGGGTACTGCGGGGATCTGCTCAGCTGGGTGATGGGCCGGGCAAAAGAAGGGGACGCGTGGATCACCGTGATGGGCAATGTAAACGCTGTCGCGGTGGCTGTCCTTGCGGACACAGCCTGCATCCTGCTGGCAGAGGATTCCCCGCTGGACAACGACGCGCGGGAACGGGCGGCCGTGCAGAAAGTAACCATTCTGCGCAGCGGGAAGGATGCCTATACCCTCGCGCTGGAACTGGGAAAGCTGCTTGAAAAACCACAGGGGTAAAAACAGCCCCGTTTGGAATAATCCAGGAGGTTAATGAAGGATGAACGACAGGAACGAAAAGGAAACGAAGCAACAGGGCGGGATCGTCTGGACCGAAGATCTCATTCGGGAGATGGCCCGCCATGGCTCCCTTCCCTCCCGGGAATGCACCAAGGAGGAGGAAGAGCAGTTCGTCGCGCTTTTGGACGAAGGAAAGCCGCTGCCGGAGACGGTCTATCGGAACCGGTCCGGCACACGTTTCTATAAAGTGGAAATCCCCGATCCCGAAACGCTCAAGCTCCGGCTGGAATCCCGCCGGACCCACTACTTTCAGCTGGGCGTCTGGGCGTTGTGGGCCATCGCCATCCTGCTGGTGGCCCTGATTGTGAGAATGTAAGGCTGGCGGGATGCCGCCGGCATGGGAAAGGAGCGCGATGCGGATGAAAATCCGGTATGACCTGCATATCCATTCCTGCCTGTCTCCCTGCGGCGATGCGGATATGACGCCGAACAATATCGTCAATATGGCGCTGTTGGCCGGGCTGGAACTCATCGCGCTGACCGACCATAATTCCTGCAAAAACTGCCCCGCCTTCCTCCGCGCTGCGGAACGGGCGGGGCTTGTTGCCGTACCGGGAATGGAACTTTGCACGGCGGAGGAGTGCCATATTATCTGCCTATTCCCTGCGCTGGACGCGGCCATGGCGTTCGACCGCTTTATAGAGGCCGCGCTGCCGCCGGTGGAAAACCGGCCGGATATTTTCGGCGAACAGTGGATCCTGGACGAGGAGGACGCACTGACCGGCTCCTTCCCTCTTCTGCTGGCCACCGCTTCCTCCCTCAGCGTAGACGAAGTGGTCGGGACGGTGCGAGGATACGGCGGCGCCGCTTTCCCGGCCCACATCGATCGTCCTTCTTACAGCGTGACCGCGGCGCTCGGCGACATTCCCCCGGTGGGCTTCCGGGCAATTGAGGTGACGGCTGCCGGAGATGTGGCGGCGCTCGCCGCGCGGTATCCGGAGATGCGCGGAAAGCCGGTTATATGGAATTCGGACGCCCATTATCTCGAACAGATCCAGGAAGCCGGGCCGTGGCTGGACCTGCCGGAAAACACCCCTGCCGCCCTAATTGCGGCGCTGAACGGGGACCTCCCCGCCGCCTGGGGCCGTGGGGAATAAAGGCCGGAGCAGTCCGCAGCTGGAGGCACAGGTAGTGCTTCAGCGGGTACCACGCCAGAAATCGTTCCGTTCGTAAACCTAACTGCCGGCCAAGCGATAGCGTGCGCATCGAGGCCTTTTCTGCGTTGCAGGACTGCCGGTTCTACCGATAAAAGACAAGAAACGCTTTAGCAACAGGTTTTCCCAAAGAGAAAACGCCGTAAAAAATTTCCCAGGAAAAAAGCCACTGCCGGGGATCCGGTTGAACCGTTTACGGAGGCATGGGATGCTCGAATTCGCTGTTTCTCCGGAGATCAAACCGGCAGTATGACCTTCCAGGGCCTGCTCAAGCTACCGACCCACCGGCGGCCTTGAGTATCCCCGCCCTTCATTGTCCCCTTTCCAGCTTTCCAGCGCGCCGGCCAGCGCCGCCCGTTCATTGGGGAACCGCCCGTCGATCACCCCGTCCAGCAGGTACCGCAGCGCTTCCCCGACTGCCGGTCCCGACGGGATGCCGGCGGCCAGCACGTCCCGCCCGTTTACCGCCAGGTCACGAAGCCGGAAACAGTCCTGCTGCGCCAAAACCGTTTGCAGCGTTCCTTCCAGCCCTGCCAAAAGCTCCAGGCGGGGCGGCTGGTAGAGGGGCGCCTGCGCAAGGGTATCCGCCCGCTTAATCTGAAGGAGCCGGCGGAAATCCTCCTCCCCTAACCGGTTGAGCCAACGGCGGACACAGCCCGGCTGATTGTCTATGGAAACGTCGTGATATTTCACCAGGCGGACAATCCGTTTCCGAGTGTCCGTATCGAATTTCAGGCGGCGCAGCGCCTCGTCCGCCAGCCGCTCGCTCACCGCCGGGTGGCCATAAAAATGCCCTATTCCCGCCCCATCTTGCGTATAGGTGGACGGTTTGCCGCTGTCGTGGAACAGTACAGCGGCCCGCACCAAAAAATCCGACCCGGCAGACTCCAGCGCACGGAGGGTGTGTTCCCACACATCCCAGCAGTGATGGGGGTTACGCTGTTCAAATCCCCACATCGACCGGATTTCAGGCAGGAATACCCCAAAAACCGGCGCAAATTCCCGCAGTATCCGCGGCGCATCCCGGCCGGTCAACAGCCGGCGGAATTCCACATTCACCCGCTCCGCCGCAATGAGATGCAGCCGCTCCCGCTCCTCCCGCATGGCGCGGGCGGTCGCTTCTTCAATGATAAAGCCATATGCGGCGGCAAAGCGCAGGCCTCGGAGGATCCGGAGCCCGTCCTCCTGAAAGCGGCGGCGCGCCTCCCCGACGCAGCGGATCCGCCCCGCGTCCAGGTCCGCACGCCCGCCGAACAGATCCACCAGCCCCCGGACGGGATGGTAAGCCATGGCGTTGATGGTAAAATCCCGGCGGGCCAGGTCATCCTCCAGCCGCCGCACAAATTTTACCTGGTCGGGACGGCGGCCGTCGGTATACCCGGCCTCCACCCGGTAAGTGGTCACCTCGCAGGCTTCCCCGTCCAGCAGCACCGTCACCGTCCCGTGCCGGGCCCCCGTTTCCAGCACCCGGCAATCTGCAAAGCAGCGGGCGGTTTCCTCCGGCAGGGCGGAGGTGGCGATATCCCAATCATGCGGCGTTCTTCCCAGCAGCGCGTCCCGGACGCAGCCGCCCACCGCATACGCTTCATACCCCTGCTCTTCCAGGCGGGCTATCACCCGTCCCGCCTGAGCGCTGAATGGAAAATCCATCTTTCCGCCTTCCTTTCCTGGTTGCCGGCCCTAATCAAACAGCCGCAGCTGCGCCTCCCGGCAGGAAGCCGCGCGGCGGGGAACCACCCGATCCTCCGGCCCCGGCCAGCCGGTCAGCAGCGGGGAACGGGGATCGTGCCGCGCCCGGTTCCGCGCGGCGGCGGCCGGGGAGGCGGTGGCGTAGCAGTACAGACAGTCGTGGGTGCAGGTTTCGTACCCGCCGATATCCACGCTTTCCGCACAGCCGCAGCCCGGCCGCTGTCCCGGGTCCTTTTTGCCCTTCAGGGAAAAGCCGCCGAGCCGCCCGAGCCGCTGCGGATCGATGCAGGCGCCGGGAAGGATCCCCGTCCCCGCCCGATCCATTTCCTCACAGCAGGAGCGGAGCACCAGCCCGGCCTGCCCGGCGGCCTGGGAAAAGGCGGCGGCCAGTTCCCGCTGCTCCGCCGGGGTCACCGGCTGATCCGCCTGTCCGGCCGACCGTGCTTTCGCCTTGGGATAAAGGTCGAGGAAGCTGAAGACGCATTCGTCCGCCGCACCGGCCAATTCCTCCGCCATCTGAACAAAGCGTTCCCGGTGGAACCCCACCGTATACGCCTCATTGACAATCACCGGATCGTACCGCCATACCAGCCGCCCCGGGCCCCATTGCTCCGACAGCTGGCGGAATAAGCGGAGGAGGTCGGTTTTGGGCGGCAACCCCGGCTCCAAATCGGGGCCGTAGGGAGTGAGGGTGAACTGCAGATAATATGGCACGCCCCATTCCTCCAGCAAATCGAGCGCCGCCCGCCCCGGCCCGTCCAGCAGCGGGGCGGGGTTCTTGCTCCAGAACACCACCCCGTCCAGCGTCCCCGGTTCCAGCGGGACGCGGGAGAGGGCATGGGGCCGGTAGGGGCCGCGCACCAGCGCGTAGCCCTCCCGCAGCCGGTTCCAAAACCATTCCATATAAAACGCCGGCAGGTCGGTCCGCCGGGACGCACTGAGAATCATCCGCTCGCCTCCCTATCTCTATCCATCGTCCTGCGGGATGGGGTTTCCCCCCTTCCGGGACGGAGGTCGGGGCTTTCCACCGGATTGCGGCGGCGTTTTCCCTGCTGGTGGTCTATACACGCCGCCGCGAGACAAATTTCTCCTCCCCTTCCGGGGCGGAAAGGCGCCCGCCAGGAAAGGGTCGGCCGGCACCGGAACGCGTCTTTGCCTCGATACGGGCTTCCGTCCCCCGTTTACCGGATTCCACGGTGCCGCCCCTTGCGCCGCCGGGCACGCCGTCCCCGCCGTTTTTAGGCCGAGTCGCGCAGCGCACGGATCCGCGCCTTGGCCTCCTCCCCCACCCGGCGGGATTCCAGGATTTTCTGCAGTGACTTGCGGTAGGCCTCCCCGCGCAGCCCGCCGCCCGTCAAAAATGCCTCGGTCTGTTCCGGGAAGGCCGCATAGCACAGGGAAACCGCCCAGGCGACCGCCATCCACGCATAATATCCCGGATGGTCCACGCCGGAAAGCAGCGCGAGGGTTTCTTCCACGGTATCCGCGTCGATATAATAAGAAAGCCGCATCACCACGGCAAAACGCACGTCGAATTCCCGGTCGGAATGCCAATACGGCGCCAGGAAGGCCGCCACCGCCTCCCGGTTCCGGGCCGCGGCCTTCCACCCGGCGCAGAAGCTGTCGCATACCGACCAATTTTCGATGGCCGGCACAAAATCCGCCGTATACCGCAGCCGGTCGGCGAGCGGCATCGGCGCGCAGCCGATCACCATCCCCCGCAGCATCGTCTCCTCAAAATAGGGGGACGGTTCCGCCTGGGCGGCGGAGAGGTACCCCGCCCAGTCCCCCTTGGCAACCCGCGCCGCCAGCCGGCGCAGGAGGGGAAGCCGCACCCCGAGGATGCCGTCCGTCCCCGGCAGGAGGGAAGACGAAAAACGGCGGTACGGTTCCTCGGCCCGCTCCATCAGCCAGGAGCGGACGGCCTGCGGAGCCACGGATTCCGGCCAACGGATGTCTGCTGCTTTCTTTTGTGCCACCATCGGCTTCCCTCCTCGTTGTGTCCCGGAGCCATCGGACGTTGCTCCGGCAATGCGTCTGCCTCCGGCAGCGCGCCGGCGATAACCCCGCTAATCCAGCAGATAGGTTTCAAAGCCGGAACTGTACGTTATCCGGCCGTCGGGTTCCACCCACAGCGCTTCGGTACCCGGCAGGGATTCCACCAGCGCCTGTCCTTCCTCCACCGGCAGGCAGAACAGCGCCGTAGAGAGGGCGTCCGCCCGGCCGGAATCGCTGCAAAGCACGCTGACCGAAGACACATAGCGGGGCGGCATCCCGGTATCCGGGTCGATAATATGGGCGTACCGCACGCCGTCCACCTCGTAGTACCGCTGATAGTCCCCGCTGGTGACCAGCGCCAGCGTGCCGTCCATCTTTACCCGGGCCAGGAGCCGGTTGGGATCGGCGGGATCCTGAACGCCCGCCACCCAGGGCTCGCCGTCCCCCTTGCCGCCGATGCAGCAAAGGTTGCCGCCCGCGTTAATCAGCGCGCCGGTCACGCCGTATTCCTCCGCCTTTTCCTCCATATGCCGGGCGGTCTGTTCCACCGCATATCCCTTGCCGACAGCCCCCACGTCGATTTGCAGCGCCGGATCCGCCAGGTAGATGGTGGACGCTTCCCGGTCAATCCGGATATCGTCCGGATCGATGTGCTGCATGGCGTCCTGCAGCTCCTCCGCGGAGGGGAGCGCGGCGGCGGAAGGGTCGGCGTTCCCCTGTTCGCGGTACCCGCTCCAGAGGGTCAGGACGCTGCCCATGGCCACATTCACCTTCCCGCCGGTCTGCTCCCCCACCCCCGCGGCCAGTTCCAGCAGGTCCAGGATCCGCGCGTCCACGGGCACCGGCGCCTGCGAGCCTATCCGGTTGACGGTGCAGAGGTTGTTCATCCCCTCGTATTCATGGTAGATATCAAACAGGCGGTGGTATTCCTCCAATAGGGCGCAGGCCTCGTCCGCCCATTCGTCGAACGCCTGCCTGTTTCCCGCATAGGCCTTGAGGGTGATCACCGTATCAAAAAGGGAAGTAACCTGCATGGAATATTCCGCCGTCTGCCGCCCGCAGCCGGTCAGGACGATAGAGAACAAAAGCGCCGCCGCCAAAGCAGCGGACCGTATCCATCGTTTCACCCGAAATCCTCCTTATTGCGGGGTCGCGCGGCCGGGGCCGCCTGCCCTTTAGTTTACCGCCTCTCTCCCCATCTGTCAATTTTTACAGACGGGCCGCCTTCCGCGCCGGGTGAAACTTTCCCCCGGGGACCCCCTTGTGATCCCATCCAAAAAACGATATAATAAAAGGGAATTTCATCTTCAATGTCCGGTTTTGCCCTAACGGAGGAATAGAGTATGGACGATCCTTTTCTCAATCTCGGGCGGGAAATCAACCGTACCGTCCAAAAGGTGTTGGATTCCAAGACTTTGGAAGATCTGGGTTCCACCATCCAGGATACTGTCCGGCGCACCACGCAGAAGGTGGCCGACACCGCGAAAAAGGCGGCGGACAGCGCCCAGTGGACGGCGGGGAATCCCCAGCCTCCGGCTGGCCACACCAGCGAGCCGCGCGGGGCGGAGCACGCCGGCGGAGCGCCCGCCGGGGAACCGAAGCCGTCCTATTCCTATTATCAGGCGGCTTCCCGGCCCGCTTCCTCCTATCCCGCCGCCGGCTATGCCTCGCCGCGCAAAACCCGGGCTCCGGGCCGGGCGTCCAGCGTGTGCATGATTGTCCTCGGCTTCCTCGGCGCGATCCCGCTGGGGATATTCGCCCTGATTTTCTGGCTCCTCGCGCTGCTGAACACCCTGCGCGCCCTGTTCCTGACGCCGGCGCTTGTGCTGACCGTCCTGGCCCTGGCCTTTGCGGTGCTGATTTTCGCCGGCTTTGCAAAATACCGGCGGAGCCAGCGCTTTGTCCAGTACCAGGCGGTGATCCAGGGGCGGAGCTTCTGCCCGGTTTCGGAATTTTCCGCTGCGACCGGCAGGGACGGCGCCTTTATTGTGAAGGACCTTTTGAAAATGGTGCGCGCCCGGATGTTCGCCGAAGGGTATTTTGACGCCGAAAAGACCTGCTTTTTCCTGGATTATGCGACCTTCCAGCAGTATCAGCAGATGGAAGAGCGGCACCGGCAGCAGGCGGAGGAACAGCGCCGGCAAAAGGAGAAGCGGGACAGCGATCCGGAGCAGGCGGCCCTCCACCAGATGCGGACGGAGGGGAACGCCTACCTTACCAAAATCCGGGAAAGCAACGACGCCCTGCCGGAGGAGGATATCTCCCTCAAGCTGGACGCTTTGGAGGACATCACCGGGAAGATTCTGGATTATGTGGAAAAGCATCCGGAAAAGCTGCCGCAGATCCGGAAGTTCCTCTGCTACTACCTGCCGACCACCCTCAAGCTGGTGGAAGCATACCGCGACCTGGAAAGGCAGCCTTCCTCCGCCGAAGGCGCGGCCGAAACCAAGGAGGAAATCCGGGAGGCTATTGGGAAAATCAACCTGGCGTTCCAGCAGCTTCTCAGCAATCTGATGCAGGACGATCTGCTGGACCTGTCCGCGGATATTTCCGCACTGGAAACCATGTTCGCCCAGGAGGGTCTGACCGGAAAGCCCCTGCGGCCCGGCGGGAAATAAGGCCATCGCTTTTTCATAGGATGGCACGAAATAAAAGGAGGAATCCATAATGTCCGATCCCTTTCAGGAAGTCCAGAAAGCCCCTACCCTGACGCTGACGCCCAATGAGGACGCCGCCCCCGCCCCTTCCGCAGCGGAAAAGGAGGAAACGCTCGCCCCCCTTGAAGAAACGCAGCTTTCGGCGGAGGAGCAGAAGATGGTGCAGGAGTTTATTCCTCAGATCGAACTGCGGGACTCCAACCTGGTGCTCCAATACGGTTCCGGCGCCCAGAAGAAAATCGCGGATTTTTCCCAGAACGTTCTGGAAGGGGTCCGTACCAAGGATTTGGGCGAGGTCGGGGAAATGCTCTCCGGCGTGGTAACCGAACTGAAAAACTTCGATGTGGAGGAAGAAAAGGGGCTTTTCGGCTTCTTCAAGCGCGGCTCCAACAAACTCAACGCGATGAAGGCCAAATACGCCAAAACGGAAGCGAACATTGATAAAATCTGCCAGGTGCTGGAGGACCATCAGGTTCAGCTGTTCAAGGACATCTCCCTGCTGGACAAGATGTATGAGCTCAACGCGGTTTACTTTAAGGAGCTCTGCCTGTATATCATCGCCGGCAAGAAAAAGCTGGAGATGGTGCGCGCCGGCGAACTCGCCGACCTCGTGGAAAAGGCGAAGCAGAGCGGCCTGCCGGAGGATGCGCAGGCTGCCAACGATCTCGCCGCCCTGTGCGACCGCTTTGAGAAAAAGGTGCATGACCTGGAGCTCACCCGGATGATTTCCATCCAGATGGCCCCGCAGATCCGCATGGTGCAGAACAACGACACCATGATGTCGGACAAAATCCAGTCCACCCTGGTCAACACCATCCCCCTTTGGAAAAGCCAGATGGTGCTTGCCCTCGGGCTGGAAAACTCCCGGCAGGCAGCCGACGCGCAGCGGGCGGTCACCGACATGACCAACGAGCTGCTGCGGAAAAACGCGGACGCCTTGAAGATGGCTTCGGTGGACATCGCCCGGGAATCGGAGCGCGGGATTGTGGACATCGAAACCCTGCAGCACACCAACGAGAGCCTGATTTCCACCCTGGACGAGGTAATCCAGATCCAGGCAGAAGGCCGCCAGAAGCGCCAGGAGGCGGAACAGGAGCTTTCCCGCCTGGAAACCGAACTGAAAAACAAGCTGCTGGACATCCGCAGATAACCGATTCGAAGCGGCGGGATAAACGGGCGTTTATCCCGCCGTTTTCCTGCCCGCCTCCCCTTCCGGCGGCTTGCCGCTCGGGCAAAGCACCGCCGGGCAGGAGGAAACCCGGCGTGAAAGGCCGCCTCATCCCCATATCGGGAAGCCGGAAAAAGGAACCGATTTGCTTCCGTCCTGGATGGCCCCGGGAATTTTCTTCGCCTGTGTTGTTATACTATATGGGCAGGAAGTAAGATGTCTCAGCCGCAGGCCGGCGGACAGGTTCACCGCTGTCAAAGCCTCCGGCATCGGTATCCGGCGGCGGAGCATGGGAGCGGAAGCGTCCCGGAAGGGGCGCCGATGCCGCCGGCGCTGAAGGATAAACGGTGATTCCCCGGGAAAGCGGCGCGTTTTCCTTCCTGCGAAACGAATTTCCGGAAAGGATGACGCCAGAATGACAGCCAGCGACAGCCGCAAGGTGGTTTTAATCGGCACCGGCATGGTGGGGATGAGTTACGCATACGCCCTGCTGAACCAGAACGCCTGCGACGAGCTTGTATTGATTGACCTCGACGCCGAGCGCGCCATGGGCGAAGCGATGGACCTCAACCACGGATTGGCCTTTTCCTCCTCCAGCATGAAGATTTATGCGGGCAAATACGCCGACTGCGCCAGCGCGGATATTGTCGTCATCTGCGCCGGCGTCGCGCAGAAGCCGGGCGAATCCCGGCTGGATCTGCTGCAGCGCAACGCCGCTGTGTTCCGTTCGATCATCGGCCCAGTGACCGAGTCCGGCTTCAACGGCATCTTCCTGGTGGCGACCAATCCCGTGGATATCATGGCCCGGATTACCTGCACCCTGTCCGGCTTCAACCCGCGCCGGGTGCTCGGCAGCGGCACTGCGCTGGACACCGCCCGCCTGCGGTATCTGCTGGGCGATTACTTCTCGGTCGATCCCCGCAACATGCACGCCTACGTCATCGGCGAACATGGCGACAGCGAATTCGTCCCCTGGTCGCAGGCGATGATGGCCACCAAGCCCATTCTCACCCTTTGCGAGGAAACCGGGATCTGCCAATATGCCGACCTGGAAAACATCGCCGCGGAGGTGCGGGGAGCCGCCCAGAAAATTATCAAGGCAAAGCGGGCGACCTATTACGGCATCGGGATGGCCCTGGTCCGGATTACCAAAGCGATTTTCGGCAACGAAAACAGCGTGCTGACCGTTTCGGCGATGCTCCGGGGAGAATATGGAGACAGCGGGGAAAACGGCGTATTTGTCGGCGTCCCCTGCATCGTCAACCGCCGCGGGGTGCGCAAGGTGCTCACCTTATCCCTCTCCGACGAGGAAGCCCGGCGTTTTCACGCGTCCTGCCAAACCCTGCAGGATTCGTACAAGGAGCTGAACCTGCAATAAAACAATCCCCGGCGCCCGGCGGCCCGTCCCCGCCTTTCCTCTCAGGCCGCAGGACGCCGGGCATCATGAGAGAATATGAGAGAACATGAGAGAACATGAGAGAACATGAGAGAACATGAGAGAACATGAGAGAACATGAGAGAACATGAGAGAACATGAGAGAACATGAGAGAAAACATGAGAGAACATGAGAGAACATGAGAGAACATGAGAGAACATGAGAGAACATGAGAGAACATGAGAGAACATGAGAGAACATGAGAGAACATGGAAAAAAGGAGGGAATCCCATGCCTTTCTTGATTCGGGAACTTGAGGAAGACGAAATCCAGCGGCCGCTCTTCCGGCACTTTTCGCGCCGCCAGGTAGTACGGCAATGCCTGCGCAGGCGGGATGGGCTGTGGACGGCGGAGGAAGCGCCCTTCATAGACGATTGGAACGACGAGAACTACGCCTTTTTAACGGAATGCCTGCGCAATACGGTACATACCGGCGGCGCGGTGTTTGCCGCATTCCAGGACGGGCAGCTCAAGGGCTTTGCCTCGGTGGAAGCGGCGCTGTTCGGCTCCCGCGGGGAATACATGGACCTCTCCTCCCTGCACGTGTCGGAGGAACTCCGCGGGCGGGGAGCCGGCCGCCGCCTTTTCCTGAGGGCGGCGGCCTGGGCGAAGGAGCACGGCGCGAAAAAGCTGTACATTTCCTCCCACCCCGCCGTGGAAACCCAGGCGTTTTATCAGGCCATGGGCTGCGTGGATGCGGCCGAAATCCACGCGGGTCACGCCCAGGAGGAGCCGCTCGACCGCCCGTTGGAATACCGCTTATAGGGAGCCTCCCGTTTTTTCTCCCTCTCCGCGCGGCGGGCGGCTTTTTGCTGAGGATCGCCCAGCTGCCATCGCTTCCCGGCGGCAGGGGAAAGCGGCCTGCATCGAGTGAATTGTCAAACTAAGAGCAACAGGAAAAGAGTTCAAAGTTCCATAAATCCTGAGCGGAATGGAAATTTAAGACTTTACGAGGCCTGGCGTTAATCAACGCCAGGTTTCGTTTTAGAGTGGCGGGAGCAACGTGGGAAAGATTTCTACCCTTTGGGTAAAACTCCCGG
>CAJFGS010000002.1 GCA_904377855.1 Candidatus Avimonas merdigallinarum
AAAAGTATTCCCGAACAGCAGGAAACCCAATTATCATCCACTATGCATTCCAGCTGCCGGAGCAGAATGGAATGCCCGCCATCGAAGTCCTCGCACGCCATACAGCAATGACTGCTTAAAAAGCAGTCCCCGGAAGGCACAATACCTTCCGGGGACATACTACATACATTCTCCCTTAACGATATCCCGCAATTTGCCGGGGGTATTTTTTCGCTTTATATCGGCCGGGCTGCCTGGCGCATAACGCCCATCCAGTCCGAAAATCGCCGCACAGCTTCCTCCGGAAGCGGTTTACTGCGGGGAGATGTTGGCGGCGTACTGGTCCACCGCAAAGTTGGGGAGGTTGTACAGGGCCAGCAGATCGGTTGCGCCGTTCTCCCTGGCGTAGGCGGCGATATCCTCCTTGAAGTACCGGGGATCGATCACCAGGATCCGCTCATAGTGGGCGACCAGGAAGGGGACGAAGCAGTGGGCGTAGGAATCCTGCACCAGCAGGAGCACCCGCCCGTTTTTTGTCCCCGTGGTGATTTCCACCTTCGCATGGTTCCCGCCGAGGAAATAGGAATATTTATCCTTTTGGCTTAAGAATTCCTCTTTGTACAGGGAATCCTCCACCGTACCGTCGTCGTACGTCACCGAAACCTCGATCGGCTGGACGGGGACATAGGCCGTGACGCTGTCCGGCTTTATGGTGGGGAGGTTGGCCTTGGAATACAGCGTCCCGTAAAACGAATCCGACACCGTTTCCTCCCGGAAAGCGTCGGCCGGGAGGGGGGACAGCCCGTTCTGCTCCGCCCAGGCCGCGTAAACCAGATACGCGGCCTGCGTGGTCCAATGATGGTCGGTGCGGTAGTAAAGCGGGGTATCGGTATGGCTTTTCAGCAGCGCGGTGGCGTCGTGCAGCGGGGCGTCGTCCTTGAGCAGCGCGGCCGCCGTCTCCATGGCGGCCGCCTGGTCCGGCACCGGCGCAAAGGCCGGGAGCTTGTCGGTCAGGATAGCGGACGCCGTGGGGATGAGCAGGGTGGAAGCGTGGAAATCCGGGTTTTCCGCTTTCAGCGCCCGGGCCAGCGCCGCCACCGCCTGTGCGTTCCGGACGAGCCGGTCTTCGTCGATGGCCTCCCCCATGTCAAACAGGGTGCCGTCCTTGCCGAAATAGACCCGCTGGTTGTCCTTTTTCTGCATCGCCAGCTCCGCCAGCGTTTTCAGCCCGATCCACCCGTCCCGCCCGACGAACTGATCGGCGGTGTATTTTTCAAAATCCTGCGAAAATTTCCCCGAGGCAATGTCCTCCAAATCGGGGGAGGGGAGCGTCTGGAGATACCGGTTTTCGCTTTCGGAAAATTCCTTCTGCGGAACGAGGAGGTTGACGATGGATACGCCGAACAGCAGGACGACGAAGCCAATCGAGATTACTTTTTTATTCAAATCGATTCCCGCCTTTCCGCCCCTTCGGGGCCTGCCGCCCTTCCCGTCAGAAACGGAAATAGAGGAAGGGGTTATAGGAGGCGTCCACCAGGTAGGCGACGCTTAATACCGAGATTGCCAGAAGGACGACCCCCGCGCCGGCGGTCGAAACCGCCGAATGGCTTGCCAGCCGCCCGTTTTCCAGCCGGGCCACCGCCCGCTTGGGCCAGTTGGTGCAGCCAACGGCGCAGATCAGCAGGAGCAGCCCGTTGGTCAGCAGGAGGTAGAGGGAGCGGGCGTCGAAAAGCCCGGCGCCGTGCGCGCCGAACATGGAGCCGATAAAGGAAAGGCCGGCCGGCAGGCTGTCAAACGCGAAAAGCGCCCAGCTGAGGATCACCATCAGCATGGTGTAGATGCGGGCGACGATCCCCGGCGCCTTCTGAAGCCATTTCAGCAGGAACAGCTTTTCCGCCATCAGCAGCACCCCGAAGAAAAGCCCCCATACCACAAAGTTCCAGCTCGCCCCGTGCCAGATGCCGGTCAGCAGCCAGACCACCAGGATGTTGCGGATCTGCAGGGGGAGGCCCTTCCGGTTCCCGCCCAGGGGGATATAGACGTAATCCCGGAACCAGGTGCTCAGGGAGATATGCCAGCGCCGCCAGAATTCGGTAATGCTTTTGGACATATAGGGGTAGTTGAAGTTTTCCAGGAAGGTGAAGCCGAACATTTTCCCCAGCCCGATCGCCATGTCCGAATAGCCGGAAAAGTCGAAATAGATCTGGAAGGTGTAGGCCAGGATGCCGATCCACGCGGTCAGCACCGGCACCTCGTCCGGCGCCAGGGCGGAAATCTGGGACCAGACCACCCCGGCGGTATTGGCCAGCAGTACCTTTTTGCCCAGCCCCGTGACGAACCGGCGGACGCCGTCCCCGAACAGGTCAAAGCTTTCCGTCCGGTTGTTCAGTTGCTGGTCGATCGTCTTGTACTGTACGATCGGCCCGGCAATAAGCTGGGGGAAAAGGGCGACGTAGGTGCCGAAGGAGACGATATTCCGCTGCGCCTGCACATCCCCGCGGTACACGTCGATGACATAGGACAGCGACTGGAAGGTGTAGAAGGAGATGCCGATCGGCAGCGCCAGTTCCAGCAGGGGGATGGAGACGCCGGGGATGGCGTTCAGGTTCCCTATCAGGAAATTGGCATACTTGAAGAAGCCGAGGGTGGCGAGGTTCAGCACGACGGCGACAATCAGGGTGATGCGCGCCGCCCGGATGTTTCCGGCGTCCTTCTTGCTCTGGATAATCCGGCCCAGCACGTAATCCGCCACGATGACGGCGATCATGATCACCACGTAGACCGGCTCGCCCCAGGCGTAGAAAAACAGGCTGACCGCAAGCAGCAGCGCGTTTTTTAGCTTTTTCGGCACAAGGAAATACAGGAGAAGCACGGCCGCCAAAAAATAGAAAAGGAAAAGCAGGCTGCTGAATACCATGGGATTACCTCACGTTTTTGCAAAATTCATGGGGAGAGGCGCGGGCGGCGGGCCGCCTCCAAAAGGCCAGCGGCCTCGGTTCCACGCAAAGCCGCCGGCCTATGCAAAGCCGCGGCCGCCCAGCCCCTGGGCCGGCTGCCGGCGGGGCACTTATCCTTTGGTGTATTCGTCAATGCATTTTTCCGCCGCGTCGTTGTCGTCCGACACGCAGAGGATGACGTATTTGCCGGTGGTGACGATGACCGGGTCGTTCAGCTTTTTCTGTTCTTCCGGGTTATAATCCTCGAAGGCGGATTTCTGGTCGGCAATCCGCTCGTCCACCGCCGTCTTGATCCGGCCGGCCGCGGCCTCGTCCGTCCCTTCGAACACGGCGATTTCCTCCGCCGTCGCGCCCGAACTGACATAGACCTTCTTCGCGGCGATATCCGTCTCGTCGATATTATAGAAGTTCAGCAGCGCGGCGTCGTTCGGCTCGGCCAGCTCGTCCGAGAAGGGGACCGCCGCCTTGAGCGCGTCCGCGAGCGCGGCGACGTCGATGGTCACGTCCTTTGGCTCCTCCTGGCAGCCGGTGAGAAGCAGGGCGGCCGTCAGCAGGGAGAGCAGGGCACAGCAGATTTTTTTCATTTTCGTCCATCCTTTCCAATTTCAGTCACAAGGATCCATGCGGCGCAGGCAGCTGCGGCTTACTCCGGGATATAGGACGCCGCGTCGGTGTGGGTTTTCAGGTAGTCGAGCCATTTCAGGCAGTATGTCTTGTTCAGGTGGACGCCGTCGGTGGTGGCGTCCGCCGGCAGGCAGCCGTTTTCGTCCTCCACAGCCTCCTGCACGTTCAGGTAGGCGGCCCCCTTTTCACGGCAGAGGTCCTTGAGCATGGCGTTGTACTCGGCGATGCGGTCGTTGTTGACATGATCGCCCTTCGCGGAACGGGCAGCCGTCACCGGGAGGATCGACTGGACGAAGATATCCGCGTCCGGCGAGGTCTCCTTGATCCGGTCGATCAAGTCGCCGTACTGGTCGACGAACACCTGCGGATAGGTCCAGCCCAGCTCATTGACGCCGAGCATGATATACACCTTGCCGAACTGCCGCATCCCCAGCGCATCGTTTACCGAATATTCCTGATTGTCCAGCTTCACCGTCTTTGAATTGAACACCTGGCTGATATTCAGGCCCTTGGAGGTGAAGTTCGTGGCATTCCCCGGCCCGGCATACAGGAGAAGGCCCTGGGTCCGGGAATCGCCGATAAAGCAGGCGTCCGCAAAATAGGAATCGTCCACGGCGGCGGGGACCGTGGGCGCCGTGGTAGCCTCCGTCGTGGGAACTTCTGTCGTGGTGGGCGCCTGGGTTGTCGTCTCCGCCGCGGATGTCTGGGTCGTCGTCTCCCCGGAGGTGGAGGAACCGCCGGACGGCGTGGCGGAGGAATCGTCGGACGGCGAAGCGCCTCCCGCACAGCCCCGCACCAGAAAAACGATGGCGACAATCAGGGCGGCCAGCGCCACTGCGATCCCGCCGAGAATCAGCCGGCGCTGGCGCCGGTGGCGGCGTACCCGGGGGGAGAGCGGCTGCTTATGGAAATTTTTATTGTTCATAGCTGTCATCCTAATAACAAATTTTTATGCCGGCGCCCGTATTTAGTATAGGGACGATTCCGGCGGAACATACAGGGGTTGGAAAGAAGAACACCACCAGGGAGGAAATGCTTCCTTCCCCGGTGGCATTCCTATCTTCTTTTCTTCGGAAATCAGTAGGCGATTTTCCGGGCGATATACGCCGCCAGCTCGTCGATGGCCACCCGCTCCTGCTGCATGGTATCGCGGTCCCGCACCGTCACGCAGCGATCCTCCAGCGAGTCGAAGTCAAAGGTCACGCAGAACGGCGTGCCGATCTCGTCCTCCCGGCGGTACCGCTTGCCAATGGAGCCGGCGTCGTCATAATCGACCATAAACTGCTTGGCCAGCATGTCGTGGATCTTCAGCGCCTCGTCCCCCAGTTTCTTGGACAGGGGGAGGACCGCCGCCTTAAACGGCGCGATCGCCGGGTGCAGGCGGAGCACCACGCGGGTATCCTTTTCGTCCACGACCTCCTCGTCGTACGCGTCGCACAGGAAGGCCAGCACCACGCGGTCGGCGCCGAGGGACGGCTCAATGACGTAGGGGATATACCGCTCGTTGGTTTCCGGGTCGAAATAATCCAGCTTCTGGCCGGAGACCTCGGAATGCCGGCTCAAATCGTAATCGGTGCGGTCGGCGATGCCCCACAGTTCGCCCCACCCGAAGGGGAAGAGGAACTCGAAGTCGGTGGTCGCCTTGGAATAGTGGGACAGCTCCTTCTGCTCGTGGTCGCGCAGCCGGAGGTTCTCCTCCCGCATCCCCAGGCCGAGCAGCCACTGGCGGCAGTATTCCTTCCAGTAGGCGAACCAGTCGAGGTCGGTGCCCGGCTTGCAGAAAAACTCCAGTTCCATCTGCTCAAACTCGCGGGTGCGGAAGGTGAAGTTGCCGGGAGTGATTTCGTTGCGGAAGCTCTTGCCTATCTGCGCCACGCCGAACGGGACCTTCCGCCGGGTGCTGCGCTGGATGTTCTGGAAGTTGACGAAAATCCCCTGGGCGGTCTCGGGGCGGAGGTACAGCTCGTTCTTCGCGTCCTCGGTCACGCCCTGGAAAGTTTTGAACATCAGGTTGAAGGTGCGGATATCGGTGAAATTATGCTCGCCGCATTCGGGGCAGTTGATCCCGTGCTCGTCGATGTAATTCTTCATCTCGGCAAAGCTCCAGCCCGCCGGATTCACGCCCGTATCCTCAATCAGCTTGTCCGCGCGGTGGCGGGTCTTGCAGCTTTTGCAGTCCATGAGGGGGTCGGAAAAATTCCCCACATGGCCGGAGGCCACCCACACCTGCGGGTTCATGAGGATTGCGCTGTCCAGCCCGACGTTGGTGGGGCTTTCCTGCACGAATTTCTTCCACCAGGCGCGCTTGACGTTGTTCTTCAATTCCACGCCGAGCGGCCCGTAGTCCCAGGTATTGGAAAGGCCGCCGTATATGTCCGAACCGGGGTAAACAAAGCCCCGGCCTTTGCACAAAGCGACGATTTTATCCATGGTCTTTTCCGCGTTGTTCATGGGAAGTCCATCCTTTCACGGAGGCGCGCCCGCCCCCGCCGTGTTGAGAGTTGAGAAACCGCTACTCTTCTTATAGTAAACAAAGTGCGGGGAAAAGTCAATGTTTCCCATGGAATATTTCCGCAAAAACGCCGCCTGCACTCCGGCAGGCCGGCGGATTGGCCCGGCGACCCGCCCGTCGCTTCTGCCGCGCGCGGTTTTTCGGGCGGGCAGCCCGGCCCCCTCCCGGCAGCCGCGGCTTTTGCCGCCGCTCCCCCGGAAGTGGCGGGCGGATTCGGGCGGCGGGGCCGGCTCCGCCGGCGGGACCGGGGGAGCGCGCAGGCCCTATGCGGGCCGATTGCCGGCAGGCGTCTCAAACGCGCTGGAACGGATCCCGCGCGCAGCCTTTGCCCCGCGGCCTGTGAACGGGCGGGTACCGTTCTAACGAACCCAGCGGAAGTTTCCTATATATGTTATATTATATATCGAAATATTAAAGCTGAAGGCCCCTCGTTAACAGCTTGCCCCGCCCGATACGGGAAGCAGCCGCTTTTTGCGGGGCGCCGTTCCCGCGGTCAACGAAAAGGGGCGGCCGCAAAGCGCTTCCTTTTGCAGCCGTCCCTTTTTCGTAAGCCTTGCGATGCAGGGCGGCCCGCGCCCTGTTCCGGCCGTCTCCTAGCCGATGAGTTTTTCCCGCATCTGGAGAAGCAGTGCACGCTCCCGGCGGGAGACCTGCACCTGCGTCATGCCGAGCTTGTCCGCGGTGGCCTGCTGGGTGTTGCTCTGGAGGTACCGCAGCACGATAAGTTCCCGATCCCGGGGCGCAAGCTCCCCCAGCACCTGCCGCAGGGCGAGGCGGTCGGTGAGCAGCTCGTCCGGGGGCGAGACCGGCACGTCGATCTGATCCCCTTCGTCCTCCTCCCCCGAACGGGTGAGGGAGAGCGGGGGCAGGGACGCGCCCATGGCCTCCGCGGCCTGTTCCCGCTCCACCCCGAGCAGATCGGCCATCTCACTGACGGTGGGCTCCCGGCCCTGCGCGCTGGTGAAGTGTTCCCGCTCCCTCGCCGCTTTCATCGACAGCTCCTTGAGGGAGCGGCTGACTTTTACCGTCCCGCCGTCCCGGAAAAGGCGGCGGATTTCGCCCAGGATCACCGGCACCGCATAGGTGGAAAATTTCAGGCCCCGTTCCTCGTCAAACCCGTCGGCGGCCTTCACCAGCCCGACGCAGCCGGCCTGGAACAGATCGTCGTATTCGATCCCCCGTCCGCTGAAACGCCGCGCGCAGGAGTGGACCAGCCCGATGTTCTCACAGATGAAATCTTCCCGCCGGCTCACGACGGCTTTGCCCCGTTCTGGGCGGATTCGCGGGGGGCTATGTATTTTTCCAGGACGACGGACGTCCCCTTCCCCTTCCTGGAAGAGACCCGCAACCGGTCGGTGAAGCTCTCCATGACCGAAAAGCCGAGGCCGGAGCGTTCTTCCCCGCCGGTGGTGAACAGCGGCTCCATGGCCTGCCGGACGTCGGCGATGCCGCAGCCCTTGTCCCGGATTTTGATGACAATCCGCCCGTCTTCATACAGGCGGGCCGACAGGTAAATCGTCCCGATGGTGTCCGGGTAGGCGTGGACGATGCAGTTGGTCACCGCCTCCGAAACCGCGGTGCGGATGTCGGCCAGCTCGTCCACCGCGGGATCCAGCTGGGAGACGAAGGCGGCGACCACCGCCCGGGCAAAGCCTTCGTTGGCCGACCGGCTGGGAAAATTCAGCTTCATTTCATTGAGTGGTTTCATGGCAAACTCCATTTCTCCGCGGCCTTCCCTTCCGCGGTTGTTATTTGACGGGTTACAGGCCGGCAGGCTCGTCTTCCCCCGGCGCGTCCTTCAGCACGCCCAGCCGATCCAGCCCGGCCAGACGTAGGACCTTCCGGATCCGCTCGGACGCGCCGGCAACTTCCAGCGTGCCGCCGTACAGCTGCATCAGGCGAAACCGCCCCATGATCAGCCCGACGCCGGAACTGTCCATAAAGCTGATCCCCCCGAAATCCAGGCGAAGGCGGGACGGCTTCAGCCGTTCCACCGCCGCGTCGATCTCCTCCCGCATGCGGCGGGCGGAATGGTGGTCGATTTCCCCCGAAAGCCAGACCGTCAGGCCGTCGGACGAGTGTTCCATGCGCAATGCCATATGTATGTTTACCCCTTTCCTCCATGCGTCGGCCCTGCGGCCCCGCCTGTGGGCCCCGCATCGTTTCCGTACCTAGTGTGCGCAGAAAAAAAGCCCCTATCCCATAGGATAGGAGCTTGTCCGTAAAATTTATGACGAATTTGGGCGCAGGGCGGAATTTTTCCGTCCTTCCCGTTTTGTCCCCGAGCCGGGAAAACGGCCCGCCCCGTCTGCCGGGGCAGAAGGCGGGACGGCCGCGCTATTTTCCGCCCGCCAGCCAGTCCAGCAGGCGGGGGCGCAGGGCCGACGCCACGTAGAACGAGCCGGCGACCAGCAGGGGGAACCCCTCCCCGGCCCTCCCGCTGCCGCCGTCCGGTTCCCTGTCCCCCGCCTCCGCCACGCCCAGCACCGATTCCAGCGCGGCGGCCGGTTCCTCGACGACGGATACCGGCAGGGAGGGAGAGGCCTCCCGCAGCCGGGCGGCGAATTCCGCGGCGGGGAGGGCGCGGGGGTTGTCCGGCGTGCAGCAGACGGCGCGGCGGCAGAAGGGGGCGAGCAGCGCGGCGCAGCGGGCGGTATCCTTGTCCCTGAGCATCCCGGCTATCATCGTGAAGCCGGAGAGCCGGTGCCTTTGCAGGGTCTGCGCCAGCGCGGCCACCCCCTGCGGGTTGTGCGCCCCGTCCAGCAGGACGAGGGGGGAAAGGGAGAGCGCCTCCTGCCGGCAGGGCATGCAAGCTCCCGCCAGCCCCTTTTGGATGTCCTGCGCGCCGACGGGGAAGCCCGCCGGGGCGAGGGCCCGCACCGTCTCTATGGCGGTCAGGGCGTTTTCCCGCTGGAACCCGCCGGTCAGGGGGAGGGTCAGGGTCATCCCGTCCCAGGAAAACACCGTGCGGCCGAGCGATTCCTCGAGAAGGGGGGCACAAGCGCCGGGGATCCGCACCGTCAGGCCCAGCCGGGCCGCCCGTTCCAGGATCACCGCAAGCGCGTCCTCGTCCTGCGCCGGGGAGGTGATTACCGCGCAGGGGGGCTTCAGGATGCCGCATTTGTTTTCCGCGATTTCCGCCGTGGTATCCCCCAGGACAGCGGTATGGTCGAGGGAGATCGGGGTGAGCACCGCCGCCAGGGGCGGGGGCAGGACGTTGGTGGCGTCGTCCCGCCCGCCCAGGCCGCATTCAATCACGCAGAGATCGGTGCGGCTCCGGGCAAAATACAGGAAGGCCAGCGCCGTCGTCAGTTCAAATTCGCTCAGCCCCCCGGCCTCCCCCATTTCCCCCTGATGGGAGAGCAGCTCGGCGACCAGGGCGGCGAACTCCCCTTCCGGTATCGCCTGCCCGTCCACCGTGACGGTGTCCCGCAGGCCAGTCACGGCCGGGGAGGAATACAGCCCCGTCCGGTATCCGGCCGCGGTCAGGATGCTCTGGATCATCCGGGCGGTGGAGCCCTTGCCGTTGGTGCCGGCGATGTGGACGCACCGCAGGCGGCGCTCGGGGCGGCCGCACAGCGCGAGGATCCGCTCCATGCGGGCAAGCCCCCACTTCATCCCGCCCGGTTTCAGCCGGTCGACGGCCTGCAGCGCTTCGGAATAGGTCATAAAAGTTCGGCTCCTTTGTCTTTTGAAAATTGCCCCCCGCGGCGGGCTGCCCCCTCCGCCGTCCGGAGGGAGGCGGGAGGCTCGTCCGCCCGCCTTGGGGCGGAACACGCCCGCGATTTTCCGCAGGGGGATTCCTCCGGCGGGAAAAACATGGTATACTATAACAATTGGAAGAGAAACCTACATCCTGTCCCCGAAAATGCATGGCACTGCGGGACAGGCGCACACGAAAATCCCCCTTTCCAGGGGGAAGGGAGGGCTTGGACGTGACCGAACGGGAACGGCGGACAATCTATCAGGAGGAGATTCTCCCGCCGCTGATTCTGGAAAACCCGGAGGAATTCTACGCCGCTTTTGATCAGGGGCCGGAGGCGGCGGAGGGCTTTTTCCGGGAAAAATGGGACTGGATGTGCTCCCGCCTGCCGGAGGCAGGGCCGCCCGCCGGGCGGAGCCCCTGCCCGGTTACCGGGATGGACTGCCTCGCCCTGGACGAGCGGGAGGAGAGCTTCGCGGCCCTGCTGACGGTGGAACTGTCCGAACCGGCGGGGGACGCCGCCGGGCTGGCGCTGTATGCGACGGCTTTTTTCGGCGTGGGGCGGACGCCCCGGCTCTTTTTCGGGGAGCACGCCGCCCTCCCGGGCGGGGAGCCGACGGTGGAAATCACCGAACGGCGGTTTGACCGGGACGGGGAGCTGCGCCGCCTTTTCCGGGGCGCCCTCCACCAGGGCTGCGACAACCAGCCTCTTTTGTTCAGCCCGCCGGCGGATCCCCCGGCGGAGGACCCGGCCCGCCCTCTTGAGCGGGAGCGGTGGTACACCGCCTATCTCGACCGGGTGGCAAAAAGCTGCGCCGGCGGGTAAGCCGGCAGGCGGGGCTTCCCGCCCGTTGTTTCCGGCTCGGCTAGCCCGGCGGCGCCCCCTTTTGGGCGTCCTCCCGTTTACCCCGGCAGGCGGCCAATTCCGGAAGCGTTTTCTGCCGGAGCGCGCCGCCAAACGCCCGTCCCGTTACCGGAGCCGGCGGCGGGGAGGGGCGGCCAGCTCGTAGCTGTGGGCTATCATGGACATCATCTCGTCGTCCGGCACGTCGCCGCCGATGCGCACGGTGTTCCAATGGGTCTTGTTCATATGGTAGCCGGGGGTTACGTCCCGGTAAACCAGCCGGTACAGTTCCGCCCGGTCGGGGTGGCATTTCAGATTGACGCATTCCTCCCCGCGGACGTTGATAAAGAGGGCGAACCCCTTCCGGTTGACCCGCCGCCGCAGGAACGGCGTCTGCTCGTCAAACGGGTAATCCTCATAAGCGTCGGGGAAGGTCAGGCAGTAGTCGATGAGCTCCTGGCGGGTCATGGGCATAGGAAGCGCTCCTTTCCGGGCGGCGCGCCGGTCCGCCGGGCCGGCACGCTTTGGATATACTGCTATTGTAGCACAGTTCCCCGGCGGGGGGAATCAAAAAATCGTCGGAAAGGAGGGTGTCCCTTGGCCGTGCCCAAGTTGCCCAAAGTCGGCATGCGGATGGTGAAATCCGCCGTCGCCGTCTTCCTCTGTTTTGTCATCCATCTGCTGCGCGGGCAGGAGGGATCGCCGTTTTATTCAGCGATCGCCGCCGTGCTCTGCATGCAGCCGTATGTGTCCGGCAGCGTCAAGGTGGCGCTGAACCGGACGATTGGCACCTTTCTGGGCGGCGCGGCCGGGATGCTGATCCTGTTGGTGGAGCAGCGCTTCTTCCCGCCGGACTGGCCGATCCTGCGCTACCTGCTGATTTCCGTGATGATTGTGGTGCTGATTTACATCACGGTGCTGATAAAGAAAACCCCGGCGTCCTATATCACCTGCGTGGTGTTCATGAGCATCACGGTTTCCCATGCCATGGACGTCAACCCGTACCTGTTTGCCATGAACCGCGTGCTGGACACGCTGATAGGCATTTTTGTTTCCCTGGGGGTGAACGCCTTCCGGCTCCCCCGGCGGCGGAACCGCGCCCTGCTTTTTGTCACCGACCTGGACGGGACGCTGGCCGGACCGGACGGGAAAATCCCGCCAGCGGCGGTCATCCATCTCAACCGGCTCATTGGCGAGGGCGCGCAGGTCACGGTTTCGACGGGGCGGACCCCCGCCACCTTCCTGCCGGCGCTGGCGGGGCTTCGCCTGAAGCTGCCGGTGATCGCCATGAACGGCGCGGCGCTGTACGATATGCAGGCGGGCTCCTACCTGTACTGCAAGGCCATCCCGCCCGCCGCCTACCGCCGGGTGGCGGCGGTGTTCGAGCGGCGGGGGCTGAACCTGTTTGTCCACGCGGTAATCCACGACGTGCTGCATGTGTATTACGGGCGGTTCACCAACCCGGCCGAGGAGGAGCTCTACCACGCCCGCCGGGGCCTGCCGCAGAAGCAGTATGTCTGCGGCTCCCTTCCCGAGGGCCACGATCCGCTCTACCTGCTGTGCGTGGATACCCGGGCGATGGCCGAAGCGCTGCGCGCCGAGATCGCCTCGTTCCAGGAGGAGGCCGGGATTTACACCGTCCTCCGCCCGGACGGGGAGCACCCGGGATACGCCCTGCTGGAAATTTATGCGGCCTCCGCCACCCGCCCCGCGGCGGCGGAGGAACTCAGGCAGCGGATCGGCGCCGCGCAAATCGCCGCGTTTGGGGACAGTGAGCGGGATCTCGGCTTGCTGGAAGCGGCCGACATCTCCCGCGCCGTCGCGGGGGCGGAAGAGGCGGTGCAGGAAGCGGCGGGCCGCGTCCTGCCTGCCGGGGGCGAGGCGGTGGTCCGGGAAATCGGCCGCTTGTTCCACAGAGGGCGGCGGGATACCGCCTGAAAGCGCGCCCTACGTCGGGGGAGGCTGCGCAGGGGAGCCGGCCGGCGGACAGGGAAAATGCGGCCGGCATATGCGGACGGCCGAAGCCAACGGCCGGCAGGACCGGCAAAATGAAAAAAGCGGGCCGTCTTCACGGCCCGCCGTGGGGCTCTGTTCCGGGATGCTGCACGGGCCGGAAAAAGCCTGGCTCGGCACCCGCAAGGCGCGAATACAGGATACCGGCTCACGGTTTTCAAAAGGGGGACGCTGCATTAGGCAGCGTCCCCCTTTTTCCTATGGTTCCGGTATGTTCCGGCCGTTCAGTGCTCGTCTTCCTCCGGCAGGGCGCCCTTCTCCGTTTGTTCCCGGTACGTTTTGGGGGATAGGCCGGTCATCCGCCGGAAGCACTGGGAAAAATACGATTGGGAGGAAAAGCCGGAGAAAGAGGCGATTTTCGAAATGTTCAGGTCGGTGGTCTTGAGCAGCATCTTGCTTTCCTCGATCCGGCGGGCGATTAGGTAGTTGATGGGGGAAATGCCGTAATCCTCGGTAAAGCTGTGGACCAGGTGGAATTTATTGACGTGCGTTTTGTCCGCCAGGAGCTGGAGGGTGATGTTGTCCTTGAAATGGTCGCCGATATACCGCCTGGCGGCGCTGCTGACCGTCCGCTGTTTGTGGGAAGGGACCACAGCGAGCGTGAAATTCGCAATGCGCATCATATGGATGATCATGACCTCCAGCAGGTTCTGGCAGACCGCCTTATGGTAAAACTCCTTCTTCTCCACTTCCCGCAGCATGGATTTCAGATACCAGTTCATCTGGGCCGCCTGCTCCTGGTAATGGAAATGGCGGTAGCCGCTCGCCGCCCCCATAGGCCCAAAGGTAAACGCCACGTTGTCCACCCCCAGGACAATATATTCCAGCGGGTGATCTTCCAGAGATGTTTCGGTATGCTCCACATAGGGATTGACGATTACCAGATCGTTTTCCCGGATATCAAACGCCGTTTTCTCCACAAGGAACCGGCCGCGGCCGCGTAAAACGTAAATGAATTCGGAATAATAGTGGGTGTGCATGGTGCTGTGCCAATCCCGTTCATATTTGGCCGCGGTAATGTAGAGCAGCTTGGCCTCCGGACGAAGCTGCTCGTGGCTTTCGATGGCATATTGCCGATTGCTCATACAATCACCTCTCACTGGAAAGTGTTAACACTGCAGGATGTCAACGCTTTAACATATTAATATATTGTGCAATTTCTCTTCCGGATAGGAGGATTTTTGCTGTTGGCTCCCATTATACTCCATCGACGGAAAAACTGCAAGTTATCTATAAAAGTTGAGAAAATCCATTTGATTATCACAGTAATTTGAGGGGCTATGCAGAAAACAATCAATAAAATATCAACAATAAAGTGTAATGATAGATAAATTTTACAAACACAGCAATATTTATAAAAAATATCGCAACATAAAAATTGAATCCATCGAAAAAGGGGCTATACCGTAAGTGTAAGCGGCGCCCAAAGGGTACATACTAGGGGAGTGAAAGCCCTCGAGACGCTTGTTAACGGAGAGACGTATTTCGAAAATAAGGAGGAAACGACAATGAAAAAGGTACTGTCCCTGGCACTGGCCGCCCTGCTGTTTGCGGGTATCCTGTCCGGCTGCACCAACGATGGGGAAAGTTCTGGCGGCAGCAACAGCCAGACCGTGCGGGTCGCCGCTCTGGAAAGCGCCTACGGCGCCGAGGTGTGGAAGGAAATCGCCGACGCCTTTGAAGCGGCGAACCCCGGCGTTACGGTGGATTTGACGGTTGACCGGAACCTGGAGAGCGTCATCAGCTCCCAGATGAAGGTCGGCAATTATCCCGACGTCGTCCATCTGGCGGTCGGCCGCACCGACGCATTGACCGAAACCCTGACCAAGGAGAACGCCATCCGCGATTTGACCGACATGCTGGAGATGACCGTCCCGGGCGAAGACGTCAAGGTGAAGGACAAAATCGTCCCCGGCTTCCTGGACACGCTGGTCACCAACCCCTATTCCGACAGCAAGACCTATCTGGCCCCGATGTTCTACGGGCCCTGCGGCCTGTTCTATAACGCCGGCCTGTTTAAGGAAAAGGGCTGGGATGTCCCCACCACCTGGGATGAAATGTGGGCCCTGGGCGACACGGCTAAGGCCGAAGGCATCTCCCTGTTTACCTACCCGACCACCGGCTATTTCGACGCGTTCTTCTACGCCCTGCTCAACGAAACCGGCGGCCCGGATTTCTTCAACCGCGCCATGCAGTATGAGGAAGGCATCTGGGACACCGCTGAAGCAAACCAGGCGTTTGAAATCGTAGCGAAGCTGGCCACCTATACCGAGCCCACCACCGTGGCCAACGCGAACGACACGAACTTTGTGAAGAACCAGCAGCTCATCCTGGACAACAAGGCGCTCTTCATGCCCAACGGCACCTGGGTTGTGGAAGAGATGAAGGACGCGCCCCGCGCCGACGGCTTTGAATGGGGCTTCACCGCGCTGCCGGCCGTCACCGAAGGCGGCGATCGGTACTCCTACACCTTCTTCGAGCAGATCTGGAGCCCGAAGCAGGCGAAGAACCCGGAGCTGGCGGACAAATTCATGGCATACCTGTACTCGGACGAAGCGGCGGCCATCTTCGCCAAAGCCGGCGCCGTCCAGCCGATTGAAGGCGTGAGCGATATGCTGGAAGGCGACAATAAGCTGTTTTACAGCATCTATGACAGCGGCGCCAAAGCCGCCATGGGCGCTTTCGCCACCACCGACCCGGTTGAGGGCGTCAGCATGAGCGACGCGCTGTTTAAAACCGTGGACAGCATTGTCAGCGGCGATAAGACGGTGGCCCAGTGGAAGGAAGCCGTGAACAAAGCCAACGACGCCCTGCGTGCTGCGCTGAAGTAACAGCCAAACCGCTCCCCCGGCGGGCTATACGACTCACCATAGCGCCGGCCGGGAGTAAGCCAAGGGAAGGACGGTGGGCAGCCTGCCCACCGTCCTTTTTTTCAGGGCGGGCAGGTCCGGAACGCACGCAAATTCCCCGCGCGTTCTGCAATAGGGGGAGGGCCGGCGGCCCGGCCCCATTCGAAAGGAGCGATTCCGCTTGGATAAACAGAAAGGCAGGGGCCGGTTCGTTGCCCTCTGTGTAGCGCCGGCCGCCATCCTCTTTATCATCTTTATGGTGATCCCCACCCTCCAGGTGTTCTGGTATTCCCTGTTCAAATGGGGCGGGTATTCGGCCGAGGGGAAGGTGTTCGTCGGCCTGCAGAATTTCCAGAAGCTGCTCAGCGACGCGAAATTCCTGAAATCCTTCCAAAACACCGTCCTGCTGATTGTGCTGGTGACCATTATCACCCTGGCGTTCGCTCTGGTATTCGCCGGGATCCTCACCAGGGAAAAGATCAAGGGGCAGAATTTCTTCCGGGTAATTTTCTACATCCCGAACATCCTCTCCGTGGTGGTTATTTCCGCCATCTTCAACGCGATCTACGATCCCAAGCAGGGACTGCTCAACAGCATCATCGGGCTGTTCACCAATATCAAGGACAACCCCATCCTCTGGCTGGGCAACCAGAAGCTTGTGGTGTTCAGCATTGCCGGGGCCATGGTGTGGCAGGCAATCGGGTACTACATGGTGATGTATATGGCCAGCATGTCCGCCGTGCCGGAAAGCCTGTATGAGAGCGCTTCGCTGGAGGGCTCCGGCCGGATTCATCAGTTTTTCCACATCACCATCCCGCTTATCTGGACCAATATCCGCACCACGCTGACCTTCTTCATCATCAGCTCGATCAACCTGAGCTTCCTGTTCGTCAACGCGATGACCAACGGCGGGCCGGACGGCGCCAGCGAGGTGTTCCTAAGCTATATGTACCAGCAGGCGTATACCAACTCGTCCTACGGCTACGGCATGGCGATCGGCGTCATCGTCTTCCTGTTCTCCTTCGGGCTGGCGGCGATTGTGAACGCGGTCACCAAGCGTGAACCGCTGGAATATTAAGGGGGCGGCGTCATGAAAAACAGAAAACCCATGAGCGCGGAAACCCTCTATAAAATTTTCATCTTTGTGGTGCTGATTGCGTTTGCTGTCACCATCATTGTGCCGGTGGGCTGGGCGTTCCTGGCGTCCATCAAGCAGAACAGCGAGTTTTACGGCAACCCCTGGTCCCTGCCGAAGGGCTTCCATTACCAGAACTTTATCGACGCCTTCCAGAAGGCGAAAATGGGCTCCTACTTCCTCAACTCGGTGATCGTGACGGCCCTGGGCCTGGCCATCCTGCTGATCGTGGCCCTACCCGCCGCCTACGTGCTGGCGCGCTACCGCTTCCGCGGCCGGAAAATCCTGAACGTCGCCTTCATGGGCGGGCTGTTCATCAACGTCAACTATATCGTGGTCCCGATCTTCCTGATGCTGGTGGACGTCGACTCCCTGTTCGGCAGATCCATCCTTGTCAACAACCTCTTTGTCGTGGGGCTTATCTACGCATCCACCGCGCTCCCCTTCACCATCTACCTGCTGTCCAGCTATTTCGCCACCCTGCCCAAGGACTATGAGGAAGCGGCGTATGTGGACGGGAGCGGCTATTTCCGCACCATGGTGCAGATTATCATGCCGATGGCGAAGCCCAGCATCATCACGGTCATTCTGTTCAACTTCCTGTCCTTCTGGAACGAGTATATCATCTCGATGACCCTGCTGACCGAGGATTCGCTCAAGACGCTGCCGGTCGGCCTGATGAACCTGATGAAAGCCCAGAACGCCGCCATGGAATACGGGCAGATGTACGCGGGCCTGGTCATCGTCATGCTGCCGACCCTCATCCTGTATATTATGGTGCAGAAGAAGCTGACCCAGGGCATGACGGTCGGCGGGATCAAGGGATAAGCCGGAAAGGAGAGGACGGACATGAATTTTCTTAAAGCATTGGCGGTCATCATCGCATTTTTCGGCTGCGCCGCGCTGGTTATCATCGGGCAGGCGCACGAAGGGATCGGCTGGCTTGGGCTGATGCTGCTCGGTTTGGCCGGCCTGCTTGTGCTCCTGTTCCTGTACAACCGCCGGTATACCCGGGCGGACCGGCTGCAGAAAAAGCAGATGAAGGCCCGGGAACAGGAACAGCGCCGGGGCCAGCCTCACGCCTGAACGGGAAAGAGAGGGATCCGCTATGACGAATGAGAAGAAAAGAACCGGACGGGTGACCATCCCGACCGATGTGGACGTGGTTCCGCAGACGCTGGAACTCATGAAACTGTGGGGGGCCGACGCCATCCGCGACTGCGACGGCACGGACTACCCCGAGGAACTCAAAGGGGTGGGCGCCAAGGTCTATTCCACCTACTACACCACCCGGAAGGACAACGCCTGGGCGAAGGCGAACCCGGACGAAATCCAACAGATGTACCTGATGACCCCCCACCGTACGGCGGTTTCGGACACCCTGTCCATCCATCTGATGGAGGGGCTGTACCCCGATATGCTCGCGGTGAACAGCCGGGACGACATCCGCCGCTGGTGGGAAGTCATCGACCGCACCACCGGGGAGGTGCTCCCGGCGGACCGCTGGGATTACAGCGAAGAAACCGGCGACGTGACCATCCGGGCGCAGGCGTACCATGAGTACACCGTCAGCTTCCTGGCGTATATCCTGTGGGACCCGGTGCATATGTACAACGCGGTCACCAACGACTGGAAGGGGGTGGAGCACCAGATCACCTTCGACGTCCGCCAGCCCAAGACCCACGAATTTACCATGAAGCGGCTCCGCCGCTTTATCGAGGAGCACCCGTATGTGGACGTCATCCGCTTCACCACCTTCTTCCACCAGTTCACCCTGGTGTTCGACGAGCTGGCGCGGGAAAAATACGTGGACTGGTACGGCTATTCCGCCAGCGTCAGCCCCTATATCCTGGAGCAGTTTGAGCGGGAAGCCGGCTACCCATTCCGGCCGGAATATATCATCGACCAGGGGTATATGAACAACACCTACCGGGTGCCGAGCAAGGAATTCCGGGACTTCCAGGCCTTCCAGCGCCGGGAAGTGGCCAAACTCGCCAGGGAGATGGTGGACATCACCCACGAGATGGGGAAGGAAGCCATGATGTTCCTGGGCGACCACTGGATCGGCACCGAGCCGTTTATGCCGGAATTCCAGGCCATCGGGCTGGACGCGGTGGTGGGCAGCGTCGGCAACGGCGCGACCCTCCGCTTAATCAGCGACATCCCCGGCGTAAAGTATACCGAGGGGCGCTTCCTGCCCTATTTCTTCCCCGACACCTTCCACGAGGGCGGCGACCCGGTGCGGGAGGCCAAGGTCAACTGGGTGACCGCCCGCCGCGCGATCCTGCGCAAGCCGATCGACCGGATCGGCTACGGCGGCTACCTGAAGCTGGCGCTGGAGTTCCCGGAATTTGTGGAGTATGTGAAGAGCGTCTGCGACGAGTTCCGGGAGCTGTATGAGAACATCCGCGGCACCACGCCCTACTGCGTCAAGAAGGTGGCTGTGCTCAACTGCTGGGGGAAGATGCGCGCATGGGGGAACCATATGGTCCACCATGCGATCTATTACAAGCAGAATTATTCCTATGCCGGGGTGATCGAAGCGCTCAGCGGCGCCCCGTTCGACGTGCAGTTCCTCTCCTTCGACGATATCCGCGCCAACCCCGGGGTGCTGGACGGGTTCGACGTGGTTCTCAACGTCGGGGACGCGTACACCGCGTATTCCGGCGGGGAAAACTGGACGGACGAGGCCGTCGTTTCCGCCCTGCGCCGTTTTGTCCACCGGGGCGGCGGGCTCATTGGGGTGGGCGAGCCTACCGCCTGCCAGCATGAGGGCCGCTTCTTCCAGCTGGCCGGGGTGCTCGGCGTGGAGGAGGAAACCGGCTTCACCCTATCTTTGGATAAATACAATTGGGAGGAGCATCCCCACTTTATCACCGAGGACTGCCCGGGCGACATCGATTTCGGCGAGGGGAAGAAGAACATCTACGCCCTGCCGGATACGCAGGTGCTCCGCCAGATAGACAAGGGCGTGCAGCTGGCGGCGAACGACTTCGGCGGGGGCCGGGCGGTGTATATCAGCGGCCTGCCGTACAGCTTTGAAAATTCCCGCCTGCTTTACCGCGCCATCCTGTGGGCCTCCCACGGAGAGGAACTGCTGCACCACTGGTTCAGCGAGAACTATAACGTAGAGGTGCACGCCTACGTCAAAAACGGCAAGTACTGCGTGGTCAACAACACCTATGCTCCGCAGAGCACCACGGTCTACCGCGGGGACGGCAGTTCCTTCCGGCTGGATATGGACGCGAACGAGATCCGCTGGTATGAGACTGACGCGGAGGGATAAGCGGATCCTCCCGCGAGGGCTGTGTGCCGGGCGCTTGCCCCTTGGCCATGGCCGCCGGATATGGGGCAGGCGCTTCGCACCGATCCGACAAATCCTTTGGCTGTTTGGCTATCGCTTTTCCCGGGACCGCAGGCTAAAATCAAAGAAAACGGGATGCCGGAATGCCCGGACGGCCTTTGCGGCCGGCATCCCATCGCCAACGAATCCGGCGGAGCCGTGGGCATGGTAAGGAGACGGCTCCGCCGCCTGCATACGGAAAGG
Organism: Candidatus Avimonas merdigallinarum; assembly: GCA_904377855.1. GTDB lineage: Bacteria > Bacillota > Clostridia > Oscillospirales > Acutalibacteraceae > Avimonas > Avimonas merdigallinarum. Next base: position 20,164 of record CAJFGS010000002.1, read on the forward strand.
GTGAAGAAGTTGAAAAAACCGGTATTGGTCGTCATGGCGGCCGGCATGGGATCCCGCTACGGCGGGCTCAAGCAGATCGATCCGGTGGGACGGCACGGGGAGGTCATCGTGGACTATTCGATTTACGATGCCCTGCGCGCCGGGTTTGAGCGGATTGTGTTTGTCATCAAGAAAGAGATCGAAGAGGATTTTTACGATGTGATCGGCCGCCGGATGGAAAAGCAGGCGCAGGTTTCGTATGCTTTCCAGCGGCTGGACGATCTGCCCCCGGGCTATGCCTTCCCTGCGGGCCGTACAAAGCCGTGGGGCACCGCCCAGGCGGTTTACAGCATCCGGGACATCGTGGACGCGCCCTTTGCGGTGATTAACGCCGACGATTATTACGGGCCGCAGGCTTTCCAGCTGATTTACGACCATCTCAGCGCCCTGCCGGAGGAGGGGGCGGTCCTCCCCTTCTGCATGGTGGGATACCGCCTGAAGAATACCCTGACCGAATACGGCCATGTGGCCCGCGGGGTCTGCGCGGTGGACGGGGACGGCTTCCTGCGGGAAGTGGTGGAACATACCCACATTGAGAAAACGCCGGACGGCGCCCGCTTTACCGAGGACGGCGGGAAAACCTGGGCCGCGCTGGATCCGGATTCGGTGGTTTCCATGAACCTCTGGGGCTTCACCCCCGGCCTGCTGAAGGAAATCGGCGCGCTTTTCCCCGCATTCCTGGACAAGGCGCTGGAAGCCGACCCGCTCAAGGGCGAGTACCAGCTGCCTACGGTGGTGAATACCCTGCTGCAGGAAGGGAGGGCCACGGTGAAGGTCCTCACCAGCCCGGACAAGTGGTGCGGCGTTACCTATAAAGAGGACAAGCCGGCGGTCATGGAAGCGATTGCGGAAAAGCACCGCTCCGGCCTGTATCCGGAACCTCTGTGGAAATAAGCGGGAAAGGGGAGATTGGGATGGCAGGGAATATTCTCCGCCCCACGGCGGACGTCCTCGCTGCATTTGACTTCGGGGGGGAAGTCGCCGGCGCCCTCCGGTATGGGGAGGGGCATATCAACGATACCTTTGCCGTTTATGTGCAGCTTCCGGACGGGGAAGCGCGGCGGTTTATCCTCCAGCGGATCAACACGCAGGTGTTCACAAACCCGGCCCGGCTGATGGAAAACATCGAAGGGGTGACCGCCTTCCTTCGGAAAAAGATCACAGCGGCCGGCGGGGATCCGCAGCGGGAAACCCTGACTGTGATCCGCACCCGGGCCGGTAGGCTCTTCTACACCGACGCGGAGGGGGGCGCATGGCGCTGCTATCCCTTTATCGAAGGGGGCGTCTGCCTGCAGAAGGCGGAAACGCCGGAGCAGTTCGCCGCCGCCGGCCGGAGTTTCGGGCGGTTCCTCCGCCTACTGGAGGATTACCCCGCCGGCACCCTGTATGAAACCATTGAAAAATTCCACGATACCCGCGACCGGCTGGCGAAATTCCGGGCGGCGCTGGAGGCGGACGCCCTCGGCCGCGCGAAGGAGGCGCCGGAGGAAATCCGGTTCGTGCTGGAGCATGCGGGGGACTGCGCGGTGCTGATGGATCAGCTGGAAGCCGGGCGGCTGCCGCTGCGGGTGACCCATAACGACACCAAGCTCAACAACATCATCCTGGATAAGCGCACCGGCGAGGGGCTGTGCGTGATCGATCTGGACACCATCATGCCGGGCCTGGCGCTCAACGATTACGGCGATTCCATCCGTTTCGGGGCGACCACGGCCGCGGAGGACGAGCCGGACCTTTCCAAGGTGCATTTTGACCTGGGGCTGTACGCCGCCTATACCCGCGGGTACATGGAGGCCGCCGGCGATGCGCTGACCGCCGCGGAGAAGGAAAACCTCCCCTGGGGCGCCAAGCTGATGACCCTGGAGTGCGGCATCCGCTTCCTGACCGACTATCTGCAGGGGGACACCTATTTTAAAATCCACCGTCCCGGCCACAACCTCGACCGCTGCCGCACCCAGTTCAAGCTGGTGGCGGATATGGAGCGGGAATGGGAAGAGATGCATGCGGTTGTCCGTGCCTGCGGCGGCCCTCCTTCGGACAAAGGATAATACCAAAAAAGCGCTTGCCGGCCGGCAAGCGCTTTTTCGTCCTGTGAACGGTCAGGAACGGAGGGGGAGAATACTCAGGGTGGCCATGGTGTCGCTGGGGCCGGGGCTGTCCAGCCGGAAGTCCCGGGAAGAGGCGAGCCGGAGGGCGCAGGGGGCGGCGGCCTCCCAGATGACCTGGGCGGCAAAGGAAGCGGAGCCGCTCCCCGGCGGCTTCCAGACCCGCAGGACCGAGCCGGGGAGGTTCCTGCCGTCCGCCTGCAGGCAGAACACCGTGTTCAGCGGCTTGGCGGCGGGCAGATGCAGCGTATACGCCGCCTGGTAGAAGCCCGGCGCGGGAATCCGCACCTTGCCGCCCTCCCGGGTGAATCCGCCCCCCAGCAGGCACTCCCCGCAGAAGGGGATCTCGCCGGAACGCCGGCAGACCTCCAGCGTGCCGCTCTGAGTCAGATAGGCGAAGGCCTCCCGCGGGCAGGGGCAGGGCGGCGGACAGGGCTTGCACTCCGACGGCGGGCGGGGGCACTCCGGCGGTTCGGGCCGGCACGGGCCGGGCGCGCCGCGGCCGTGCTGCGGAAAGGGAAAGGGCATGGTAACACCTCCCTCATGGAATCAATCGGTACATGCCATCCTATGCGGCCCCTCCGCCCGGCGACCGGCTTTTTTCGAAAGCGGCGAGGGCTGCGGCGGCCCTTCCCGCCCGGTATTCCCTTCCCGGCGGGCTGCCGGCTCCTGCGTAGGGCCGAAGCGGCGGCGCGCCAATCGGCTTGCAGCGGCGAGGGCGGCCCGCAGCTATATCGCCGCAAACCGGCCGGAAATCCTGCCCGCCGAAAAGCCGGGGACAGGCGGCAGCGCTGCGCAATCCCCGGCTCCCGCCTTCCCCCTTCCTGAAAGGGAGGCTTTCCGAAAGGAAGAGCGCGCCGGGCAAATCCTGCAAAAAGCCCTTTCCAGGCATGCCTGGAAAGGGCTTTCTTTGTCCATGCTTTCGGTTTTATGCCAGCGCCGCAAGGGACTGCTCCAGCAGGGCCAGCTTTTCCTTGAGCCGGGCCGCGTTTTCCCGCGCGGTTTCCACCACGTTGGCCGGCGCCTTGGAGAGGAAGGACTCGTTGGACAGCCGTGCCAGCGCGCCGTCCAGCTGCTTTTGTACGGCTTCCTTCTCCTTGGTCAGGCGGGCACGTTCCGCCTGCTTATCCACCAGTTCGTCCATCGGGATTTTAATGGTGGCGTCGGCGGTGACGATGCTCACCGCGCCGGCGAGGTCGAACCGCTCGCCCACCGTCACTTCGGAGGCGGAGGCCAGCCGCTCGATAAAGGCCGCGCCGCGGGTGAAGGTGTCGGCAAAGCCGGTTTCCACATACACCTGCGCCTTTTTGGAGGGCGGCACGTTCATCTCCGCCCGGCGGTTGCGGATGGCGCGGATGGCGTCCATTAACCGCTCCATCTCCTTCTCCTCCGCCGGGAAAGCGAGCGCCTCGTCGTAAACCGGCCAGGCGGAAACCATCAGCGCCTCCCCTTCGTGGGGCAGGGTCTGCCAGATTTCCTCCGTGATAAACGGCATAAACGGGTGGAGAAGCTTGAGCATGCCGGTCATCACCCAGACGAGCACCTGCCGGGCGTTTGCCGCGTCCGCCCCCTGCAGGCGGGACTTGCACAGCTCGATATACCAATCGCAGAAATTATCCCAGATGAAATCGTACAGCTTCTGCACGGCGATGCCGAGTTCGAATTTTTCCAGGTTCTCGGTCACCGCTTTCGCCAGGGTGTTGAAGCGGGAGACGATCCACTTGTCCTCCAGCGTCAGCTGCGCCGGCAGCCGGAGGTCGACGGGGTTCTCCCCTACGTTCATAAGGATAAAGCGGGCGGCGTTCCACAGCTTGTTGGCGAAGTTGCGGGAAGCCTCCACCTTTTCGTCGGTGAAGCGCATGTCGTTTCCGGGGCTGTTGCCGGTGGCCAGGGTGAAGCGGAGGGCGTCCGCCCCGTACTGGCTGATGACCTCCAGCGGATCGATGCCGTTGCCCAGGGACTTGGACATCTTCCGGCCCTTGGCGTCCCGCACCAGGCCGTGGATGAACACGGTGTGGAAGGGGGCCTGCCCCATCTGCTCCATGCCGGAAAAGATCATCCGCGCCACCCAGAAGAAGATGATGTCATACCCGGTGACCAGGGTATCGGTCGGGTAGAAATAATCGAGTTCCGGGGTCTTGTCCGGCCAGCCCAGGGTGGAGAAGGGCCACAGGGCGGAGGAGAACCAGGTGTCCAGCGTATCCTCGTCCTGGTGCAGGTGCGCGCCCCCGCATTTCGGGCAGACGGCCGGATCCTCCCGGCTGACCACCACTTCGCCGCAGTCCCCGCAATACCAGGCCGGGATGCGGTGTCCCCACCACAGCTGGCGGGAGATGCACCAGTCGCGGATGTTCTCCATCCAGTGGTAATACACCTTTTCAAAGCGCTCGGGCACAAATTTGGTCTCGCCCTTTTTCACCGCGTCGATCGCCGGCTCGGCCAGCGGCTTCATCTTCACAAACCACTGGGTGGACACCCGCGGCTCGATCACCGTGCCGCAGCGGTAGCAGGTGCCCACGTTGTGCTTCATGGGCTCAATCTTCACCAAGTACCCCTGTTCCTCCAGGTCCTTCACGATGGCCTTCCGGCATTCCATGATGGTCATGCCCTGGTATTTTCCGGCCAGTTCGTTCATGACGCCGCCCTCGTCGGTCACGGTCACCACCGGGAGGCTGTGGCGCAGGCCGACTTCGAAGTCGTTCGGGTCGTGGGCGGGGGTGATCTTCACCACGCCGGTGCCGAAGTCCATCTCCACATAAGCGTCGGCCACCACGGGGATTTCCTTATTCACGAGCGGCAGGATCACGTTCCTGCCCACATAGGCCGCGTACCGTTCGTCGTCCGGGTGGACGGCCACCGCCGTGTCGCCCAGCATGGTTTCGGGGCGGGTGGTGGCCAGCTCCAGATAGCCGCTCCCGTCCGCCAGGGGATACCGCAGATGATAGAACGCGGCGTCCTTCTCCTCAAACTCCACCTCCGCATCCGATATGGAGGTGCGGCAGTGGGGGCACCAGTTGATGATCCGCTCGCCGCGGTAGATCAGGCCTTTTTCGTACAGGCGGACAAAAACCTCCCGCACCGCCCGGGAGCAGCCCTCGTCCAGGGTGAAGCGCTCCCGCTCCCAGTCGCAGGAGGAGCCCATCTTTTTCAGCTGCTCGACAATCCGGTTCCCGTAGGTTTCCTTCCACTCCCAGGCGCGTTTCAGGAACCCGTCGCGGCCGACGTCTTCCTTCTTCAGCCCTTCCTTGGCCATCGCCTCCACGATTTTCGCTTCGGTGGCGATGGAAGCGTGGTCGGTGCCGGGCATCCACAGCGCCTCATACCCCTGCATCCGCCGCCAGCGGATGAGGATATCCTGCAGGGTGTTGTCCAGCGCGTGGCCCATGTGGAGCTGCCCCGTGATGTTGGGGGGCGGAATAACGATGGTATACGGCTTTTTTTCGGGGTTGACCTCGGCATGGAAATACCCGCCGTCCAGCCAGAAACGGTAGATCCGTTCCTCCACTTCCCCCGGCTCATAGGTTTTCGCCAGCTGCTTGTGATCCGCCATATACATCATCCCTCACTGTCAGAGTCGCAGCCCGCGGCGGGCTGCATGTTCTTTTTATTCTATCACACCTTGTTCCCGGTTGCAAGGCCGACCTGAAGGGCTCCGGCCGCCCCCGTTTTCCCGGGGCCCCTCCTTTTCCGGCCCGGCGCTGCTGCCCGGACGAAAAAAAGCCCCGCCGGACATCGGGCGGGGCGGGAAGCGCGGTAGGCGGAAGCCGCCTCCCGCGTGCGGGCGCTAAGGCCGGTCTTCCTCCTCCGGTCCCTTCTCCGGCACGGCGGGGATGGGAGCGGCGGGAGGCGGAGGCGACTCCTCCCCCCATTTGCCGGCGGGAACCTTCCGCGTTTTCAGCCGCCGGCCGACCGTCTCCCGGAATACGGCGTACAGCACCGAGCAAAGCGGGATAAACAGCAGCATCCCGGCGACCCCCATCAGGCTGCCGCCCACGGTGACCGCCACCAGCACCCACATGGAGGGGAGGTTGACCGAATTCCCCACCACATGGGGGTAAATCAGGTTCCCTTCCAGCTGCTGGACGACCTGGAACAGGATGATAAACCAAAGCGCCTGCATGGGGTTGACGATAAAGATGCAGAACGCGCCGACCACACAGCCGATGATCGCGCCGAAGATGGGGATGAGCGCGGTAAAGGCTGTCAGGACGCTGATCATCAGCGCGTAGGGGAACCGGAAAATAGACAGCGCGATAAACATCAGCATCCCGAGGATGCAGGCCTCCAGGCACTGGCCGGACAGGAAATTGGAAAAGGTCTTGTAGGCCAGGGAACCGATGGAAACCGCTTTATCGGCATACTTTTCCGGAAGATAGGCGTACAGCACCTTTTTGGTCTGCCGGCCGAGCTTCTCCTTCTGCATCAGCACATAGATGGCGAAAATAAAGCCGAGGCAGAAATTGACCAGGCCGCTGAACAGCGACGTCGCCATGCTGAAGGTGGAGTTGAGCAGGACGCCGGTGCCGTCGGTCAGGAACTCCACCGCCTGGGAGCCGAGCTTGTTCCAGTCGATCTCCAGCGCCGTGAGCCATTCCGCCCATTCGGGATGCTGGGCAATCAACTCGGTAACCCAGGCCTGGGTTTTGTCAATAAAGGAAGGGATCAGCGCGGCGACGGTCTGCAGGGTCTTCCCGATTTCCGGGAGGATGAGGAACAGCACGATAAACACCACGCCCGCCGCCAGCAGGAGGGTAACCAGCAGGCTGACCGGCCGCTGCAGCTTCTTGACGATGCGGGAGGGCTGCTTCTGCCGGAAGAGGAGGCGTTCCACAAAGCGGAGGGGGACGTTGATGACAAACGCGATGCACAGCCCCAGCAGGAAGGGGAAAAAGAGTTGGAGCAGGAACCCGAAGAAGCCGGCTACCGCCGGCAGGTTCTGCAGCCCGACCAGCAGCAGAACGGCAAACGCCACGACAGCCAGCAGTTTTTTCATATTGCTTTTATCCCATTCCATGACGAGCCCCCCTACCGTTCGTTCATCGCCGGGGACAGGTTTTGCAGCAGGGAATCGAGGGCCGCGGCGTCTTCCGCCAGCCCGTCCGCGCCGGCCGCGCGGAGCTCTTCCCCGGTGCCGTAGCCGAACAGCACGCCGAGCGCGCGCAGCCCGTTTTCCTTTGCGCCGCGGATATCGTTCTCCCGGTCCCCCACCATGACGGCCTCCCGCCGGGTCGCGGCGGGAAGCCCCTCCAGGACCTGGCGGATGATCGTCCCTTTGTCGGCGTGGCGGTCGCCCAGTTCGCTGCCGGCCACGCAGTCCAGGAAGGGGGCCAGGCCGAAGCGTTCCGCGATCCGCCGGGCGAAAACGGTGGGCTTCAGGGTGGCGATCGCCGTATACACGCCGCTGCCATGCAGCTTTTCCAGGAGGGCGGGGATGCCGGGATACACCTCGTTTTCAAAAATCCCGGTGACGGAAAAATAGGCGCGGTAATCCTCCACCGCCTGCGCAGCCTGTTCCTCGTCCAGGGAGAAAAATTTCTGAAACGATTCAAAAAGCGACGGCCCGATAAAGGGGCAGAGGGTACGCCGGTCGGCCACTTCGATCCCCTGCTTGTGCAGGGCGATCTGGACCGATTTGGTGATTCCCTCCATCGGATCGGTCAGGGTCCCGTCCAGGTCAAACAGGACGGCGGGGGGATAGGCCATGGGGATGCTCCTTTCCGTAAGGCGGGCCCGTGCGCGGGCCGCCGCGTGTTATCGTATGTGCAAGCGCCCGCCGCAGCCGGCGGGCCTTCCCCGCGGTGCGAGGCGGGAGGCGTGGGAAGCCGGCAGGCCCCCGCACGGGAAAACCGGGCGCCGCCTCCCTGCGCCGAGGGAACCGGCCGTCCCGCTCCCGCGGGCAAGCGCTCCCCCGGCAGAGGATAGGATCAGTGTAGCACATTCTCCCATGAGATGCAATCGGAAGAAGGTGTGTGCTTTGTTCACGGCGGGGTTCCTTGCCACAGGAACGGGGGTGGGGTATACTGGAAGGAGAAAAACGGGCTGCCGGGCGAGCGGGAAAAGAAGGGCGGCGCGCTGCCGGGCGGCCGAAGCCGCCGGCGCCGCAAAGCTTTGCGCGGGGCCGCTCCCCGCAGGCGGCAGGGAGGGAACAAGGAGGGAACGGGGATGTTTGCACAGATAAAAAGCATGGGGCTGCTGGGGGTGGACGGGTTCCTCATCAACGTAGAGGCCGACCTTTCGCAGGGGCTGCCGGGGTTCGACGTCGTGGGGCTCCCGGGCGCAGCGGTGCGGGAATCCCGGGACCGGGTGCGGGCCTCGATGAAAAACTGCGGGTTTTCCTATCCGGTCAGCCGGATTACGGTCAACCTCGCCCCCGCCGACGTGCGCAAGGAAGGCTCGGTTTACGACCTTCCCCTCCTGCTCGCCCTGCTGAAGGCGAGCGGGCAGCTGAGCGAACCGCTGGAGGACGCCGCCTTTATCGGGGAACTTTCCCTGACCGGGGAGGTCCGGCCGGTGCGCGGGGTGCTGCCCATGGTGATCGCCGCGCGGGACGCGGGGATTCCGCGGGCGTTTATCCCGGCGGGCAACGCGGCGGAGGGGGCGGTAGTCGACGGGATCGAGGTCATCCCGGTGGACAGCCTCCCGTCCCTGCTGGCCCACCTGTCGGGGGAACGGCCGATCCCGCCCGCAAAGCCGGAGGATTTTCCGGAACTGTCCGCCGGCACGGGGAGCGGCGTCGACTTCGCCGATGTGAAGGGGCAGCTTGCCGCCCGCCGGGCGCTGGAGGTAGCGGCTGCCGGCGCGCACAACATCCTGCTGATAGGGCCCCCCGGCTCGGGGAAAAGCATGCTGGCCCGGCGGCTTCCCACCATCCTGCCGGACATGACCCCGGCGGAAGCGCTGGAGGCGACCAAGATCCACTCCGTCGCGGGGACGCTGCCCGGCGGGGTGGGCCTGCTACGGGAGCGCCCCTTCCGCTCGCCCCACCACGGGGTTTCGGCGGCGGGGCTTGTCGGCGGGGGCGCCGTGCCCCGGCCGGGGGAAGCCTCCCTCGCCCACCAGGGGGTGCTGTTCCTGGACGAGCTGCCGGAGTTCAGCCGGGCGGCGATGGAAGCGCTCCGCCAGCCGCTGGAGGACGCGGTGGTGACCATTTCACGGGTGAACGCTTCGCTGACCTATCCGTGCGCCTTCATGCTGGTGGCGGCGATGAACCCCTGCCCCTGCGGATACCGGGGGCATCCCACCCACGCCTGTTCCTGCACGCCGAACGCGCAGAAGGCGTACCTGGCCAAGGTATCCGGCCCGCTGCTTGACCGGGTGGATCTGCATATCGAGGTGCCGCCGGTGGAGTTTGACGAACTGGCGTCGAAGGGAAAAGCGGAAAACTCCGCCGCCATCCGGGAACGGGTGAACGCCGCCCGCGCCCGGCAGCTGGAGAGATACCGGGGCACGCCCATTACCTGCAACGCCCATGTCCCGCCGGGGATGCTCCGCCAGGCCTGCCCCATGACCGGCGAGGCGGAGCGCCTGCTCCGCGGGGCGTTCGACCGGCTCGGCCTGTCTGCCCGGGCCTACGACCGGCTGCTCAAGGTGGCGCGTACCATCGCCGACCTGGAGGGCGCGGAAACCATTGGAGCCGCGCATGTGGCCGAAGCGGTGCAGTACCGCAGCCTGGACAGGAAATACTGGGAGAGATAAACGGCGCCCGGCCGGCTGCTAAAAATACTGGCTGAGAGGGAAAAGCACGGGAAGGGCTGGACGTCCAGGCGCGCCTCTGATAGAATAGTATGCAAAGGTAAAGAGGAGGAACCATGTATGCCCGAACAAACGACATTTTCCGTAGCCTATAACATCCAAAGCACCATCGAGGAACGCCGGGAAATGGCCGCCCTGTATCAGCGGGCGCTCTCCGCCAAAAGGGTTTGGGAAGACGACATGCATGTGGGGCTCGAAATCGGCGGCGTGAACCTCCTCCTGGCGCCGGGCAGTGCGGAGGGAAAAGGGATGGATAACCCGCTTATCCTGGAGGTCCGCTTTTGCGATAAAGGCGAATTTTTGAAAGCGTATGAGACGCTCTCGGAGGGAGGGGGCAGCCACTCGATGGAGGGCCCGTATCCGTGGGCGACGCGGCTAGGGCTGGTGACGGATAAGTTCGGCGTTGGATGGGCTTTATATTACAGCGAATAAAACCGGCTGGCGGCGGACGCGGCCGGTATGCGGAAGGGGCGGATGCAAATGTTTTTTGCATCCGCCCCTTATCTGGAAAAGGGTTATTCCGAAAGATGACTCAAAAGGAAAACTGCCGGATGCTCCCGGCGGCTTTGAGCCCCCAGAGGATTTCTGCCGATTGGGCGGCAAGCGCAGTACCGCAGCCTGGGTAAGAATATCGGGGAAGATAAAGAGGGCCGCTGCAAAAGGAAAACTTTGCAGCGGCCCTCTTTATCCGGTGGCCGAGTTTGCCCCGCGCTCCGGCCCTTCCAGCCTTTGACAGAGCGCCCGCCGCCGGGCGCATAATGCTCCGGCGGCATACCAGGATGCAGGGGCTTGACAGGACGCGGTTCCCCTGCTAATATGAAGTTGACTTCACGTGAAGTTTACTTCATATTTTAGGAAAGCGGTAAAAAAATGAAGACGAAGGTAAAGGAACTGCGGACGCAGCACAAAATGACGCAGCAGCAGCTGGCCGACCTCGTCCACGTTTCCGTCCGGACGATTATCTCGATCGAAAAAGAGCAATACAGCCCGTCGCTGATGCTGGCGTACCGGATGGCCGAGGTCTTCGGCGTAACCGTCGAGGAACTGTGCTGCCTGAAAGAAAACAGGGAGCGGGAGGATGAGCAGTATGAGAAAATCTGACCGGCGGAGCTATACGGAAACAATCAAATGGCGCATCCGCCTTTGCTGGATGCTTCTGGCCGCCATGCTCGTGTATATGGTGGTCATGGGGGGAATCGGCGGGGATTCCCGCATCATGACCCGCTTGGCGGACATCACCAGCCGCGTTCTCTTTTTCGGTGGGTTCGCGTATCTTGTCTCCCGGATTGTCCATAACAAAAAGCTGCTCAAAGACCGGGCGCTCCTGAAAGAGCAACTGCGAACGGAGCAAGATGAGAGGAACCAGTACCTGCATGATAAAAGCGGCGGCATTGTGCTGGACGTCCTCCTCGTGATACTGCTTTTTATCACGGTAACGGCCGCGCTGCTGAACATGGCGGCCTTTTACGTCTCCTTCGCCATCTTGGCCGCCGCCGTTCTTTTAAAAATCACCGCTTATCTTGTGTACAGCCGGCGGTAAGCCGGCCCTTCCGGCCTTTGACAGAGCGCCCGGTGCCGGGCGGGAGCGCGCCCCTTACAGCCGCAATCCCTTGACGTCCTTGATGCGGGAGAGGATGACGCCGCTGCTCACCCGGGTAACCCCGGGCAGGGCGTCGATTTCCTCCTGGATAAACCGCTCCATCTCCTCGTGGCCGGCGGCGACGGCGTGGACATGCAGGCGGCAGTCGCCGGTGACGCGGTAAATCTGCGTCACCGTCTCGTTTTCGGCGAGGCGTTCAATCACCGCCGAAAGGGAGGAAGGCTCCGCCTCGATTTCAAAGTAGCAGGAGATGGCGCCGCTGATTTTCTGCGGGTTGATGACCGTGGTGTATTCCTCAATAACGCCTTTTTGCTCCAGCGCGCTCACCCGCGCCTTGACCGCCACGCGGGAGATCCCTACCCGCTCCCCGATTTCCGAGTAAGAAAGCCGTGCATTTTCGATAAGGAGCCGCAGGATCGCCTGATCGAGGGCGTCCAGCCCGTCCAGATACATGGTGTGTTCCCTCCTTGTGGTGGATATATAGCCGGCGGCCGTCCCCGCCGCGCCCCCGATTCTGTCAGGGGGCCTGGAGGGAGGACTTCCCCGAAATGTATTCCACATCCAGCCGGATAATCGTGGTATTCTTCGCAAGGCGGTCCTGGTAAGCGGCGACGGTTTCCTCCGTGAGCAGGGGGGTATACTTGCCGCACAGGAGCCGGAGGGCGGCCTGCCGCTCCGCCTCCCCGTAAACGATGCGGGCTTCCCCAAACGCCATGGCGCTCTCATAGGCCACCGAGAACTTTTCGGGCAGGGTTTCGGCATGGGCGACGGCGGTGAAACAGACCCGCCGGTCGTGAAGGATATTGTCCAGCTTCTGCCCCTCGGTTGCGCAGTGAAAATAGAGCGCGTTCCCCGAAAGGACGAAAGAAAGCGGCACGCCATAGGGCATCCCGTCGTCGCATGTGGTGGAGAGGACGCCGTATTCCGCCTTGTCCAGAATTTCCCGTGCCTTGTCATAGCTGGTTTTTCTTCGGATCTGTCGCATTCCGCGCATGGGAATTTCCCCCTTTCTCTTGGCGGCGTTTTTCTCCGGCCGCTCCCTGCCGCCGGAGAGCGGCCGGCCGGATAAGGAAAGCATACCATGAAACCCGCCGATTTCCTACCCGAAAATTGGAGGATGCGAAAATTTTATGGTATTGCCCCCGCGCTTGCGTATGCCAGGACGAGGCGCGGGGGACTGTCCGGCGGCGCCGGCGGATTCCCGGCCGGCCCTGCCCCCTATGCGGGAAGCCGGAAACGCCCGGGCAAATCCCCGGCGGGGAGGGGCGCAGCAAGCCCTTATCCGCCGCGGCAACGTCCGCCCTGTGCGGTGACGCCCTGCCGCCCGGAGTTCCCCAGGCCCGGTGCCCGGCATTTAAACGGCCTGGACAGTGACGGTATAGCTGCGGGTGCGCGGGCCGTCGAATTCGCAGAAATAGATCCCCTGCCAGACGCCGAGCGCCAATTTTCCCCCGGCGATTGGCACGCTGACGCTGCTGCCCACGAAGCTGGCCTTGAGGTGGGCGGTGGTGTTCCCCTCCATATGCCGGTATTCCGGGCGATCGGGAAACAGCGCGTCCAGCGCAAACAGCATATCCGACACCACGTCCGGGTCGGCATTTTCGTTGATGGTCAGCCCCGCCGTGGTATGCGGGCAGTACACAAGGCAGACGCCCTCCTGTACGCCGCTTTCCCGTACGGCTTTCTCCACTTCGGCGGTAATGTTGCGGAATTCTTCCCGATTGGTGCGCAGGCGTCCGGTAAGCATGCAGCCCTCTCCTTTGTTATCCCTGTAATATCGGGGCCGCCGCCTTCATGCCGGGCAGCCCGCTTCCAGTATACCATGGTTTTCGCTGCCCCGCCAGTCCCGGCCCGCGGCGGCTCCCGTTTCCGAATTATCGGATTTCTCTATACACGCAGGTGATTTCTCCTTCGGTATTCCTTTGAGTAAACTCCCATACCCGATCCAGGATGCTGTCCGCCTGGGCGGTGTCCCCTGCTATCGCAGCAATGCCGAGCACCAGCAGCTGGTGGGTATCCTGCGCCTCCACCTCGGCCACCGATACGTTAAACCGGCGCCGGATTTTATCGATCAGGCTTCTGCGTTCCATCCGCTTATCCTTGAGCGAGCCTGCCCAGGGCAGGAACACCCGGATTTCCATTACCGCGACATGCATGGGCTTTCCTCCGTCTCTTTCTGCCGGCGCCGGGAAACCCGGCCCGCTGTTCCCGCCTGGCCGGGCCATGGCTGCAACCACCGTCCCGGAAGGAAGGCGCCTTCCTTCTCCGCCGTTTCTGTCCGGGCCGAAAACCGGGATACCGCCCGCGCTCTTTCACTCCTGCCCGCCATCGGGCCTTTTCCGGGAGCGCCGTTCGGGAATGAACAGGATAAAAATCAGGGCACTCACCCCCATTAAGAAGGGGTAGAACAGGAAGGGGATTACCTCCACCGAACTCACGATATGCCCGGCCGCCGCCGCGCCGCCCACCGCATACAAAAGCTGCGCCCCATAGGGCAGGATCCCCTGCACCGCCGACGCGAAAATATCCAGGAGCGAGGCCGTCCGGCGGGGATCCACGCCGAATTCCCGGCTGATGTCCCGGGCGATCGGGCCGGTCATGACGATGGCTATCGTATTGTTGGCGGTGGCGATATCCACCCCCGCCACCAGCGCGCCGATCCCCAGCTGCGCCCCCTTTTTGGCCTTCGTCCGGGAGCGGATAAAACGGATAATCGCTTCAATCCCGCCCCCCTCGTCCACCAGCGCGCCAATACAGGCTACGATAATGGAGATGACCGTGATATCGTACATCCCGGCGATCCCGTCGTACATCACGGTGAAGAGATCGGTCCACGGGAACGCGCCGGTAGCAATCCCGACCGCCAGGGATAAAACGGTGCCGGCGATCAGCACCGCAAAGACGTTGAAGCCTATCAGCGCGCCCGCCAGGACCACCAGGTAGGGGATCACCTGGAACAAATTGTATTCCCCGGTTTGGATGTCCAGGTCTCCTCCCGGGGTCACCAGAATCAGCAGGATGAGGGTCGACACCGCCGCCGGGAGGACGATCCAGAAGTTCATGCGGAATTTATCCTTCATTTCGCACCCCTGGGTCCGTACAGCGGCAATGGTGGTGTCGGAAATCATGGATAGGTTATCGCCGAACATCGCCCCCGATACCACCGCCCCGAGGCAGAGCGCCATGGGGAAGCCGGTCGCTTCGCCGATCCCCACCGCAAAGGGGACCAGCGCCGCAATGGTGGTGGTAGAGGATCCCATTGACAGCGAGATAAAGCAGGAAATCAGGAACAGGCCGCCCACCGCGAATTTGCCGGGCAGGAAGGTGAGGAACAGGTTTACCGTGCTGTCCGCCCCGCCCGCCGCGGAGACCGCCCCGGAAAACGCCCCGGCCGCCAGGAAAATGAGGCACATGGTCAGCACGTTCTCGTCCGCCGCGCCCTTGGCCATGACCCGGATCTTCCCCTGGAAATCCAGTTCCCGGTTCTGCAGCACCGCCACCAGCAGGGCGATCAGGAAGATGACGACGGCCTGGACCTTGTAAAAGCCCATCTCGATTTTCAGCACGTATTCAAACAGGATGCCGAAGCTCAGATACAAAACCAGAAACACGGCAATCGGAAGCAGGGCCGCCGGATTGCTCTTCTTCTGCCTTGTCTGTTCCATAAAAAGCCGCCCCCTCGTCATGGTTTGGATTGCCGCCTTGCCCCTGCGCGGGAGCCTTCCGCACAGGGGGTTCTTTTATTCTACCGGGAACCGCCGCTTCTGTCAATGAAGGCTCCCCGGGCTGCGGCCGGACGCCTGCTGCGCACAAGGGCGCGGGCGTATCCCACGGCGGATCCCGGGATCTAGGAGCGCCGAAGGCGGGCGGCGCGGGCAGGCGTATCCCCCATGCTTATCGGACGCTCCTCAAAGCCGTTTTTTCTTTGCGCCCCTCTTTACCTTTTGCCGGGATGCGGTATACTATTATCAGAAACAAAAATTTCCATCAAGGGAGGTCACAGCCATGGAGGCAATCCAGGAAGTCTATGATTTTCTCAAAGAGTGCGGGACCTACTATCTGGCGACGGTGGAAGACGGCCGGCCGCGGGTCCGCCCGTTTGGGACGGTGGATTTGTTTGAGGGAAGGCTGTACATCCAAACCGGGAAAAGCAAGAGCGTTTCCCGGCAGATGAAGGCGCATCCTTTCGTCGAAATCTGCGCCTGCAGCGGCGGGCGCTGGCTCCGCGTCGCCGCCGGCGTGGCGGAGGACGAACGGGTGGAAGCGCAGAAGCACCTGCTGGACGGATATCCGGAACTGCAGGCCATGTACCAGCCGGGGGACGGCAATACCGAGGTGTTTTACCTCAAGGACGCCACCGCGGTCTTCTCTTCCTTTACCGAGCCTCCCCGGACGCTCCATTTTTAAACGCCTTCGAAAAAGCCCCGGACGCTTCCGGGGCTTTTTTATGCAGCCGTGCTCCGGCGGTCCCGCAGATAATCCGCGGGACCGCCGGTCCTTTTGGCGCATATACTGGGAATACCGGCTGCTGCGCTTCCCGGCTGGCAGCCGGCCCCGCTTTTCGATCGCCCCCTGCCGGGGAAGGGAAAGCGGGGCCTCGGAAAGCAGGCGCTCCGTAAAGCTGGGAGATCGGCCCGCCTGCCGCGATACAGATTTTGCACAGAGGATTGCTGCCCGCGCCGGCGGCTGCCGGGCCGCCGGAAATTCTTCTTGCAGTTTTTCCCATGATCCGATAAAATAATATCGCTGCCGTCCGAAGGGATGGCGGACGCGAAAGGGAGGGCTTTCCTTGATCTGCAATACGATACTCGACGCGATTGGGAACACGCCGCTCATCCGGCTGCATACCATGACGGGGCCGGACGACGCGGAAATCCTTGTGAAATACGAAGCGCTGAACGTGGGCGGCTCCATTAAGACCCGCACGGCGTTCAATATGATTGACCGGGCGGCCCGGAAGGGGCTGATCGGCCCGGACACCATCCTGGTGGAGCCGACCAGCGGCAACCAGGGGATCGGCATTGCGCTGGTGGGCGCGGTGCGGGGCTACCCGGTGAAGATTATCATGCCCGATTCGGTCAGCGTGGAACGCCGCCTGCTGGTATCCCACTATGGGGCGGAGGTCATTTTAATCCACGACGACGGGGATATCGGCGCCTGCATCGAGGAGTGCATGAACACGGCGCTTCGCATGGCTAAAGAGGATCCGCGGGTCTTCATTCCCCAGCAGTTCACCAACCCGGATAACCCCGCGGTCCACCGGGAACATACCGCCCTGGAAATCCTGGAGCAGGCGGGCGGGAAAATCGACGGCTTTTGCTCCGGCGTGGGGACCGGCGGCACGATCACCGGCATCGGCGAGGTGCTGAAAGAAAAGAACCCGGATATCGTCATCTGGGCGGTGGAGCCGGAAAACGCGGCAATCCTTTCTGGCGGCAGCATCGGCACCCATCTCCAGATGGGGATTGGGGACGGGCTGATCCCGGAAAATCTGAACACCTCCATTTACAGCGATATCTGCGTTGTGACCGACGAAGAAGCGCTGGACACGGCCAAGGCCCTCGCCGCCCGGGAAGGGATCCTGTGCGGGATTTCCAGCGGGTCCAACGTGGCGGCGGCGGTAAAGCTGGCGAAAAAGCTGGGCCGCGGCAAACGGGTGGTGACCGTCCTGCCGGATACGGGGGAACGCTATTTCAGCACCCCCTTGTTCTCCGAATAAAGGCCGGCGCGGTGTCGGCAGAAGGCAACGCAATAAAACACGGCAGAAAAAATCCGCCCGCCTTCCATGAGGAAGACGGGCGGATGGTTTTTATCCGGCTTACTGCTGGGGGTTCTGGTTCTGATTGTTGGGCTGAACCGGCTGCTGCGGCTGGTTATAGGGATAAGCCTGCTGCTGCGGCTGGCCGCCGGCCGGAGGGTTGGTGGAGTACACCTTCTGCGCAACCAGGCCGAACGCGCGCTCAGCCAGCGTGCTGAGGCCGGGAAGCCCCGCGTCTTTGCCCTTGCACACCTTCACCAGCGCGATGATGATGAAGACCAGGATGACCACGGAGACAGCCCAGCGGATGAACGCAAAGGCGTCGGAGAGGAAGACGTATATTAGCGGGATCCGGTTCAGGATGTCGAAGATGGAGAGGATATCATTGACGAGCGAGCTGACCAGGGAGAGGAAGGCGGCCTGCATCACCTGGCGGGAAGCCCATTCGTCCCGCTCCGCCACCAGGACAAAGCCGAGGAGGAGAAAGCAGAGAGTGGTCTGTCCCATAAAGGCAAGGACAAAGGACAGCACGGCGTAGAACCCGAGGGAAATTCCAAGTTTACCCTTACGCATGACAAAAACCCCTTATGTTGAAAATTTCGGCAACAGCCGGGCGGGGGCGTTCCCAGGACGGGAAGCCCTCCGTTTACATATTAGTTTAAAAGAATTTCCGCCGTGTGTCAATCGGGTAGGCCCCTTTTTTCTGAAAATTTTGCTTTGGGCTCCGGCGCCGTGCGTTATGGGCGGGGGAAGGGCTTGACGGGCCGGAGGAGGGCGGCTATAATAATAAAACAGGAAGGAGCGAGAGCCCATGACGAAGCATTTGAATGCGATCCGCGAATACTGCGACTCCCAGAACTGGAATTATTCGCTGGACGAAGAAAAGAATTACCTCACCATGCGCATGTCGCTGCGTTCGGTGGATTCGTGCACCATCCATGCCCAGATGCGGGGGGAGGACGGGTTTACCATCTATACCGTGTTCCCGGTCAAGGCGCCGGAAGGGAAGCGGGATGCAGTCGCCGCCTTTTTGACCCGTGCAAACTATGGGCTGATTCTCGGGAATTTTGAACTGGATTTCGACGACGGCGAGATCCGCTTTAAGGTTACCGCCATCTGCGGGGAGGACAATATCCTTCCCCCGGATGTCATGGAGCGCACCTTTGATATGGGGTTCTGCATGTTCGACCGGTATGGCGAAGGGCTGCTCTCAGTCCTTTACGGCAACGCCGCCCCGATCGAGACCGTGGACGCCATTGAACGCCGGGACGAGGAAGAAGAGAGCGAGGCTCCCGCAGCGCCGACCGCGCCGGGCGGCACGATGCTGTCCTGAGCCGGCTTGCCGGAAAATGGAATATGCACTTGCGGGCCGTGAAAAATGGCCCGCATTTCGCGCTTTTACAGGACGCTGAACGGTTCCCGCCCGGCTGTTTTTGTACGGCTGCGCTCACAGCCGGGCGGGATGGCCGGCTGTTTTTGTACGGCTGCGCTCCCGGCGGCGGGTCCTTTGCCCCGCCGCCTGCGTGAGGGGTGCGGCGGGAACAGACGAAGGAGGAAATTGAAATGGAAGGGGAATATGCGTCCCGGCCGGAACCAATCCCGGCAAGGGCAATGACCCATGGGGGGAAATTCCACGCGGACGATGTGTTTTCCACCGCGCTGCTGCGGCTTCTCCGGCCCGATATCCGGGTGCGGCGCGGTTTCCGGGTGCCGGAGGGGTTTGATGGGCTGGTGTACGACATCGGCGGCGGGCGGTTTGACCATCACCAAAAGGGAGCGCCGGTGAGGGAAAACGGGACGCCGTATGCCGCGTTCGGCCTCCTCTGGCGGGTTTACGGCGTATGCGCCATGGAGCGGGGGTTGCCGCCCGATCGCTTCCCGGGCGCGGCGGAGGAGGAAGCCGCCCGCTTCGACGAGAAGTTTATCCAGCCGCTGGACCGGGACGACAACACCGGCTGCGGGCATGCGCTGGCGGACGTCGTCGGCTCCTTCAACCCCGCCTGGGACGGGGAGGAGCTGCCCGACCGCTGCTTTGAAGAGGCGGTGGCCTTTGCGGGGGTCATCCTGCAAAAACGGCTGGAGGTGGTCTACGCCTCCCGCCGGGCGAAGGCGCTGGTGGAGGAGGCCCTTGCCCGGGCGGAGGACGGCGTGGTGGTGCTGGAGCGGTTCGCCCCCTGGAAAGGGGTGCTGATCCCCTCCGGCGCGCTGTTCGCGGTGTATCCCTCCCAGCGGGGCGGCTGGTCCGCGCAGGGGGTGCCGATGGAAAACGGGAACGGGGCGCTGAAATGCCCCTTCCCGGAGGCCTGGGCGGGCCGGACGGAGCAGGAGCTGCCGGGGCTGTCGGGCGTCGCGGATTTGACCTTCTGCCACAACAACCGCTTCCTGGTTTCGGCCAGGACGAAGGAAGGGGCGGTCGCCGCCTGCCGCGCCGCGCAGAAAGAGCAGGCCGGTTCCGGCAAAGGGGACGGCGCGGGCGCAGAAAACCCGGAAGCGGAAAAGGCGGCGGAGGGATGACCTCCCGCGCCCTCCGGCAGCGGAAGCCGGAATAAAAATTTGCCCTGCCGCTTGACTCTTGCGCGGCAGGGTGCTATATTGATGATATACGAGGAATCCGCAGATGGGGAAGGCGCTCCGCCCGCCCGCCAGAGAAGGCCGCCGCGTGCTGAAAGCGGCCACGGGACAGGGAGGGGATTGCTACCGCCCCGGAGGTGCGCGCCGCTCAATGCCGCATGGCAGCAAGGCGCGCCGGGTGGCGCCGTTATCGGCCGGAATAAGGCTGGCTGTTTTCCTGCGCGGGAGGCGTGGGCGGTCCGGGCAGACGCTGTGCGGGATGTATGGCGGGCGGCCCGGGCGGACGGCCGGCGAACAAGGGTGGAACCGCGCGGCTTTTGGCCCCGTCCCTTTTGGGGGGACGGGGCCTTTTTGCGCGCATTTCGAATATCCGGCCGCTTGGCCGGAAGGAAAGGATGGACAATATGATTACCATTACACTCAAGGGCGGCGACAAGCGGCAGGTGGCGGAAAACACCACGGTGGACGCGCTCTGCCGGGAAATTTCCATGGGGCTGTACCGCGCGGCCTGCGCCGCCCGGCTGGACGGCCGGGTGGTGGACCTGCGCACCCCCCTGACCGAGGACGGCACGCTGGAGATCCTCACCTTCGATTCCCTGGATGGGAAAAAGGCGTATTGGCACACCTGCTCCCACATCCTGGCGCAGGCGGTCAAACGGCTGTATCCGGAGGTAAAGCTGGCCATCGGCCCCTCCATTGACGAAGGGTTTTACTACGATATGGATTCCCCGTTCCCCTTCACCCCGGAGGTGATGGAAAAGGTGGAAGCCGAGATGCGCAAAATCTGCAAGGAAAAGCTGCCGCTGGAGCGGTTTGAGCTGCCCCGCCCGCAGGCCCTCCAGCTTATGGGGGAGAAGGGCGAGCCCTTCAAGGTGGAACTGATAAACGATCTGCCGGAGGACGCGCACATCTCCTTTTATAAGCAGGGGGAATTCACCGACCTGTGCGCCGGCCCCCACCTGCCCGACACCGGCCGGGTCAAGGGGAACGCCCTGAAGCTCACCGCCTGCAACGCCGCCTACTGGCGGGGGGATTCCAACCGGGAGACCCTCCAGCGCATTTACGGCGTCGCCTTCACCTCCAAGGAGGAGCTGGACGAGTACCTCCAGCGGATTGAGGAGGCCAAGAAGCGGGATCACCGCAGGCTGGGCAAGGAATTGGGGCTGTTCACCATCATGGACGAGGGCCCCGGCTTCCCCTTCTTCCTCCCGAAGGGCATGGTGCTCAAAAACACCCTGATCGACTACTGGCGGCAGGTGCACAAGCGGTACGGGTATGTGGAAATTTCCACCCCGGTCATCCTCAGCCGCAAGCTGTGGGAGCGCTCCGGCCACTGGGATCACTACAAGCAGAATATGTACACCACCGTCATCGACGGGGAGGATTTCGCAATTAAGCCCATGAACTGCCCGGGCGGGATGCTGGTGTATAAGAGCGAGCCGCATTCCTACCGCGATCTCCCCCTGCGGGTAGGGGAACTGGGCCTGGTCCACCGGCACGAGCTGTCCGGCGCGCTGCACGGGCTGTTCCGGGTGCGCTGCTTTACCCAGGACGATGCGCACATCTTCATGACCTGGGACCAGATGAAGGACGAAATCAAGAACGTGGTCAAGCTGTTCGACGAGGTGTATTCCGTCTTCGGCCTGACCTATCAAATCGAGCTGTCCACCATGCCGGAGGATCACATGGGGGACGAGAAGGACTGGGCGTTCGCGCAGGAGACGCTCAAGGAAGCCATCACCGAGATGGGGAAGGATTACGTCATCAACGAGGGGGACGGCGCCTTCTACGGGCCCAAGCTGGACTTCCATCTGGCCGATTCCCTCGGCCGCACCTGGCAGTGCGGCACCATCCAGCTGGATATGCAGCTGCCGGAGCGGTTTGAACTGGAATATGTGGGCGAGGACGGCCTCAAGCACCGCCCGGTGATGATCCACCGCGTCGTGCTCGGCTCGATCGAGCGGTTCATCGGGGTCATTACCGAGCATTTCGCCGGCGCGTTCCCCGTCTGGCTGGCCCCGGTGCAGGTCAAGCTCCTGCCGGTGACCGATCGGGCGGCCGCCTATGCCGACGAAATCGCTGCCCGGCTGGACGGGAAGGGCCTGCGGGTGGAGGTCGACCACCGCAACGAAAAGATCGGGTACAAGATCCGCGAGGCCCAGATGCAGAAAGTCCCCTACATGCTCGTCCTCGGCGACAAGGAGATGGAGGGCGGTACGGTTTCGGTCCGCTCCCGCAAGGAGGGCGACCTCGGCACACAGACGGTGGACGAATTCCTCTCCCGTGTGCTGCGCGAGGTGGAGGAGAAAACCATCGGGTAACCGCCCGGCTGCGGCGGTCTCCCCGCCGCAGGGCGCGCGTTTCCCTGCCGTTTCAAAGGAGGGCCTGTCTGAGAAGACAGGCCCTCCTTTTCGCTGCCCGGCCCCCAACGCCCTCGGCGGCCCGGCAGCGCGCTTCCTGTACCGCCGCAGAAGGACGCCGGGCGCTATAAGGCCGTCCCTTTTTGGGGAAGGAACAGGCTCTCCGTATCGGCTTTTTCCAGGGAAAGCAGCCGGATCTTTTTGTCCAGGCCGCCGGCATATCCCGTCAGGCTGCCGTTGCTCCCGACCACCCGGTGGCAGGGGATGATCAGGGAGATCGGGTTATGGGCGACTGCTCCGCCGACTGCCTGTGCGGACATGGCCGGCGCGCCCCGCCGTTCGGCCAGCTTCCGCCCGATTTCGCCGTAGGTGGTGACCTCGCCGTAGGGAATCTGCTTGAGGATTTCCCACACGGCCAGGCGGAAGGGGGAACCGGCCGGGCGCAGGGGAGGGGTAAAGCCGGGCTCCCTGCCGCGGAAATATTCGTCGAGCCACCGCTTTGCCTGACGGAATACCGGCAGGTCCTTCCGCTCGCTTTCCGTCTCCAGGGTGTCGGCGAAATATTTCTGCCCGTCAAACCATAACCCGGTAAGGCATTCCCCGTCGCTTGCCAGCGTGATGCCGCCCAGCGGCGATTGATATTGGCTGGTATACTGCATGTCCATCACTCTCCTGAGAAGGAAGAGACCCGGCGAACGCCGGTCCCTCCGCCTGCCGCCCGGTCGCGGTGCCCGTATCTTGGGGCCGCCTGTGCGGATATACGTATTGTATCACATCCGGGCGCCGAAGGGTATCCGTATTTGGTTTGAACAGCGGCCGGGGAGAGGGGCAAGGGCGAAAATAAGAATAAGAAATGAATTGTTAAAATAAGGCTTGATTTTTCCGCTTCCTTGTGGTATCATGCTAATGCTGTCCCAAAAGAGAAGCGGGTAGCGGGAATTTGATAGGCAGGCGTAGTTTAGTGGTAAAACATCAGCTTCCCAAGCTGAGGTTGTGGGTTCGATTCCCATCGCCTGCTCCATACCTGCGGTGAGCAAGTCGCACACCGCAGGTCTTTCTTTTGTCCAGACGAGCGGCCCGCGTTTAAGCCGGATCTTTTTGCCTCACCTTTACATTTCACCGCAAGCGGCATGCCGCTTGCGGTGATTTTTTTGCAAAAGGCCGCCGGTGCACGCACCCCGCTGCGCCTTCTTCCCGCAAAAGGGCCGTCCCTGCCGGCAGGTTCCGGCGTGGCTTCCGCCGGGCCGAGTTCCCAAAAAGCGCGGCCTGCCGGCTCCGGCCGGAGGAAAATGCGCCGGGTGACGGCGGGAGAAATGCCTGTAAGGGCCGAAATCCGGGCCGGGGCATATTTTGCCTGTGAATAATCGCCGGATTTCCTCCTTATCCTATATAAGAAGCGGGATAGAAAGCCTCCCGCCGTTTTCCTTCTTGCAAAAGCGGGAGAGGTATATTAAAATAAAGGAAAACATATACATAGCGGAAGAATCGCCTTCCGCTGTGGGAGGGGCGGCCGGCCGCAGACGCGCCGCTCCCTTGGCGCCGCTTCTCCGCAAGGGGGCGTCTGCGGAGAAAGGGGGGGAGACTATGCCATTCGTCAACGCTTTGCCCGGGGCGGGGGAAGCCGCGGCTTCTTCCGGCGCCAAAACGTCGACCGAGATGCTGTTTGCCTGCTGGGCGATTGTGATTGTTCTGCTGGCCATGGAATTGGTTTTCCTGCGGGCGAGGAAAAAGGAATATGCGGTCGCGATCCTGCCGCTGCTGATTACGCCGGCAGTGTATATTGTCAGCGGCGTGGTTTCGGGCTGGCTTAGCGGTTTTCTATCCCTGGCTGCGGGGCAGATCCGGGTAATCATCGACCTGACGGCGGGCATGGTTTCCTGCCTGCTGCTGGGGCTTGCCTCCCGGGGGATTGCCGAGCGGCGTACCCGGAACGCCTTTTTCTGGTGCTGCGCCGGGTTCGTGCTCATCCTTACGCTGGCCCTGGTGACCAACACCCTGGCGGCGATTGTACAGAAGTAGCAGGGCGGGGGCAGCTGTCCGGCGGCCCCCGCTTTTCTATTGCCATCGGAGGCGGCGTCAGGATTAACCGGCCGGAATCGGCGGCCGGCTGTGGCGGACCGCCTGGCGGCGTCCCCTCCACGGCTGCGGAAGCCCCGCCTATGTGCGGACAACGCTTTATGCGGACCGGCCCTATTTCCCCTGTTTAAAGTAAAGAAAGCCGCCCGGGTATATCCGGGCGGCTTTGTGTTTGCTGTTTGCCGCATGCACCGGCGGGGAGGGCGGCTATTCGTCGTAGCCGCGGGGGTTGGCCGACTGCCAGCGCCAGGAATCCCGGCACATATCCTCCACCCCGCGGAGGGCTTTCCAGCCCAATACCTTTTCCGCCTTGGAGGGATCGGAGTAGCAGGTGGCGATATCCCCGGCCCGGCGGGGGGCGATGACGTACGGGATGCTGACCCCGCTGGCCTTTTCGAACGCGTGGACCAGATCCAGCACGCTGTATCCGTTGCCGGTTCCCAGGTTGAACACCTCCGCGCCGGTATTCTTCAGCGCGTAATCCACCGCTTTGACGTGGCCCGCCGCCAGATCCACCACGTGGATGTAATCCCGCACGCCGGTGCCGTCGTGGGTGTCGTAATCGTCGCCATAGACCGAAAGCTTCGGCAGCTTGCCGATAGCCACCTGGGTGATATACGGCATCAGGTTGTTTGGGATGCCGTTGGGATCCTCCCCAATCCGGCCGCTTTCGTGCGCGCCGATCGGGTTGAAGTAGCGGAGCAGCACCACCGACCAGTCCTTATCGGAAACGCAGACGTCCCGCAGGATCTCCTCGATGATGTATTTGGTGCGGCCGTAAGGGTTGGTGACCGCGCCGGTGGGCATCTCTTCCTTGAGGGGGGAGGGGTTGTTCATGCCGTAGACGGTGGCGGAGGAGCTGAATACCATCCGCTTGCAGCCGCACTCGGCCATCACCTGGCAGAGGGTAACGGTTCCGCCGACGTTGTTGTCGTAGTATTCCAGCGGCTTTTGCACCGATTCGCCCACCGCTTTCAGCCCGGCGAAATGGATGACCGCGTCGATTTCCTGCTCGCGGAATATACGGCGGAGCCCCTGCGCGTCCCGGATATCGCACTCATAAAACGGGAAGTCTTTCCCGGCCAGCTCCCGGGTGCGGCGCAGGGCTTCTGGTTTGGAATTGTAGAAATTGTCCAGAACAACGACGTCGTAGCCGGCCTTTACCATTTCGATTACCGTATGGCTGCCGATATATCCACAGCCGCCTGTAATTAGTATTGCCATTTTGACTCCTCCTTAGTATAATAAGAGACTATGGGGATGTGCCGCTGAGAGCCTGTCTATGATTTTCCTGCGCGCAGACGCGTTCCCCGCCAATGGGATCCTACCTTTATTATACCGGAGAAATGGGAACAAACAATAGAAACTTGTTGCATCCTGCGGTATGGCAGGCACAAATTGCGGCTTTTTGGGTAAGATAGCTTGTGAAGCAGCCTTCGCCCGGCCTCTGCCGGGCAAAACCGCATGGAAAGGAATGTTTTACGCCGAATGAATCAAGCACAACGGGAGCCGTCCCTGGTGATTATGGCCGCCGGAATGGGCAGCCGATTCGGGGGGCCCAAGCAGATTACGCCGGTCGGCCCGGCCGGGGAAATGATTATCGATTATTCCATTTACGACGCGCTGAAAGCGGGCTTTTCCCGTATCGTCTTTGTCATTAAGCGGGAGATCGAGGAAACTTTCAAGGAGAAAATCGGGAACCGGATCGCCCGCCATGCCGACGTGACGTATGTGTATCAGGAATTGTCCGCCCTGCCGGCAGGTTTCACGGCGCCGGCGGGCCGGGTGAAGCCCTGGGGGACCGGGCACGCCGTCCTCTGCTGCCGGGACGCGGTTAAGGGGCCGTTTGCGGTAATCAATGCGGACGATTATTACGGGCGGGACTGCTATTCCCTGCTGTACCGGTTTTTGACCGCGGAGGAAAACGCGGGCGGGACGCTGCCCCTCCATTTGGCAATGGCGGGGTACGTGCTGGAAAACACCCTGACGGAAAACGGCTATGTCTCCCGCGGCATCTGCGAAGTGGACGGGGAGGGGACGCTGCGCACCCTGGTGGAGCGGACCCATATCGAGCTGCGCGGCGGCCGGGCGATGTACACCGAGGACGAAGGGGAGAGCTGGCATGCCCTCCAGCCCGGCTGCCGGGTTTCGATGAACTGCTGGGCTTTCCCGGCCGGCACGCTGGAGCGGTTTGAAACGCGGTTTGCGGATTTCCTGTCCTCGGATATCGACCCGCTGAAATCTGAATTCTATCTTCCCTTTGCGGTGAACAGCCTGGTGGAGAGCGGCGAGGCGGACGTGAAAGTACTGGAGACCCGTGACCGCTGGTATGGGATGACCTATCCCAAGGATCGTGAAAAAGTGACCGACGCCATTCGCGGTTTTATCCGTGAGGGAATCTATCCGGAAAGGTTGTGGCAGGAATGATCCCGGCAGAAAAAGTTGCGGAGCTGTTCGCTTTTGACGGCGAGGTGCGCGATATCAAGCCGTTTGGCTGCGGCCACATCAACGATACCTACTGCGTGTACTGCGAGCGGGAGGGGAAGCCGCCGGTGCGGTATATCCTCCAGCGGATCAACCATTATGTGTTTAAAAACGTGTCCCAGCTGATGGAAAACGTCTTTAACGTGACCGAATACCTCCGCCAGGCGGTGATCGCCGAGGGGGGCGACCCCCAGCGGGAATGCCTGCTGATTATCGGCACCAAGCGGGGCGCCATGGATTACGTCGATTCGGAGGGGTACTGCTGGCGCGCCTTCAATTTTATTGAAAACGCCATCAGCTATGAAAGCGCCAGCTGCCGGGAGCATTTCTATTATTCCGGCTGCGCGTTCGGGAAATTCCAGCGCCTGCTGGCTGATTATCCGGCCGAGACCCTGAACGAAACGATCCCCAACTTCCATAACACCCCCGTGCGGTATGAGGCCTTTGAAAAGGCGGTTGCCGAAAACCGCTCGGGGCGCGCCGGTGAAGTGGAAAAGGAAATTGAATTTGTCCGCGCCCGCCGCCCGATGATGTCGGTGCTGACCGACATGCTGGCGCGCGGGGAACTGCCGCTGCGGGTGACCCATAACGACACCAAGCTCAATAACGTCATGCTGGACGACGTGGTGGGCAAGCCGGTGTGCGTAATCGACCTGGATACGGTGATGCCGGGGCTTTCCCTGTACGATTTCGGGGACAGCATCCGTTTTGGGGCCAACCATGCCGCCGAGGACGAAAAGGATCTGTCCAAAGTTTACTGCGATCTCGATCTTTTCGCCCAGTATACCAAGGGGTATCTCGAGGAATGCGGCTCCATGCTCACCGAAAATGAAATCCGGATGCTGGCCTTTTCCGCCCGCCTGCTGACGCTGGAATGCGGCATGCGGTTTCTGACCGACCATCTGGACGGGGACGTGTATTTCAAAATCCACCGGGAGGGGCATAACCTCGACCGCTGCCGCACCCAGTTCAAGCTGGTGGAAGATATGGAAGGGAAAGCGGAACAGATGGAGGAAATTGTCCGCCGGTATGCGGGAGCAGTGCGGCACGGGGAGTATATCCACACGGCCAAATGAGCGCCGGCCGCTTTAGAGAATGGATAAAAGGATCCCCGGAAAGGGCGGGCCTCCCAGGGCCGGCATAGGGGTTGGACCGGCCGGGGATCCAACGGGAAAGGATATCGATGTTCAATGGCGGATACAATAACAAGCTTTGCGGATTTAGGTCTCAGCCCGGAGATCCTCCGGGCGGTGGAGAAAATGGGCTTTTCCGCGCCGACCCCGATCCAGGCGCAGACCATCCCCCTGATGCTGGACGGCCGGGACGTGATCGCCAAGGCGCCTACCGGCACGGGGAAAACCTGCGCTTTCGGGATCCCGATTATTGAGTGCCTGGATCCGGAACTCACCGATCCGCAGGCGGTGATCGTCTGCCCGACGCGGGAGCTTTGCGTCCAGATTGCGGAGGAGCTGCGCCAGCTCACGGTTTACCGGCCGGATATCCGCATCGCCTCGGTATACGGCGGGCAGCCGATTGCCCGGCAGCTGGCCGTCCTGCGGAAAAACCCCCATATTGTGGTGGCGACCCCGGGGCGGCTGCTGGACCATATGGGCCGCGGGACGGTGTACCTCGGCAACGTGTACACCGCCGTGCTGGACGAGGCCGACGAGATGCTGAAGATGGGCTTTATCCGGGACGTGCGGAAGATCCTGGGCGCTACGCCGGCCGATACCCAGGTGGTGATGTTCAGCGCGACCATTTCCCGGGAGGTCATGGACGTGGCGTGGGAATACCAGCACAACGCGGAGGAGATCACCGTCGCCTCCGAGGGGGAGAACCGCCCCAAAATCGCCCAGTTCGCCCTGCTTTCCTCCGGGGATCGGCGGATCCAGGATATGCTGCGCCTGATCCACGCGCTTTCCCTCCACCGGGTGATGGTGTTCTGCAACATGAAAAGCACCGTCCGCCGGCTGAACGACCGGCTCAAGCGGGAAGGGTGCTCGGTGGACTGCCTGCACGGGGATATCCCGCAGTCCCAGCGGAACACGGTGATGCGGAAATTCCGGGAAGGCAAGTTCGAAATCCTGGTGGCCACCGACGTGGCGGCCCGGGGGATTGACGTGGACGACGTGGAAGCGGTGTTCAATTTCGACATCCCGGAGGAGAACGAGTACTATCTCCACCGGATCGGGCGGACCGGCCGGGCCAAGCGCCAGGGGACGGCCTTTACCTTTATGACGCCGGACGACCGGTTCCGGCTGCGGGACATCAAAAAGTACACCCATTCGGATATTTGGGACCTCTCCCTGGACGAAAACGGGCAGCCGGTCCTGAAAAACGGCCGCCTCCTGGCGGAGGCGTTGGAGGATGGGGAATGGGAAGCGCTTACCGCGCAGGACGCCGAGTGAACGCCGTCCCGTCCGGACAGCCGGGGAAACCGGCCGTCAAAGCAGTAAACAGAACATAACCGCCTGGCTCAGCCTTGTTTGGTTTATTTAGGCCCCCTGCCGTCGAAAAGTTTCGCGGCAGGGAGCCTTGTTTTGTATTTAGGACGGGCAGTCGCCCTCGGCTGTGACAGGAAGGGGAGTTTCCTCCTTTGTGAAAACCGGCCATTTCGAAGGATGCGGCGGTGATGCGGGGCGCCGATTGGAAACCGCGGAACCGCCCGCGGGGGTCCGGGCCGCCCCCTTCCCGCAGCCCTTCTTAGCCGGGGCGAAGGAGGAAAATCGACAATATACTAAAAGGAAGCGAAACGCCGCTTTCCGTCCCTCGGCCGGCAAACGGCAGGGCGGAAGGCGGCGGGCGGTTTTCTTTTGCCGTCCCGGGATTAATTTCCGGGAAGCGGGGAATACTTTTCCTGAAAAGCGGTATGGAAGGGAAGGAAAGGAAGCCGGATCCCCGCGGAAAAAGCGGAAACCAACTGGAAAAAATCAAGTGAATGAATTTTTATTCTATAAAATGAATATTTACTCTATAAACGGTGGGATAAAAGCGGGGTCGGAGAAGAAAAAACCGCGAAAATCCACGGTTTTTCCGGTTTGTCAAGTGGTTACAAAGTCGTAACTTTTGGATGGATGCACAAATTTTTTCTTTGCCTTTCAAAGCAGCACTCATTTTTCCAGAAATGGGAATAAAATGGAATATTTTTAGAATGGGCGCTTAAAACTATAAAATACAAAATAATTTTTATAATTTTTTATAAAAATTATCCAACAAGCGCCGCGAAACACAGCAGCACTTTTCAGAAAGGCCAAAGACGGCATGGTTCGCCCTTTTTGAAGGCAAGTTCGAAAATCTTTGTGCAAACCATCCAAAAATGCCCTGCCGTTTTTCGTTTGACATCGGCGCTTTCCCTGCGTATAATACACCTACGCTCCGAAAACACGGAACTCTCATCAAAACGCCGACAACATATAAACGGCATACGGCTCCGCCGTACGCCGGTTTATATAAATATCAGGAGGCAAAGCGGCTGGAGAATCCCTTCCACAGGAAGGGATTCGGAAAAACGGAAATGGAATTTCCGGGCGCCGCCTTTCTCTCCGGATAGAAAGCGGCTTTATTCCGTCCCGACGGCTGGGGTTCATCCCGAAAGGGCCAAACCCGTCCGGTTGGGAAGCGGCAGGGCAGTTCAGCAGCCCTGCCGAATAGGGATAAGGCTGCGATCAGAAAGGAAGCATTGGATGGATACCGTATATCGAGTGGCAGGCTCTGTGGCCCGTGTGGTCCGCAGCCGATGGTTTGCCGCCTCCGCACTGGCCGTGGTGAGCGCTGTCCTTGTGGTGGTGGTCGCTTTCAATCTGAACGCGGTCACTGTCGTAGTGGACAACACCAGCCAGGTGGTCCTCACCCTGGATGGCAACCCGCACCGCGCGCTTTCCAGCGCCGGCGTTACCCTGAACGAGGGGGACGAGGTTCTCGCCGTCAGCGAAAACGACGTCGTCCAGGTAAACCGCGCGTTTGACGTGCAGGTGACGGCGGACGGGATTACCACCATCCTCCGCATGACGGGGGGGACGGTGGCGGACGCTCTGGAACGGGCCGAAGTGGTTCTCGGCGAATTTGACAAGGTCAGCCTGACGGCCGACACCGCGGTCTCCGCGGGGATGGACATTCAGGTGGACCGGGTGGAATATGAGGAATATACCGAAACGGAACCGGTGGCGTATACCTCCACGGTTCAGTACAGCGGCTCCGTGGCACGCGGGAAAACCCAGGTCAAGCAGGCCGGGCAGGAGGGCGTGAAAACCCTCACGTACCGCAAATGCATCGAAAACGGGGAAGTGGTCGGCACCGAGCTGGTGAGCGAGGAAATCACCACCCAGCCGGTGGAGGAGATTATCCTGAAAGGGACCGCGACCCATCTGCCGGTTTCGGAAGTGCCGTATGAACTGGAACTGGATTCCAAGGGGCAGCCGGTAAACTATACGGCGGTTTACAGCGGTTCGGCGACGGCCTATACCAACGACCGGGGGCTGGCCGGCAATTACACGGCGTCCGGCCGGAAGGCGGGCGTAGGCGTGGTTGCGGTCAATCCGAATATCATTCCGTACGGGACCGAGCTGTATATCGTATCGGCCGACGGATCGTGGGTTTATGGCTATGCCATCGCCGGGGATACCGGCGGGGCGCTCATGAGCGGCCACTGCATCGTGGATTTGTTCTTCGAGACATGGGAGGAATGCTCCCAATTCGGCCGCCGGAACATGAACGTATATGTGATTGGCTGAGGCATCGGCCGCTTGTCCGCAGGGCTATCAGCCCTGCGGATTTTTGTATGCCGAATGCCCGCAGAGGCTTGGCAAAAGATTTCCGGCTGCTCCCGTTCGGTTAGGGAGGGATGATGTTAACCGCTTGGAATTGTATTGTAATTTTTGAATTTCTGTGCTATACTTTTTTATTATTCCATCAAAAATTAGCTCAATCAAAAAAGCAGCGCCGCTTGGCCTGGAAAGCCGGCGGCTCCTTCCGACAGAGGACGGAAGAAAATCTTTCAGGAGGAATGAGCGTTGAGCAGCAAGATTATCCTGAGCGCGGACAGCACCTGTGATTTGGGCGACGAACTTCGGCAGCGCTACGCGGTGAACTATTATCCGTTTCATGTGATTCTCGATGGGAAAATGTACCAGGATGGGGTGGATCTGGTTCCCGACCAGATTTACGAAGTGTATCGGTCGCGGAAGATCCTGCCGAAAACGGCGGCGATCAACACGGCGGAATACATCGAATATTTCCGCCAGTGGACGGACGAAGGGTATGAGGTAATCCATTTTACCCTGGGGCACGGCCTTTCGGCTACGTATAACAACTGCCGCCTGGCCGCGCAGGAGCTCCCCGGCGTTTATGCCATCGACTCCTGCAACCTCTCGACCGGCTCCGGCCTGCTGGTGATTGAAGCGGCGGGACGGATTGCCGCCGGGATGCCGGCAGCCCAGATCGCGCAGGAGGTGCAGGCGCTTGCCTCCCATGTCAACGCCAGCTTTGTGATTGATACGCTGGAGTTTTTGTACAAAGGCGGGCGCTGCTCCGCTTTGCAGATGCTGGGGGCGAATATGCTGCAGCTCAAGCCCTGCATTGAGGTGAACAACGCGGACGGCACCATGAGCGTGGGGAAAAAATACCGCGGCTCGCTGGATAAGGCGCTGGTGCAGTATGTGCACGATCGGCTGGCCGGGCGGGACGATATCCGGTATGAACGGGCGTTTATCACCCATTCCGGCATTTCGCAGGAGCGGATCGATCTGGTGCGGCGGGAGGTGGAAAAGCTGGCGTCTTTTCAGGAACTTTTTGTTACCCGCGCCGGCTGCACGATTTCCTCCCACTGCGGGCCGAATACGCTCGGCGTGCTGTTTATGACCAAATAAAAAGCGGACAAAAACAAGGATGCGGCAGCCGTATGACGGCCTTGCGCATCCTTGTTTTTCTGTTGGCGCCTGTATTTTCCGGCGGGTAACGGGAAATGGAGGGAAAAACGACGCTTTTCTTGCAATTTCTATCCGGCTGTGTTATCATGATACAACGCATAACACATACTATAACAGGCGCCGGCGGCAAGGCCGGACTGCCATAAAGACCGGCCGGCAGGCACGGCCGCAGGGCCGGGATCAGAAACTGTGATTTTTCTTCCTGCCCCTTCCTGCCCGGCGGCTTCCCGCTCGGCGCGCCTTTTTCCGCTGCCGTGGCACCGGCAGGCGGAAAAGGCTGATCAAAGAGAAAGGAATGGTATTCATTATGAGCAAACGGCCTCCTGCGCACGCGAAGCCGTCGCCGGCCAAGGGGAAAAATCCGTCTCCCCAAAAGCCGGGCGGAAGGAAGCCGCGCAGCAAAGCGCTCAAAGGGGGGATCATCTCCCTCGTTTCGCTTATGAGCCTGCTTGGGGTTTTTGTTATCTTTATCGGTTCGTATTTCAGCGTCATGCTCAACCGCGTGACCTTTGAAGGGGAAATCTCGGACGAATATGTGGACTCCATCGCCCCGGACGACATCGATCCGGAGGGAAGCTTCAACGAGTCGGATCTTCTCAGCGACTATACGGTCATCGACGACAACGCGACCGAGGTGTCGAAAATCCCGGTGCGGGAGAACACCGAGAACGTGTCCAATTACCTGCTCATCGGGGTGGACGGCCGGGGCAGCAGCTATTCGGCCCGTTCGGACACCGCCATCATCCTGACCATTAATAAGGAGAAGAAAACCATCAAGCTGACCTCCTTAATGCGGGATATCATGGTGACAATCCCCGGCCGGGACAAGGACGGGGACGGCAAGGACGATTACGGCAAGTTCAACTGGGCCTATGCCTTCGGCGGCTTTGATCTGATGGAAAAGACCATCGAGCAGAATTTCCGGCTGAAGATCGACAAGTATATCGCGGTGAATTTTTCGGCGTTTGAAAAGGCGGTGGACGCCCTGAACGGCGTGGACATCGCGCTGACCGACGCGGAGCTCGCCGAGGTGACCCGTACCTCCAGCCGCCCGTCTTCGACATCCACCGCGGGAGTTTACCACCTCAGCGGCGCGCAGGCCCTGGCGTATTCCCGGATAAGGAACCTGGACAGCGATTTCGGCCGGAACGACCGCCAGCGCAAGATGATCCAGGCGCTGTTCACCCAGGCAAAGTCCATGAACATCGCCCAGCTGCTCGCCCTGCTTGACAGCGTGCTGCCCGAGGTGCGCACCAATATGACGCCCAATGAGTTGACCGGGTTTGCGCTTAACTCCATGACCTATTTCTCCTACGATATGCACGAGACGTATTATCTCCCGCAGTCGGGGACGTACACCTCGAAAGTGGATCCGAGCATCGGCTGGGTTATGCTGTTTAACGATCCGGTGCAGGCGATCACCGATCTGCACAAGTTTATTTACAGCGTGGAATAGCCTCCGGTTTGCGCAAGGACAGGCAGGAAAAGCGCCCTCGGCGCGGGTTTTTGCCCGCGGCCCGGCGGGGCGCTTTTTCTCTGCTTTCCCCGGGAGGGCTCAAGCGAAAAATATTTTCAAAACCGCCAACATTTTCCTCGTTTGATGCATCTTACTTAACAGAAAGGGTTTGCATGCTATGGCTGACTGGGGGGACAAGCAGATAGGGAACAACCGGCTTGCCCCCCGCGGCGACGGCCTTGGGAGCGGGCGGGAAGGCGGCCGGGAAGAGGCGGACAGGCTCCTTGCCCGCGTCGCGCAGGGGGATTCCGACGCGCTGGAGGCCCTGTACCGCCAGCTGCGCGTCCCGGCGTACGGCCTGGCGCTTGCCGTTTTGGAGGAGCGGACCGAGGCGGAAGATGTGGTGCAGGAAACCTTTTTGCGGGTCTGGCAGGCGGCGGGCCAGCACCGTCCGGGGGCGGACGGGCGGGCCTGGGTGCTGGCCATCGCCCGGAACCTGGCGAGGGAGCGGCTGCGCAAGCGGAAGGACGCCTTCTCCTTTGACGAAGTGACCGAGCCGCTTTTGCCGGATCCTTCGCTGCGGGTGAACGACCGCCTCTGCCTCCGGCAGGCGTTCGCCGTATTGGACGAAACGGAGCGGCAGATCGTCATGCTGTACGCGGTGGGCGGCTATTCCCACAAGGAGATTGCCGCGGCGCTGGGGAAGCCGTATGCGACGGTCCGCTGGAAATTCCGCCGCGCAATGGGAAAGCTAAAGGAAGCGCTGCCGGACGACAAGGGATAAGCGGCGTTTCCGGGGCGGAAGCTGCCGCCGGAAGGCGGGAAGGAGGGGGAACCGGTGAAAAAGGGAAGCGGCGGGAAGGAGCCGGAACACAAAGCGTTCCTTCTCCGCCTGCGGAAAGAAATGGAAGACAGCACGCCGGAAAGCTGGGACAAAATCCGCCGCCGGCTGGGGCGGCAGCCCCCGGCAGCCGCGCGGGCGCCCCGGAGATTCCGGACGGTTGCGGCAGCGGCAGCCTGCCTGGCGCTCTGCGCCGCCGTCGCGATGGGGACGCCGGCCCTTTGGCACTCCCTGCAGGGCCGCCTTGCCGCGGCTTCCGGGGGCACGGAGAGCGGCCGGTATCTTTTTACCGTGTTTTCCCCCGCCGCGGACAGCGGCCTGGCGGGGGATGCGGCGGCCTCGCCGGGGGAGCCGAAGATTATGCTTTCGTCGGACGGATATAACCAGCTGGGGGCCATCGGCCAGCCCTGGGAGACCGACGGGGGAAGCGAATACCGGCTGGACGTGGAACTCAATTTTGCTTTTTGGGGGAAAGAATTGGAATCGGTCGCCTATACCTGCAGCGGGTCGGACGGGACCCTCCTCCTTCGCCATTCGACAGAAGGGGAGACGGCGGCTGCCGCCCGGCTTCTGCGGGAGGAGGACGCGCAGGGGGAATGGTCGGAGATGGAAATGGACATCTGCGAACTCACCGCCCAGGAACAGACGGATCCGGCCCTTTCCCTCTGGCTGCGGCTGAGGGTGGACGCCGCCCCCTATGAGGGGATGGACGCCCTGGAGGCGCTCAGCGGCGTATACGACGCGTTCCGGGAGGAGATCTGCCGGACGCGGCTGACGGCGTTCCTGGAGTACGGGGACGGCGAAAGGGAGGCCGTGGCTCTGCAGCTGGGGCTGGCGCAGGAGAACGACCACGCGGTTACCGTTACCCTGCTGGCCGGCTGAGGACGGTGACCGGACAAGCCCGCCTGCGGGGCGTGCAATTACGATATTTATGGGAGAGGATGAGCCATCTTGTCAAAGAAAACCGGCAGCCATGCGAAGCCGCGGCAGCGCAGCAAAGGGAAAAAGGCGGTTTTGATTGCGATTGTCGCCCTGCTCAGCGTGCTGGCGCTGCTGCTGATCGCGGGGGGCGTTTATGTGAAGGTAATGCTGGGGCGGATCGGGAGGATTGACCCCAGCCAGGGAAGCTATGTGACTTCCATCGAGCCGGATCCGCTGGATCCGGAGTTCAGCGGGGAAATCATCGACGACCCGGTGGAGATCAACGACGCGGTGGATTCGGTAAACGCCATCGAAGTCCAGGGGAATACCAAGGTGATCTCCAACATCCTGCTGGTCGGGGTGGAAACCGACGAGGGGAACCGCAACGACGTGCAGAATTACGACGGGCGCAGCGACTCCATGATTATCCTCTCGATCGACAAATACCATAAGACAATCAAGATGGTCTCCCTCCTGCGGGACAGCTACGTGGCAATCCCCGGGCATGGTTACGGGAAGCTCAATTCGGCCTTCCGGTACGGCGGCTTTGACCTGCTGAGCCAGACCATCGAGCAGAATTTCCGGATAAAGATCGACCAGTTCGTCGCGGTCAACTTCAAGGCGTTCACCATCGCGGTGGAAGCCATGGGCGGGGTGGACATTGTCCTGACCGACGCGGAAATCGAGCAGTTCCGGAAGAACAATCACGAAGTACCGGTCAAAACCAACGCGGAAGGGCTCTGCCATCTGAACGCGGAGCAGACGCTCTATTATTCCCGCATCCGGGCAATCGGGGACGACTGGGGCCGCACCACCCGCCAGCGCACGGTGCTCAAGGCGCTGATGCAGAAGGCGAAGGGCGCGGGGATCGGCACCCTGAACAACCTGGTTTATGAGGTGCTGCCCTATATCAGCACCAATATGTCGGACGGCGAAATCCTGGGCTATGTCGCCAACGTCCCGGCCTACCTGTCTTATGAGGTCAGCGAGAAAATGATCCCCGACCGCAGCGAATGCAAGGAAGTGCGTGTCACCGGCGTGGGGACCTGCGTGGGGATGACGGATCCGACCGCCTCGGTGCTGGCGCTGCACCACTTTATCTACGGCTGATTGGCCGGCGGCCGGCTGGACGGCAGGCTGCCGCTTTGCAGGAAAGGGACGCCCCTCCGGGGCGTCCCTTTCCTGTGCCATCCCTCTCCCTTCTCTCACAGGAAAAGGGATACCCAAGGGCGATTTCGCTTTGTTTTCAACTGATTGTTATAATTTCCCGTTTTTTCGGCATGGTTCCCCGCCGCCGATTCCGCGCGGGACGCGCTTTCCTCCCCTTTTTACATTTTAGCAGTGGACAAAACGGGGGGAATCCTGTATAATAAAAAACTGTATTATCGCCGGACAGGTTCCGGCATCCTGTAAAAGCGCAGGAGGCATACACCGAAAGCCTGCATGGGGAATACCACCACAGAGAGGAAGTCATAGTATGCATTTGTCCAAACGCATTAAACAAGCGGCGTGCGCTGCGCTGGCCTCGGCCGTGCTGCTGAGCGGCTGCTCCACCCCCGCGGTGGCGGCCACGGTGGACGGCAAGGAGTACAGCACCGGCGTATACCTTGCATACCTGTACATGATTTATCAGGAAACCTTCACCAACTATAACCTGTATATGTACCAGTATTACGGCATGGATCCCTGGTCGCAGACCCTCTCCTACGGGGAAGGCGACGACGCGAAGGATATGTCGGTGGAGGATTATATCGTCCAGGTGACCAAGGATACCATCATCCGGCAGAAAGCGCTGGAGAATAAGCTTGCGGAATACGGACTGGAGCCGGATCCGGAAGAAGCAGCCGAAATCGAGAAGCAGATCGCCCAGGTAAAGAACGACGATATCATCAAGCTGGGCTTCAATAAGGAAAGCTACGGCGAGATGCTGCGGGCATATTCGCTCAATGAGCGCGCCCTGTTCTACGGCCTGTACGACAAAGGCGGCGAGCGGGCTATGAGCGAAGAGAGCATCCGCGAGTATTTTGAAGAGAACTATCTCAGCTATAAGATCATCGAAATCAGCCTTACCGACTCCAACGGGGCGGATCTCGGCGACGAGAAGGTAGAGGAAATCCGGGAGCAGCTGGAAGGCTACCTGGAAATGTACAACGAAACCGGCGACTTCGACAAGGTGATCGAGCAGTACGAGAAGGATCAGGAAGAAGAAAGCAGTTCCACCACCACGACCGGCGGGGGGACTACGGGGACCGGATCTTCCGAAACCACGACCACGGGGGCGGATTCGACGACGACCACGGAAGCCCCGGATTCCACCACGACGGACGATACAACCACCACGACCGCTCCGGAGGACGAGGGATCGGACGAAGAGGAAGAGGAAACCGATCCCAATCTGCATAATATTGACGCCAACACCTACGGGGACGAGAACTTCACCGACGCCGTGAAATCGGTGCCGGTCGGCGAAGCGAAAATCGTCGAGTACAAAAAGGGCGAGGCCACCAACACCATGTCGCTCATCCTGCGGCTGGATCCGGAGGAAGTGAACGAGGACAACGAGGACGGCGAAACCTATTTCGAGCAGAACCGCGAGAACATTATCTACGGCGCGAAGTACGAGGACTTCGACAAGGAAATTACCGAGTACGCCGCGACCCTGGATGTGAAGTTCGACGAGGGCGTGGTGCGGACATGCAACCCGAGGCAGCTGGAAGAGGACGCCAGCAGGGAATAATCCGGCAAAGAAGGCAAACAAAAAAGCAGCGGGCCAGCGGCCCGCTGCTTTTTTCGAATATCCATTCAAGGACGCCCGCAGAAACTTTAGAAGGGTGGACAGGCGGTTTTATCCCCCAATCCGCCGCCCAGGGCGGCGGATTATGCCCTGCGGCGGACATGCTCCTTAATCGCTTCAAAGCTTTCCGCGCTAATGACGTGCTCGATCCGGCACGCGTCCTCCACCGCGACCTCAGGGGTTACCCCCAGCGCGGCCAGCCAGTCCGAAAGGAGGGTGTGCCGCTCGTACATTTTTTCCGCGATCTCCCGTCCCGGCGGAAGGAGGGTGATAAACCCTTCCGCGGACATCTCAATATAGCCGTTTTCCCGCAGGTTCTTCATGGCGACGCTGACGCTCGGCTTGGAATACCCCAACTCGTTGGCAATATCAATCGAACGGACCACGCCCTTATTTTTCTGCAGGATCAGGATGGTTTCCAGGTAATTTTCCGCCGATTCTTGAATTTTCACAGCGCCTCCGCCTTCCTTTCCCATGGTTATACGGCATCAGGGATAAGCATAGTATAACACATTCCTCCCCCGTTTAAAAGGGTCTCGGCATCATATAGGGCGGCATTTTCCGCGCAGCACCCTGCCCGCCGTTATTTGCCGGCGCCGGGGGAAATGCTCCCGCCGGGGATCGGCGGAAGGAAGTCGAGAAAAATCCAAAGAGATGGTTGACAAAACGGTTAGCCGGTGCTAACATATATGGTGGTTAGAAAAAGCTAACTGCCGGTGCGAACGGCGGTCGGCATCCTATCAAAAAGTGAGGGGTGAAACAATGATGCCGCTGGTATTTGCTAATGTCGGGGAGGAGAGCATTATCCGGAAGGTGGGCGGCAGCCCGGAGGTGCGGGCGCATTTGGAGGATCTCGGTTTTGTGACGGGAGGCAATGTGACGGTGATCTCCACCGCCGGCGGGAACCTGATTGTGAACATCAAGGATTCCCGCGTGGCAATCAGCCGCGAAATGGCGAGCAAAATCATGGTGTGACGGCCAGAACGGATTAGCAGGGAGGAAACAGAATGAAAACATTGAAGCAGGCAACGATCGGCAGCACGGTAAAGGTGGTGAAGCTGCACGGCGAAGGCGCGGTCAAACGCCGGATTATGGACATGGGCATCACCCGCGGCGTACCGGTGTACATCCGCAAGGTGGCGCCGCTCGGCGATCCGGTGGAGGTAACCGTCCGGGGTTATGAGCTTTCCCTGCGGAAAGCGGACGCGGAAATGATCGAGGTGGAGTGATCTTCCTGCGCCGGCTCCCCGAGGGAGGCGCTTTGCGGCATGCGGTTAGCTTTGGCTAATTTACATATGGGAAGAATATGGAAGGAAGAAGAGCGATGAATATTCGAATTGCCCTGGCGGGAAACCCGAACAGCGGGAAAACCACCCTGTTCAATGCGCTGACCGGATCGAACCAGTTCGTCGGGAACTGGCCGGGCGTCACGGTCGAAAAGAAGGAAGGGAAGCTCAAAAAGCACAGCGACGTCACGATTATGGACCTCCCGGGCATTTATTCGCTGTCGCCGTATACGCTGGAAGAAGTGGTGGCGCGCAATTACCTGATTAACGAACGCCCGGACGCCATCCTGAACATCATCGACGGCACCAACCTGGAGCGCAACCTCTACCTGACCACCCAGCTTACCGAACTGGGGATCCCGGTGGTGGTGGCGGTCAACATGATGGACGTGGTAAAGAAAAACGGCGACCACATCAACACCGGCGAGCTTTCCCGCCAGCTTGGCTGCGCGGTGGTGGAGATCTCCGCCCTCAAGGGCGCCGGCGTCATGGAAGCGGCCGAGGAAGCGGTGAAAGCGGCTTCCGGGCCGGCCACCATCCCCCAGCACAGCTTCAGCGGCGCGGTGGAGCACGCGATAGCGCACATCGAGGAGGCGGCGGTCCACACCCTGCCGGCCGAACAGCAGCGCTGGTACGCCGTCAAGATTTTTGAGCGGGACGAAAAGGTGCTCGAGCAGCTCAAGCTGAAAAAGGAAGTCCTGGCCCATATCGAGGAGGATATCCAGGCTGCGGAGAAAGAATTGGACGACGATGCGGAAAGCATCATCACCAACGAACGGTATGTGTATATCGCCTCCATCCTCAAAAGCTGCTACAAGAAAAAGAATGCGGGGAAGCTGTCGGTTTCGGACAAAATCGACCGGGTGGTCACCAACCGCTGGGCGGCCCTCCCAATTTTCGCGGTGGTGATGTTCCTCGTGTATTTCGTCTCGGTGACCACGGTGGGCACCTGGGCGACCGACTGGGCGAACGACGGCGTGTTCGGCGAAGGCTGGCACCTGTTCGGGATCGGCTCGGCGGATTACGAGGACGCGGCGGCGGAATATGAAGTCCCCGGCGCGGTGGTGGAAGCCTTCGAGTCGGCGGCCGCCGACGCGGGGCTGGATCCGGCCGAGGCGGCCGGGTTGACCACCGAAGCCTATCTGTATGACGAGAACGGCGCGGTTACCGAGACGATACCGGTTACCTTTGCGGATTATGAGGAGGCCGCCGCGGTGGAAGAGCCCGATCCCGCCGCCTACGGCGTGTGGGTGCCCGGCCTCCCGGTGCTGATTGAGAGCGGCCTGGACGCGGTCAACTGCGTGGATTGGCTCAAGGGGCTGATCCTGGACGGGATTGTCGGCGGCGTCGGCGCGGTGCTCGGTTTTGTCCCGCAGATGCTGGTGCTGTTCATCTTCCTGGCGTTCCTGGAAGGCTGCGGCTATATGGCGCGCATCGCGTTCGTAATGGACCGCATTTTCCGCAAGTTCGGCCTGTCGGGCAAATCCTTTATCCCGATGCTCATCGGCACCGGCTGCGGCGTGCCCGGGATTATGGCCTCCCGCACGATTGAAAACGAGCGCGACCGCCGCATGACGGTCATGACCACCACCTTCATCCCCTGCGGCGCCAAGCTCCCGATTATCGCGCTGATTGCCGGCGCGCTGTTCAACGGGGCCTGGTGGGTGGCGCCGAGCGCCTATTTCGTAGGGGTAGCGGCCATCATCGTCTCCGGTATCATGCTCAAGAAGACGAGGCTGTTCGCGGGCGACCCGGCCCCCTTTGTCATGGAGCTGCCGGCCTATCACCTGCCCACCGTCGGCAACGTGCTCCGCTCGATGTGGGAGCGCGCCTGGTCCTTTATCAAAAAGGCCGGCACCATCATCCTGCTGTCGGCGATCCTGCTGTGGTTCCTGCAGGGCTTCGGGGTGGAAAACGGGAAATTCGGCATGGTCAGCGACCTGAACAATTCGATTTTGGCCGTCATCGGCGGTGCGATCGCCTGGATTTTCGCCCCGCTCGGCTGGGGCAACTGGCAGGCGGCGGTGGCCTGCGTCACCGGCCTGATCGCTAAGGAAAACGTGGTCAGCACCTTCGGCGTGCTGTACGGCGGCTTCGAAGAGGTGGCCGAAAACGGCTGGCAGGTGTGGGCGAATGTGCGGGAGCATTTCACCATGCTTTCCGCCTACTCCTTCCTGGTGTTCAACCTGCTGTGCGCACCCTGCTTCGCGGCAATGGGCGCCATCAAGCGCGAAATGAACAATGGGAAGTGGACGGCGTTCGCCATCGGCTACCAGTGCGTGTTCGCCTATGCGGTTTCCCTGATTATCTATCAGCTGGGCTCGCTGTTCACCGGCAATGTGGCCGGCGCCGCCGGCGTGGTCGGCGTAATCGCCGCCTTCCTCCTGCTGGCGATCATCCTCTTCCAGCTTTTCCGCCCCTATAAGGAGGGCGGGACGCTCCGGAAAAAAGGAATGGCCTGACCCACACACACCGGTACGGCGGCTTCCCAAAGGAGGGATTGGTTTGCTGCAATTTTTCCAAACATACGGTGGTTCGATTCTTGTCGGCCTGCTTGTCCTGTCGGCGGCCGCGCTGGCCGCGGCAAAGCTGTACCGGGACAGGCGGAAAGGGAAATCCTCCTGCGGGGGCGGCTGCGCTCACTGCCCCTCCGCGGGGGCCTGCCACGGGAATACTATCCGTATAAAAAGCGAAAAGTAAAACCGAGCGAAAAAACGGGACGCCGGGGGAATCCCCGGCGTCCCGTTTTCCTGTCCCGGCAGGGATCCGGCCGCGAGGGGCGGCTTCCCCGCCGCGCTCGGCCCGACCCGGAGGGGACGGGGCGGCATGCTCCTTTTACAGCGACCCTTCGCCGTGGCTCTTTCGCCGTGGTTCCTTCGCTGCGGGGATGCACCGGCACGGCGGGGCGCGC
Source organism: Candidatus Avimonas merdigallinarum (assembly GCA_904377855.1). Classification (GTDB taxonomy): domain Bacteria; phylum Bacillota; class Clostridia; order Oscillospirales; family Acutalibacteraceae; genus Avimonas; species Avimonas merdigallinarum. The sequence continues at coordinate 63,042 of CAJFGS010000002.1, forward strand.
CCTCCGCCGGGAAGTGGGGGACGGGAACGCTCAGGAGGGCAAAGGGGGCAGCCCCAGCGATCCGGTCCCGGCGGGAGGCGCCGGCCTGTCCCCCTGCCGAAATTGTGAAATTTTTGTTATATCTGGGGATTCTCCGCCCGCACCGGCGCACGATATGATAGAATGAAATTCCAAAACAGGGCCGCCGGCGGGAACAGAACGGCCCGCCGCAAACGCCGGCAGTTTGGCTTCGGGGGAGGAAACGGCATGATGAATTTCAACGAGAACCGGATGTTCCATATCGGACTGGCCCCGTCCCAGGGGGCAAAATACGCGATTTTGACCGGGGATCCGGGGCGGGTGGAATCGATCGCCCGCCGGCTGGAGGGGGCGGCTTTCCTGGCCTCCAACCGGGAGTATACCTCCTGGGCGGGGACGCTGGAGGGGGAGCGGGTGCTGGTAATTTCCCACGGGATCGGCGGCCCGTCCACCGCTATCTGCGTGGAGGAGCTGAGCCGCTGCGGGGTAAAAACCCTGATCCGGGTGGGGACCTGCGGGGGAATGGCCCTCCCCGTAAAAGGCGGCGATTTGGTGGTGGCCAACGCCGCAATCCGGCAGGAAGGGACCTCGCGGGAATACCTGCCGCTGGCGTTCCCGGCGGTGTCGGACTTCACCGTGACCGCCGCGCTGCGGGACGCCGCCGCCGGAACCGGCAGGGCCGTGCACGTGGGGGTGGTGCAGTGCAAGGACTCCTTTTACGGCCAGCACAGCCCGGAGGATTCGCCGGTTTCCTACGAACTGAAAAACCAGTGGCAGGCCTGGCTGCGGGGCGGCTGCCTCGCCTCCGAGATGGAGTCGGCGGCGCTGTATATCGTGGCGACCGCCAAAGGGCTGCGGGCCGGCTGCGTCCTCCATGTGCTCTGGAACCAGGAGCGGCAGGCAGCCGGGCTGGATAACCCGCGCGACGAGGACACTTCCGGGGCGGCAAAGGCAGCGATCGGGGCCCTCCGCCGGCTCATTCGGGCGGAGAAAGAAGGCTGACCGCCGGCCGGAAGGCATTCCCCCGTCCCCTCGACGGGCGTGGAGGCCGCCGCGTCAGGTCCCTTCCTGCCGGAGCGGGAGGGGATGCGGCAGGGGCGCTTTTCCCGCCGGCCAGGGCTGGAAAAGAAGCGGAGACAAAAAGCGTGGGAAGGCGCGGGGCAGGAAGGTGGAAAACGCCGCCGTCCTCCCTTATCCGGGCGGAGGCGGGGCTTTTGCAGTACCCCGCGATCGGGTGGAGAAGGGCCGACAAGTGCAGCCGCCCTGCGCCGGCTCACGGTACAGTAGGAAAGGAGTAGGCGTACCCATGAAAATCGTCGGCCTCCTTGCATTGCTGCTGGGCCTGCAGCTGGCGGCGTCCCTGCTGCTTGTCCCGGCGCTGCTGGGAGCGTTTTGGGTGAAAAAGAAGGTTTGCCGCATGGACGGCGAAAAGTGGGAGGCGTACTTCCGAAGGATTCGCCCGGGCGGCTGGCTGCTGCGGCTTTTCGCCGTCTTCCTGCCGCCCCTGCTTCTGGTTTCGGGCGGGGGGTATTTCCTGTTCCGGGCGTTTTCCTTCCCTCACCCGCTTGGGCTCGCCGCATTCACGTTTTGCCTGGGGCTCGCCCGGGCGGCGTGGAAAATCCTCCGCTATCGGCCGGAACTGGCGGCAAAGCTGGAGCGGCTGCGGTGACCGGCCGGGCCGCGCCTTCCAAAAGAGGGGCCTCTTTCTCCTTTACGGCCGCGTCCCCGGGATTTTGGGGGCCTGGCGCCGCCGGAAGCACTTTCCCGGATGGCTTTATCGCCCGCTCTCCCGCTTGCCCCGGCTGGCCGGGCCTTTCATCAATTTTTGTTGCCCGACAGGGACGACTATGCTATAATTGATCAAATGGGGGTGGGTGCTTGCTTATCTTTGGAATCGACCCGGGATACGCCATTGTCGGCTGGGGCTGCGTGCGGTATGAACGGGGGCGTTTCTCCCCGGCGGCCTTCGGCGCGGTGGAAACGCCGGCCGGCATGGAGTTTTCCCGCCGGCTGGAGATTATTTACGGGGAGCTCACCGCCCTGTTTGCAAAATACCGGCCGGACGCGCTGGCAGTGGAAAAGCTGTATTTCAAAAACAACCAGAAAACCGCCATCGACGTGGCCCAGGCCCGCGGGGTGATCCTTTTAGCCGCAAAGCAGAGCGGGGTGGAGCTGTACGAATACACCCCGCTGCAGGTAAAATCGGCGGTAACCGGCTACGGCAAGGCGGAAAAGCCCCAGGTAATGGAGATGACCCGCCGCCTCCTCCGGCTGGCGGAGGTGCCCAAGCCGGACGATACGGCCGACGCCCTCGCGATTGCCATCTGCCACGGGCAGTGCGGGGGGACGGCGCTCAAACGCCGGATTTTCCAGGGATAGCCCCCTCGGGCCGGCCCGCTGAAAGGAAGGATGGGACAGCATGCTGTACAGCGTCCGCGGAAAACTGATTTACGCGCAGCCCAAGGTGGCCGTGATTGAATGCGGCGGGGTGGGCTTCCGCTGCCAGATCACGATGACCACCGCCCGCCGGCTTCCCGCGCTGGGGGCGGAAGCGATGCTTTATACGATAATGAATGTGCGGGAGGACGCCATCGAGCTGTTCGGCTTCGCCGAGCAGTCGGAGCTGGAATGCTTTAAGCAGCTCACCGCGGTGACCGGGGTGGGGCCGAAGGCGGGGCTGGCCATCCTGTCCGAGCTGTCGCCCGAAAAGGTGGCGCTGGCCGCCGCATCGGGGGATTACAAGGCGCTGACCCGCGCGCAGGGGGTAGGCCCCAAGCTGGCGCAGCGGATTGTGCTGGAGCTCAAGGACAAGTTCGGGGCGCTGGCCCCTTCCGGCGGGAGCGAGGCGCCCGCCGGCGCGGGCGTCCCCTCCGCCGCGGGGAACGCCGCCCAGGCGGTGAGCGCCCTGGCGGTGCTCGGCTTCACGCCGGGCGAAGCGGCCGCCGCGGTCGGGAAGCTGGACGGCTCTCTTCCGGTGGAAACGCTGGTGCGGGACGCGCTCAAATCGCTGGCCAAAAAGGGCTGACGTCCCTTTTTTCGGGGAGGGAAGGCGTTGGATTGGGAAAAGGGCCTGGCCTGCTGCGGGCTGGCCTGCGCGGTATGCAGTGAAAACGCTTCCTGCGCGGGCTGCCGGGACGGCGGCTGCGCCGGCAAGGACTGGTGCCAAAACCGGCGCTGCTGCCTGGAAAAGGGGTTCGCGGGCTGCTGGGAATGCGGGGCGTTCCCCTGCGACGCCCCGATGCTGCAAAAAAGGCGGGTGCGGGCGTTCGCCGCTTTCGTAAGGGAATATGGGGAAACCCGGCTGCTTTCCTGCCTGGAGGCGGGGGAGAAGGCCGGGCTGCGGTACCATTATCCGGGCGAGCTGGTCGGGGATTACGACCGCCCGGCTGATCAAGCGGGCGTTTGGGCGCTGCTGCTTTCGGCGCAGGCGGCGGGAACGGCCGGCAAGCCGATGGAGACAGATGGGAAAGGTTTGGAGCACGGCAATGGAAATGGATTATGAAAACCGGGTGGTTTCCACCGAATACCTGCCGGAGGACGAAGGGGACAACCCCCTTCGCCCGAAGACACTAAAGGAATATATCGGGCAGACCAAGGTCAAGGAAAACCTGTCGGTCTATATTGACGCCGCCAAAATCCGGGGGGAAGCGCTGGACCACGTGCTGCTGTACGGCCCGCCGGGGCTGGGAAAGACGACCCTGTCCCAGATTATCGCCGGGGAGATGGGGGTCAACATCCGCATCACCTCCGGCCCGGCGCTGGAGCGGCCGGGCGATCTGGCGGCGCTGCTGACCAACCTCGACGCGGGGGACGTGCTGTTTATCGACGAAATCCACCGCCTCCCCCGCACGGTGGAGGAAATCCTCTACCCGGCGATGGAGGACTTTGCCATAGACATCATCAACGGGAAGGGGCAGGGGGCGTCCTCGATCCACCTGCCGCTCCCCCATTTTACCCTGATCGGCGCCACCACCCGGGCGGGGCAGCTTTCCGCCCCGCTACGGGACCGCTTCGGCGTGGTGCTGCGGCTGGAGCTGTATACGCCGGAGGAACTCGGGCAGATCGTCTCCCGCAGCGCCAAGATCCTGGACATCCCCTGCGACCGGGACGGGGCGCTGGAAATCGCCTCCCGCGCGCGGGGGACCCCGCGTATCGCCAACCGCCTGCTCAAGCGGGTGCGGGACTTCGCCCAGGTGATGAGCGGGGGGGTGATCACCGCCGACACCGCGCGCCAGGCGCTCGACCGCATGGAGGTGGACGAACTGGGGCTGGATATGGTGGACCGGCGGATGCTGGAAGCGATGATCAAGCATTATGGCGGCGGCCCGGTGGGGCTGGATACCGTCGCGGCGGTGATCGGGGAGGAAGCGGTCACCATCGAGGACGTGTACGAGCCCTACCTGATGCAGCTCGGCTTCCTCAGCCGGACGCCCCGCGGGCGGGTGGTGCTTCCCGCCGCGTATGAGCATCTCGGCATCGATTATACGGGGCAGCTGACGCTGTGAGCGGGTTCTGCTGCCCGGCCTGCGGGAAGCCGCTGGCCGTTTCCGACCGGGCGTATTCCTGCCCCCGCGGGCATTCCTTCGACCGCGCGAAGAGCGGGTACGTCAACCTCCTGCTCCCCGGCGGGAAGCACTCGAAGGCGCCGGGGGACAACCCCCTGATGGTGAACGCCCGGCGGGAATTCCTGGACAGGGGGCATTACCGGCCCCTGTGCGACGCGGCGTGCGGGCTGCTGAAAGCGCATCTCCCGGACGGGAGGGGCGGGCTGACCGTGCTGGACGCGGGCTGCGGCGAAGGGTATTATACCGAGCGGTTCCGCGCCGCGCTGGCCGAAACCGGGCGGCCGTTTTCCCTGCTGGGGGTGGATATCTCCAAAACCGCGGCGGATAAGGCGGCCAGGCGCGCCCGGCAGGCGGGGGTGCCGTTCTCCGGCATCCGGTATGCGGCGGCCAGCGTGTTCCGCCTGCCGCTGGAGGATAAAAGCTGCGACGTGCTGCTCAACCTCTTTGCCCCCTATTGCGGGGAGGAGGCGCGGCGGGTCCTCCGCCCGGGCGGGAGGATGCTCCTGGTCGTCCCGGGGGAGCGGCACCTGATTGAGCTCAAGGAGGCGGCTTACGACCGGCCCTATCTCAACGAGGCGAGGGATCCGGCGCTGGAGGGCTTCGCCTTGATGGAGCAGCGGAGGGTGGATTATCCCATGCTGCTGGAAAATTCGGCGGAAAACCGGGAAATTGACAATTTGTTCCGGATGACGCCATATTATTATAAAACAGGACGGACGGAACAGGCGCGGGTGGAAGCGCTCCAGACGCTGCGCGTCACCGCTTCCTTTGTCTGCCTGGCTTACCGCCGCTTATAGCGGAGGGAACCGTTCGGAAGGTAGCAGTGGGCCGGGCCCGCCGGCTCAACGCCGGCGGGCGGATGGCCAGCAGGACGGCAGTCGGCTGTCAACGCGGGGAAATGTGGGTTCCGCCGCGCTGATATAGAGGGCCCCCGCTCGGCGGAGCACGCCGGCTGGGAGGCCGATTCCCCCGCGGAGGGACGCGGGCATTTTGTGGGAGGCCGGGCGGGTGGGACCGTTCGGTCGGAAAAGGATGGTTTTGATGGGAAGACTATTTGGTACGGACGGCGCACGGGGCGTCGCCAACACGGAACTGACCTGTGAACTGGCCATGGCGATCGGCCGGGCCGCGGCCATGGTGCTCATTGAAGTGGAGCACCGCCGCCCCCGCGTAGTGATTGGGAAGGATACCCGCGTTTCCTCCGACATGCTGGAGGCGGCGATGGTGGCCGGCCTTTGCTCGGTGGGGGCGGACGCCCAGCTGCTCGGGGTGGTGCCCACTCCGGCAGTGGCCTACCTCGTAAAAGAATACGAGGCGGACGCGGGGATTATGATTTCGGCCTCGCACAACCCCTGCGAGTACAACGGCATCAAGATCTTCAACGGCGAGGGCTACAAGCTCTCCGACGCGCTGGAGGAGGAGATCGAGGCGATCGTGCTGGACGGCGCGAAAACCCCTCCCTGCCCTTCCGGCGGGGAGATCGGCCGGGTGAGCCGCTGCGACCGCGCGGTGGACGATTACGTCCGGCATCTGCTGTCGGTCACCGACGTCAGCCTGCGGGGGATGCGGCTGGCGGTGGACTGCGCCAACGGCTCTGCCAGCGCGACGGCCCGCAAGCTGTTTTCCGCCCTGGGCGCGGACTGCGTATTCCTCAACGACCAGCCCGACGGGGTGAACATCAACGAAAACTGCGGCTCCACCCATATCGAACAGCTCGCGGAGTTTGTCAAGAAGCTGAAGTATTTCGGCGGCGTGGCCTTTGACGGGGACGCGGACCGCTGCCTGGCGGTGGACGAGAACGGCAACCTGGTGGACGGAGACAAGATTATCGCGGCCCTGGCGCTGGATATGAAGGAAAAGGGCGAGCTGGACGGGAACGCGGCTGTGGCGACGGTGATGTCCAACATGGGGCTGTTCCGCTTCTGCGAGGAGCACGACATCACGCCGGTGACCACCAAGGTGGGCGACCGCTACGTGCTCGAGGAGATGCTCAAGAGCGGGTACGCCATCGGCGGCGAGCAGTCGGGCCATATCATTTTCCGGCATCACGCCACCACCGGGGACGGGCAGATGTCCGCGGTAAAGCTGCTGTCCATGTGCCGTGAGCGGGGGCAGAAGCTGTCGGTTGTCGGCGGCCTCATGGAGCGTTTCCCGCAGGTGATCATCAATGTCAAGGCGGACGCCGAGCAGAAGGAGAAATACAAGGCGGACGCCGAACTGCAGGCAGCCGTGGAGGCGGCGGGCGCCAGCCTCGGCAAGGACGGGCGGATCCTGGTCCGGCCCTCCGGCACCGAACCGCTGATTCGCGTGATGGTGGAAGGCCGGGACTTCGACGGGATCAACAAGCTGGCGGTCGAGGTGGCGGAAACCATCCAGACCAAATTGGACGAGGGGCGCTGACCGCCCCGGCGCAGCGGAGAAACGCAGGCAAGACCGGAAGGCCCGCCGTCCGGCGGCAGGACGGCGGGCCTTTTCAATAACGGACGCAAACGGCGGCCGGAGGGAGCCTCTTCCGGGCCGCGCGGCAAAAGGAAAGGAGCGGGCGGCATGCGGGCGGCGGCCGGCTGGAAGGACTATGAACTGATCGACACCTCGGGCGGGGAACGGCTGGAACGGTGGGGGGATATCCTCTTAATCCGGCCCGACCCGCAGGTGCTGTGGGATACGCCGAAAAAAAGCCCCCTCTGGCGGCAGGCGCACGCCCGGTACCGCCGTTCCTCCACCGGCGGCGGGAAGTGGGAGCGGTATAAGCCGATTCCCGATTCCTGGCAGATTGGCTACGGCCCGCTCCGCTTCAACCTCAAGCCGATGGGCTTCAAGCACACCGGCCTTTTCCCGGAGCAGGCGGTCAACTGGGAGTGGATGGCGGACGTAATCCGCTCTGCCGGGCGGCCTGTCCGGGTGCTCAACCTGTTCGGCTACACCGGGGGCGCGACCCTGGCCTGCGTGGAGGCGGGGGCGCACGTCACCCACGTGGACGCCTCCAAGGGGATGGTGGCCTGGGGCCGGGAGAACGCGGCGGCCTCCGGCCTGCAGGACAGACCGATGCGCTGGCTGGTGGACGACTGCGGCAAGTTCGTCCAGCGGGAGCTGCGCCGCGGCAGCACCTACGACGCCGTCCTGATGGATCCCCCTTCCTACGGCCGGGGGCCGGGGGGCGAGGTGTGGAAGCTGGAGGAGCAGATTTACCCGCTCATTGAACAGTGCGGGAGGCTGCTTTCGGCAGACCCGCTGTTTTTCATGGTGAATTCGTACACCGCGGGGCTTTCCCCGTCGGTGATGCAGTATATGCTGGCCTCCCTCCTCACGCCGCGGCTGGGCGGGGAGGCGCAGGCGGACGAGATCGGGCTCCCGGTCAGCCGGGGCCCGGCGAAGGGACTGGTCCTGCCCTGCGGGGCGACGGCCATCTGGAAGCGGTAAGCAAGGACGCGGCGGGCTCCGCCGGATAAAGTGGGGAAGAGCACATGGACATCATCACCGCGCAGGACGTGCGCTTTATTTACGACAACGGGGCTGAGGATCCGGGCGCGGCGCCGCAGGACCCGGTTATGGTGCTGGACGGGGTGAGCCTTGCCGTGCGGCAGGGGGAATTTGTCGCCCTGCTGGGGCATAACGGGTCGGGGAAATCCACCCTGGCCAAGCACTTCAACGCCATGCTCCTGCCCACCGGCGGGACGGTCCTGGTGCGGGACATGAACACCGCGGACGAGGAGAAAAAGTATGAAATCCGCCGCACGGTGGGGATGGTCCTCCAAAACCCGGATAACCAGCTGGTTTCCACCATTGTGGAAGAAGACGTGGCCTTCGGGCCCGAGAACCTCGGCATTGAGCCGGCCGAGATCCGCCGCCGGGTGGACGACGCGCTGAAAACGGTGGGGATGTACGACTACCGCACCCACGCCCCGCACAAGCTGTCCGGCGGGCAGAAACAGCGGGTGGCGATCGCGGGGATCCTCGCCATGCAGCCCGACTGCCTGGTGCTGGACGAGCCGACCGCCATGCTCGATCCCCAGGGCCGGCGGGAGGTGCTGGACACCGTCTCCCGCCTGAATAAGGAGCGGAGGATGACCGTGGTGCTGATCACCCACTACATGGAGGAGGCGGCGCGGGCCGACCGGGTGGTGGTCATGGACGACGGGCAGATCCGCATGGAGGGCACGCCCCGGGAGGTCTTTTCGAGGGTGGAGGAACTGCGCGCCATCGAACTGGACGTGCCCCAGCCGACCGAACTGTGCTACGAGCTCCGCCGCCGGGGGGTCCCCCTGCCGGACGGGATCCTGACCGCCGAGGAATGCGCCGACGCTATCGCCCTGTTTATGGAGGAACCGCCATGCCGGTAATCGAGACCAAAAACATCACCTATACCTATTCCCCCGGCACCCCTTTCCAGATGGACGCGATGACCGACGTGTCCATTGCGGTGGAAAAGGGGGATTTCGTGGGGATTATCGGGCATACCGGCTCCGGGAAATCCACCCTGGTGCAGCATCTCAACGGGCTGCTCCGCCCCTCGTCGGGGCAGGTGCTGCTGAACGGGAAGGATATATGGGCCGAACCCAAGAAAATCCGGGCCGTCCGCTTCCGGGTGGGGCTGGTGTTCCAGTACCCGGAGCATCAGCTTTTTGAGGAAACCGCGTATAAGGACATCGCTTTCGGGCCGAAGAATATGGAACTCCCGGAGGAGGAAATCGACGCGCGGGTCCGCCGGGCGGCGGAATTTGTCGGCCTGAAGCCGGAGCTGCTGGAGAAATCCCCGTTTGAGCTTTCCGGCGGCGAAAAGCGCCGGGTCGCCATCGCCGGGGTGATGGCCATGCAGCCCGAGGTGCTCATCCTCGACGAGCCGACGGCCGGGCTGGACCCCAAAGGCCGGGATATGATTCTCGAGCAGATCCGGGCCTACCAGCAGGAGAACCAGACCACCGTGCTCCTGGTTTCCCACAGCATGGAGGACATCGCCCGGGTCGCCAAGCGGGTGCTGGTCATGAACAAGGGGAAGGTCGCAATGTACGACGAAACCCCGGCCGTCTTTTCCCGGGCGGAGGAGCTCACCGCCATCGGCCTGGCCATCCCGGCGGTGACCAAAGTATTTATGCTGCTGCGGGATAAGGGCTGCCCGGTGGGGGAAAACGTCTATACCGTGGCTCAGGCGGCCGAACGGCTCCTCCCCCTGCTGAAGAAAGGGGGCGGGACGGATGCTTAACGGCATTACCATCGGGCAGTACTTCCCCGGGGACTCCCTCCTCCACCGGATGGATCCGCGGGTGAAGCTGGTGCTTACCTTTGTGTATATTTTTGCGGTGTTCATCCCGCAGAACTGGGTAGGGCTGGCGCTGGCCGTCTGCTTCCTGGTTTTCAGCGTGGCGGTTTCCCGCCTGCCGGTCAAGCTGGTGCTCAAAAGCGTCAAGCCGATTATCCCGCTGATTATCATTACGTCGGCCCTGAATATCTTCTATGTGGACGAAGGGGTTCACCTGTTCGACTGGGGCTTTATCCACATCACCACCCAGGGGCTGGTGACGGCGGCGTTTATCGCCATCCGCATCCTTTCCCTGATAGCGGGCAGCTCCCTGCTGACCTACACCACCTCGCCCACCACCCTGACCGACGCGCTGGAACGGCTCATGAAGCCGCTGAAGGTCTTCCATCTCAACGTGCATGAGCTGGCGATGATGATGACCATCGCCCTGCGGTTTATCCCCACCCTGGTGGAGGAAACCGACAAGATCATGTCCGCTCAGAAGGCGCGGGGCGCCGATATGGAGAGCGGCGGGCTGATGCAGCGGGTACGGGCGCTCATCCCTATCCTGATTCCGTTGTTCGTCTCCTCCTTCCGCCGGGCGTATGAGCTGGCCACGGCGATGGAATGCCGCTGCTACCGCGGCGGGGAAGGGCGCACCCGGATGAAGCAGCTGCATATGAACGCGATGGACGGCGTCTGCATCGCGGTGATGGCGGTGCTGGTGGCGGGGCTGTTTGTACTCAACTTTGTTCTCCCGGCCGCTTTGTAGGGACGGGAAGGGCCCGGCGGGGAAAGCCGCCGGGGCCTGCACCATAAGAAGACGCGCCGAAAGGGGGAAAGGCCATGCAGCGGCTGCTGCTCACATTGCGATACGACGGGACGGCCTACCACGGCTGGCAGGCGCAGCCCAACGGCGTCACCGTCCAGCAGACGCTGCAGGATGCGGTGGAGGCGGTGACGGGGGTGCGTTCCGGGATCACGGGATGCAGCCGGACCGACGCGGGGGTGCATGCGGACATGTTCTGCTGCACGCTGGAGACCCGTTCCCCGCTCCGGGGCGAAAAGTTCTGCGCGGCGCTCAACGCCCACCTTCCCCGGGATATCGCGGTGTACGGCTGCCGGGAGGTGGGGCCGGACTTCCACCCGCGGTACGACGCGTGGGGGAAGCGGTACCTTTACCGGATCTGGAACGAGCCGCAGCGCAACCCCTTCTGGGAGGGGCGGGCCCTGCATTACCGGCGCCCGCTGGACGCGGACAGGCTGGACGGGGCGGCCAGGGATTACCTGGGCGCGCACGATTTCGCCCCCTTCTGCGCGGCGGGGAGCAGCGTGGAGGATACGGTGCGCACGGTGCGCGCCTGCGGCGTGGCCCGGCGGGGCGGGCTGGTGGTCTTTTCGGTGGAAGCGGACGGCTTTTTGTACAACATGGTGCGGATCATGGCCGGCACCCTGCTGGAAATGGCGGCCGGCCGCCGGCCTTACGACAGCATCCCCGCCATTTTTGCGGCGGGGAGACGGGAGGCGGCGGGGGCGACCGCGCCGGCGCACGGCCTTATCCTGGACAAGGTCTTTTATGCGCCGGCAGCCGACGGGGGCCGGCTTTCCGAGCCGGCGGAGGATTGAACGGCCCAGAGGAGGAAGGCGCGCATGGCGGACAAACGGGACATCAAAATAAAAAAGCGGAAACCCGTGGGACGGATGCCTTCGGAGGAGCCGGAACAGGCGCCGGGCGGCGGGGAAGAGGAAAACGGCGGGCTGCGCGCCCTCCCCGCGCGGAAAAAGCGGCGGCGGGGACGTTCGGTGCTGCGGATCGTCTTCCGGCTGCTGCTGGTGGCGGCGCTGGTGGTCGGCGCCCTGCTGGTTTATAAAAACTGGGATTCCATCGCGCCGGACAGCCTGGTTATCTGGCTGGAGGAAAAGCTGTCCGGCGGGCAGGGGGGAGACGGGTTCCCGGTGGAGATAACCGGCAGCGAGGTGCTGGATATGGCGGAAACCCGGGACGGCCTGGCCCTGCTCACCGATACCGCGTATATCGTGTACAATTCCAACGGCGGGGAGGTGCTCCGGCGGCCCCACGGCTTTTCCTCCCCCATCCTGAAAACGGCGGGGAAATGGGCGCTGATTGCGGAAGCGGGCGGAACCCGCCTGCGGCTGGAAAACCGGTCGTCCACGGCGGCGGAGGTGACGGCGGAAAACAAAATCGTCAGCGCGGCGGTCAGCGCGGACGGCAATTTCGCCGTCTGCACCGAATCCTCGCAGGGATATATGTCCGAGATTATCGTGTACAATTCGAAGGCGGAAATCCTGTACCACCGGTATGTCACCAACCTCATTATCCTGGATGTGGCGCTGAGCCCGGACGGCGGTTCCCTGGCGGCAATCGGTGTGACGGCGGAGGCCGGCGGGATGAAATCCTCCCTCCTCCTGTACGATCTGGATAAAGAGGATCCGGTCATGCAGGTGGACGATACCGGACTGATGTTCTGCGCGGTGGGCTTTTTCTCCAACGGGGCGGCCGTCGCCGTCGGGGATACCGGCCTTTGGGTGGCGAACCCGGACGGGGCCGTCCGGCAGAAGCAGGAGTACGGCGGGAAGGAACTGGCCGGCTTCGCGATTGGCGAAAAGAACGCCGCGGTGGTCCTCCAGGGCTCGGGCGGCACGGAGGGCGGCGAGCTTATGGCCGTCGATTCCAGCGGCGGCGAGGCGTACACCCTGCCGTATGAAGGGGCTTACCGCCATATCGCGCCCAGCGGCTCCGGCGCCCTCCTGCTGACCGGCGATCACCTCTACCGGACCGGCGAGTCCGGCCTGGAGGATACGCTGGACGCCCCGCGGGACGGCCGGCTGGTGAGCCCGCTGGGGAATAAGGTGATTGTGCTGGGGCTGACCACCCTGTCGGAGGTTTCGTAGGCGCCCCTTACGCCGTCCGCGGCGGGACGTTTTAAACCGGCGTTTTCAAAAATTTAAAGAAATGCGACGGTTTGCCGGCTGGCTTACGGTTGTTATTGCCGGAAAAATATGCTATATTACTTGAGTGACAAGTTTTCGGGAATCCCCGGTGAATTTGAAAAGGAGAGGCGGCGACATCATGGCATATCTTCTCGACGGTGCGGTCATACTAATTTTTCTGCTGGCAATATTTATCGGATATCGGCGCGGCTTTGTCAAGGCGGCTATCCGGCTGGTGGGCTGCGTCCTGGCACTGGTGGTGGCGGCCTGCCTGAGCAAACCGATTGCGGGCGGCGTATTCGACGCGTTTATGGCCGAACCGATTGAACAGATGATTTCCTCCCAAATCGGAACGACTGACGAGCAGGCGGTGCAGGATGCGCTGACCAGTGTGCTGGAGCAGCTTCCCCAGCCGGTTGTCAACGCCCTCTCCAGCATCGGGCTGGGGACGCCGGAGGAGATTACGCAGCAGGTGCATTCGGCGCTGGGCGGTTCCGTTTCGCAGCTGTCCGGCCAGATTGTTACCCTGGTGGTGCGGCCGATGGCGGTCTTTTTGTTCAGCGGCCTTTTCTTCTTAATCCTATTCATTATCTGCATGATCCTGGTGGGGATCCTGGCTTCCATTATCAATAAAGCGTTCCAGATCCCGGTCTTCAAGCAGGTGAACGGCGTGCTGGGGGCAGTGGTCGGCGTGGTGGAAGGCGTCCTCCTGGTTTTTGTGGGGGTCACCATCATTACCCTGGTCTCCCGGATTTCCGACAGCAGCGCCGCGATTAACCGGGACGTGGTGGAGGATACCCTGATTGTCCATGCCGTCGAAAACATCAGCCCCCTGACCAAGGAGCTGGACAAGCTGATGGGATAAACGGCGGATCCCTGCGTTTCCCCGGGGTCGCTCCCCTTATCGCGGAAAGGAACGACAATGCAATGAAAATACTGCCACAGGTCGAATGGAAAATGAATATCCCCAATGCGCTTTCCCTGCTGCGGCTGCTGCTGCTGCCGGTTTTTGCCGCGCTGTACCTGATGAGCGGCGAGCACCCGGCCCTGCTGTACTGGTCGTTCGCGGTGCTGGTGCTTTCCGGCGTCACCGATTCGCTGGACGGGATCATTGCCCGGAAGTTCAACCAGATCACCGATCTCGGCAAAATCCTGGATCCGGTGGCGGACAAGCTGACCCAGGTGACGGTGATCCTCTGCCTGGCAATCCGCAACCCCGCAGTGGTGGGCCTGCTGGTCATCTGCCTGGTCAAGGAGCTTTGCCAGGGGATCGGTGGGCTGTTCCTCCTGCGCCGGGGCGAGAAAATCCAGGGGGCGAAATGGTACGGGAAGGTGTCCACCTTCGTGTTTTACGGCGTCATGGCGCTGATTGTCCTTTGGCCCGGGATGCCGTCGCCTCTCATGGTGGCGCTGATAGCGATTGTCGCCCTGCTGATGCTGTTTGCCTTTTTTAACTATATGCGGATGTTTTTCCATATAAAAAAGGAAATGCCCGAGAAGACGGAGGCCCCGTCCGGTAAAGAATAAGAACCGGGGAAGAAATAGTCGCGCAACGGCGGCGGAAAGGCATGGTTTCCCTTATGTTATGTTCACGCTGCAAAAAACGCACAGCGGTTGTATTTATCACCCGCATGGAAGGGGATAAGCCGGTGAACGACGGGCTCTGCCTGGTGTGTGCCAAGGAACTCGGAATCAAACCGGTGGACGATCTCCTGGATAAATTCGGGATTACCGACGAAGATGTGGAACAGATGGATCAGCAGCTCGGGGAGCTGATGAACCCCGGGGAGGACGGGGAGGATGCCTTTACGCCTGGCGGCGCGGCGACCTTCCCGTTTTTGCAGAACCTGTTCGGCAACATGAATAACGGCCGGGCGGGCGCGCAGGACGGCGCGGCGGCCGGCGGCGCTCCCGGCCAGCCCGCGTCCTCGCAGGATAAGGCCGGGAAGAAAAAAGAAAAGAAGCGGAAATTCCTCAGCACCTACTGCACCGATCTGACCGCCAAGGCCCGCCGGGGCGAGCTGGACCGGATCATCGGGCGGGACCGGGAAATTTTCCGGGTGGTGCAGATCCTCTGCCGCCGGACCAAGAACAACCCCTGCCTGATTGGGGAGCCCGGCGTCGGCAAGACCGCGATTGCGGAAGGGCTGGCCCTGCGGATTGCCGGGGGGAACGTCCCGCCCCGCCTTTTGGACAAGGAAATCCATCTGCTGGATCTGACGGCCCTGGTCGCCGGCACCCAGTTCCGCGGCCAGTTTGAAAGCCGGATTAAGGGGCTGGTGGAGGAGGTCAAGGCGGAGGGGAACATCATCCTCTTTATCGACGAGGTGCATAACCTGGTCGGCACGGGGGACGCGGAGGGCAGCATGTCGGCCGCGAACATCCTCAAGCCCGCCCTGTCCCGCGGGGAAATCCAGGTGATTGGGGCGACCACCTTCAACGAATACCGCAAGCACATCGAGAAGGACGCGGCGCTGGAGCGGCGCTTCCAGCCGGTGACGGTGGAGGAGCCCTCGGTGGACGACGCGGTGGAGATGCTGCGCGGCATCAAAGGGTATTACGAAGGCTTCCACGGGGTGAAAATCAGCGACGCGCTCCTCCGCCGGGCCGTCACGATGTCCGAGCGGTATATCAACGACCGCTTCCTGCCGGACAAGGCGATCGACCTGCTGGACGAGGCGTGCACCGCCGCCGCCCTGCGGAACAAGAAGGCGGACGAATACGCCGAACTCAACCGGCGGGCGAAGGAACTCCATCAGGAGGAAGAAGAGGAGATGGCGAAGGAGTCCATCGACTACGAAAAGCTCGCGGTTACCCGATCGGAGCTGCTGCAGACGCAGCAGCAGGCCGAAAGCATCCGGGCGGAGGCAACCGAATCGCCCGTGACGGCAGACGATCTCGCCCAGGTGATTGAACTTTGGACCGGGATCCCCGCATCCAAGGTGAAGGAGAGCGAACTGTCCCGCCTGGCCCACATGGAAGACCGGCTGAAAGAGAAGATCATCGGGCAGGACGAGGCGGTGGAACTGGTGTCGGCCGCTATCCGCCGATCCCGCGTGCAGATAAGCCCCCGCCGCCGCCCGGCCTCCTTTATCTTCGTGGGGCCGACCGGCGTGGGGAAGACCGAACTGGTCAAGGTGCTGGCCACCGAACTGTTCGACACGCCCGAAACCCTGATCCGCCTGGATATGTCGGAATTCATGGAAAAGCATTCGGTGTCCCGGATTATCGGCTCCCCTCCCGGCTATGTCGGATACGACGAAGCCGGGCAGCTGACCGAAAAAGTCCGCCGGAAGCCCTATTCGGTGCTGCTGTTCGACGAGATTGAAAAAGCGCACCCGGATGTGCTGAACATCCTGCTGCAGATCCTGGACGAGGGCCGGGTGACGGACGCCCACGGCCGGACGGTCAATTTTGAGAACACCGTGATTGTCATGACCTCCAACGCCGGCAGCCAGCACA
The DNA here is from genome assembly GCA_904377855.1 of Candidatus Avimonas merdigallinarum. GTDB lineage: Bacteria > Bacillota > Clostridia > Oscillospirales > Acutalibacteraceae > Avimonas > Avimonas merdigallinarum. The sequence continues at coordinate 79,275 of CAJFGS010000002.1, forward strand.
CCGAAAGCCTCATGGGCTTCGGGAAGACCGACGCGCAGGCGTCCAAGGACCGGGCGATGAAAGCGCTCAGCGAGTTCCTGCGGCCGGAGTTCCTTTCCCGCGTGGACGAAGTGGTGTATTTTTCCCCGCTGAGCAGGGAAGACTTTGCACGCATCGCCAACCTGATGCTGGGCGAGCTGACCGGCCCGCTGGAGGAACGGGGGATCGCCTTTTCCTGGACGCCGGCAGCCGCCTCGGCTATCGCCGCGGGCGCGTACGGCGGGAAGCGGGGGGCGCGCGACCTGCGCAACGCCGTCCGCCGCCAGGTGGAGGACAAGATCGCCACCATCCTGGTGGAGAACTGCGACAATCCGCCGGCGTCCATTTCGGTGGACGCGGCCGAAGAACCGAACAAGGTCTCGGTAGTCTATTCGTAAACCCCGGCGAATAGGATCAAAGAGAGGCACGGCGGGGCCGTATCCGAATTTCTGTGGAGGAACCGTTGAATGGAATTGCTGGAAATCCTGAAATCCTTCCTGATGGGCATTGTGGAGGGCATTACCGAATGGCTGCCCATCAGCAGCACCGGCCACCTTCTGCTGCTGGACCAGTTTATCCATATGACCGTATCGGAGGATCCGGTGCGGAACAAGGACTTTTTCGACATGTTCAAGGTGGTCATCCAGCTGGGGGCCATCCTGGCCGTGGTGGTCCTGTACTTTCACAAACTCAATCCGCTGTCCCCAAAAAAGAGCGCCGTTCAGAAAAAGGAAACCTGGTCCCTCTGGGGAAAGGTGCTGGTAGGCAGCATCCCGGCGGCGGTTATCGGGTTTTTAATTGACGATATTATCGACAACGTGCTTTCCACCTGGTATGTGATTGCGGCCACCCTGATTGTGTACGGCGTCCTGTTTATCTGGATGGAAAACCGCCGCCGCACGCCGAGAATCGAGCGGTTTGACCAGCTTGACTATAAAACGGTGCTTATCATCGGCGTTTTCCAGGTGCTGGCGATGATCCCCGGCACCTCCCGCTCGGGGGCGACGATCCTCGGCGCGACCCTGCTCGGCACCTCCCGTTTTATCGCGGCGGAATTCTCCTTCTTCCTGGCCATCCCGGTGATGTTCGGCGCCAGTGGCTATAAGCTGCTGAAATTCGGCCTGGAGTGGGGCTTCGGCATGACCGGCCTGGAATGGGGCGTGCTGATTACCGGGTTCCTCGTCTCCTTTGTGGTGTCTATGCTGGCGATCCGCTTCCTGATGAATTTCATCAAGAAGCACGATTTCAAGCCGTTCGGGGTGTACCGGATCCTGCTCGGCATCGTGATTATCCTTTGGTTCGGCATCCCTCTGCTGATGGCATAAATCAGGGGGGTAGGCCTCCCGCGGGCGGATTTCGGCCCGCGGGAGGCCTTTTCGCAGGCGAAAGGGGATGCCCGGCGGGGGCAGCGGGATGGGGGCTTGGCCGGCAGCCACAGCGTTGGGTTAGGCTGGCTTTCCCGCCTCGCTTGCCGGCGTCTTTTCTGTGGAGCGAAAAAGGGCGGAAATGGGTGGAAAAGAAAGAGGAAAAAAGCGATTTTCTCTTGACAGAAAAGCCGTCTTATGCTATTATAACTAACGCTGCATCGCGCATGGCCCGCCGTCCACGGACAGCGGGAAAGAGCAGATGCGCTTGAGGGAAGACCTTCTGCTGTACGGCGAAGGCGGATCAGGCGGTATCTGCGGGTGTAGTTCAATGGTAGAACCCCAGCCTTCCAAGCTGGTCGCGTGGGTTCGATTCCCATCACCCGCTCCACTTACCACAATGAAAGGTTCCTCACATGCGCCTGTAGCTCAGCTGGATAGAGCATCTGCCTTCTAAGCAGAGGGTCAGGGGTTCGAGTCCCTTCAGGCGCGCCAGTATGGTGGATGTAGCTTAGTTGGTTAAAGCGCCAGTTTGTGGCACTGGAGACCGTGGGTTCGAGTCCCATCTTCCACCCCATTTTTAAAAGAGGGCACACGGAATACCGCGTGCCTTTTTTTCTCAAATAACCCGGGGCAAAAGCCCCTTATAGGAATATTGGGGTGTAGTCTAGTGGTAGGACAGCAGACTTTGACTCTGCCCGTGCTGGTTCGATTCCAGCCATCCCAGCCATGTCGTCGCGGACTCTGTATCGTTCGCGGCGACTTTTTTAAAAGTCACCGGCTCACTCACGCCGTCGCTCCTCCTTCCCGCAAACGGTCACACTGCGCCTTTGCTGCTCGCTTATAAATGCGCTCGCGACGCTCCGGCTTGCTACCAACCGTTTGCGGGTTTGCTCTATCGTAATTTGTGGGTATCTTTTCTGTAACCCAAACCCAATGCAGCCCCCTCCGCCGCAAGGCGGGGGGTCTGCATTGGCTGGGACCGGATGAGAAGCGAACTGAAACGGGCATGCGGGGGGCAGTGGGGAGCAAAACAGGCGGGATAAAGCGGCGGGACGCAGGGCAGCAGAAAGGCCGAAACCGTTTCAAAGGGCCTTGCCGCAGGCAAAGCCCCGCGATTACCAGCCATCCCAGCCAGCCCGAAAGCCTAGCATTCATGCGGGTTTACGGGCTTTTTATGCCGGACGGGCACCTGCAAAATCAGCCAAAAATAGCCCTCTGATGCGTAATTGGAAACGGCATCTTCCGTCAATAGGCCAATTTTGCGATATGTTTCCGGCCCTCTTCAATGTCGATGTGCGTGTACTTTTGCGTGGTGGAAACCGAGGCATGTCCCAGGACATTCTGTACGGCGCGGATATTGGCGCCGCCCGCCAGCAGGTAGGCAGCAAAACTGTGCCGGCATTTGTTGGAAATAACTTTTAGGTTTCGTAAAAATTATAGGGGGCTGATATACCGTGAACGTAATTGAGAAAATAAATTGTGTAAATTGGGCAGACTGGTCTTTTGATAACATTTATATGGATTGTGAGAGCGTGTCAATAAAATTATCCTATATTTCTGATAGTATTTATAGGCCTGATATCCCGGCCACCATTACATGCAAAAATTTTATAGGGCTTTCATTTATTGGGCATTGGGACGAAAACATTATTGAAGATATTAGAATTGAACCAGCAGGAGATTTAATCACGAACGCATTGCAACAAATTAAACATTTCAACGGAGACCCGCCCATACCTTCGTTAGGCGGTGGAATGAAAAAAATGGATAGCCAATACTACCAGTTAAATGTTCAATTGATAGACGGTAATGTCATTAAGGTGGCGTGCGACAGCTTCGAATTGAAAATGTAGGCGTCATTCTTGGTGCGTAAGGGATAGAGTGCCAGTCCTGCTCTCTGCTAGTGGCCAGCGCCGAAGCCGGGTATCTTTTTTGTAACCCAAACCCAATGCAGAACCCTCCGCCGTAATGTTATGTCCGATTGGGGAAGTCCCAGCGTTTGGGACAGTCGGCCTGTACATTCCGAGAAACGATATCCAGCAAAAGTGGTCGACAAGCTGAAATGATATGGATTTTTTATTATCTTGTGTTATACTTTTTCTCAAATAAAACGAGCGGCAAATTGGAATTTGGAGGTATATATGAGGAAGTGTATTCGTTGTAATTGTAATATGATTGAAAATTATGATGTAAAGGTTGAGGGAGGTGCGTACGGTTTAAAGATAACAAAGCAAGGAATTTTCAAAGATAATCTTGGCAAAGTTCATGTTGCTGTATGTCCTGAATGTGGGTATCTTGAATTCTATCTTGAAGATACCAAAAAGATAAAAGAATAGGTAAAATCCAAGCTTGAGAAGTTAACCGATAAGATTTAGATAGAGCCTCTTGTTGTTGCCTAATGAATAAATCTACATTAGCCCAACCTAACTTATACTAAAGGAACACAAAAGGGAATTGGCAGATCCGCAAAAGCGGGAGGACGCCAAAACGCTGCTGGATATTTTTGGGCGCACCACCGGGCAGAAACCGGTGGTATGGGGAAGAAAGCAGATCGGCTATGGAATCTACCGCTATCAATATCTTACCGGGCATCGAGTGGAGATTTACGCGGCCGGGTTTTCCGTGGCCAAAAGGAACATCACGCTGTAATCTCTCTTTGGACGGGCCGGCGCTGCAGGGCTGCCTCGACCGCCTGGGAAAATATACCCGCGGAAAAAGCTGCCTGTATATCAACAAGCTGGCGGACATCGATCCGGCTGCGCTGGAAGAATTAATCCAAAGGGCATGGCGATTGGACAAGGAGATGCTGTGCAACCTGTAAACAAAGCACGTTTTATTTCCGCCAAAAGGTGGGGCAATCCGCTTTATCCATCATGTTAAACCGGATTATTTTTTCCAGGAGTTCAAAATTGACCGGCTGCCCCCATGGGATCCGGATCAGCTGCCGGGTGTGCGAATACCCGGATTCCTTGATTTCATTAGAAAACCGTTCGATTGCGGCTTGCTCAGGCGCAGCGGCAAAATGGCGTTTTGCTGCACTGAATCCGATGATAAAGGTGCCATGGTGGGTGAAAATTGGCTGATTCCATGCAATTTTCGGTTCGAGCGAGGGAAAGGACTGCCGTATCCGCCGAAGAACAGCTTCCAATTCTTCCCGATGCTGCGGGTTTTGGATTTTATTTAGGAACGGCCGGAACGTTTTCATATTTTGTATCCTTCCGGGAAAGCTTTGTCTTTTCTTGTATTATGGGCAATCTTTTTGCCGCTATTCGGCGGAGGAAGTCGTGATTACGTTCCAGGAGCGGACGTCTCCCTCCCTTTTTCCGGATATAAACGCAGAGCATGGGGAAGGGCGGAGTTATACAAAGGGCAGGGAGTTCCAACGCTTCCCGTGCCTTTCTCATCAAAAAGCGCGGTTCGTTTCCTGACGGCTTTTTACCGGGTTCTTACCGGGACAGCCGGCCCAAAGGCGGCAGGGCGGCGCGTATGCGGCAATAAAGTTGACAATTCAACTTCTCCCGATTATAATGAACCAATTGAGTGTTCCACTTGTTTGCAATAAGGAGCATGGGATATGGTCGACAGGTTTCAGCGTTTTTCCTTTGCTATCTCGGAAATCTCGAAATACTGGCACAAGCTGGCCTCGGAGGAAATGGCGAAGTACGGGTTAAAAGGCCCCCATTCGGTATACCTTCTGACGATATACCGCTATCCCGAAGGGGTGACCGCCCCGCAGATCGGCGAGCTTTGCGGCCGGGACAAGTCGGATGTATCCCGGATGATGTCCATCATGGAGAAAAAGGGCCTGGTTACAAAGGAAGGGACCCACCCAAATCTTTACCGCGGCGTTTTTCGGCTGACGGAGGAGGGGCGGCGGGCCGCCGAGCATGTCCGCCAAAGGGCGAGCCTTGCAGTGGAGCTCGCCGGGAAGGATTTGACGGACAAAAACCGCGACATCTTTTATGAAGCCCTCGAATCCATTGCCTCCAACCTGAAGGAACTCAGTAAAGAGGGCCTTCCTGAGCAGTGACGCCCGCGGCGGCACTGTTTTACGTGTGCAAGCAGCATTGACCTGCCGTTCAGCCGGCGGGCGGATGCGGAAGAGCGGGAAGGGAAAGCCAGTCCCGTGCGTATTCCCCCGTTCAGCGGGAAAGGGCTCGGGGGTATCGGCGGTACCGCGCTTGCGACAGGCCGGCTGGCAAAGCCATGCGGCGGATTCCGGGCGGGAATGCCGGCGCTTCCGGCGCTGTGTCGGCTTTCAGATTTTTTAAAATGTATCCCGCACCTTGCGGCCGGCCGTTCTATTTCAAGCGGCCGGCCGTTTTTCCGTTTTCCTTCCGGAGGGCTCTCCGGCGGCTTTGCCCGGCTTTCCGCCCGGCAACGGACGGGCGCTCCCTCAGCCTGCGGGGAAGCGTCCGGCCCACGGGGCGCCCGCTCGTACGCCGGCCCGCTTCTCAGCCAGCCGCGTAATATTCCATTGCACGGCGCAGGAAGGGCTCCGGCACGTCGAAATAATCCGCCAGCTCCCACGGCTCCGTCAGCCCGCGCCTCACGGCGCTTTCCAATTCTCCCCGCGGCACCAGCCGGCGGTAAGCCCACCGGTCCGCCATCGCCTCCTTTTTCCCGCGGACGTCGCAGGCGGCGCCGGCCGAATAGAAGCTGCCGGTTTGGCAGTGCCCCAGCTCATGGGCCAGGCAGACCTTGGCTTCCGCCGGGCTGGACAATTTCGCCGGGTTCAGCGCGATCCACCCCTCCGGGAACGAGACGGCGGCAACGCGGCGCATGGGAAATTCATCTACCTCGATGTGGTTTTCTTCGGCAATCCGATACAGTTCCGTCAGTGTCAACAGTCCTCCCCCTTCCTGTGTACAGGGCGATTCCGAAACCGGACGTAAAACTTCCCTGCACTCCCTTTCCGTCGAAATGCAGGCCTCCAGCGCGGAGCCATCCCCGGCGCATGGGCGGCGGGAATTCCCAATCCAGCCTGCAAAGCATTGACAAAGAACAAATGTTCGATTATACTATTGCTTGTACCGGTGATTGCGGGGCGCTCATCGCGTCGGCCGTAAGCTGTACCCAATATACACTATATTGAGTGATTTGTAAACCCCAAAATGATAAATCCGCTTTCCTCTCCCTCCGGGAAGGGGGCGGGTGGAAGGAAAATCAGCCGGGGCGGGCGGAAAGCGGCGCAGGAGCGGACACCATAGGAAGGAGGAAGCAAAATGACCGAACAATTGAGAATGGGGGACGGGACGGCCGGCAGGCTGAAGCGGGGACGGCGGCGTTTTCGTGCGGCGGAGGGCGGCAATCCCCGGGGGAGGACGCGCGCAGCCGGCCAGGATTTTTGCGAGGGATTGAGGAAAGGAGGGAAAGAGGGTGAAATATTGCCCGCTGGAACGCTGCGAATGGAGGAACGCGCTCGATGAGCGCTGCTTGTGGCCGGGCGAATGGTGCCCGCGCCGTCGGGAACGGCTGGCGGCCCTTTGGGAGGAAACCCTGGCCTGGTGCCGGGCCGCCGGCGCAGGCGAAAAGGAAGGGGGAAAGAGGGGAAAACCGGGTCGGAAGGCCCGGCCGGGGAACAAACACAGCGGCGGAGCCCTTCCCAAAGCGACGGGAGGCCTGCCGTGTGGAGGCAGGATTGGCGGCGCGTTGTTGAATGTGAATTTCTCCCCGTTCGGGCAGGGTTCCGGCCGGGCTGCCGGCTCCCGCGGGGCCTCGGGAGGACGGGCGGGGGTTCCGCGGCTCGGAGGAAAGCCGCCCGGCGGAAAAGGGGACGCGCCGGGCTGTCCGCCGGCCGCAGCCCCGTTCCGCCCCTATCGAAGCCCGGCGGACGGATACCCCGGCAGGCCGGCAGGCTTTCCGGCGCCGCATCACCCGGCCGGCGAGGCGTCCCGCCCGGGGCATTCCCCGCAGCCGGGAGGGCCCGGCAAGGCCTCGTGCCCCGAATGGGAACGAGGGGAGGACATATTCCCGGCGAACAGCCCGCCGTCGGTCATTGACAAAAAGAGGAAAACCCCGTACAATGCATAAGGAGAGGTGTTGCTTTTATACAAGGAGGCCGATGAATGGACGAATACAACAAAAACCTGGAAATCCTGAATCATCTGCTGGTGGAAACATTTAACGACATTTTGAAGGTGGAGGAACAATCGCTCCAGCTGGCGGCGGACTGCCCCGTTACGGTGACCGAGCTGCATACGCTGGACGCCATTGGAAACGGCGAGCCCCGCACGGTGACGGCGCTCGCGGCGGCGATGCGGGTAACCGTGAGCACCATGACCATCGCGATTAACCGCATGGAGAAGAAGGGGTTTGTGGAAAAGGTGCGGGAGAATACCGATCGCCGGGTCGTGCGGGTAAAGCTGACGGATACGGGCCGCACGTTAAGCGATACCCATGAGCGTTTTCACAGCCGCATGGCGCGGGCGGCCGCAGAGCGGCTGGCTCCGCAGGAACTGGATGTCCTCTGCCGCGCGGTGGAGAATCTCAAAAAATTTTTCCATGAAGAAGGCGAACGGAACGCGCAGCAAAAGGCGGAAAAGAAAAGAAAGCCCGCGCTGGGCGGATAACGCCCGCTTGCACAAAGGAATGGCTGCGCCGCCGGACGGCGGACAATGGGAAAGCGTGCTGCAAAAAAGTTTTGCGGCACGCTTTTGGCCTGTTTTTTAAGAAATTTTCCTGCGTAATTTCCGCCCGGCGAGACAAACTAAAACGACGTTTCCGTAAGGGAGGTGGAAAGCATGGACAAATGTCAGGCGAACCGCAGCATCAAATGTACGGTGGAGCAATGTGTCAATCATTGCACGAATGAGCAGTACTGTTCTTTGGACTGCATTACGGTGGGGACGCACGAGACCAACCCGACCATGGATCAGTGCACCGACTGCCAGTCCTTCCAGCTGAAAAAATAAGCGGGGAACGGATAGAAAAAGCGCATTGTAAAGGCAGGAACGAAGGGGCCGCCGCAAAATACAATTTTGCGGCGGTCCCTTTCGTTGCTTCTATCAAACGGCAAAAGCAGCCGGGGGAGAAAGCCGGAACGTTGCCTAACCGGCCGCAGGGGCACCCGTGAAACCCGGCCTATGGTATAACCGGCATTTCCGCTTTGCAGCAGATGTTTCGGGGGAATCCCTGCCGAAATCGTAGCTTTGGAGCGGTTCAGCGCAGTTCCTCGATGTGGGACATCCCCAGCTGGAAAATTTTCTGGACATGATCGTCGTCCAGCGCATAAACCGAGGATTTCCCCTCCCGCCGGCAGCGGACGAGGCGGGACTGGCGCAGCAGCCGCAGCTGATGGGATACGGCGGACTGGCCCATGTCCAGCAGCTCCGCCAGGTCGCACACGCACATTTCCCCCTCGGACAGCGCCCAGAGGATCCGGATGCGGGTGGTGTCCCCGAATACCTTGAACAGCTCGGACAGGTCGTAAAGCTTTTCGATCGGCGGCATTTCCCGCCGGGCCTTCTCCATGGTGCCGGCGTGCTCCTCCCGGCAGCCGCAGGCGGATTGCTCGGAAAGCTCCGGGCTATGGGTGCGTCTGTCTTCTTCCATTGCTGTGCAGCCTCTCTTTTCTGGAATGCCCTGTGGAAAGGGGAGCGCTATTGCGCAAACGGGTGAACTGCTGTTCATACATTCATTATATGCCGGCGCGCGGGAAAGTCAACCGGATGACGCGCCCTGACCTTGGGGAAACATCTGCAAGGTGCTCCCGGCTCCGGGGAAGGCGGCGGAGCCGGGGCGTTTCCGCAGGGAGAGAATCCGCCGCCCGGCGCTGCATGGCCCCTGGCCGGGTATCCTCCCCCTGCGTGCCCGGCCGGTTTGGAGGCGAAGGGCCCCTTCCGCCGCAGAAGGCTCCCGGCAGCCGTGCGGCGGAGGATTCTGCGCCCGGGCATCGGACGGATGGCGGGAAGGCGCAGGAGCCGCGTGGCGGCTCCTGCGCAGGGCGTGCTGTTTCCTGGCGGCGGGCCGGAGGGGAAAAACGGCAAAGGGAACGCCCGCGGGCGTTCCCTTTGCCGTCTGAGTTGGTTGGAGAGGGGGTTGTGCGAAAAATGATCCTATCTATATGAATATAGCCCAAAGAGGGCGATACGGCTCGCGTGAAGCGACTTTTTAACGAACCGACGGATAGGTGATCTGCGACACCGCCGGGAAAGTGAACAATTTGCCGTCGGCGTCCACAACCGAAAGCGGCAGTTCCGGCATCAGCCCTTTGATGGTTTCAATAAACAGGTTGCTGTTTGTCCCCGGCGTTCCGCTGACCAGGTGGATAGCGCCGGTCTGGCTGGCATGTACGGCCGCGGTCAGGGCGGGTTCATTGTTGAAATAGAAGGTCATTTCCGCGCCGAGGGAGCTGGCAATGTCATACAGGCTTTGCAGCACCTTCGACGTCTGCGGGGATACCAGCCCCTCCGGAAGGACGCTGAGCACACGGACGGGCACGCCGTATTTCTGCGCCAGGGCGGCGCCGGCACGGATCAGCCGCTCGCAGGAAAGCTGATCCGTTACGCAGACAAGGACGTTGGCCGATTGGTTTTCGTTCAAACCGATTCTCCTCCTTTCTGTTTCGTTTGAGTATATGATACACCAGGCTTGTGTGATAACCATAAACAAATAATGTACAACTTATTAATATTCTCATAAAATGGATTCGGGCAACTTGCGCAAATACCCTGCGGAATCTTGACTTTTCGCCGGATTGTGCTAAAGTTTGAGTGATGTTTTGCCGGGAAAAGGAACAAAGCCCGGACGGAAGGGTGGAAACAATGGAGTCCATGCAACACAACCGCGTCTCCAGAACCTTGGTGCAGACGGTACTAATCGCCTTATTTGCCGCGTTGTCCTATGTCGTGCTGTTTTTCCGGATCCCCTATCCGGCGCCGGTAGGCCAGCCGTTCCTCCATCTCGGGAACGCGGTGGTGATTCTGGCGGCCCTGCTCCTGGGCGGATGGCAGGGCGGGCTGGCCGGCGCGATCGGCATGGGGCTCAACGACCTGTATTTCGGCTATGGCTTTATGACAATCAAGACGGTGATCCTAAAGTTTGGGATCGGCCTGTTTGCCGGGGCGGTGGCGCGGCTGGGGAAAAAACACCCGGAACGCAGCCCGCGCGCCGGTTTGGCGATCGCTTCCTGCGTGTCGCTCCTGGCGGGTCTGGTGATCCTGGCGGGCGTGCTCTCGGGGGCGGAGGGGTTTGCCGCCGTCTCCCCGCTGGCCTATGTGTTCCTGCTGGTCCTCGGCGTGGTGCTGGGGGGAGTGGCGCTGCTGTCGCGGCGTCTGCCTTCCTTGACCAATGAGCGGCTGTTTGTCCTTCTCGGGGCGGCGGCGGGGATCGCCTGGAACGTGCTGGGGGAGTTCCTCTCCGGCGCGGTAATGGCGTGGATAGCGGGCGCGGAATGGCCGGCGGCCATGCTTTCGTCCCTTGCCAGCCTGCCGGCGACCTTTATCAACGGCGCCGCTTCCATAGCCGCCGCAGTGCTTCTTTATATACCTATTAAAGAAGCGCTCCGCCGCGCCCGGCTGGATACGCTTCTCGACTAGCGCAAAGGGAAGTTGCCTTTGATGGGCGGATTGCCTTAATTTTTTGTGTTGACTTTTGACTTTTGCCGTCAACTTAGAGCAAGGTCTCCACAAAAAATGCTGAAAAATTTTTAAAAAGACGGTTTCCCATCCCGGTATGGATCGGCAAAAATCGTGAAAAATCGACCCGCCCAACAGTAGAAGGGCGGGTTTTTTCCGCCTCCAGGCTGGCGTTTGATAATCCACAGCCCAAAAAAATAAAAAATTTTTTAAGGAAATTCCGGCTCTTTCGGGCGGAAAACCACTGTGGAAAACGCAAAGGTTTTCCACAGTGAAAGCAAAAATAATGGTTTTAAACGCGCTTATAGCCCGCCTTAGGTTCCATCAACTCGGCGTAAAGTTTTCTCAGCGGGGCCGCCTTTCCCGGCTGGAAGCGCCCAAAAGGCCATTCCGGGTAGGGAAGACGGCTTGATAGGAAAATATGAGAAAAAATGCCACAATCTTCCAATAAAAAGCGGCCCGGAATTATACGGGGAAACGAAAAAATAGAATCCGGGAAGCGCACCGCAATATTTTTAACAAGATAAACGCGTATGGTTTGGCGCTGCCGGCTTATCATTCCTTTGTTTACGGTGAGTATTATCCGCCGCGGGAACCGGACGTTCCCAAAAACTTATAGGCCGGCAAAGAAGAGAGAGATCGCCGCCTTTTCTTGTGGAATTTCTGTGGAATGTGCGGAGAGGCCGCGGCGCGCGAAGATTAAAAACAGGAGGAAACGGGAGAAAACCGGCGAGATTGTGTAGAAAGTCGTCAGATAAATAGTTAAAAGCCGAAAAAAGTCGATTTTTTTTCGTTGTAAATCGCTGCATCGTTCGCTAAACTAAGAATTGCGTTTTCGAAAATCGCAACAAATTTATAGAAAAGGGGAACATGAAGTTGGGGACAATGGTTGAGCCGAAGCTCCTGTTCAAGCGGCATTTTTCCGAGATCCGGGGTATTCAAAAAGAGCGGACGGTTACGTATGAGGTACTTGTTGACGGGCAAAACGGCTGCGGCGTACGAATTGAATCCGAATGCGAAGGATGTCTCCGTTCCGACGCGCAGACAGGGCTGACCGCCTCTCCGGACGAGGCCAAATCTCTTGTGACCTACCTGTATGAAAACGCGGTGCTGCTGGAGCATTGGCGGGATATTGCGGTGGATTTGCTGAAAGCCCTTCATCATTTGGCGTAACTGGACTCCCGAACCCTAAGAAAAAGGTGGAGGAGTGCAGAAAAACGATGTTGGCAAAGGCAAGGCTTTTAATCGCAGAACCAGAACAGGAACAAAGGGAACAATTGAAACGCTTTTTTGAAATGAACGGAGAAATAGAGCTTTGCGGTATGGCCGGTGACGGCGAAGAAGCGCTGGCGTTGATTTTGCAGCGTAAGCCGGACATTGTTCTTCTGGATCTGCTTATGCCCCGTCTGGACGGGATATCGGTACTGGAAGGGCTGCGGGAATCCCCACTTCCCCATTTCCCGCATGTGATCGTAACCGCCGATTTCGGCGTGAAAAGCGTCATTATTGCCCGTGCTTTTATCTTGGGCGCAAGCTATTACGTCATCAAGCCGTACAAGATGGAGGATTTGCTGAACCGGGTGCTTCTTTTTGCCAAACCATCCTTGCTTTCCGACCGTTCGCCCGGGGACGTCCACAGCCGGCTGAAACGCACGGTATTGGGACTCGGCGTTTCGCCCAATGTGCTGGGATTCCCGTACATCATTGAGGCGACGGAGGTGCTGCTGGAGCAGGGGGCGCACAGCTCCCTTACCAAAGTGGTGTATCCGGAAGTGGCCCGCCGCAACAACACCACGCCGGACTGTGTGGAGAGCGCCGTGCGAAAGGCCATTACGAAGATTTATGAGCGGGACAGCGAAGGCCTCCTTTCCCTAATGGGCCAGGGAATGGGAGGGAAACGCCCGTCCAATGGGGAGTTTCTGAGGACGCTCATGGAGAAAATCAGGGACGGTTCTCTGTAAACCCGGCGCCGGCTTGGCTCCGCAGCCGGCGAGGCGTCCGTCCGGCAATGCCGAAGCGCGCCCGGATAACCGGGGGGCGGCCTTCCGGTTCCATGCCGGGGCGGGGCAGGGATTCCCAGCGGCGGCAGGGCGCGTTTTCCCTCTCCATGGCAGGCGGAGGCGCCGCTTCGGAAAGCAGCGCAATCCCGCCCGTGGGCGGCTTTTTCCGCAAAACCGGCGCACAACGCCGGCCTCCAGCGCCTGCTCAAATCCATGCGGTGGCCGCAGTTTACCGGCGGAAGGGGCCAGACAGCGGAGGGAACGGAAATTCGAACCAGTCTGTGCAGCCCGCCCGCGCGGGCTGTTTTCATGGCGGCAAAGGCCCGCGCATGCGGGCGGGGCGGATTCTCCCGCTTCAGCCTCCCTTTCCTCTTGCTTTCCCGGCCCCGCGGATTTATACTTTGGATAGGAACGGCACAGAAAAATTCCGGCGGCGACGGCCGCCCCCAAAGGGTGAAGGGACAATGGCGGAAAAACTGAAAACCAATGCAATGCGGATCCTGGAGCGCATGGGCGTCGACTATACCGCCCATGAATACGCCGCAGCGGACGGGAAGATCGACGGGGTCGCGGTCGCCGGGAAGATAGGCCTGCCGGCCGAGCGGGTGTTTAAAACCCTGGTAACCAAGGGCACGGGGCGGGACTATTTTGTGTTCGTTATCCCCGTGGCCCGGGAACTGGATTTGAAAGCGGCGGCCCGCGCGGTGGGACAGAAGGCGGTGGAGATGATCCCCGTGGCGGACATCAACCGGGTCACCGGATATATCCGCGGCGGCTGTTCCCCGATCGGGATGAAAAAGGCGTACGTTACCGTGGTGGACGCCTCCTGCGAATCGCTGGATACGATGGTCGTCAGCGCGGGGAAAATCGGGCATCAGGTGGAACTGCGCCCGGCGGATCTGCTGGCCGCTGCCGGCGCGTCGGTGGCGGCGGTCGCCGCGGACCATCCTGCCGGGTGATTGCGGGAAGGGGCGCCGTCTGGGACGGCCCGGTCTGCCCGGATACTGCGGCGCCTCCTTCTCCGGCATGCCGCGGGGCGGCAGCTTCTCCCCTGCGCACGGGGCGGGATGCCCTTTGGGGCAAAGGACGGACAGGCCGGCATGCTGTGTGCAGAGGCGGCCGGGAGCCGGCCCGGCCGCTTGACAAAAGGGGAAGCTTCCGATAAGATGGGGGAAAGAACGCTTGGCCGCGCTTTGCCGGGGATACGGGAGGCCGGGCGCACGATCCTTCCGGGAGGCGGATTTTTGCATGAAGAAGAGGAAATGGCTCCTTGCGGCGGCGGGGCTTCTCAGCGGGCTGCTTGTGCTGTCCGGCTGCGCGCCGGCGTCCGATTCCGCAAAGGAAGAAAGGGGGCTGACGCCGTACAGCCTGTTTGGGGAGAAGGACGGATGGGAAATCAGCTGCGTCGTCCGGCCGATGACCCAGGCGGAAAAGGAGGAGGAGCTGGCCAGCCTCCGGGAACTGCAGTCGGTGGCGGAGTCCCAGCTTGCCAATGGGGAGATTGACGAGGAAACCTGCGAGAATCTCAAGCAGCAGTATGAGCGCACGGCCCAGAACCTCGAGGAGAAGACGGCGTACGTTTCCAGCGTCTACGGCGTCTGCCGGGAAGAAGGGGCTGCCGGGCAGAGCGCGGCCTGGCAGCTGGAAAGCGGCGGGGTCAAAGTCGTCGCGGGCGTGCAGATCGTTTCCGCCGACCCAGGGGAATGGTACTCCAGCTATCAGATGGACGGGCCGCTGTTTATCCCGCCCCTGGAAGAGGGGACCATGCGCATTACCGTGGGGGAGGAAACCGTTTCCATCCCGCTGACGCTGGCCACCCATATCGAAAAAACGCTGGAATAAAGCCGGGCCGCGGCGCGGGCGGCCGGAAGGAATATCACCGGGGGAGAGGGGCCGGCTTTGCGGCCGCAGGGCGCGGAACGGGCCGCCCAGCCAAGCCCGCCGGTATTTTTCAGGGGGCTGCTGCAAAATTTGTTTTTGCAGCAGCCCCCTTTCCTGCGTGGGCCCGCGGGTGCGTACAAAGGAGGGCGGAGGCAGGAAAAGGCCGTTTTTTTGCCAAAAAGCGGCCTTTTCCCCCGGAATCCGGCAATTGGCCGGAGGAAAGGCCTTGTTGAAGGCGCGGAAAAGTGCTATACTATATCAGTTAATTCGGATTTAAGAGGAATGAAAGCGGCTTATGGTACAAAAAAGAGAAAACCTTCGCAATATCGCGATTATCGCCCATGTCGATCACGGCAAGACCACGCTGGTGGACCAGCTCCTGCGGCAGAGCGGCGTGTTCCGCGCCAACGAGCAGGTGGCCGAGCGGGTCATGGACTCCAACGACCTGGAGCGGGAACGCGGGATCACCATCCTCTCCAAAAACACCGCCGTGATGTACGGCGATACCAAAATCAACATCGTGGACACCCCCGGCCACGCCGATTTCGGCGGCGAGGTGGAGCGGATCCTGATGATGGTGGACGGCGTGCTCCTGCTGGTGGACGCGTTCGAGGGATGCATGCCCCAGACCCGTTTTGTGCTCAAGAAGGCGCTCGGCCTGGGCAAGCGGCCGGTGGTGGTCATCAATAAAATCGACCGGGACGGCGCCCGGCCGGCCGAGGTCATCGACGAGCTCATCGACCTGTTCATCGAGCTCGGGGCGGACGAGGATCAGCTGGAATTCCCGGTGATCTACGCTTCCGGCCGGGACGGGTACGCTTCCCTGGACCCCCAGGCGCGGGAAGGGGATATGAAGCCGCTGTTTGAGGCGATCCTGCAGTATGTCCCCGCGCCGCAGGGCGACCCGGACGGCCCGCTGCAAATCCTGTTTTCGAACATCGATTACGACGATTATGTCGGCCGGATCGGGGTGGGCCGGGTAGAACGGGGCACGGTGAAAAACGGCCAGACGGTGACCGTCTGCAAATCGGACGGCACGACGGTGAACGCCCGCATCGGCAAGCTGTACCAGTTCGAGGGGCTGAAAAGGGTGGAACACGATTCCGCCTCCCTGGGGGATCTCATCGCGGTGACCGGGATTGCCGACCTGAACATCGGGGAGACGGCCTGCGATCCCGAGCATGTGGAGCCGCTGCCCTTCGTGCATATCGACGAGCCGACCATCTCCATGGTGTTTATGGTCAACAACAGCCCCTTCGCCGGCCGGGAAGGGAAATTCGTCACCAGCCGGAACCTGCGCGACCGCCTGTTCAAAGAGGTGGAAACCAACGTCAGCATGCGGGTGAAGGAGACCGACACCACCGACGCGTTCGAGGTGTCGGGACGGGGCGAGCTGCACCTCTCGATTTTGATCGAGACCATGCGGCGGCAGGGGTTTGAATTCGCGGTCAGCCGCCCCCGCGTCATCTTCAAAAAGGACGAAAACGGGAAGACCCTGGAGCCAATGGAGCTGCTGATGATCGAGGTGCCCGAGCAGTACGTGGGCGCGGTCATGGAAAAGCTGGGATCCCGCCGGGCGGAAATCCTCAACATGGGCACCCGGGACACCGGGATGAGCCATCTCGAGTTCCGCATCCCCTCCCGCGGGCTGATGGGGTACCGCCAGCAGTTCCTCACCGACACCAACGGCAACGGCATCATGAACAGCGTGTTCGACGGGTACGAGCCCTATAAGGGGGAAATCCCCCAGCGGGTGCAGGGCTCCCTGGTGGTGTTTGAAACCGGCGAGGCCACGACCTACGGCCTGTACAACGCGCAGGAGCGGGGGACCCTGTTCATTGGCGCCGGCGTGCCGGTGTACGAGGGGATGATCGTCGGCGAATCCCCCAAGAGCGAGGACATCGTGGTGAACGTGTGCAAGAAAAAGCACATCACCAACACCCGCGCCGCCGGCTCGGACGACGCCCTCCGGCTGACCACCCCCACCACCCTTTCGCTGGAGCAGTCGCTGGAATTCATCAACGACGACGAACTGGTGGAGGTCACGCCGAAATCCATCCGCCTGCGCAAGGTGATCCTCTCGAGGGAACAGCGCATGAAGGCGGCGGCAAGGGCAAAATAAACGGCGTGTATCTGCCGGCATTTTACTGCATTTTGAGGAGGCATCCGTATGGAAAAGGCCAACGAATCCCGCACGTACACCATGACGATTGCCGGGCTGGAGCGAACCCTGCCCCTGTGCCGGCTTAACGAGCATCTGAGCATCGCGGCGTTTGTAATTTTCGGCGACGTGGAGCTGACGGTGGCGTCCGCCGCCGAACTGCTGAAGAAAGCGCCCGAATTCGACGTGCTGATTACCGCGGAGGCCAAGGGCATCCCGCTGGTGTACGAGATGGCGCGGCAGAGCGGCAAGCCCTATTTTATCGCCCGGAAGTATCCCAAGCTGTATATGTCCCATCCGATTTCGGTGGACGTGCGGTCAATCACCACCGATAAGGAGCAGACCCTCTACCTGGACGAGAGCGAGATGGCGGTCATCCGGGGCCGGCGGGTCCTGATTGTGGACGATGTGATAAGCACCGGCGAATCCCTGCGCGCGCTGGAGATGCTGGTGGAGCGCTCCGAGGGGAAGATCGCCGGGCAGTGCGCCATCCTGGCGGAGGGGGACGCCATCGACCGCAAGGATATCTTTTACCTCGAGCCGCTGCCGCTTTTTGAAAACTGAGGAAGCGGGAGACGGGGGAAACCAGGCAGGGGGGATTCCCGGCTGCTTCCGGAGCCGGCCGGGAAGGATGGGCGGCAGGCCCCGGAGGGACGGGTGAGCCGCCGGCAGAAGGAGGGGACGGTACATGGAACGGCCTCTGGCGGTCCTCGGCTTTTCCTTTTTCCTGGCGCTGACCCTGGGCTCCCTTTTGACGCTGAACCTCACCCTGGCGCTGGCGGCGCTCTGCCTGCTGGCCTTCGCGGTGGGGCTTTGCCTTCGTCCCCTGCGGGATAACAAGCGGCTTATGGCGGCACTTTTGGCAGCCCTGGCCGCTTTTTCCGTCCTCGGCGTGAAGGAAGCGCTGATGTTCCGCCCGCTCCAGCAGTGGGACGGGAAGACGGTGCATCTGAAACTCCAGGCGCTGAATTACTCCACCGACCCGGACGATCGGATCGGTATCGGGGTCAAGGTGCTGGAGGGCGACCTCCCGGCCGGAACCAAGCTGGCCTTGAATGCGGCGGCCTGGGGGATCGACTGCGAGCCGTACGATATCCTGGAGGGGGATTTCGTGGTGGAAGCCCTCCGGGAGGACGGGGAGGAGCGGATTTTCCATTATTCCAAATCGCTGGGCATCCTGCTGAACATCGTCCCGGCGGACTACGACGCGGAGGAAAGCATCGACGTGACGGCGCCGCAAAGCCGCCCGTTTATGGCGTCGATCCTCGCGCTCCGCCGCGCGGCAAGGCTGGAGATTTATTCGCAGCCGGGGATGGAGGACGAACGGGATGTCATGGCGGGGATGGCGTTCGGCTTCAAGAGCGGGATTTCCACGGAGACCACCCGCATGTTCCGCGCGCTGGGCGTGTCCCATCTCCTCGCGGTGTCCGGGCTGCATACCGCGCTGCTCGCCCAGGCGATGCTGGCGCTTCTCCGCTTCCTGAAGACGCCCCGGAAAACGGCGTCCCTGCTGACGGCGGGGTTTGTGCTGCTCTTCGTGGCGCTGACCGGCTTCACGCCTTCCGCCGTGCGGGCCGGGGTGATGAGCATGGTGATGCTCCTCGGCCTGCTGTTCGGGCGGGAGCCGGACAGCCTGAATTCCCTGGGGCTTGCGCTGCTGGTCATCGCCCTGCCCAACCCGTATGCGGCGTGCGATGTGGGCCTGCTGCTTTCGGCCGCCGCGACCTTCGGCATCTTGGTGCTCCACCCGCCAATGAAGCGGGCGACGGCCGACCGGCTGAAGGAAAAGGGCGGCGCGTATGCCCTGCTCGCCCGGCCGGTGAACGCGGTGATGGTCACGCTGGCGGCGACTCTGCCGACCCTGCCGGTCATTTTGGTGACCTTCGGGACCATTTCCCTGATTTCTCCCCTCGCCAACCTGCTGATGGTGCCGGTTTCCTCGGTGGTGACGGTCGCGACCTGCCTGGGCGCCTTCCTGGGGCTGGCCGATGTGCCCTTCCTGACGGAGGGCGCTTTCTGGGTCGGCAGGATGGCATGCCGCCTTCTGCTTGGGATCGGCCGGGCGCTGTTCTCCCTGCCGGTGGTGTCGGTGGAAGCGGAACGGCTGTTCCTTTTGATAGGGATCCCGGCGGCGCTGGGGCTGGTATTCTTGGGATACCGCCTGCTGGGAAAACGGGGGCTCCGGTTCACGGCGCTCTGGTCGGTTATCGCGCTGCTCGGCGGGGTGATCGCAAACGGCGTGTTTATGCATGGCGTGACCACCCTGACCGTGCTGCCCTCTTACGGCAGTTCGACCGCGGCGCTGCTGGAACGGGACGGGCGGATCGGCGTCATCGTCATGGGCGGGGAGGAAGCCGGCTGGGCCGCGGCCTATGCGCTGCGCAGCGGGGCGGCCTCCTGTGTGGACTTCCTGCTGATCGCCAATCCGGACGACGGCAGCGCCTTTACCTCCCCGCTGATTGCCGGCAGCACCGGGATCGAGACCCTGATTACGGTGAGCGGGAGCAAATACCGCCACACGCTGGAAGCGCTGCCGGTGCGGGGCGAAACCCTGTATCTGGACGCTGGGGCGGTCGCTTTCTGGAACGACTGCCGCGCCGAACGGCTGGAGGACGGGTTCCTCCGGCTGACCATCGGGGAGACGCGGTTCCTGTTCTGCCCGCCGGGCGGCGACGCTTCCCAGCTGACGCCTTCCCAGAGGCAGACCAATCTGGCGCTGTTCTCCGGCGCGGCACCGCGCAACGTATCTTCGCTCACCACCCAGGCCGGCGTGCTTTCGGTGGAGGAGGAAATGCTTCCCTTTGCGGAAAAGGGCGTGCCGCGGGGGATCTACCCGGTGGAAAATACGGCGGAAGAGAAGGTCGTCGCCTATACCCGGGGCGCCGGGGACGTAATGTTTGCCCGCTTCGGATAGGAAGCGGCAGGACAGGCATCGAATCGAAGAATAGAAAGGAAACGCCATGCAGCTGACCGAAACCGAGCTGAAAAAACAGCTGAAAGAAGGCAATTTCGCGCGGGTATACTTCCTGTACGGGGAGGAAAGCTACCTGACCGCCCATTATGCGGCGCAGATTGCGGCCAAGGTGCCGGGCGATACCGCCCTGGCCGAATTCAACCTGCAGAAGTTCGACGGGCAGTCCTGCACGGCGGACGAAATCGAGGACGCTGCCGAAGCGCTGCCGGTCATGGCCGACAGGAAATGCGTGGTGGTGCGGGACTTTGACGTCGCCTCCGCCGGGGCCGCGGCGCAGGAGCGCATCCTGTCGCTGGTGAAGGAGCCGCCCGAAGACTGCGTGCTGGTCTTCTGGTTGGACGGGGTGGAAGCCGACGTAAAGAAAAACGCCCGGTGGAAGGCCTTCCTCTCCGCGGTGGACAAGGCGGGCGCGGCGGTGTATTTCCCACGGAAAACGGCGGGGGACATCGCAAAGCTGCTTTGCAGCGGCGCGTCCCGGCGCGGCTGTTCCCTGAGCGCGGAAAACGCCCGCCGGATGCTGGAACGCTGCGGCAGCGACCTCAACCTCCTGCTGGGGGAGCTGGATAAGCTGTGCGCCTATGCGGACGGCCGGGAAATCACCCGGGAGGACATCGAAACCCTGGGGGTGCAGAACCTCGAGGCCTCGGTTTTCGACCTGTCCAAGGCGCTTGTGCAGGGAAGCTATACCAAGGCGTACTCCATCCTTCACCGCCTGTCCGCCATGCGGGAGGAGCCGGTGGCGGTGCTGGCGGTGCTGTCCGGCGCCTATGCCGATCTGTACCGCGCCAAGATCGCGCGGGCGGCCGGCCAGCAGGCGGAGAGCCTGGCGGTGGACTTCGCCTACCGGGGGAAGGAATTCCGCCTGCGCAATGCCGCCCGGGACAGCGCCCCGATCCCTCTGCCGGTCCTCCGGGAAAGCCTGGAGATCCTCGCGGACGCGGACCGGATGCTGAAATCCTCCCGCACCGATAAATGGGTGGTGCTGGAGCAGACGGCGGCCAAGCTGATTTTGGCGTCCCGGACCGGCGGGCGGCCGGCCGGGAATCCGTGAGGAGGGAAAGCGCTTGATCCGCGTGCGGGAAGCCATTGTGGTGGAAGGAAAATACGATAAAATCCGCTTGGAGTCGGTGGTGGACGGGCTGATTATCGAAACCAACGGGTTCCGTATCTTCAAGGATAAGGAGCAGAGGGACTTCCTGCGCCGCCTGGCGGCGGAGCGGGGCCTGCTGGTGCTGACCGACAGCGATGCGGCCGGCTTTGTGATCCGCAGCCATCTGGCCGGGTTTATCCCGCCGGACGAGATAAAGCACGCGTTTGTGCCCGAGATCCGCGGCAAGGAGCGGCGGAAGGCCGCCCCCTCCAAAGAAGGGCTTTTGGGGGTGGAAGGGATGGACGGCGAGACGCTGCGCACCGCGCTCCTGCGCGCCGGGGCGACGGTATTGGACGGCGCGCCGGGGGAGGAAAGCGGCCGGCCGGGCTCCCCGGCAGGCGCCCCGCTTTCCCGTCTCGATTTATACGAAGCGGGGCTGATCGGCGCGCCGGACAGCGCCTCCAAGCGGGAAAGGCTGCTTGTGCGGCTTGGCCTTCCCCGGCGGCTTTCCACCGGCCGGCTGCTTACCGTCCTCCAGGGTTCGCTCAGCCGGGAGGATTTCCGGAAGCTGGCGGAGGAGATGACAGCGACAGAGGCGGCGGAGGGAAGTTCGGGCAGCAAAGAAGGCGGCTGAAAAGACAGGGCGGGGTTTTGTCGAAAAGAAAAATCCGAAAATTTGCAAAAAGCGCTTGCAATTTGCAGGGGGATGCTATATAATAATCAAGCACCCGGAACACCGGGCGCAGGAATATCGCGGGGTGGAGCAGTCCGGTAGCTCGTCGGGCTCATAACCCGACGATTGACGGATAAAATTCGTTTTTCATGTTCACATTACAACACATCATATTTGCATAGCGTTCCGAGTCTTCTTTCAAAAATCAATATATCGCGGGGTGGAGCAGTCCGGTAGCTCGTTGGGCTCATAACCCAAAGGTCGTCAGTTCAAATCTGGCCCCCGCAACCAAGTAATGTGACCGATTTTACTGTCGGTCACATTTTTCTTAGTATTCATGCGGGTTTGCGGGCTTTTTCCCGTTCTCAAAAAAGATAGTTGACCCATTACTGTCATCCCCGTTTTCAGAGATATCTGCAAAGCGAAGCGGAGTTTTCACCTGATTTTTCAGGCTGGGAACTCCGCTTTTTTGCGTTTACCACTCTTTTTTCCCGTTGTCGGAAGTGTAGAAGTTTCCGACAGTTATATAGATAGATTAACGAAAGCACCAAATGGCTTAATTTCAAACCCTCAAAATACAAGGGGGTAGTGCGCCCTTTTTTAGAACCGCTCCGGCTGAATGGCCGGGGCGTGTATAGTATCATGAGAAAGGTAAGTAAAAAGATTCAGGACATAGGTAAGTTAAAGG
The DNA here is from genome assembly GCA_904377855.1 of Candidatus Avimonas merdigallinarum. Lineage (GTDB taxonomy): Bacteria > Bacillota > Clostridia > Oscillospirales > Acutalibacteraceae > Avimonas > Avimonas merdigallinarum. The sequence continues at coordinate 101,705 of CAJFGS010000002.1, forward strand.
AATAAAATGAACAGGAGAACAACTGAAAAAGGAGGTCTTCTGTTTGAGTTGGAAGGAGAGTACAGCAGTGGAACAGAGAAAAGAATTCATACAGGAATATCTGGCAGGGAAAGCAGACAGTTTTAAGGCCCTCTGCCATAAATACGGAATATCAGAGAAAACAGGACACAAGTGGAAAAACCGATTTTTTGAATATGGATATGCAGGACTTTGTGACCGAAGCAGAGCGCCGGAGAACAGCCCGTCTAAGCTGGATGAGGATACGGTGATACGGTTAATTAAACTGCGGACGGCACATCCGACTTGGGGACCTAAGAAGATAGCAGTGTTGTATCAAAAGGCATATCCGGAAGAACAGGTGCCATCTGAAAGCAGTATTTACCGCGTGTTAGGGAAAGCCGGACTGATTCAGCGCAGACAGGTTCGTACCGTGCAGCCTGATCCGTCCCGTATGAGAAAATATGTTAAGGCTACCAATCCCAACGATGTATGGACGGTAGATTTTAAGGGATGGTGGTATTCACAGGGGGAAAAGTGCCTTCCGTTGACAGTAAGGGACTTAGCCAGCAAATATATTTTGGATATCCGTCTTATGCAAAGTGGCACAGCTGAAGCAGTAAAAGCTGTATTCGAAAAACTATTCCAGCGTTATGGTATGCCCAGAGTAATCCGAAGCGACAACGGGGTTCCTTTTGCTGTAAACTGCAGTCCTCTGGGACTCACCAGGCTCAGTGCATGGTGGGTCTATCTTGGGATACGCCCCGACCGTACAGATCCCGGATCCCCCACGCAAAACGGCTCTCATGAGCGAATGCACGCAGACCTCAGCNNNATGGTGGGTCTATCTTGGGATACGCCCCGACCGTACAGATCCCGGATCCCCCACGCAAAACGGCTCTCATGAGCGAATGCACGCAGACCTCAGCCGGGAGATTCAGGGAAAAATTGCAGGCGGCGTAGCAGCAAATCAACGAGCGATTGACGCATGGGTGGAGGAATACAATTTTGTGCGCCCGCATGAATCTATTGGGATGATGACCCCATCAGAAGTTTATACAAAGTCAGACATGCTATATGAAGGCACCCCGGATACCATTGAATATCCTATTGGATTTGAAACAAGAAAGATCAATAAGCATGGGTATGTGAAGGTTAATAAAACTCTAATTCAGGTCAGCACTGCCCTGCGAGGACTTACCGTTGGACTACAGGCACAGGGTGAGCGTGAATTTGTTCTTTGGTTAGGAGATTACCCGTTAGGTATTGTCAGCACTGAAACTTTTAGTTTTTCTTGTTTGGAAACGAAGCCGCTAAATTCAAGATGACTTACCTCTTCCTAAAATTGACTTACCCTTGTTTTGAAACTAATCACTTACCCATGTCTTGACTGGACAGCGGTTTTCCGCTTCCCCCCCTCTCACACTCTCCCCCCTAATACTTTACCAGCTGGGAAAGAACAAGATAACTCTAAGCTCTAACTCAGCAAAGATCTCAAGTTTTTAACAACCAACAAGAAAGGATGAGC
>CAJFGS010000003.1 GCA_904377855.1 Candidatus Avimonas merdigallinarum
GTCTTGAGGATGGAGAAGAAATTTTCCGCCATGGCGTTGTCATATGGGTTACCTTTTCTTGACATGGACGGCGTAATGCCGTATGCTTGTGTTAGGTTATCCACATCCGGCTGGATCAGGCCCTGCTGCTGTGCGCCTGCCGTATCGACCATTACCGGGCGTTCTGCGAGCAGTATGACGGGCGCACGCGTTCCTCGCTGCAGTACGCCATCGCCAACGTAGCCCAGGACATCCTGCCGCCGCGGTGCCAGGTCGAGTATATTGAAACGGAGCCCGGCACCCTCCTACTGATCCTCAGCGATTTCCAGGACGGCTTGCAGACCGAACCGGAATCGCTGCAGCAGCCGATCGCCGACATCCAGGCCTTCATTAAGACACATCTGAACTTCTCTTTTTCCTGCGCGCTGTCGGACATCGGGACGTTCAGCGATTTCAAGAGCCAGTACGCCCAGGTGCACGATTTGATCCAGCAGCGTTTCTTCCGCGGGGAAAGCTGCATCATCCTGCCGGACGATGCGGCGCAGACCACCGACTTCCTCCCCATCAAATCGGTGCAGCAGCTGCAGCAGCCCCTTCTGGACAAGCTCCGTCTGCAGGATTATGCGGGATGCGAAAAGCCGATCCTCTCGGCGCTCGAAAAATGCCGGGAAGCGCCGGTGCCGCGGATCTTCCAGCTGATAAACCAAATCAACGCCGTCATTGAAGAATATGTCTTCACCCAGTCGGAAAGCCATGGCGAGATGTATCTGCCTTCCACGCCCGGCGATCTGCTCAAGGAACTCGATTATGCGGAAACCTACGCGGAGGTATGCGAGGGATACCATCATATCTTCGCCCAGCTGTCCGCCGACGACCAGAAGGAGCGGGACGGCGGGAGCGCCTACCTGCAGCTGATCGCCGAGGTCAAGAAAGCCGTGGACGAGCAATATACCGATCCCAACCTTTCCCTGCAGAGCCTTTCGGAGCGGTTCCCGTTTTCCTCCGTTTACCTGGGCCGCATCTTCCGGCGGGAGGTGGGGTGCTCGGTCGCCACGTATATCAACAAGGTGCGCATGGAGCATGCCGCCGAACTTCTGAGGGGGACCCACCTGTCCGTGACCGAGATCGCCGCGGCCTGCGGCATTGAGAATTCCTCCTATTTCTACACGCTGTTCAAAAAGCAGTTCGGGATGACCCCCAACGAATATAAGCGGCTGCACCCGAACCCGCCCTCCGAATCCTGACGCGGGCGGAAGCCCTGCCGGTCCCATCCGAAAAGACGAAAGAAGGCCCCGGAAACGTTGTTTCCGGGGCCTTCCCTTTTTCCGCCTATTTTCAAGAAACGCCCATGGCGCCTCGCGCTTTTTATCTTTTTACGGCCGGGGGACAAACCGCAGTTCCGCTATCGCTACCCCGCCTTCATACGGGATGCCGAACCCCCGCCATCCCGCGCTGGTGAGGTAGTACTTTTCCCCGCAGCGGATGACCTCCCCCGCGTGGCTGTGCAGCTGCGTAACCACCAGTTCCCGGTGATTATCGCCCGTGTAATCCCCGAAGCAGCAGGGGTCGGGCGAGCAGAACACCAGCATATCCTGGTAATTCTCGCGGGAGCAGTCGGTATAGGTGACGAACAGGTAATACATTCCCTCGTATTCCAGCACATAGGGGGATTCAAAGGCTCCCCAGGGCGGATTGAGTGGCGCGTTCCCGGAGGACGTCAGCGCATAGCCGGCGAACTGCCAATCGAGCAGGTTGGTCGAAGTGAGCAGGGAAATGCAGCTGTAATTGTCCTTGACGCCGCTGGCATACATCAGCCACCGGCCTCCCGCCCGGATCACCATATGGTCGCGGTTCACGCTCATGACCGGGTTCCCCGTCACATGGACCTCGTGATCCATCCAGTGCCAGAGCTCGTTGGTCACCGCCATTTTGGTGATCCCCGGGCCGTAATACATATAATAGAGCCCCTCGTGTTCGACCACGCAGGGCGCCCAGGCCCGCACGCCGTTGTCGATGACCTTGTTCCTCTCGGTCAAAGGCTCCAGCAGGGATTCGCTTTCATTGGAGGCGTGGACAAAATACCGTTCCAAATCAGGCCCCTCGTCCAGGCTGGTAATCCCGAACAGATGCCAATGCTTCCAGCGATCCTGGATAAGGCAGTGGTCGTTGACATAATGGCCGAATTTTTCCGGCTTAAACAGCGGACGCCAGCCGCTGCAGATTTCCGGGACATACCTCATCGGCTTCTTTCATCCTTTCCTTCCCCGTCCCGCCGCATTCCATCAAGGCGAAGAGGGGATGGCCCTATCCTACCATATTTCCAGAAAAAAGGGAACCCTCGCCCTTCGTCCGCTCCCCGCCGCGGGGAGACAGCCGGCTAAAGCGGGCAGAGCCGGCCGACTTCCGGCTTCCGGCGGCAAAGCGCGCAGGGCGGTTAAAACTGGACGCCGCCCACCGCCTGGGCAACCGCCGTGCTCCCCAAATAGACCGGGGAATCGGCGGCCTGGGCTTCGTCCCGGCGGAGTTCCGAGGTGACGGCGATGTCCCCGCCTGCGCCGCGGGCGCGGGCCTCCGCTTCCGCCGCCTCCTCCGCCTGGGAGCGGGCGAACGCCTCGGCGTCCTCCAGCTCGTTAAAGGTGCGGGGAAGCCCGTTGCCGTACACGACATATCCGGATATTTCCTCCGTGCCGGAGCAGGGGCGGACCGCCACGCTGCGGGAAACGCAGACATTCCCGACCACCGCCCCCAGCGCGTTGGCCACCTCGAAGTGGGCGGGGATGACCGCCCGCGTCCCCAGCATTTGCGCCACCTTCGGGAGGAAAACGGCAATCGGCGCGCCGGCCCCCACCAGGGTGAACGCAGTGGAAAAGGACATGGACAGCAGGGGGCTGCCGCCGTTTTTCTGCATCGCATAATGGTCGAGGATAAACCGCTGCGCATCCGCGCTGACGCCGTTTTCCATGAAATCCGGATATTGGTTTTCCAGCAGGATTTCCACCACGTTCTTATAGATTTTCTTTTGGATCTCGTCATACACCCGCTCGCAGAGCTCCTCCACCGTGACGCCGAGATTCCGGGCGACAAACTGCGCGCCCAGGCGGGAAGCCTCAGCGGAATAGCGGGCAAAGTCCCCCCGCAGATGCATGATGTCGGTGGGGGTGAGCCCGCAGAGCTGCACGACGCCCTCCCGCAGCAGGCGGGAAACGTCGAGGGTGTACACGTCCTTTCCCGCAGCGGCGGCCGCCTGCTCCCTGGGAAGGGGCCCTTCCTTCAGGGCGCGGCAGAACGCCTTTTCCTCCGGCGTATAGCGGGTTTCCCCTTCGATATCCCGAACGAGCAGATAGTGCTCATGCAGGTATTGGGTGTGGCGCCTCCCGCTCTCCGCCACCGCGCGCAGGGACTCCAGGACCCCGGGATAGCGGGACGCCGCGACGCAGAGCGGCACAACCCGGTATTCCTCCAGCACAAGGGAGCCGTCCCGGTAATGGACGGCGCTGTCGCCGCCCAGCCCGACGGTTTTGATGTACAGCCCGCCGACCAGGGTTTTCCATTTGCCGATGCGGACCCCCTGGGTGACCTTGACCGGGACGCCGTCCCGGACGACGGCGATATCGGTGGTGGTGCCGCCCATGTCCACCACAATGCAGTTTTTCTCCCCGGTCAGCGCCGCGCTTCCCATGACGCTGGCGGCCGGCCCGCACAGGAGGGTTTCCACCGGGTGGGTGCGGGCGAACGCCTCGGACATCAGGCTGCCGTCGCTGCGCACAATGACGATGGCAGGATTCAGCCGCCGCTGCTCCATCGCCCTGCGGATTGCGTTCAAAAACTCCTGGATAACCGGAAACAGCTGTGCGTTCAGCAGGGTGCTGGCCCCCCGCTGCAGGCAGTTCAATTCCGAAAACAGCTCGTGCCCGCAGATCACCGGGATCGGGAAGCACTGCTGAAAAATTACCTTGGCCCGGGATTCAATAGCCCCGCCGTTATTCATCGCGTTCATTTCCAGGATCCCGGCGCCGTCCAGCCCTTGGAAGGACTCCTCGATGCTGCGGCGGAAAAACTCCCAGTCGGGTTCCCGCACGCTTTCCCCGGACAGGGTGGTATACCCCTCCTGGATATGGATTTCGCTGGAAGGGGGCAGTCCGTATTTCGGCCCCAGCTCGTCGATGACCTTCCGGTTCCCGCCGAAAAAAATGAGCTTTGCCCGCCCGCCCTTATTTTCCACGCAGGCGTTGGTTGCCAGCGTGGTGGAAAGCGACAGCACTCCGGCCTGGGGGAGCAAATCCGCCGGAAGCCCGTCCAGTGCGCGGAGGATCCCCACCGACAAATCCTCCCGCGTTGTGAGCGCTTTGGCGCTCCCCACAACTTCGCCGGACGAAAAGTCGTACAGGACGGCGTCGGTGTACGTGCCGCCGGTATCGATGCCAATGCCGAGTTTCATCATGGTGCCTCCCATTCCCTTACTGCTCAAATACTGCTCACATATGCCCACGCAAAAGCCGCTGGAAAACCTGCATTGCAGAGGAAAATCCCCCGAAAGGGCACTTTTCCTGCCGGCCGGGGGCGCTATGTATACGGTAATACTTTGCAAAAGGAATGTAAGGTATATTTTTCGTATTTTTGGTATTTTCCAGCGGAATTCCTCCGGAAAAGCCGCAGATCCTGCCGGATAACGCCGGCAGGATCTGCGGCGGGCCTTCTCCCTGCTTTCCAAAGCGTCCCGGCACCGCGAGGGGGATATGCGAATACCGGCAGGGCCGCTGACGGCCCCGCCGGTATTGCTTCCACCGCAGCCAATCCGCCCGGCCGCCGTTTTTCCGTTTATTGTACGCTGCTATCCCATCTACTTTGCGATGCTCATGAACCACTCGACCGTATCCGGATCGTAGTGGGAGAAGAAAGCGCTTTCCTCCCGGTCCAGCGCCGAAATGCGCGCCATATCCTCCTCGCTCAGGGAGAAATCAAACACCTGGAAGTTTTCTTCCATGCGCTGCTTATGGGTGGATTTCGGGATAACCACCACCCCACTCTGCAACAGGAAGCGGAGCGCCGTCTGCGCGGCGGTTTTCTCGTATTTCCCGCCGATTTCCCGGAGCGTCTCATTGGTGAACAGGCCGTTCTTCCCCTCGGCAAAGGGGCCCCAGGACTCTATCTGCGTCCCGTACTTTTTCAGGATTTCCCGCGCCTTTTTCTGCTGCTGGAACACGTGGGTTTCCACCTGGTTCACTGCCGGCTTGACTTCGCAGAAGGTCGCCAGGTCGATAAAGCGGTCGGGATAAAAATTGCTCACCCCGATGGCGCGGACCTTCCCGGCCTTATACGCCTCCTCCATGGCGCGGTAGGTGCCGTAATAATCGTTAAACGGCTGGTGAATAAGCAGGAGGTCGATATAATCGCTCTTCAGCTTGCGCAGGGATTCGTTAATCGAAGCCTTCGCCTTCTCATACCCCGCGTTTGTAATCCAAACCTTGGTGGTGAGGAACAGCTCCTCCCGGGGAACCCCGCATTTGGCGACGGCGTTCCCCACGCCCTCCTCGTTGCCGTAGGCCTGGGCCGTATCGATGGAGCGGTATCCCACCTGGATGGCGTCCAGCACGCAGCGTTCGCATTCGGCCGGATCCACCTGATACACGCCGTATCCCAGCATCGGCATTTTTACCCCGTTATTGAGCGTTGTATAATCCATTTTCATTGTCCTTTCTGCTGTCGAATTGGCAAACGCAAAGCGCCGCAGGCTTTTCCCCCGGCCGGTCAGATACTCCGGCCGGGGAGCTGCGGCTTTCGAGCGGGCCTTTTCACCATCCTCCCATACCCGGAAAGTCCCTGGGTACGAATGGCTTCGCAGCGCGCTTTTCTTATTCTCCGTAAACTTCCTTCGCCATGCGGAACGCCGCCCATGCCTTCGGCCAGCCTGCATAAAATGCGAGATGCGTCAGGGCTTCGGCCATTTCCTCCTTGGTGACGCCGTTGTCCTTCGCCCTCTGAATATGATGCTGCAGGGAGCTGTCCAGAACCCCGCAGGCCATCAGGGCCGTGACGGTGAGAAGGCTCCGGTCACGGGGGGAGAGTTTCTCCTCCCTGGCCCAGACCTGCCCAAACAGGACGTCGTCGTTCAGCGCGGCAAATTGGGGGCGAATTCCCCCAGGGCATCGCGGCCCGCCGTTACCTTTTCCATCCGATTCCCTTCCTTTCTTATTTCAGCTTTCCGTACTCTTCCTCGCCGACCGCTTCCAGCCATTCGTTGGACGCGCCCTCGGCCGGCACCTCGACCGCGAGGTGGGCAAACCAGCTGTCCGGCGCGGCGCCGTGCCAGTGCTTGACCTCCGGCGGGATGTTCACCACATCCCCGGGATGCAGTTCCCGGGCCGGCTGGCCCCACTCCTGATAATACCCCCGCCCGGCGGTCACCAGGAGGATCTGCCCGCCCTTATGGTGGATATGCCAGTTGTTCCGGCAGCCCGGCTCAAACGTGACGTTGCCGATGGCAACCCGCTCGGTAGTCAGCATGTTCAGATAACTCTGCCCTATAAAATACTGGGCGAAGGCTTCGTTCTTCCCGCCCATTGGGAAAACGCTGAGTTCTTTTGCTTCCATGGGATCCTCGCTCCTTTTTCTTAATTTTCATCCTGGATTTTCATCCTGGAGAACGGCGTAGCGCAGCCACACGCACCCGCCCTCCCGGGCTTCGGCGCCCCGGAGGACAAAGCGGACGGGTTTGTCCTCCGCCAGCCCGCCCCGGGTTTCAAACAGCGCTGGCGTCTCGGAGGCTCCGTCGGCCGCGGCCGCGACCACGACGCTCAGTTCATCGCACATGCCTGCCTGGATAAACGACCAATTCAATACCCCGCCGCCGCCCAGCATCAGCGTTTCGATGCCGAACAGGGATTTCAGCTTTTGCATGGCCAGCGCATAATCCAGGGATTCCTCCCCCGCGAGGATATAGGAAATCCCCCGTTTGCGCAAAAAGGCTTTATAGCGGTTGTCGGCTTTCCCGGTCAGCACCTCGACGACGTGGGCCGTGGTATCGACATAGGTCAGCGTACTGCTTTCCCAGCCCAGCCTGCCGGACGGATCCACCGACACATAGTACATGCCGGCGTCCGGCTCCGCCACGAAATCTCCCTCCGGGACCGCCGGCGGATTCTCCTCCAGGGCGGGCTTCCTGTAAAAGGTGAAGTTGTCGTCGGTGGTCACCCGCCCGGACAGCCAGCCCTGGTGCCGGTAATACGGCGCCTTTCCAAAGGCGATGTCGTAAAATACCTCGCCCGCTTTTTCCCCTTCGGGGGTATCCATATATTTCCCCATGATCTTCCCGTCCACCGAGGTCATCATATGGCAGAAGATATACGGCCGATCCATCGGACCGTCCTCCTTTGCCCGGCGTTAGCGGTAAGATTTTTCAAAGATGGCGGCGCATTCCGCGTCGGTCATCGGGACGGGATCGCACAGGAAAAGGCCGCCCATGGTCGCCTTCGCGTTTTTGGCCAGGGTCATGCATTCGTCCGGACGGATGCCGTAATCGGACATCTTCAAATCCGCGACGCCGCAGGCCTCCTGAAGCTCCACCAGCGCGGTGACAAAGTCCATCGGGTCCCGGGCGTCCTGCTTGCCCAGCGCCTTTGCCATCCGGACAAAGCGCTCGTCGCAGACATGCTTGTTAACAAAATGGGTGTAATACTCCCTGGAAATCATAATCAGCCCGGCGCCGTGCGGCAGTTCGGGATGATAGGCGCTCATGGCATGCTCCATGGAATGCTCGCTGGTGCAGGAACTCACCACCATGGAATAGCCGGACATGGTATTGGCAAACGCCATATGCTCCCGCGCTTCCCGATCATTGCCGTCCCGGACCGCGCGCGGCAGGTACTTGCCCACGTTCTCAATCGCGGCCAGCTCCACCATATCCCCCATGAGGTTGGAAGCGGTGGAGATATACCCTTCGGTGCTGTGGAACAGGGTGTCAAAGCCCTGGTAGGCGGTGAACTTCGGCGGGACGGTCAGCATCAGCTCCGAATCCACCACGGCGAGCACCGGGAAGAGGCTGTCCATGCCGCCGCAGCCGATCTTCTCATTGGTCTGCGGGTTGGTGACCACGCCCCACTGGTCCACTTCGGAACCGGTGCCGGCGGTGGTGGTAATGGCGATCAGCGGCAGGATGGGATTGACCAGCGGCTGGTTCTTCCCAGTGGCGCCGCCCACATAATCCCACAGATCGCCGGGCTGCAGGGCGTACATGGCCATGATTTTGGCGGCGTCCATGACCGAGCCGCCTCCCAGGGCGACCACAAAATCGCAGCCGTTGTCCCGGGCGAACCGCCCGCCTTCCTCCACCGTGGATTTGAGCGGGTTGGCCTCCACCTTGTCGAACAGCACCGTCTCCACGCCCGCCGCGTGCAGCTGCCCCATGGTGCGGTCCAGCGTGCCGTTAACGCGGGTGGATTTCCCGTTGGAAATCACCACCATGGCCTTCTTCCCGGGCATCGCCTGCTCGTGCAGGTGGTTCAGGCTCCCTGCGCCAAACAGGACGCGGGTGGGCATGTAAGCGTTGTAACTCATGATAATCCCTCCATATGATTTTCTTTCTTTCCTATCCACTGCTCCAGCGCCACGCGGGAGTCCCCCGCCTTTGCGCCGTGGATTGCCAGGCCTTTTCCCACAGTTGCCCCCGGGCAGAGGCGGCGGATATCCTGCTCGCTCCGCCCCATGCCGCTGCCTTCATGCGTGCAGAAGGGGCGGATCGTTTTTCCTGAAAAGTCGAACTTCTCCAGGAAGGTGAACACCGCCATGGGCATCGTCCCCCAGTAATTGGGGTATCCCAGGTAGATGGTGTCATAGGCTTCCAAACTTTCGGGATAGCCCTTGAGCTCCGGCCGGGCGCCCCGCCGCTGGTCCTGCTTCGCTTCCTCGATGCATTCGGAATAGTTGGAAGAGTATGGGACAAGCGGCTCCATCTTAAACAAATCCGCCCCGGTCAGCTGCCCCAGGATTCGGGCGGCGGTTTCGGTGTTGCCGACCGCAAGCTCCCGGATTTCGCCGCACAGATAATTTTCGCCCGCACGCGAAAAGTAGGCGATGAGCTGCGCCATAAAATCCCCCCTTTCGATGGCTTTTACAGCATCATTATACCGCCCGCCCGATTGACAGGGAATCTCCAACATGTTAAAATCGTATCAACCAAAAGTTTATGCAAGGAGGCGCCGGCATGTATAACCGCCAGCTGGATATTTTTCTTTGTGTCGCCGACTGCGGCAGCTTTACCAAAGCGGCAGACAAGCTGTTCCTTTCCTCCACGGCGGTGATGAAGCAGATGAATCGGCTGGAGAAGCATTGGGGGATGCGGCTGTTCACCCGCACCAACCATGGGGTCCATTTGACGCCGGCGGGCGAGTCGGTTTACAAAGACGCACGGTTTCTGATTTCCTATTCCGAAAGGGCGCTGGAAAAAGCCCGGCAGCTGGAAAATGAGGCGGCCACGACGCTCCGGGTGGGCACTTCCATCCTGAACCCCTGCAAGGTATTTATGGATTTGTGGAACCGGGTGAACGACCGCTTCCCGCAGTTCAAAATCTCCATCGTCCCCTTTGAGGACAGGCACGAGGAAATCCTGTCCGTCATCGACTCGATTGGGCAGAGATTCGATTTCCTTGTGGGCGTATGCGATTCCGCCGAGTGGCTGAGCCGCTGCCGCTTTTACCCGCTTGGGGAATACCGGCGCTGCGTCGCGGTGCCGGCAACGCACCGGCTCGCCGCCCAATCGCTGATAAAAATCACGGATTTGTACGGCGAAACGCTGATTATGGTCAAGCGGGGGGATTCCCCCATTAACGACCGCATCCGGGATTACATCGAGCGGGAGCATCCGCAGATCCGGATCGAGGACGCGCCGGCTTTTTACGACATGGACGTATTCAACCGCTGCGCCCGGGAAAACTGCGTGCTTTCCACCGTCGAATGCTGGGCGGACGTCCACCCTTCCCTCGTCACCATCCCGGTGGACTGGGAGGACACCATCCCGTACGGCCTGCTGTATTCCAAGACCCCCGCCGAAGGGATCGTCCAATTTCTGGAGGCCGTGGAGCAAATCCGGCAGAATCCGTCCGTCCCTTGGCCGGCGGATGCCGAAAGCGGCTTTTAGCGGCCTCCTTCCGTCAAGAGGCAAGCGGACGCCCTATGGGCCGGGAAGCAGGCCGGCGGGCAGTCTCCGGCTTTGGGAGAGATGGGGCCGGCCCCGGCGCGCCTTGCCGAAGCGGCCCTTGTTTATCCTGTGAGAAGGAAACCAGCCGGTTCCCCCGAAAACGTCGGCGCTTTTTCGCGCGGGCAGTTCCTGGGAGCCGGCTGGTTTCTGCTCTCTTTTCGGCCGCGCTGCCCCGGGGCCGGCAGACGCCCTTCCTTGCCCGCCCGGCAGGGAGCCCGGATGCCCCGCCGCAGGGGAAAATCCCACGCAAAGCGGGGATGACGGCCTTTCCGCGGCGCCCTTTCCCCCGCCGGGGAAATACCCGCCGGCAGGGCGGAGAGGCTTCTGCTCCCCTTCCCGGTGATTGCCGTGCTGCGGGATGAGACGATCACTTGTTGACAAATCAACAAGTGATCGTCTATAATATTGCCCGGCAATTTCCCCGGTTGGCTTCTCAGCAGGGGATACCACGCCAAAGAAAGGAATGGATCGATGAGAAAGAGCCGTTTGCTGCCTGTCAATCTTTTGATGCTGGTCCTCATCCTGGGGATGGACGTCGTCTATATGACTGCCGGCGGGCTTGGCACCAAAGCGGTTACCAGCATTTTGTTTGTGATAACCGGCCTGATTAACCTTGCCTGCTGCGTCAAAAATAAAACCGATTTGAAATTCCCGCTGTGGATGGTGATCGCCCTGACCGCCGCGATGCTGGGGGATATCCTGCTGGGGATCAACTTCTATCTGGGGACGGCGGTTTTCGCCATCGGGCACGTCTTCTATTTCGTGTCCTACTGCATGTTAATCCGCTTCAGCCGCCGCGATTTCCTCTGCGGCATCTGCATTTTCGCGGCGGCGCTCTGCATCATCCTGTTCGTCCCGTTCCTGGAGTTCGGCGGCGCCCTGATGCAAGGGGTCTGCTGCGCATACGCGTTCATTATCTCCTTCATGCTGGGGAAAGCCGTCTCGAACCTTTCGCAAGACAGGCGCGCCCTTTACCGGATCCTGGCAATCGGCAGCATCCTGTTTTTCTTTTCCGATCTGATGCTGGTGCTCGACCAGTTCGGGGGGATCCCCAATACGGGCTATCTGTGCCTTGGCACCTACTATCCCGGGCAGTTCCTGCTGGCTTTTTCCCTCTTTTCGTATGCCGGCATGAAAGCCGACCAATAAATGCGGATGCGGCGGGCCGCCGGCAGGTTATCCGGATGGTGAAGCCGGGAGGGAACGCCGCTGCCGCGTGCCTTTCACAGCGCGGGCGGCCCTGAAGACTTTGCAGATAAGGCGGAGAACAGAATGAACGTTGCGAAAAAGCTATACTGCCGGATTTATCAGGGCGTTTTTCGCCTGGCTCTTCCTCTCCTTCCATATAAAACGCCGGCCGTCCTGGATACGGTGGAGAGGATACCGGCGCTGCTCCGGGGCAGGCAGATCCGCCGGGTATTGATCGTCACCGACGGGGCGATCCGGGCGCACGGGCTGACCGCCCCCCCCTGGAAAGGGCCCTTTCGGAAAACGGCATTTCTTACACGGTGTACGACAAAACCGTCGCCAACCCCACCGCGCAGAATGTGGAGGAGGCGGGGCAGGCGTATTTGGAAACCGGCTGCCAGGCCCTCATCGGATTCGGCGGCGGCTCCTCCATCGACTGCGCCAAAATCGTGGGCGCGCGGATTGCCAAGCCCAAGCAGCCGGTCTCCAAAATGAACGGCATCCTGAAAATCCGGAAAAAAATCCCGCTCCTGATTGCCGTCCCCACAACGGCCGGGACGGGCAGCGAGACCACCCTCGCCGCCGTGATTACCGACGGCGCCACCCGCTATAAATTCCCGATCAACGATTTCCCCCTCATCCCGTCTTACGCGGTGCTCGATCCGGAAGTCACCAAATCCCTCCCCCCGTCCCTTACCGCGACGACCGGCATGGACGCGCTGACGCATGCGGTGGAGGCCTTCGTCGGGCGTTCCACCACCCGGCAGACGCGGGCCTATGCGGTGGAGGCGGTCCGGCTGATATTCGGGAACATCGAAGCCGCCTATCGGAACGGGGAGGACGGGGAGGCCCGGGCGAAGATGCTCAAGGCCGCTTTTCTCGCGGGGGCGGCCTTTACCAAATCCTACGTGGGCTATTGCCACGCCGTGGCCCATTCGCTCGGCGGGAAATACAACACCCCCCACGGCCTGGCCAACGCGGTCCTGCTTCCGATAACCCTCGAGGCCTACGGCCCCGCCGTATATAAGAAGCTGAAGGCCCTCGCGGTCGCGGCCGGCCTCTGCGAAGAAAGCGCCGGCGAACAGGCCGCGGCGGAGGCGTTTATCCGCAGAATCCGGTCGCTGAACCAGGCGATGGGCATCCCCGGCACGCTCGGGGGCATTCAGGAAGCGGACATCCCGCTGCTCACGCGCCACGCCGAGAAAGAAGCGAACCCGCTGTATCCGGTCCCGAAGCTGATGGATGCAGCCGCATTGAAAAGCCTATATTATGCAGTCAGGGAGGTTTGACTTATGCAGGAAACCGAAATCCAGGCGCTTGTCGCCAAGCAGAGGGAATTCTTTTTGAGCGGCGAAACCCTGCCGGTGGATTACCGGATCCGCGCTCTGAAAAAATTGAAGCAGGCTGTTGCCGAAAACGAGGGGAAAATCGCCGAAGCGCTCCGGAAGGATCTCGGCAAAAGCGGGCTGGAAGGATTCATGAGCGAAACCGGCCTGGTCCTGAGCGAAATCACCTACATGCTCCGCCACGTCCGGCGCTTCGCCAGGGAAAAAACCGTCTATACGCCGCTGGCGCAGTTCGCCTCGCGCAGCTATGTGAAGCCGACGCCCTACGGCGTTGCGCTGATCATGAGCCCCTGGAACTATCCCTTCCAGCTGACCATGGATCCTCTGGTGGACGCCCTGGCCGCCGGCAACACCGCCATTGTCAAGCCGAGCGCCTACTCCCCGGCGACGAGCGAAGTGATAGCGGCGCTGATTTCTTCTGTTTTTCCGCCCGAGTATGTCGCGGTCGTGACCGGCGGGCGGGAGGAAAACCAGTGCCTTCTGAACCAGAAGTTCGACTACATCTTCTTCACCGGCAGCCAGGCGGTCGGCAAGGAGGTCATGCGCAAAGCCGCCGGCAATCTGACGCCGGTGACGCTGGAACTGGGCGGGAAAAGCCCCTGCATTGTGGACGCGTCGGCCAAAATTCCGCTGGCGGCCCGGCGGATCGTCTTCGGGAAATTCCTCAACTGCGGCCAGACCTGCGTGGCCCCGGACTATATCCTCTGCGACCCCCGGGTGAAAGAGGAGCTTCTCTCCTGCCTTTCGGCGGAAATCCGCCGGCAGCTCGGGCCGGAGCCCCTTCGCAACGGGAATTACGGCAAGATCATCAACGCCAAGCATTTCGACCGCCTCACCCGTTTAATCGACCCGCAGAAGGTCGTCTGCGGCGGCAAATGGGACGCGGACTCCCTCCGCATTGAGCCGACGGTCATGGACAACGTCACCCTGGACGACGCGGTGATGCAGGAAGAAATCTTCGGCCCGGTGCTGCCGGTGCTGACGTTTGAGGGGATTCCCGAGGTGGTTTCCCACGTTAACAGCCGCGAAAAGCCCCTGGCGCTGTATATTTTCTCGGAGGATAAGCGGAACATCCGCCGGGTTACCTCCCAGTGCTGCTACGGCGGCGGGTGCGTCAACGACGTGATTATCCACCTCGCCACCAGCCACATGGGCTTCGGCGGCGTTGGGGAAAGCGGGATGGGCGCTTACCACGGGAAAACCGGCTTCGATACCTTTTCCCACCGAAAAAGCATCCTGGATAAAAAGACCTTCCTGGATCTCCCCATGCGGTATCAGCCCTATACCCCTTTCCACGAAAAGCTGATCCGGATGTTCCTGAAATAAGGGCCTTTGGCCCGGTATGGGCGGGCTCCGTCCCGCCCTGCACCGGCGGAGTCCGCGCGGGCGAAGCAGGCGGGCACCGCATCCGCGGAGGATGACGGCGGCCGCTCTCCGGCTGCGCGCAAGGCGCAAAAACAGCCCGGGAAGCCAAACGCAAGGCTTCCCGGGCTTGGTGTTTTTTGGGGGGCAGCGTCCGCCGGCGCTTTCCCCCATGCCGCGCGGATTTGCAGGGCGGAGAAGGCTCACCACGGCCGCGGTGCGCTTCACGCTTAAGCTTCCCCTTCCTTTTCCGGGGAGGCTTTCCGGTGCGTCCCCGCGCTCTGGATGCGGTCGATCAAAAAGGAGGAAAGCATCACGGTCACCACCGAAAAAGCAATCCGGCTGAGCGGGATGTAGGTCAGCGACAGGCCGAGCACCAGGAAATCGGTGAACATATACGCCCGCGACAGGCGCCAGTGGGTGACATGGGAAATGACCAGCGCCAGGGCGTCGTCCCCGCCGCTGCTGCCGCCCTGCCGCACAATGAGCCCCACCCCTACCCCCACAAAGACGCCCCCGGCAAGGGCGGCCGCCAGCGGGTAGGCCGACAGATCCGGCAGTACGGGCGGGAACTGCTCCCACAGCTTGAAGAACAGGGATACGCTCAGCGTGGACACCACGGATATTTTGATAAACCGCCCCCCCAGAAACTTGAAGGCGAGCGCGTAACAGGCGACGTCCAATATCGGCGTAACCAGCGCGGGCGATATGCCGAACCAGTGGCTGACCAGCAGCATCATGCCGATGACCCCGCCCTCCGTCACGCCGGTCTGCCGGTGGATGTTATAGATCCCGAAGGAACAGACGGCCGCGCCGAGCGCGATCAGCAGGATTTTCTTCCAGGATAAGCCTTCCGCCGCTTTTCTGGCCAGGCCCGCCGTTTTATTAAGCAAAGAATGGTAAAACTTTTTCGCCATCGTCCGAAGTCCTCCCCTTTATTAACAGCATAAACCCTGGTATAATACCAAAGTCAAGAGGTTTATTTCGGAGAAGGCATGCCAAAGGAGGAGCCTATGATTCGGAACGCTGCCATACAGGATTTGGAAGCGCTCACCCAAATCGCCCGGATCTGTTTCCCGCCGAACGAAGCGGCGACCAGGGAGGAATACCGGGACAGGCTGACGGTTTACCCCCGGCACTTCTGGGTGCTGGAACGGGAAGGGCGCCTGGCGGGGTCCATCAACGGGCCGGCAACCATGGAGCCCTGTATCCGGGACGACATGTTCGAAAACGCCCGCCTGCACCGGGAAGACGGCGACTGGCAGGCTATCCTCGGACTGGCCGTCCTGCCCGAATACCGGAGGAATGGGTTTGCCGCCCAGCTCATGGAGCACGTCGTCGTCGAAGCCAGGCGCCAGGGAAGAAAGGGCTGCATCCTGACCTGCAAAAAGGAATTGATTCCCTATTACCAGAAATTCGGATACGAAAACCGGGGCGTGTCCCAGTCCTGTCACGGCGGCGTGGTCTGGTACGACATGCGCCTGCAGTTTTGAATTACGGGCGGGAAGAAACCATGAAAGACGATTACAAAATCCATGAGATCGCCAAGCTGTACGGGATCGGCGCGGATTCCCTGCGGTACTATGAAAAGCGGGGTATCCTCTCCCCCCGCCGGGGCGCCAACGGATACCGGCTTTACGACCTGAAGGACATGTACAAGCTCACCGTCATCCGCGACCTGCGGCAGCTGGGCTTTTCCACGGCGCAAATCCGGGAATACCTGGAATCCCAAAGCGTGGAGAACACCCTCCAAATGCTGCACAGGGAGGAGGAGATGCTGGCCGCGCAGATTGCCGGCCTTCAGGCCCGGGAAGCGCGGCTTCGCCGGCGGATCGCTTCCTTGACGCAGGCGCAGCGCATCGAGCCAGGGGAGCCCGGGATAAAAGCCCTCCCCGAGCGGCGGTGCGTGCAGCTGAGCCAGCACATCACCCGGGACGAGGAAATGGATTTCATCATCAAAAAGCTGCACCGGAAGCACGAACGGGAAATCCAGGACCTGGGGAACCAGGTGATCGGCGCTTTCTTTTCGACGCCGGAACTCGAGCGCGGCATCCCGAACGTTTACAGCGCCGTGTTTTTTGTCCTGGAGGATCCCGCCGCCGCGTACGATTTTACCCTGCCGGCCGGTTCCTACGCCTCCTGCGTATACCGCGGGACGTATGAACAGAACGCGAAGCAGGTGCGCGGCCTGTATGCGTACCTGGAAAGCCGGGGGCTCGCCGCGGCGGGGGAGCCGTTTGAGCTGTACCGGATCGATAACCGGGATACCGGCCGGGAGGACGAATTTTTAACGGAAATCCAGGTTCTGGTTCACGATTAAGCGGGAAAACCGGGGAGCGCCCTTTTAAGGATGGCGCTCCCCGGCTTTTTGGCGGGCCTTACGCGGTGCCGCCTGACCGGCGGGGCCGAAAGATTATCCGCCGCTGCTGCAGGCATCCCGCTTTTTCTCGGATAGCCGCCGCTCAAACCGATCCTTGCGGGTGTCGGCCGGGATCCGCGTGGGGTAATCGCCGGTAAAGCAGGCGCTGCAGTACCCGCCCCCGCCGGTCAGGGCGCCCAGCTGCCCTGCCGGGAGATAACCGAGGGAGTCGGCGCCGATGATGTCGGCAATTTCCGGGACAGTATGCCTGCAGGCTAGCAGATGCTCCTGTGAATCGATGTCGGTGCCGTAATAACAGGGATGCAGGAACGGCGGGGAGGAAACCCGCATATGGATTTCCCTTGCCCCCGCTTCCCTCAGCAGCCCCACAATCCGCCCGCTCGTGGTGCCGCGGACGATCGAGTCGTCGATTAGCACGATCCGTTTCCCCTTTACCGCTTCTTCGACTGCCGCGAGTTTAATTTTGACCTTGTCCAGCCGGTCGCCGGGGGCGATGAAGGTCCGGCCGATGTACTTGTTCTTAATCAGCCCGATGCCGTAAGGCAACCCCGATTCCTCGCTGTACCCGATGGCGGCGTCCAGACCCGAATCCGGCACCCCGATCACGACGTCCGCCTCTACGGGGTGGGCTTTGGCGAGGACTTTTCCCGCGCGGTACCGCGCCAGGTGAACCGACACGCCGTCAATGACGGAATCGGGGCGGGCAAAATAAATATATTCGAAGATGCAGAGCTTCTTCCCTTTCTTTTGGCAGTGTTCCTTCCTGGACACCACGCCGTCCCTGCTGAACACCAGGATTTCCCCCGGCTCGACGTCGCGGACAACCTGCCCGCCCACCGCCTTCACGGCGCAGCTTTCCGAGGCGACCACATATGCGCCGTCCGCTGTCCTGCCGTAGCAAAGCGGGCGAAAGCCGTAGGGATCCCGCGCGCAGATCAGCTTCTGCGGCGACATCAGCACCAGCGAATAGGCCCCGTCGAGGGTGTCCATCGCCATGCTCACCGCCTCTTCAATGGAGGCGGCCTTCAGGCGTTCCCTGGTGACGATATAAGCAATCGTCTCGGTGTCGCTGGTGGTGTGGAAGATGGCTCCCGACAGTTCGAGGGCGTTCCTGAGTTCCGCCGCATTCGAAAGATTGCCGTTGTGCGCCAGCGCCATTCTCCCTTTTTGGTGGTTGACCTCGATGGGCTGGCAGTTGTTCCGGTTGGTGCCGCCGGTGGTGCCGTAGCGCACATGGCCGACCGCCATGGTCCCTTTCGGCAGGCGGGAGAGGATATCGCCCGAAAACACCTCGCTCACCAGCCCTAAATCCTTATGCGAAACGAACACGCCGTCGTCGTTGACGACGATGCCGCAGCTTTCCTGCCCCCGGTGCTGCAGAGCGTACAAGCCGTAGTAGGCGACGCCCGCGACATCGGCCGGCTCGGGTGCGATGACGCCGAACACGCCGCACTCTTCGTGGATGCTCATGCTTTCCCTCCGCTCGAATGGGTCGAAATGCCGCCCGGCCGTTCCCTCCGAAAGCGGGCCGTCCGCTGCGTCTCCCTGGGGATCCGGGGCGGCATTTCCCTTTCCCGATTGCGCCGGAACAGAGAAAATTCATGCAGGCCCGCCGCCCGGCTTCCGCTTTCCCGTACCCGCCGGCAGGCTCTGCATGACTCCTCTTTTCAAGCGTTTGCGTATGGAGCCGTTCGCCCCTGACAGCGCGGGGGCAAAACGGTTCTCTCTTTCTCTGCCGGCAAAGCGCCTTTCACCGCCGGGGCTTATTCCACATCCTGCAAAGCGTCGTAGCCTTCTTCGCCGGTGCGGACCTTGACCACGTTCTCCACGTCATAGACGAAGATCTTGCCGTCGCCGATATGCCCGGTGTAAAGGACCTTCTTTGCCGTTTCAATGACGGTGCGGACGGGGATCTTGCTGACGACGATATCCACCTGTACCTTCGGGAGCAGGTTGGCTTCCACCGGGACGCCGCGGTAGTATTCCGGCCGGCCCTTCTGCAGGCCGCAGCCGAGCACATGGGATACCGTCATGCCGGTGATGCCAATTTCCATCATCGCCGTCTTCAGCGCCTCAAATCGCGATTCCTTGCAGAGGATTTCCACCTTGGTAAACTTGGGAGCGCCCTCTTCGGCGGCGGGCATTTTCCTGACAGGGACGGCCTCGGCGACGGGAACGTCGCCGGTGACAGCCGCCGCGCTTTCAAAGCCGTAGTCCAGGCTTTCAATCGCCGGGGCGAAATCGGGGTAAGCATGGTTGCCGTGTTCGCCGATATCCAGGCCCGCCAGCTCTTCTTCCGCCGTCACCCGGATTCCGACCGTCTTTTTCAGGATAAGCCACACAAGCGAGGATGCGGCGAAGACAAACGCGCCGACAGCCACAATTCCCAAAAGCTGCGTGCCAAGGAGCCGGAAGCCGCCTCCATAAAACAGGCCGTTGGCTGTGGACAGCGTCGTGACGCCCTCCTTGGCGAACAGGCCCACGCAAAGGGTGCCGAACACGCCGCAGCCGAGGTGGACGGAGGTCGCGCCCACCGGATCGTCAATCCCGATGCGGTCGAAGAACATGACGGCGAAAACGACGAGCACCCCCGCAATGGCGCCAATCAGCAGGGAGACTTCGATGCTGAAGTAGGCGCAGCCTCCCGTCACCGCCACCAGACCGGCCAGGCAGCCGTTGATGGTCATCCCCAGATCCGGCTTGCCGATGAAAATCCACGCGGCAACCGTGGAAGTCAGCACGGCCGCAATCGCCGAAGTGTTGGTGGTCATGAGGATATGCATGACGTCGGAAGGGTTCTGGAAGCTCATGGTAGACCCCGGGTTAAAGCCGAACCATCCAAGCCAGAGCACGAAAAGGCCGATGACCGCCAGGGACATATTGTGCCCCGGGATTGCGCGCGGCTTCCCGTTTTTATCGTACTTCCCAATGCGGGGGCCCAATATCAAGGCGCCGGCCAGCGCCGCCCAGCCGCCGACGGAATGTACGGCCGTATCCCCTGCGAAATCCATAAAGCCAAGGTCGGAGAGCCATCCCCCGCCCCAGATCCAGTGGCCGACGACGGGGTAGATGAACAGCGTAAGCACAAAAGAGAAAAGGATAAAGGAGATATACTTCACCCGCTCGGCCACCGCGCCGGAGACAATCGTGGCCGCCGTGCCGCAGAAAACCAGCTGGAAGAAGAATTTCCCCCAGAACGGCACGTTGGCGGTCAGGGTATTGTCATAGGCCGACAGGTCCGCGCCCCTCAAAATCCAAACGTTCTGCGTGCCGATTAACGGGTTATCCCCTCCGAACATCAGGCCCCACCCCAGAAGCAGGAAGCCCAGCGAGGACACGGCGAACACAATGAAGTTTTTCGAAAGGATATTCACCGTGTTTTTGGAGCGTGCAAGCCCCGCTTCCACGCAGGCGAAGCCCAGGTTCATAAAGAAAACCAAAATTGCCGATAAAAACACCCAAAGCGTATCGATAAGCATTCCAATCCCCTCCAGCTTTTATTTCACTCATTTCACTCCGAACAGCAAATCCGCGTACGTTGGGAAAGGCCAGTATTTCTTGGCCGTCAGGGTTTCGGATTCATCGCAGGCAAGCCGGAGCTCGCCCATCAGGCCGAGTATGGAATCACGGATCATGACGGATTCCGCCTGGACGTCCTCCGCCTGGTGGAGGGCAAGCAGCGCATCCTCCAATTCGTCCGCTTTCGCCGCAATCCTGTCCAGCAAAGCCGACAGCTTCCGGACAAGGCCGGTTTCATAGCTGCAAACAAGGGCGCTGTCCAGCCCCTTCTTGGCGGCAGCTGCTTTGGCGACATCCGCCGCATACGCTTCCACGGCCGGGGCAATCTGCGTCTTCGCCATGTCCACCATGGTGTTGGCTTCGATCACGACCGTCTTGCAGTAATTGTCCAGCATGATTTCGCACCGGGATTTCAGTTCCGCCTCGGAATACACCCCCTGGCCGGTCAGCATATCCACGTTCTTCTTATCCAGCAGATGCGGCATGCAGTCCGGCGTGGTGCGGTAGTTGAGAAGGCCGCGCTTTTCGGTGGCTTCCTGAATCCAGCTGCCGTCATAGCCGTTGCCGTTGAAGATGATGCGCTTATGATCCTTGATGGTCTTCTGGATCATCGCGTGAAGCGCGGTTTCAAAGTCTTCGGCGCCCTCCAGCCTGTCGGCGTAAACCTTCAGGCTTTCCGCCACGGCGCTGTTGAGCATAATGTTGGCGCAGGCGATGCTGTTGGAAGAACCAAGCATGCGGAACTCAAACTTGTTGCCGGTAAACGCAAAGGGGGAGGTGCGGTTGCGATCGGTGGTGTCCCGGTTGAACTTCGGCAGGACGTTGACGCCGAGCTTCATCTGGGTCTTTTCGGCATCCTGATACGGGGTGTCGTTCTCAATGGCCTCCAGCACCGCGGTCAATTCATCCCCGAGGAAAATGGAAACCACGGCGGGCGGCGCTTCGTTTGCCCCGAGCCGGTGATCGTTGCCGGCAGTCGCCACCGAAAGGCGGAGCAGGTCCTGATAATCGTCGACCGCCTTGATCACCGCGCACAGGAACAGCAGGAACTGCGCGTTTTCAAAGGGGGTCTCCCCGGGAGAGAGCAGGTTTTGGCCCGAATCGGTCGCAATCGACCAGTTGTTGTGCTTGCCGCTGCCGTTGACCCCGGCGAACGGCTTTTCATGGAGCAGGCAGACCAGGCCGTGCTTGGCGGCGACCTTCTGCATGATTTCCATCGTGAGCTGGTTATGATCCGTTGCGATATTGGTTGTGGTATAGATCGGCGCCAGCTCGTGCTGGGCGGGCGCGACCTCGTTGTGCTCCGTCTTTGCCAGGATCCCCAGCTTCCAGAGCTCGTCGTTGAGCTCCTCCATGAAAGCCGCCACCCTCGGCTTGATGACGCCGAAATAATGGTCGTCCATCTCCTGCCCTTTCGGGGGTTTCGCGCCGAACAGCGTCCGGCCGGTAAAGCGGAGGTCGGGCCGCTGATCGTACATTTCCTTGGTAATCAGGAAATACTCCTGCTCGGGGCCCACGGAGGACCGGACGCACTTGGCGGTGTCGTTGCCGAACAGCCGCAGGATGCGCAGGGCCTGCTTATTCAGCGCTTCCATGGAACGGAGCAGCGGGGTCTTCTTATCCAGCGCTTCGCCGCCGTAGGAACAGAACGCCGTGGGAATGCATAAGGTCTTGCCTTTGATGAAGGCGTAGGAAGTCGGATCCCAAGCGGTATACCCCCTCGCTTCAAAGGTGGCGCGAAGGCCGCCGGAGGGGAACGAGGACGCGTCCGGCTCGCCCCGGACCAGCTCCTTGCCCGAAAATTCCATGATCACGCCGCCGTCGGGCGACGGGGCGATAAAGCTGTCGTGCTTTTCCGCGGTGACGCCGGTGAGGGGCTGAAACCAATGGGTGTAATGCGTCGCGCCTTTGGAAACGGCCCAATCCTTCATGGCCGCCGCAACGGCGTTCGCTACGCGGATATCAAGCTGCGCCCCTTCGTCGATGGTCTTCCGCAGGGACTGGTATACCTTCGCGGGAAGATTGGCTTTCATGACCCTGTCGTCAAAGACCATGCTCCCAAAATACTCCGGTACCGTTTTCATGATGATTCTCCTTACGCTTGATATAAATTAAGGCAAAGGCCCCCAATGAAACACACAAAAGACGCCCTTGCCTTCATCACCCCTATTGCACCGGTCTTCCCCCGGCAAAAAGAAAAGGCGCCTTTGAGCATTCCCGCTCAAAGACGCCTTTGCCTTTACGCTTTGCATTATACCGCCCCCGGAAGGAGTTGTCAACCCCAATTTTGCAATTTTTTCAAAAAAATCCTGCAAATTTTTCTATTCCTTCCCATTTTGCCCTTGACAAAACGCAGGCAACGGCGTACAATACTTGCAGATGAGCAAAGGCGTTCATTTTCGCACGAGCCGTGTTTCGTGCGGAAAGGGGCGCCTTTGCTTTTATTTTTCCTGAAAGGAAAGAAGCCGATATGAAAGTAGAAGGCCAGGTGCGAATCCCTTCCGGCTGCGCGATTGCCGCCGTCATTTCCAAGCAGGGGGACCGAATGTCCGGCGAAGCGATTACGAATGCAATGAAGCCCATGCACGATCGCTCCAACGGACTGGGCGGCGGGTTTGCCGGGTACGGCATTTATCCCGACTATAAAGACTTCTACGCGCTGCACATGTTTTTCGACGAGCGCGCCACCCGCAAGAACTGCGAGGGATTCCTCAAGGAGCGCTTTGAGATCGTCAAGTCGGAAATCATCCCAACCCGCAAGATCCCGGCGATCACCGACGAACCGATTATATGGCGGTATTTCGTCGCCCCTTTAAAATCCGTCCTCGCGAACCTGCAGCTGGACGAAAAGGAATTCGTCGCCCGCACCGTGATGAAGATCAACACCGAGATGGAGGGCGCGTACGTATTTTCCAGCGGCAAGAATATGGGCACCTTCAAAGCGGTCGGTTTTCCTGAGGACGTCGGCGTGTTTTATAAATTGGAGGAATATGAAGGCTATTCCTGGACGGCGCACGGCCGTTATCCGACCAACACCCCCGGCTGGTGGGGCGGCGCCCACCCGTTTACGCTGCTGGACTGGTCGGTCGTCCACAACGGCGAAATCTCCTCCTACGACGCGAACCGCCGCTTTATCGAGATGTTCGGCTATAAATGCACCCTGCAGACCGATACCGAGGTCATCACTTATATCATGGACTACCTTCTCCGCGTCCAGGGGCTGACCCTCGGGGAAGCCGCCAGCGTGATTGCGGCCCCCTTCTGGAGCACCATTGAAGGCAAAACCGACGAGGCGGACAAGGAGAAGCATCTTTACCTGCGCACCCTTTTCCCCAGCCTGCTGGTGACGGGGCCGTTCTCCATCGTCCTCGGCTTTAACGGCGGCCTGATGGCCCTCAACGACCGCCTCAAGCTCCGTTCAATGGTCGTCGGGGAAAAGGGCGGCAAGGTATTTATCGCCAGCGAGGAAGCGGCGATCCGCACGATGGAACCCGACGCGGAAAACATCTGGGCGCCCGCGGGCGGCGAACCGGTAATCGTGCAAGTAAAGGATGGTGCATACTGATGGGCGTGGAATTTATCTATCCCGAATTTGAAGTGATCCGAAACGACAGCCGCTGCATCGCCTGCCGCGTGTGCGAGAGGCAATGTGCGAACGGGGTGCATTCCTTTGACGCGCAGCGGGGCGTCATGGTGAGCGACGAATCCCAATGCGTCAATTGCCAGCGCTGCGTATCCCTCTGCCCCACGCGGGCGCTGAAAATCGTGAAAAGCGACTGCACCCTACGCGAAAACGCCAACTGGCAGAACGACACCATCCGGGAAATCTACAAACAGGCCGGCAGCGGCGGCGTCCTGCTTTCCTCGATGGGGAACCCGAAGCCCCTGCCGGTGTATTGGGATAAAATCCTCATCAACGCTTCGCAGGTGACCAACCCGCCCATCGATCCCCTGCGGGAACCGATGGAAACCCGCGTGTTCCTCGGCAAAAAGCCCGACAGGATCGTGCGCGGCGAAAACGGCCGGTTAAAATGCGAACTCCCCCCGCAGATCGAACTGTCCATGCCCCTCCTGTTTTCGGCGATGAGCTACGGTTCCATCAGCTACAACGCCCACGCCTCCCTTGCCCGCGCCGCGACCGAACTCGGAATCCTCTATAACACCGGCGAAGGCGGCCTGCACGAGGATTTCTACTGCTATGGCAAAAACACCATCGTGCAGGTGGCCTCCGGCCGTTTCGGCGTGCACGAGGACTATCTCAAGGCGGGCGCGGCCATCGAAATCAAGATGGGCCAGGGCGCAAAGCCGGGCATCGGGGGGCATCTCCCCGGGGCGAAGATCGTGGGCGACGTCTCCCGCACCCGGATGATCCCTGAAGGCTCCGATGCCATCTCCCCCGCCCCCCACCACGACATCTATTCCATCGAAGACCTTCGCCAGCTGGTGTTCTCGCTCAAAGAGGCGACCGAATATCAGAAGCCGGTCATCGTGAAGGTCGCCGCCGTCCATAACATCGCCGCCATAGCCAGCGGCATCGCCAGGAGCGGGGCCGACATCATCGCCATCGACGGCTTCCGCGGCGGCACCGGCGCGGCCCCCACCAGGATCCGCGATAACGTCGGCATCCCG
Source organism: Candidatus Avimonas merdigallinarum (assembly GCA_904377855.1). GTDB lineage: Bacteria > Bacillota > Clostridia > Oscillospirales > Acutalibacteraceae > Avimonas > Avimonas merdigallinarum. The sequence goes on from CAJFGS010000003.1 coordinate 24,596, forward strand.
ATTGAGCTGGCCTTAGCCGCGGTGGATCAACGGCTGCGGGACGAGGGGATCCGGAACAACGTCTCCCTTGTCGTCGGCGGCAGCATCCGCAGTGCCGCCGACGTCGTGAAAGCGATCGCCCTGGGCGCCGACGCCTGCTATATCGCGACCGCGGCGCTCCTGGCGCTTGGCTGCCATCTCTGCCGCACCTGCCAGAGCGGGAAATGCAACTGGGGGATCGCGACCCAGCGCCCGGAATTGGTGAAGCGCCTCAACCCGGACATCGGCAGCGAGCGGCTGGTGAATCTCATGACCGCCTGGCGGCACGAAATCATGGAGCTCATGGGCGGCATGGGGATAAACTCTATCGAAGCCCTGCGCGGCAACCGCCTGATGCTGCGCGGCATCGGCCTGACCGAAAAAGAGCTGGAGATCCTCGGCATCGCCCACGCCGGCGAATAAGGGAGGGACGGAAGATGAAACGGGTATACGTCAATGAAGCGTGGTGCCTCGGCTGCCACTTATGCGAATACAACTGCGCCTTCGCCAACTCCGGGATGACGGATATGGCGGCGGCCCTCAAGGGGAAGCCGATTTACCCCCGCATCCACGTCGAGGGCGACGATAAAATATGCTATGCCGTCTCCTGCCGCCACTGCACCGACCCGATCTGCGTGAAAAGCTGTATTGCGGGCGCGCTCTCGAAAAAAGACGGCGTCATCCGGGTGGACCGGGAGAAATGCGTCGGCTGCCTGACCTGCGTGCTGGTCTGCCCTTACGGCGCTTTATCGCCCGGCGAAAGCGGCGTGATGCAGAAATGCGAACTCTGCCTGGACAACGCCTGCGGGGAACCGGCCTGCGTGAAAGGATGCCCCAACCGGGCGATTGTTTATGAGGAGCGGGGTGAAGCCAAATGAAGCAATATGTCATCATAGGGAACGGCGTGGCTGCTGCCGGCTGTATCGAAGGGATCCGCAGCGTGGACAAGAGCGGCCGGATCGCCGTGGTTTCCGAAGAAAACCGCCCGGTTTACTGCCGGCCCCTTATCTCCTACTATCTGGAAAAGAAAACCGATTTGGAACGGATGAATTACCGCGGCGCCGGCTTCTATTCAGAAATGGGCTGCGACGTTTACTACGGTAAGAAAGCCGTCCGGATCGACAACGATGCCAAAAGAGTTTTCCTTGACGACGGCACGGCGCTCCCTTATTCCTCCGTCTGCGTCGCGACCGGTTCCGCCCCCTTCGTGCCCCCTTTTGAAGGGCTGGAGACCGTTGAGAAGAAATTTTCCTTTATGACGGCGGACGATATGCTTGCCCTTGAAAAAGCGGTCACGAAGGATTCCCGGGTGCTGATTGTGGGCGCGGGCCTCATCGGGCTGAAGTGCGCGGAGGGGCTTCGCGGCAGGGCGGCCGGTATTACCGTATGCGATCTCGCCGACCGCGTGCTTTCCAGCATCCTCGACGCCGAGTGCGCCGCTACCGTCCAACAGCATCTTGAAGCCAACGGCATCCGGTTCCTGCTGGGGGACACGGCCGTCCGGTTTGAAAAGAACACCGCAGTGATGAAAAGCGGCCAGTCGGTCGATTTCGACGTCCTGGTGCTCGCCGTCGGCGTGCGCGCAAATACCAGCTTGGTGAAGGATATTGGCGGCGAAGTCAACCGCGGCATCCTTGTGAACGGGCGCATGGAAACCTCGGTCCCCGCCGTTTACGCTGCCGGCGACTGCACCGAGGGCGAGGATATCTCCTGCGGGGCCAAGCGGGTGCTGGCCCTTCTGCCCAACGCGTACATGCAGGGGCATGCTGCCGGGGTCAATATGGGCGGCGGGGAGGAAACGTTCGATAAGGCCATCCCCATGAACGCCATTGGTTTCTTCGGGCTCCATATCATGACCGCCGGCAGCTATGACGGCGAAATGTACGAGGAAAAGGCGGACGGCAGACGGAAACGGCTGTTTACCCGCGACGGCAGGCTGGTCGGATTCATCCTGATCGGCGATACGGAGCGGGCCGGGATCTACACCTCCCTCATCCGGGAAAAGACCCCGCTCGACTCGGTTGATTTCGAAATGCTGAAAAAAGAGGCCACGTCCCTTGCGTTTTCCCCCGAAATCCGTAGAAGAAAGTTTGGAGGTGTGGTATAATCATGCTGATTGATGCGAAGAGCCTGGATTACAGGGCGTTGAACGACAGCCTGCGCAAAGCGCAAAGGGACTGCCGGATTACCGGCTGCTGCGGGCAGCGGTTCATTGCCGCGGGGATGTCGGACAAAAGCATCACCATCGACGGAGTGCCGGGGAACGCCCTCGGCGCCTACCTGAACGGGGCGTCCATCACGGTAAATGCCAATGCGCAGGACGCCGTCGGGGATACGATGAACGAAGGCCGGATCGTTGTGCGCGGCAACATCGGCGACGCGGCCGGCTATGCCATGCGCGGGGGACAGATCTTCGTTCAGGGCAATGCCGGCTACCGCGCCGGCATCCACATGAAGGCCTATAAGGAGAAGGTGCCGGCGATGGTGATCGGCGGTACTGCCGGCAGCTTCCTGGGCGAATACCAGGCCGGCGGGGTGATTATCGTCCTCGGCCTCGGGGCGGACGGCAGGCGGATCGTCGGGAACTTCCCGTGCACCGGGATGCACGGCGGCAAGATGTTCCTGCGCGGGGACTGCCGGGACGTCCGTTTCCCCGGCCAGGTCACCGCAAGGGAAGCCTCCGCCGCGGACATTGAAGAACTCAAGCCGTATGTCTGCGAGTACTGCAGGCTATTCGGCTGCGACGCCGGCGAGGTGCTGGCCTCCCCGTTCACGGTCGTCACGCCCGACAGCAAAAACCCGTACAAGCAGATGTACGTGGCAAACTAAAGGAAGGCAGGTCTGGACAGGATGAAATATTCCAAGGAAGAGGTAATGCAGTACGTCCAAGAGGAAGATGTGAAATTCATCCGCCTCGCCTTCTGCGACGTATACGGCAAGCAGAAGAATATATCGATCATGCCGCAGGAGCTCCCCCGCGCTTTCGAATATGGGATTGCCTTTGACGCTTCGGCGATCGCCGGCTTCGGGGACGAGACATACTCCGACCTCCTGCTCCACCCGGACGCCGCTACATTGTCCCTGCTTCCGTGGAGGCCGGAGCACGGGAAGGTGGTGCGGATGTTTTCGGGCATCACCTATCCGGACGGGAAGCCCTTTGCCTGCGATACCCGCAGCTTCCTCCAAAAAGCGATGGACGACGCAACAAAGGCCGGCTACGCCTTTTCCTTCGGCGCCGAGCAGGAATTCTATCTGTTTGAGCTGGACGAGAACGGCAGGCCGACCAAAACCCCGTACGACAACGCGGGATATATGGACATCGCCCCCGAGGACCGGGGCGAGAATATCCGCCGTGAAATCTGCCTGACCCTTGAGCAGATGGGCATTCGCCCCGAAAGCTCCCACCACGAAGAGGGCCCCGGCCAAAACGAGATCGACTTCCGTTATTCCGACGCGCTGACGGCCGCCGACAATGCGCTGACATTCCAAACGGTGGTAAAAACAGTCGCCCACCGGAACGGGCTTTTCGCGGACTTTTCCCCCAAGCCGCTGGAGGGCAAGCCGGGCAACGGCTTCCACATCAACATGTCGGTCAAGCCGTGCGAGGGGTCGGAAAACCTATGCTATATGATAGCCGGCGTCCTGGACAAGGTGGCGGAAATGACCGCGTTTTTGAACCCTACGGAGGATTCCTATCGGCGGTTCGGCGTGAACAAAGCACCGCGGTACGTATCTTGGTCAAGCGAGAACCGTTCCCAGCTTGTGCGGATCCCCGCCGCAATAGGCGAATACCGCCGCGCGGAGCTTCGTTCGCCGGATCCTGCGGCGAATCCCTATCTGGCGTTTGGGCTGATGATCTACGCCGGCTTATACGGCATCCAAAACAAGCTGGATTTGCCCAACGCCGCCAACATCAACCTGTATAAAGCGGACGCTCAAACCCTGGCGATTTACAAAAAGCTCCCGGAGGATTTGCCTTCTGCCCGCCAGGCCGCCGCTGCCAGCGATTTTCTCAAAGAACATCTGCCCGCCGCGATTTTGGGGATCTACTGCAATCCATAAGGGCGGCAGCCGCTCAGGGAAGGGGGGAGTTGATGAGTCTGAAAGAACGGGTATACAGCGTTCTGGTCGTTTCGTCGTCCAAAGCTTTCGACGAAGCGCTGCTGGCTCTGCTCCCCGAATCCAGCTATAACCCCGTGCATACTGCGGCCAGCGTCAGCGCGGCCAAGCGGGCCTTTTCCGAGCGGGCGTTTGATTATGTGATCATCAACTCCCCTCTGCCGGACGACGCAGGGATCCGGTTCGCCATCGATATCTGCGGTTCCTCCGAAGCGGTCGCCCTCCTCATGGTACGCACAGAATTTTACGCCGAGATCTACGACAAGGTCGCGGAATACGGCGTCTTTACTCTGCCGAAGCCCACGTCAAAGCCTATGCTCGCGGCTGCTCTCGGCTGGATGGCAAGCGCCAGGGAAAGGCTTCGGCAATCCGGAAAGAAGACCCTTTCCATCGAAGAGAAGATGAAGGAAATCCGCCTTGTCAACAGGGCGAAATGGCTGCTCATCAGCGAGTTGAAAATGGACGAACCGGGGGCCCACCGCTACATCGAAAAGCAGGCGATGGATCGCTGTGTCACCCGGCGGGCGGTCGCGGAGGAAATCATCAAGACCTACTCGTAACGGGGGCAGGGCTGAAACGAAAGCGGCGTTTTCCTCCGGCAGCAGCCTGGCCGCCGTCCGCCGGCGCGCAGCTGCGAGAGAATTTGAAATTTTGCAAAAGCCCTAGGCCGCGCTCTGAATGCGCGGCATGCGCTGTCCTCTTAAGACGTAATCCCGGCGGCAAGCCCCCTGGGGGACTGCGGGCAGATTTGGCGTTTGCATTTTCAACACAGGCCTCTGATAAGGGCGCGGCTTAATAAGGATGTACAGCCGACTTGTATTGGAGTCCTCTCTATGCCCGCGAAAAGTTTTTTATTTTATGGCTTTTCATCGGGCTCCGGCTATGCGGAAGGGAGAAGCGCCAATGGCAAAGATGCCCGGCCGATAGTAAAACGAGGCAGGGGGGATTACCCCCTGCCTCGTTTTACTTGCCGCTTAAGCAGGCTTCCCTCCCTGTTCGGGGGATCCTGGTTAAGCGGCAAGTACGACGGGCGGCGCGATATCCACGCCGCCCGATCCTTTTCTTTTCCTTTTACTGCATCGCCTTTTGGAAGAATTCCGTCATCTTGTCAAAAGGAATCACATCCATCTTATCGTACAGGTCGGTATGCACCGCGCCGGGGATGATGAACAGTTCCTTATTGCCCGCATAAGGATTGCCTTTCACCATATCAGCAAAAGCGTCCCTGCTGAAGTAACAGGAGTGCGCTTTCTCGCCGTGGATGACAAGCACGGCGCTGCGGATTTCGTTGCTGTAACGGAGAATCGGCTGGTTTAGGAAGGACATACAGCCGATGACGTTCCAGCCGCCATTCGAGTTCAGGGAGCGGGGATGGTACCCCCGATTCGTCTTATAGTAGTCATAGTAGTCTTTCACAAAGAAAGGGGCATCCTCCGGCAAAGTGTCCACCACACCGCCGCCAAGGGCATAACTGCCGTTTTTATAGTCCTCCAAGCGCTGGGCGTTCATAGACCGCTTTTTGGCGTAGCGCGCCTCCTCGCTGTCCTCGGCGTCAAAGTATCCCCTGGCGTTTACGCGGGCCATATCGTACATGGTGGAAGCCACCGTTGCTTTGATGCGAGTGTCCAGAGCCGCCGCATTCAGCGCCATGCCGCCCCAGCCGCAGATGCCGATAATGCCGATCTTATCCGGGTCTACATCCTCCCGCAGCGAGAGATAGTCCACCGCGGCTTGGAAATCTTCCGTATTGATGTCCGGAGAAGCCATATATCGGGGTTGGCCGCCGCTTTCACCGGTGAAAGACGGGTCAAAGGCGATGGTCAAAAAGCCGCGCTCCGCCATAGCTTGGGCATACAAGCCGGCCGCTTGTTCCTTGACCGCGCCAAAGGGGCCGCAGACTGCAATCGCCGCCAGCTTTTCTTCTGCATTTTTCGGCTTGTAGAGGTCGGCGGCAAGGGGAATGCCATAACGGTTGTGAAACGTTATCTTGCGATGATTAACGTTTTTGCTTTCGGGGAAGGTCTTGTCCCACGCTTCCGTTAAAACCAGCTTTTCGTCCATTACAAAATCCTCCATTCACTGTGTATCCTCTTGTCCCATGACATAAACCATGTGGTCAAGGCAGTCAATTTTATATTGATCCCGGTGAAGAGCCTCTAGAAGAGACGCCCTGTGCTTGCTCAGCAGCCGGTACTGCTCTGTGCGCCGCTGCTTCTGTTCCAATTCCAGAAAATGAGCGATTTGAGCATCGTCACACCCGGCGTCCGATAGGTTCCTTTGGATCTTGAAAATACGGTCGTTTGTCGCGGCTTCCATCCCGGCTTCCCCCTTCTGCCTTTATTATATTTTCCTTTTTCAAAAATAGCAAATACCTAATTTAAAACATACAAATTGCTTTACAGGCAATAACAGAAAGCGTATACTACCAATAGACGGGAGGAGAGGAAATGGAAATCCGCGTACTGCGTTACTTTTTAGCGATCGCCAGGGAGGGCAGCATCATAAACGCCGCCAATTTTTTACATGTAACGTCCCCCACCCTTTCCAGGCAAATAAAGGAGCTGGAGGAGGAACTGGGCCACCAACTGTTCAGCCGCAAAAGCCACAGTATGTCGCTGACATCAGAGGGGATGATATTGCGGAAAAGAGCGGAAGAAATCATTGCCATGGTCGATAAAACAGAAGAAGAATTCTCCGCCATGGAAAATACGATAAGCGGCGACATCTATATCGGCGGCGGGGAAACGCAGGCAATTCGGCAGATTGCGGAAATTGCAAAAGGCCTGCGGGATGATTATCCCGGCATCCGTTATCACCTATACAGCGGCAATGCCCAGGATGTAACGGAACGTTTGGACAAGGGATTACTGGATTTTGGTATTCTGATCCAGCCGGCCGATCTCTCAAAATATGATTATCTCGATCTCCCAGACAAAGATACCTGGGGCGTGCTGATGCGCAAGGACAGCCCGCTTGCGGAAAAAGCATTTGTGGAAAGGCAGGATCTGCTGGATGTACCGCTGATCTGTTCCAGGCAAGCGATCTCACCGCAGCAGACCCCCAACGAGTTTGCCGATTGGTTTGGAGAAGATTTTGAAAAGCTGGATATCGCGGCCACCTTTAATCTTGTTTACAACGCGGCAATGATGGTAGAAGCGGGAGCGGGCTATGCCATTACCATAGACAAACTAGCCAACACATCGGACGGCAGCCCTTTGTGTTTTCGGCCGCTTACGCCCAGGCTGGAATCCGGGCTGAATATCGTCTGGAAAAAATACCAGGTTTTTTCTCCTGCCGCCACCATGTTTTTGGAAAGGGTAAAAGAAAGATTCCCTATTTGACCGCGAAAAATGCCGGATATCTTATCGGCCGGTACCCGAATTTTTATCGCCGCTATTTATCCATGAATTTTCACGCTGTTCAGCTGCCGGGCCGTGCAAAAGCTGCGGTGAGCGATGATCTCGCTATGCCCAATATCCATAGCGGCGATAGCCTCCATCTCTTTTGCTGTTAAGGTAAAATCAAAAATATCCAGGTTCTCGGTTATCCGGTCTGTGCGGACGGTTTTGGGAATGGTGGGAATCCCCCGCTGATAATGCCAGCGCAAGATAATTTGGGCAGCGGTTTTCCCATGTTTTTCCGCGATCTTTACCAGCGTTTTGTGGCGGAAGATATTCTTCTGGGCCTCTGACAAAGGGCCCCAGGCCTGGGGGGGTGACGCCATATGCCCTCATAACTTTTAGCGCCTCCGCCTGCTGATAAAAGGGATGGATTTCCATTTGGTTGACCATGGGCTTTATCTCCTGATTCATACACAGATCCACCAAGCGGTCCGGGGAAAAGTTGCTGACACCGATAGCCCGCACAGCCCCTTCCGCGTACAGCCGTTCCATGGCCTGCCAGGCGCCATAATAATCGCCAAAAGGCTGATGGATCAAATATAAATCCGGATAATCCAGCCCCCAGATTTTTCATGGAGGTGTCAAAGGCTTTCAAAGCGCGGTCATACTCCGCATCCTGTATCCATAGCTTGGTGGTGATAAACAGCTCGCCGCGGGCAAGGCCGGCTTGCCGCACGTCAGCACCTACCGCCCGTCAGCGCACCATTTCCATTGGTTCCTGCGCCCCGGCGCCATTATGGGAGCTGGCGTCTCAGGTCTCCCGGCTATATCCGGAAATGACCGTCTCCTCGGAGATGAAGGATACCGGTGTGCTGCTTGACGGTTTAAAAAGCGGCATATATCAGTTCATCATCCTCCCCTTCCCATCGGAGGAACCGGGACACTGCTGCTTTCCATTTGAAACCGAGCAGCTTTATTTCTCCCTTCCCCCCGCCCATCCCCTTTCCGGTTCCAAGGGACTTTATTTTAAGGACATCGATGGGGAAAGCATCCTGCTGTTTTCCCAGATCGGTTTTTGGAGGGAAGTGTGCCGGCAAAAGATGCCGCTCACCCGCGCCCTTGTCCAGACAGAGCAGGAGGATTTCCAGGAACTGGTGCAGGCCTCGGCCCTTCCGTCTTTCGTTTCGGATTTGACCATGCGCTGGGCGGGCAAACCGGAAAACCGCGTGGTGATCCCCGTACTGGATCCGGAGGCCGCCGTTGTTTATCACTTCGTGTGCAAAAAAGAAGAAAAAAAGAAATTGTCCGCCCTGATTCAGAGAACCCAGACGGACATAGAATAAAATTAGGATGCAAATCAAGCCTGCGCTACTATTCGCAACGATCTTTTTTAATAGAAGCAGCAGGTCTCTGCCATATAAAAAGCCCCCATCGCATTATTCCGGAAGGGGGCCCATTCTTCGGTTTTGACATTCCGGACTGTACAATCGATAATACAGAGCGATTTTATGAAAACCGCATGGCGATAAAAACAGGGAAGCCGTTCCGGAATCATTGCAGCCGGGCGTTTCCGTTTCTATTCTAGAAGGAGGCATTCTTGTCCTCACCGGCAGAGCCGATGGTCCCTCCGCTTAGGATACAAAAGGCCCCCGTGGAAGCATCGCCGTTTCCACGGGGGCCGTTCAGCGTCAGCTGTTGAGATACGACTGCACCAGAGCGCGCAGCAGTTCGTCGCGATCCAGCCGGCGGATTAAGCTGCGGGCATTGTTGTGGGTGGTGATATAGGTGGGATCCTCCGAAAGAAGGTAACCGACGATCTGGTTTATCGGGTTGTACCCTTTCTCCCGCAGAGCGTCGTACACCGCCGTAAGCACCTGTTTCATTTCCTGTTCCTTATCGTCGCCGATGGAAAAGGTCATCGTCCTGTCCAGCATCTAGCCGCCTCCGTTCCGCGTAGTTCTCTTCGGTAGACCTTCCGCTTTCCCCTGCCGAGGGGAAGCTTTGATTGCCTTTCATTATACCGCAATAACCGGCGGTTTTCAAGAGGCTTATGAACGCAGGATGCATCCTTTTTCGTTCAAATTCTTGAAGATTTTCTGAAGGGCGCCGTCGATTTCCGCATCGGTCAAGGTCCCCTGCGGCGAACGGAAGGAAAGCGCGTACGCCACGCTCTTCTTCCCGGCTTCAATCTGCGCCCCCTGGTACACATCGAAGAGGGTCACGCTCTCCAGGTACCGGCCGGCATGGTCGCGGATCGTCTTTTCAATTTCCGCCACCGGCATCTCCTCGTCGCAGAGGAGGGCGAGATCCCGCTCCACTGCCGGGAAGCGGGGCAGCGGCTGGTAATAGGTGACCGGCTGCCGGACGGCGTACAGCTTCTCCAGATGGACCTCCGCCACGTATGCGCGCACGCCCAGCCCGTACCGCTGCGCCGTGTCGGGGTGCAACTCGCCGAACACGGCGACGGCCTCTCCGTCCAGCTTCGCGGCGGCCTGACGGCCGGGGTGGAGATACGGTTCCGCCGAGCGCTCGTACTCCGGCGTGACGCCGAAAGCGGCGAAGGCTTCCTCCACCAGCCCCTTCAGGGTGAAGAAGTCCTCCCCTTCCCCGTACAGGCCGATGGAGAGCGCCGGCAGTTCCTCGGGCTGCTTGTCGACAGGCAGGGAGTCGGCGATAAAGCGTTTGCTCACTTCAAAGAAGCGGGCCGCCGGGATTTTCCGGGAATAATTGGTGGCGAGCACGGTGAGCATGCTGCTGGTCAGCTGGGTGCGCATCACCGAATACTCCTCGCCCAGCGGGTTGAGAAGCGGCACCTGGCGGCGGCGTTCGTCCTCCGGCACCAGCCCGAGCTGATCCGCCGCCTTGGGGCTGATGAAAGAGTAGGTGGTAATTTCATACAGCCCCTGCGCGGTCAGCCGCCCTTTCAGCCGGTCGACCGCGATGCGGTCGGGCAGCTTCCGGCCCCGGACAATCTCGCCCCGCATCGGGGTGCCCACAATATGGCCGTAGCCGTACACCCGCATGACTTCCTCCGCCAGGTCGGCGCGGCCTTCGATGTCGTCCCGGAAAGAGGGGATCGTGCAGGTCAGCACGCCGCCGTCCAGCGTGGTGCGGATATGCAGGCGGTTGAGGATCTCCGCCATCGTTCCGGCGGGGATTTCCAGCCCGAGCAGGGCGTTGATCCCTTCGGCGGTCACGGTCAGCACCCGTTCCTCCGGCAGGCCGTTATTCACGTCGATGATGCCGTCCACGATATCCCCCGCGTCCAGCTCCTCGATAAGCTGGAGGGCGCGGTTCATCGCGTATTCCACGTTCATGATATCCACGCCCTTTTCAAACCGGGCGCTGGATTCGGTCCGCATCCCCAGGGCGCGGGCGGTCTTGCGCACGCTGTCCCGGCGGAACTTGGCCGACTCAAAGAAGATGGCGGTGGTGTCGTCCTTGATTTCGCTGTCCAGGCCGCCCATGACGCCGGCGATGCAGGACGGCTCCTGCGCGTCGGCGATCACCAGCATCTCCCCGGTCAGGGTGTGGGGCTTGCCGTCGAGGGTGGTCATCCGCTCCCCTTCCCTGGCCCGGCGGACGATGATCTGCCCGCCCCGCACGTCCCGCAGGTCGAACGCGTGCATGGGCTGGCCGGTTTCCAGCATGACGAAGTTGGTGATGTCCACGATGTTGCTGATAGGGCGCATCCCGGCGGATTTCAGGCACCGCTGCATCCATTCGGGGGAGGGACCCATCCGCACGTTTGTCACCACCCGGCCGTAATACCGGGGGCAGAGGTCGAAATCCTCCACCTGCACGCGGATATGCTCGCGGACGTCCCCGCCCTTCGGGGTGAAGGACGGTTCCGGCAGGCGAATCGGCTCTTTCAGGGCGACCGCCACCTCCCGTGCGATGCCGAGCACGCTCTGGCAGTCGGGGCGGTTGGCGGTGACCGAAAAGTCGATGATCACATCGTCCAGGCCGAGCACCTGGCGCATATCGGTGCCGACCGGGGCCTCGTCCTTTAAAATGAGGATCCCATGCACCTCCGCGCCGGGATAGTCCGCCTCCTTCAGGCAGAGTTCCTCGCCGGAGCAGAGCATGCCGTTGGAGGGCACCCCCCGCAGCTTGCCTTTTTTGATATGCACGCCGTTGGGCAGGTGGGAGTCGTGCAGGGCGACCGGCACCAGCGCCCCTTCAAACACATTGTCCGCGCCGGTGACGATCTGCACCGGCTCCGCCCCGCCCACGTCCAGCTGGCAAACCTGCAGCCGGTCGGCGTCGGGATGCTTTTCCAGCTTCACAATCCGGCCGGCCACCACGTTGTCCATCGTCTGGGACAAATCCTCGATGCCGTCCACCTCAAAGCCGCTCATGACCATTTTATCGCACAGCTCCTGCAGCGGGACGCGGATGTCCACATACCGCTTGAGCCAGTTCAAAGACACTTTCATATTGATGACCTTTCCTTTCCTGCCGCCCTTGCCGCGGCCGTATCCTGTCCGCCCCGCCGCCAGGCGCAATGCTCTCGGTTTCGGCCCGGCCCCCGGGCCCGCCCGCTATTTCGCAAACTGAGCGAGGAAGCGGCGATCGTTTTCAAACAGCAGCCGGATATCGCTGATCCGGTGCCGCGTGGTGGTCAGGCGGTCCAGCCCGATGCCGAACGCGAAGCCGGAATACACCTCCGGGTCGATGCCGCAGCCCGAAAGCACGCGGGGATGCACCATCCCCGCCCCGAGGATTTCGATCCAGCCGGTGCCTTTGCAGATGCGGCAGCCCTTGCCGCCGCATTCGGAGCAGCTCACGTCCACCTCGACGCTCGGCTCGGTGAACGGGAAGAAGGAGGGGCGGAAGCGCACCTTGGTCTCCGGGCCGTAGATTTCGCGGGCGAACTGCTCCAGCACGCCTTTGAGATCGCACATCGTGACCCCTTTATCGACCACCAGCCCTTCCACCTGATGGAACACCGGCGAATGGGTGGCGTCCACCTCGTCCGCGCGGTACACCCGGCCGGGGCAGATGATCCGGATCGGCGGGGTGCGCCCTTCCATGACGCGGATCTGGGCCGCAGAGGTCTGGGTGCGCAGAAGCAGGTTTTCCCCCAGGTAAAAGGTATCCTGCATGTCGCGGGCCGGATGGTCCTTCGGGACGTTGAGCGCCTCAAAGCAGTAATGCTCGGTCTCCACCTCCGGGCCGTCCACCACGTCGAAGCCCATTGACTGGAAGATGTCGATCAGTTCCTCCAGCACGCTGTTGAGCGGGTGGAGGCCGCCGACCGGGTGCCGCTTGCCCGGCATGGTCACGTCCAGGCGCTCCGCCGCGAGCCGCTGCTCCTTCAAAGCGGATTCCAGCGCCGCATCCCGCGCGGCGAACTTCTCCTCCAGTTCCTGCCGGAGCTGGTTGACCATCTGGCCCGCCTTCGGGCGTTCCTCCGCCGGGAGGGAGCCCATGCCCCGCAGCAGTTCGGTGAGGGGGCCTTTCTTCCCCATCACCTTGACCCGCAGCTCTTCCAGCGCTTTTTTGTCCGACAGCGCCTCCAGCGCTTCCAGCGTCTCCCGGCGCAGCTGCTCCAATTTCTCCTTCATGAAATCCATCCTTTCTTCCCGCGTTTTTCGTGCTCTCCGTGCTTCCTGCCGTTCTCCGTGCTCGGGTGGGCCCGGGTCCGGGCTGCCCGGACGGAGGGCCGGACGCCGCCGCAAACCGGCAGACAAAACAAAAACGCCTCCGTCCCCAACAAAAGGGACGAAGACGTACATCTCCGCGGTACCACCCTAATTTTTGCCTGAAGCAAACACTCCATCGACCGGTAACGGCGTCCACCGTCGGGGCCTACTGCCGCCCGGTTTCCCTGCGGTTCAGCCCCGCCGCTCCGGAGTGAACTTCCCCTGCCGGTTCCCGCGGGCCGCTTTCAGCCGGCGGCGGCCCTCTCTTTGGCGGTGCTTGAGGCAGCGTACTCTCTCCATCACTGCGTTTTGTTTACCATACCACATTCCGCCGCAAAATGCAAGAGGGGGACCGGAGGCCCCTCCAAATTTTTTCACCCGGGCCGGCCCCGCAGAGCGGAGGAATCCCCGGGGAGCTACCGGACGGAGCGGAGGGATGAAGATTCGGCCGGAGCGCGCTGCCGGAGAAATACCGGCGGCCGGCATCCGCAAGGAGGGCAGAGGCTCCCGGGAATGGGCAAACAGCCCCCGGCAGAGGCTGCCGGGGGCTGTTTTTCACACTGGGTTATCCATTGCCAAAAATCCCGCTCAGGATGCGACGGCCCTGCCGGGGGCGGGGCGGCTTGCAGGGGCACTCGAAATTGACCAGGATGGTGTCCTCCCCAATCACGTCGATGTTCCGCCAGCCGATGACAATGTCCTCCTCACGCCCCATTAAGCCGAGGCATTTCGGCCGCCCAAAAATCACAATTGCCAGCAGCTGCGCCGTGCAGGTGTCGATTTCCACGTCGTCCACGCAGCCCAGCCGGCTGCCGTCGCAGACGTTGATCACTTCTTTATTATGCATGTCGGTTACCCGGCAGGTCATACCGCACTCCCCCATTTCTCCGGCATGGATAGGCCTATTCATGCCTCTCTACTTCTCTTCATATGCCGGAAGGGAAGGATTTATGTCTGCGGGGCGTCAGCTTCGCTGTCCGGTTCCTCCCCCCACCACATACAGCGGGAAAGATCCACCCGGCCGTCCGGCAAGAAGGGAATCCCGTCTTCCATGAGCAGTTCCCGCTGCCGGTTGCCGCCGCCGAACGCAAACGCGGAGGATACCTCCCCCAGCCGGTTCACCACCCGGTAGCAGGGCACCGTTTCCGGATAAGGGTTGACGTGCAGGGCATACCCCACCACCCGCGACCAGCGCGGGTTGCCGGCGAGGCAGGCGATATGCCCGTACGTGCAGACCTTCCCCCGCGGGATGCGGGAAACAACGGCGTAAATTTTCTCGAACGCGTTTTCCGAGTTTTTCATGTGTCCTCCTTCTGTTTGCAAAAAGGGGGAAGCGCTCTCCCGCTTCCCCCTTTTTCTCTTGTTTTGATTTACAGCAGCGAGGCTGCGGCTTCGTCCGCCATCACGGTCACGTTCGGGTGGAACTGCAAAATCGACGCAGGACAGCGGGGCGTAACCGGCCCTTTTGCCATGGCGCGTATCGCTTCCGCCTTATCTGCGCCGGTGGCAATCAGGACGATGGCGCGCGCTTTCATAATCGTCCCGATGCCGGTGGTCAATGCCCGGCGGGGCACATCGTCCGCGCTGGCAAAGAAGCGTTTGTTCGCGTCAATAGTGCTTTCGGTCAGTTCCACAATATGGGTAACCGGAGCAAAGCTGTCCGCCGGTTCGTTAAACGCGATGTGGCCGTTGCGTCCAATGCCGAGAATCTGCAAGTCGATCCCGCCAGAAGCGGCAATGGCGCTTTCATAATCGCGGCATTCCTGTTCCGGATCGGGGGCGATGCCGGACAGGACATGGATATTCTCCGCCTTTACGTTGATATGGCGGAAGAGGTTCTCCATCATGAAGTAATAATAGCTCTGGTCATGCGCGTGGTCAAGCCCTACGTATTCGTCCAGATTATAGGTGGTTACGCCCGAATAATCCACTGCGCCGTCACGATACAGCTCCGCCATTTTCCGGTAGGTCGGGATCGGCGAGGAGCCGGTGGCCAGCCCCAGCACACAGTCCGGCTTTTGGGTTACGCAGGCGGCAAACAGGGCCGCCGCCGCCGCCCCAATCGAATCGGCGTCCTTATAAACGCGAATGTTCATTTTCCATTCCCCTTTCCAGCTTCCATCCAATGCGGCGTCCGGCCTTCTCCCTCATCGCTTCGGCCTTTTCCCAACCGCCGCCATCTATGTATAGTATTATTATCCTTGTTTACAAACGGAAACCCCATATCCAATCGGTCAATTTATTTGCATTTTCCGGAAGGCCGGCCCGCCGGCGAAGAAAAGCGGAACCCGGCCAGGCCGTTCGTCATACGCTGTAACAGGATGGGACAGCCCATTCTGATTTATCCAGAAAGGAGTTCATCGCTTTGGAGAATATGAACCGCGGGGCCAGGGCCGTTTCCCCGTCCCGCACCACGCAGGGAGAAATTCCGTCGCTTCCCGTCATGGCGTATGTCCCCGCGCAGCAGCTGAACACCGTGTACGACACCAACAAAGCATTGGAGCGGGGCACCCTGTTCCCCGAACTCGACAAGCCGTGGATTGGAGGGGGCGCACGGTGAACAATATGAACAGCATGAACAATGCGGCCGGCGAGAAAAGCCGTATGCTTCGCCGTATCGATGCCGTAGACTTTGCCATCCATGAAATGGTCCTCTATCTCGACACCCACCCAAACGACGCCCGCGCCCTGAAAGCCTGGGAACAGTATCGGAAACGTCGTTCGGAACTCATTGGCGAATATGAAATGCGGTTTGGGCCGTACGTCCTCACCAGCAACGATGCAAACGGCAGCCGCTGGACCTGGGTAGACAACCCGTGGCCGTGGGATTACCGGGCGGACTGACGGGCAAATACCCCCTCATTATAACCAGAAAGGTAGGTTCTGTCCATGTGGCAATATGAAAAGAAACTGCAATATCCCATCAAAATCAAAAACCCGAACCCGAAATTTGCAAAAATCATTATCAGCCAATACGGCGGGCCGGACGGAGAGCTGGGAGCCTCTATGCGCTATCTCAGCCAGCGCTTTTCCATGCCCTATGCGGAATTAAAAGGCCTTTTGACCGATATCGGTACGGAGGAATTGGCGCATTTCGAAATGATCGCCGCTATGGTACATCAGCTCACCCGCGAGATGAGCTATGATGAAATCGTAAAATCCGGCTTCGACACCTATTTTGTGGATCACACCGCGGGTGTCTGGCCTATGGCGGCCTCGGCCGAACCGTGGACCTCCAATTATATCGGCGTCAAGGGCGATCTAATCGCCGATCTGCACGAAAACATGAGTGCTGAGCAGAAGGCCCGCGTCACCTACGACAACCTGCTCCGTCTGATTGACGATCCCGACATCCGGGATCCGCTGAAGTTCCTCCGGGAAAGGGAAATCGTTCACTACCAGAGGTTCGGAGAAGGGTTAGGCATCGCAACCGAGAGGCTCAACAGCAAAAATTTCTATGCCTGCAACCCCAGCTTTGACAAAAACTGCGGAAAATAAGGCCGCTGTCCTCCAACGCCGCATGCAAGCAGGCCGGAAAACCGATAAACGGCTTTCCGGCCTGTTTGTATTGATGAACTATGGCAGAAAGAGACCCCCGGCCAAGCCGGGGGCTTGTTTTATGTATGTACCTGTTTGGCGCAAGCCTTGGATTTTCGAGAATACCCGCGCATGCTGGCGGTTCTCTTCTCCCATAGGCTGGTCTTTCCCGTTCGCCGGCCCGACGAAATATCCGGAAAGCCTCCCGCCGGGAAGCCGGCGCACCTCACCCTTCCACCGTGACCAAATCCCGGACAGCGGCAAAGCGTTTCTCCCCGATGCCGTCGACGTTCATCAGTTCCTCCACCGAGGAAAAGCCGCCGTGCGTATCCCGGTATTCCACAATCCGCTGGGCCAGGGTTTCCCCGATTCCCGGCAGCGACATCAATTCTTCCAGAGAAGCGGTATTCAGATTTACCCGTCCGCCCGGCTGTGGGGCGGATGTGGCCTCCGATCCGAGTCCTGTTGACAAGGCAGCCGCATCGGCGGTCGCCGCCGGCTCAGTCTTCCCGCTGCCGGTCGTTTCCCCTTCCCCTGAGGGCGCGGAGGAAGGCGGGTCGGAATATACAACGCCCATCGGCAGCAAATCCGGCGCCTCCCACGCGGCCAGCAGCACCGTCGCCGCGCATAGGATCAGCGCCAGAACCAGCAGGATCCGCTCTTTTGTCAGCACGTTCATAAACTCTCCCCCGTGCCTCTATTGTACGGAGGGAAAGCCGGAAAGAGCAAGTGAACAGTTTTCACATCCCGTGGTCAATCCACCGAAAGTTCCCCGTTTATCTCCTCCAATGCGGCCTGCCATTCCTGTTCGCTGAAGACGCGGATGCCGGCCTGCTGCAAAAGGCGGGCCGTAACCCCCATGCCTTCCACCCGGCAGCCGGAGAAGGAACCGTCGTAAACCCAGTGGACCCCGCAGGAGGGGCTGTTTTCCTTGAATACAGCGGCGGTCAGCCCCTTTTCCCGGCAGAGAGCAAGGGCCCGGCGCGCCCCTTCCTCAAAGGCAGCGGAGCAGTCCGCGCCGCCCGTCTGGACGACCCGGTCCCCCCGGCATTCGGCGGGAGGGCGGGGAACCGGCAGCCCGCCCGCGCATTCCGGGCAGAAGGGGAGGGCAACCCCTGCCTCCGCCAACCGGCGGATCGGCGGGGACAGGCAGTCCCGGCCGTCATACCGCACCGCCTGCCCGCACAAGCAGGCGCTCACCAACAGGCAAGGCTTCTTCCCCGCCGCCATTTAAAAGTTCCGCAGCAGGGAGATGACCCGGCCCAAGACCACGACCTCGTCCACGATAATCGGCTCATACGCGTCGTTTTCGGGCTGGAGGCGGATATGCCCCTTTTCGCAATAAATCCGTTTGACCGTCGCTTCATCCCCGATCAGGGCGACCACAATCTCCCCGTTTTCCGCCGTCGGGGTTTTCCGCACAATGACGATGTCCCCGTTCAGGATGCCGGCGTTAATCATACTGTCCCCCACCACCCGGAGGGCAAACAGGTCGCCGGGATTATATCCGCCGCCGGAATAGGGCACGTATTCCTCCACCTCTTCAATCGCAAGGATTGGCTTGCCGGCAGTTACCCGGCCAAGCAGCGGAACCCGCGCCACGTTTTCTCCCGGCATCCGGATAGCGCGGTTCAGCCCGCTCTGCCGGGAGATGTACCCCTCTTCCTCCAGCAGCTTCAGATAGGCGTGGACGGTAGAGGTGGACTTAATCCCCGCGGCGGCGCAGATTTCCCGCACCGTGGGGGGGACGCCGTCCTGCGCGCGCTCCTTTAAAAACATCAAAACCTTCTGCTGCTTTTCATTTAGCGGTTTCATAAGCAACTCCCTTTCCCCAAGGCGAATAGGCAAATACGTTGAGCCAAAAAACGGTATTATGTGCGTTTTTTGTATTATAACATATCCTAGCAGAAGAAGTCAAACAAATGTTTGCTTATTTTGAAATTCTTAAAAAAGTTTCTAAAAAATACTTACACTTTATTCATAGTGGGTTCACACAATACCGGGGGCCTGCCGGTATAATAAAGCTGTACTCAGGAGGGCGACGGAGCCGCACCGAGACCCTCCGCAATAATGAGTACGTTCTACCCTCCTCAAAACACCCCTCTAACTTAAAGCAAAAGGCCCGCCGGTACGGCGGGCCTTTTGCTTTTGGTTTTCTCTGCGCCGCAGTCTGCCGCCGCGGGAATCCGGGGAAGCAAGCCGAACCCGGAAAATTTCCGTTTTTTATTTTCGGCCTATCCCGCTGCCGGTTCCGGCCTCAGGCTGCGGCACGGCACGTTTTCAGAAGCGAGGCGCCCGCCGGTATCCTATATAGGATACCGGCGGGCGCCTTTTTACGTTTCTGTCAAAAATCTCACGTCGAAACGCTCCGCAAAATCCTCCAGCCCTTCCTTGGCTTCCTCCAGGGAGAAGCCGCTGTCTTCCAGTTCCGTCTCGTCCATTTGGGAAACCCGGTTATAAAAATCCGCCGCCACAAGGAGATAGGCCACATCGTCCTCCTCGCACTCCGCAAACAAGAGGTTTTCCGCCTCGTTGATCCGCTTCTCGTCCAGCAATTCCAAAAGGCGGGTATACAGCCGGTCGGTTTCCGGGAATTCCCCATCGGGGAGATACTCCGGTTCGTCCTTGCCGAAAATCGCCTTGGCAATCGCCTGCGCCATGCTGTTGATCTGACGCACCAGCCAGTCTTCCTGAAACTGCATGTCCATCCCGCCCTTCTATTTTTCCATTATAGCAGATTTTCCCGTATTTCTCCATCCTGTTTTCCTGCGCACCGTGCCGGATGAAAGAAAAATTTTTTGGCAAGGCATAACCGCGGCAATTCGGTCAAAAATACTACCATCACTCGACCGGATTATCACGGTACCGCGGCGCGCCGCGGCCGTCTCAGGAAATGGAGGAATACCATGGCACATATCAATTTCGATAAACAAAACAGCCGGAAGCGCGGCTGGAAGGGATTCTGCCTGGCGCTGGCGGTATGCCTGGTCGCCGTCGGCGGCGTGGCGGCGGCTACCTTTATGAATACGCCCGACCTGGCCAAGGAAGGCAGCTCCACGCCGACCACCAAGGCCCCCACCGAAGCAGTGGAGAACATCGTCACCAACGTCCCCGACGACCGGACCGCCACGACCACTACCCGGCCGACAACCACGACGGCAACAACCACCGCCGGTTCCACCACTACAACCGCCGGCGAGCCGGCAGACCTGTTTATCCTTCCCCTGACCAACGAGGTAATCCAGGAATACAGCGACGGGAAGCCGGTATATTCCAAAACGATGAACGATTGGCGGGTGCACAACGGCGTGGACTTCAAAGGCTCCGCCGGGCAGACGGTGAAGGCGCTCGCGGACGGCACCGTCCTGTCGGTGGAAGAGGATCCCCTGTGGGGCAAGGTGATCACCATCGACCACGGGTTCGGCATCCATTCCCGGTATTGCGGCGTGGCCGCCGACGCCATGAAGGCCGGACAGGCGGTGAAGGTCGGGCAGGCCATCGGTACCCTGGCGGACGTGCCCTGCGAACTGAGCATGGGCGCCCACCTGCATCTGGAAATCCTGGTAAACGACGAGTATGTGGATCCCATCGAAGCCATTGGGAAAGACGTGAAGGTCGTCACCACTACCGCCTCCGCCACAACCACCACCGCGAACCAGGCGGCCACGACGACGGCCGCCCCCTAATCCTCCCCTGCGCAAAAGCCTGCCCCCGGAAACCGCGCGGATACCCGCCGGATCGGTCAGAAGGGCAAAAGGAAAGAGGCTCGTCCCCAAGGGGGGGCGGGCCTCTCTCCTTTTGCCCTGCCTATCGCCGGAATCTCGTGCACGCAAACGTTGCCCGCCCGCCTCCTACCTGGTATAATGAAAGCAGCGCAGGACCCCGCGGGGGGCGCGCAGAAAGGATGGGAGCCCATGATACGTTATGCCACGGTCGGCACCGGATGGATCGTCGACTCGTTTATCGAAGGGGCAGCGCTCGCCGGCGGGCTGGAGCTGGCCGCCGTATACTCCCGCAGCGAAGAGACCGGGCGGGCGTTTTCCGCGCGGCACGGCGGCGTCCCGGTATTCACCGATTTGGAAAAGCTGGCGGAGTCCGGCGCCATCGACGCAGTGTACATTGCCAGCCCCAACGCCCTGCATTATGCCCAGAGCCGCCGCTTCCTGCTGGGCGGCAAGCATGTCCTGTGCGAAAAGCCGATTGCCGTGACCTCCCGGCAGCTCCGGGAACTGCTCACCCTTTCGGAGCAGCGGGGGCTGATTTACATGGAGGCCATCATGATGCGGCATCTGCCCGCGCGGGAGACGCTGCGGGCCGCCGTCTCCGAACTGGGGAGGGTGCAGAGCGCGCGGTTCGATTTTTCGCAGTTTTCTTCCAAATACCCCGCCTACCAGGCCGGGAAGCTGCCCAACATCTTCAACCCGGCGATGGCAACCGGCTGCCTGATGGACTTGGGTATCTACTGCGTGTACCCGGCGCTCGATCTGTTCGGCAGGCCCCAGCGGATCGAGGCTTCGGCCGCCTTCCTGCAAAGCGGCGCGGACGGCGCGGGCGGCTGCCTGATGGACTATCCCGACAAGGTCGTCTGCCTGACCTATTCCAAAACCGCGCAGGGACGCCGCGGCTCCGAAATCCTGGGCGACCGCGGGACGCTGACCATCGACTCCATCTCCCAGCTTACCGGCATCCGCCGGATCGGCACGGACGGGAAAGAGGAAACCCTGGCCGGCAGCCGCACAAAGGCGGAACTCATGAGCGGGGAGGCGGCGGCTTTCCGCCGGTACATCCAGAAGGCGGGCCGGGGCAGCCCGGCGCTTTCGGACGACTATGCGCAGGCAAACGCCCTCACCCTCGCCGTTTGTGAAACGATGGAGGAAATCCGGCGGAAAGCGGGCGTCCGTTTTGCGGACGATGAATGGTAACCGGGCGGAAAGCCCGGCGGCCCGCCGCGGGGGGAAAGCGCCCTCTCCGGGCCAGCGGCAGGAGTGCCGTGGCCGCGCCGCGCAGGGAGAAGCGCAGGAACGGAAAGGGGCTCTCTCCCGCCTTTCCAATGCAAAATGAGGGCCATAATCATGGCCCTCATCCGCTTTTCAGGGGGCCGCAAGCGAAAATGCTGCGGCGGTCCCTTTTTTCATTTTCCTTAAAGTTCGGCCTTCCACAGCCCGTGCAGATTGCAGTAGGCAAACGCGGCGAGCGGCTTGTCGTCCTCCAGCAGGAACACCGCTTCCGGCTTCTCGCCCGGGCGGAGGATTTTCCGCTGGCCGCCCCGCTCGGTTTCCAGGTATATCCATTCAATCGAATGCTCCTGTGCCATCGGGTGGAGGTTTTCACCCACCGCAACGGTCACGCGGTTCCCCTCCTGCGTGACAACGGGGAGGTGCTTTTCCTGCACGCCGTTGGAATTCGGAACCAGTTCCTCCATCGGCTCCCCGCAGCAAATCATGGTAACGCCCGCGTTGCGGACCATCCCCACCAGATTGCCGCAGTGGCGGCATACGAAAAACTGCTGTTCTTTGCGCACGGCCCTTCATCCCTTTCTTTTTTATCTCCTTTTACTATGCCCGGTTTGGACGGCGATATTCCCTCACGCCATCCCGCCTTTATCATACCCCCGCCGCCGGCGTTTGTAAAGGAAATCGGTGCAATTTCCTTTGCCCGGGCGTTTTCCCCGGCCGCCGGCCGCACTCCTCCCGCGCTGCCGCCAACGCGGGAGAGGGGCGCGCCTGCCCCAAAAGCTGCCGAGCAGCGGAAAACCGCCCGATTTTTCCTTTTCTTTCCCTTCCTTTTTTGGTATACTGGAAAACGCAGAACACAGGCCGCCGCACGGCGGCAGGACGGAGGTAGGTATGACCGCTTCGGTTTCTCTCCAGGGAAGGCCCCGCGAACGCACCGGACAGGCGTTCCTGCTCGCGTTGGCGGCGGCGGCGCTGATTTTCCTCCCCTTTTTGATTTGGGACAGGGGATATTTCATTTACTACGGCGATTTTAACGTACAGCAGATCCCCTTTTACCAGATGGCGCACGACGCGGTGCGCAGCGGGAACATTTTCTGGAACTGGACCACCGACCTGGGCGCCAATTTCATCGGCTCCTATTCCTTCTATCTGCTGGGCAGCCCCTTTTTCTGGATTACGCTGCTTTTCCCCAGCGCGGCGGTCCCCTATCTGATGGCCCCCCTGCTGATGCTCAAGCTCGCCCTTTCCTCCCTGACGGCGCATCTGTACCTCCGCCGGTTCGTCCGGCCGGATTACGCGCTGCTGGGCGGGCTCCTCTATGCCTTTTCGGGATTTTCCATCTACAATATCTTTTTCAACCATTTTCACGAGGCGATCGTCTATTTCCCGCTGATGCTGCTCGGCATGGAGCTGTACATGAAGGAAGGGCGGCGGGGCCTGTTCGCCGTCGTCGTCTGCCTAAGTGCTCTCTCCAACTACTACTTTTTCATCGGCCAGGCGTTTTTCCTGATGATCTACTGGGTCATGCGGGCCCTGTCCGGGGAATGGAAATGCACCTTCGGCAAGTTTTTCTGGCTGGCAGCGGAGGCGCTCATTGGCACGGCGATGGCCGGGGTGCTGCTCCTCCCCTCCTTCTTCGCGGTCATCCAGAACCCCCGCACCGAAAGCCTGCTGAGCGGGTGGGACCTGCTCATCTACAACAAGCCGCAGCGGCTGTTTGATATTCTGCACTCCTTCTTTTTCCCGCAGGACATCCCCGCGCGGGCGAGCTTCTTCCCCGATTCGGACAACAAGTGGGCCTCCATGTCCGCCTGGCTGCCGGTGTTCGGCTGCTCCGGGGTGATCGCCTACTTCCAGTCGCGCCGGCATCAGGACTGGCTCCGCCGGATGCTGATTGTGCTCTTTTTCTTTGTGGTGATCCCTGGGCTGAACGCGCTGTTCCAGCTTTTCAACTGGATTTACTATGCCCGCTGGTATTATATGATGGTCCTGCTTCTCGCCCTGGCGACGGTCAAAACGCTGGACGAGGCGGATTTGGTAAAAGTCAACTGGGCCCGCGCCTTTGGGTGGACGGGAGGAATCACCGCCTTTTTCGTCCTGTTTATCGGCTTTATCCCCGAGTCCTGGACGCCGGACGAGGAGACGGGGAAGATAAAAATCGGCCTGTACGATCATCCCGAATTATTCTGGGCGGCCACCGCTTTCGCCGTGGTCTGCTTTGTCCTCGCCGTCCTGCTGACCCGGCTGCATAAAAAGGAGCGGGACATCTTTTTCCGCTGGTCGGTGGGGGTCGTCGGCTGCATCATCCTGATTTTCGGCTGGTACAGCCTGGGGATGGGGAAGGCGCAGGGGAATTACACCTCCCAGTTTGTCATTGAGCGGGGGATCGAAGGCGGGGACAAGATCGACCTGCCCGACATGGACGCCTGCCGGATCGATTTCAACGAGGGGATGGACAACCTCGGCATGTTCTGGCAGACCCCCACCATCCAGGCCTTCCACAGCATTGTCCCCGGTTCGATTATGGAGTTTTATCCCACCGTCGGGGTGGAGCGGAGCGTGGGGTCCCGGCCGGACACCTCCCATTACGCGCTGCGCGGCCTGCTCTCGGTCCGCTACCTCTTCGACTATATGAACGAGGACAACGGGCAGTATAAAGAGGAATCGGATTTCTTTGAGCAGGAAGATATCAACGGCCAGGCCACCTACAAGATGCCGGGCTGGACGTTCCACAGCGAGCAGAACGGCTTTCGGGTGTATGAAAACGAATACTATGTTCCCTTCGGCTTCACCTATGATTCCTATATGACCCGCTCGGAGTATGACACGTACGCGCAAAGCTCCCGCGAGCTTCTGCTCATGAAAACCCTGGTGGTGGAGGACGATCAGGCGCAGAGCGTTTCCACCCGGCTGTCCTCCTTCCTGGAAATCCCGTATGTCGATTTCAGCCAGCAGGGGTATCTGGAGGACTGCGAGGCCCGGCGCGCCACAGCCGCTTCCTCCTTCACCCGGGACAACCGCGGCTTCACCGCCACGATTACCCTGCCCGAGGACAACTACGTCTTTTTCAGCGTCCCCTATGAAGAGGGCTGGACGGCGACGGTCAACGGCGAGCCGGCGGAAATCCTGCGGGCCAACGTCGGCTTTATGGCGGTGGCCTGCCCCGCCGGTGAGGACATAACCATCCGCTTCGATTACTTCACCCCCGGGCTGAAGGGCGGCGGGCTGATTTCCCTCGGGGCCCTGGCCCTGCTCGTGCTGTACCTTATCTGCCTGCGGAAATGGGACCGTGCCGCCGCCCGGAAACGCGCCGCCCTTCCCTCCGGCGCCGAGGCGCTGTACGCCCCGCTCTCCCCGGAGGCGGACGCTTCCCTCCCGCCGGAACCGCTGCCGGACGGGGATGCATCCTCCGGCGCCGCGGCGGAGGCTCCCGGGGAAGGGGACAATTTCAGCTTATACCGGTATTATCCCGGGGCGCGGCCGGGTTCTTCTGAGGAAGGCGGCGCCGTACAGGGAGACGATCCCGGCGGAACCGGGGAGGCAGGGGGATCCCACCCGCTATAAACCAAAAGCCGCCCGGCTGTTTGCAGCCGGGCGGCTTTGGCTTTCTGTTCCTCAAAAAAAGGGGGACGGCAGGTATACGGACGGCGGCTCACAACAGACCTCCGTCCGGAGAAGCCGCCTTTTCTTCTACTTTGGGCAGGAAACGGGGAAGCAGCCTGCAGAAAAGCAGGAAATAGGCAAAATATCCGCACAGCCCGCCCGCCAGGTTCAGCAGCACGTCGTCAATATCCACCACGCGGCCGGGCACCCCGGTAACCAGCGAAAGCAGCAGCTGCACCGCCTCGATGCCGAACGCAGCCGTCAAAAGCAGCAAACAGCTTCGTCCGGCCGTCCGAACCTTCGGGAAGGTGACCGGCGCCAGGAAGCCCAGTGGGGCAAGCAGAAGGAGATTGCCCCCGATTTGGCGCAGAGCCGTCGCCGGCGCGGTATGGGCGACGATATCCAGAATGGAGCGCAGGGGAACCAGGTTGATATACGGCAGTCCCGTCCCGCCGAAGGAGGCGTCCCACACCAGCGGGAAAAATGCGACCTTCACCAGCAGGACGGTATAGACGGCAAAAAGCGCCAGCCCCGCTGTCGAAAGGAAGCCGGCCTTCCTCCGTATCCGGCGGACAAACGGGAACAGAAAAAGCAAGAGGATAATCAGCCCGTGCACAAACGTAAAATACAGCATACCGGTTCGTCCCCTTTCCCTCAGATGGCCGAACGGCTCCAATCCCCGCCCGGAGCGCCGCGCCCTTCAGGCGGGGCTAATCACGCCCGAGCCGCCCCGGCGCAGCGCGGTTCCCGAGGCCGGACAGCCTGTCGCGCCGATTACGCCCTTCCCAGCAGCGCGGAAAAGGCTTTGTGCGCCATATACACATCCAGCTTGGAGACAATTTCAAACGGCGCGTGCATGGACAGCACCGGCACCCCGAGATCCACGGTGTCCACATTGAGGTTGGCGATATACATCGCCACGGTCCCGCCGCCGCCGGCGTCCACCTTCCCCAGTTCGCCTACCTGCCAGAGCACGTCCCCGTTGTCCATATAACGGCGGACGCGGGCCATCAGCTCCGCCGACGCGTCGGACGTGCCGGATTTGCCGCGGGAGCCGGTGTATTTGGTCAGCACCACGCCGCGGTTTATCATGGCCGCGTTCTTCTTTTCAAACACGTCGGGATAGATCGGGTCGAACGCGGCGTTCACGTCCGCCGACAGGCAGACCGAATTCGACAGGACATGCCGCGCCTCCTCCCCGAAGGCGGCCGCAATATCGGCGATGAAATATTTCAGCCACGCCGACTGCATGCCGGTCGCGCCCTCGGAGCCGATTTCCTCCTTGTCCGCCAGCAGGGTGACGGCGGTGTAAGCGGGGGCTTCCGTCTCAAAAATGGCGGTGAGTGCCGGGTAAGCGCACACCCGGTCGTCGTGGCCGTACGACCCGATAAGGCTGCGGTCGAAGCCCACGTCCCGCGCCGGGAAAGCCGGCACCGCCTCCAGTTCGGCGGAGAAGAAATCCTGTTCCACGATGCCGTATTTTTCATGCAGGATGTTCATGATGTTCAGCTTGACCAGCTCGCTCCCCTCGTCGTCCCGGAAGGCGCGGGAGCCAATGAGGATGTTGAGGTCCTCCCCTTTGATAATCTGGGGCGCCGGGCGCTTCATCTGCTCGTCCGCCAGGTGGGGGAGCAGGTCGGTCACGCAGAACACCGGATCGCCCGGCTCCTCCCCGATGCGCACGGTAACCACCGAGCCGTCCTTTTTCGCCACCACGCCGTGCAGCGCCAGCGGGATCGCCGTCCACTGGTATTTCTTGATGCCGCCGTAGTAGTGGGTGTCGAAATACGCGAGGTCGCCGTCCTCATACAGCGGGTTGGGCTTGAGGTCGAGGCGGGGGGAATCGATATGGGCGGCGGCGATCGATATGCCGTCGGTGATCGGGCGGGTGCCGATGACGGCGAGCATCAGGGCCTTGCCGCGGTTGTTGTAGTACACCTTGTCCCCCGCCTTCAGCGGCTTCCTGCGGTCAAACGGGACAAAGCCCCTCGCCTCGGCCTCCTTCACGGCCCAGCTGACCGCCTCCCGCTCGGTTTTGGAGGCGTTCAAGAAGTCGACATATCCCGCGCAGTAGCGGTCGGCGGCCTCGATTTCCGCCGGCTCCAGGGTGCGGGACGCTTCCTTCGAGGTATAGAACAGCTCTTTTTTGCGTTGCTCGGAAAGGGATTTTTCAGACATAACAATGACCTCCTAGAATAATAATGAAACAGCAAATTCGGGGAGGGCTTCTCCTCATAGCCCGTACAGTTCCCGGTACATTTCCTCCGCCGCGGGGATTTTCTCCACATACCGGGCGGTTTCCGGATAGGGGATGGCTTTGAGCGTCACCCCGTCGTCGGAACAGGCGGGATCGGCCAGCCATCGGCGCGCGTTGCCGATCCCGGCGTTGTAGGCGGCGAGCAGGGTCCGCGGGTCGCTGAACTCCTCCCGCAGGAGGGAGAGGACCATCACCCCATATTGAATGTTCGTTTCGGGGTCGAACAGCTCGTTTGCAGGGATGGACTCGGCTTCGGGCGAACGGCTCTGCGCCCAGAGGAAGGTATCCTCGGTAAGCTGCATCAGCCCCATGGCCCCCGCCCGGGATACCGCGTCGGGATCAAACCCGCTTTCGGTGCGGATCAGCGCATAGATAAAAGCGGGGTCAAAATCATAGTCTTCCGCATATTTTTCCACATATTCGCTGTACTTGAGCGGATAGGCAGCCCGCATATACCGGCGGTAGCCGCCGTGGAGCAGCAGCGTCGCCGCCGCCAGGAGAACGGCCAGCAGGACAAGCTCCAGCCGCCGGCCAATCCGCCGCTTTTTCCCCGCCGCCGCAGCGTCTTCCGCGTTCCTTTCCAGTTCGATGCTCTCTTTCCAGCCAAAACGCGCGTTATTTTCCATTCGCCCACTCCCGTATCTTCGCGGCGAGGCCGTCCGCCCTGGCCCGCAGGGATTCCAAATCCCCGCTGTTGTCCAGCACCAGGGCCGCGCGGGAGGAATAATATTCCTCCGGCTGCTGAGCGGCCATGCGCGCGCGGGCCTGCTGGACGGAGAGGCCGTCCCGCTCCAGGATCCGCTGCAGGCGGACTTCAAACGGCGCCACCACCGCCACCGTCATATCGCAGATGCGGTCCATCCCGCTTTCAAACAGCAGCGGGGCGTCGATCACCGCCGCCAGCTCCTGCGTCTGCTCCATGCGCATGAGGATCTGGTTGGTCCGCTCGATGATGTAGGGATGGGTCAGGGAATTGAGGAGGGCCGTATCCTCCGGCGTGGCGAAAGCGCGCTTGGCCAGTTGGCGGCGGTTGAGCGTCCCGTCGTCGTTCAGGATATCCTCCGAAAATTCCGCGGCAAGGCGGCGCAGGCACTCGCTCCCCGGCTCCATGACCTGGTGGGCGATGACGTCCGCGTCAATCACCGGGAGCTGCGCCGCGGCAAGGCGGCGGGAAACCTCGCTCTTCCCCGCCCCGGTCGGCCCGGTCAGGCCCACCACATATACGCTATCCATCAACGTCAATCACCTCGAATGCAGCGGCGCGCAGCAGGCGGTTGTACACCGCCAGCCCCACGCCTTCTTCCGGCGGGCAGGCGCAGTATACCGTCCCGGCCCCGATTTCGTCCAGCCGGCGGAGGGCGTCGAACACCCGGTGCGCCTGCTCGGCGGAATCCTCCCGCCGCCCATAGGTAATATAGGGGACGCGCAGCGCCCCTTCCTCCCCGTCAAAGCACATAGCGGTGACCGGTTCGGTCCGGTGGGAATTCACAAACGCCGCATACGCCGCAGGCGTCCCCCGGACCAGCACCACATGCGCTTTGGGGGCGTAATGCTTGTATTTCATCCCCGGAGAGGCCGCTACCGCCCCATCCGGCAGGCGGTTGACCACTGCCGGGTTGACCGACACGCCGCCGGCCACTGCCGCCAGCATCGCGGGAGTCACCCCGCCCGGGCGGAGCAGGCAGGGCGTCGGCCCGGTGATATCCACCACGGTGGATTCCACCCCCACGGCGCATTCGCCGCCGTCCAGCACGGCGGGGATTCGCCCGGCCATATCCGCCATCACATGGGCGGCGGTGGTGGGGCTGGGGCTGCCGGACAGGTTGGCCGAGGGCGCGGCCAGCGGCACCCCCGCCGCCCGGATCACCGCCCTCGCCAGCGGGTGATACGGCATGCGGACAGCGACGGTGGAAAGGCCGGCGCTCACCTCGTCCGGGATGAGGGCGGATTTGCGGAAAATCATGGTCAGCGGCCCCGGCCAATAGGCCTTTGCCAGCTTTTTGGCCAGCTCCGGGATCTCCGCCGCCAGCGGAGGGAGCCCCTCGATATCCGCGATATGCACAATCAGCGGGTTGTCCTGCGGGCGGCCCTTAGCGGTAAAAATCCGGCCGACCGCCCCGCCGTCCAGGGCGTTGGCGGCCAGGCCGTATACCGTCTCGGTCGGGATGCCGACCAATTCCCCCGCCCGCAGCAGGGCGGCGGCTTCCTGGATGCCCAGGCTGTCCCCCGTCAGCAGACGGGTTTTATATTCTCTCATGGAGCCATCGAATTCCTTTCCCGGCAGCGGTGCTCAGCCCTGCGCCTGCAGTTTTTCCGCCCGGTCGGCCGTGTTCAGCGCGTCCACCAGTTCGTCAAGGTCGCCGTCCATAATGCTGTCGATCCGGTAGAGGGTCAGCCCGATGCGGTGGTCGGTGACCCGGCCCTGGGGGAAATTGTAGGTGCGGATCCGTTCGCTGCGGTCGCCGGTGCCTACCTGGGCCCGGCGATCGGCGGCGATCGCGCTTCGCTGCTGCTCCTGCTCCCGCTCATACAGCCGGGCGCGGAGCACCTTCATCGCCTTATCCTTATTCTTGTACTGGCTGCGCTCGTCCTGGCATTCCACCACCAGCCCGGTGGGAAGGTGGGTGATCCGGATGGCGGACTCGGTCTTATTGACATGCTGCCCGCCCGCGCCGCCCGAGCGGTAGGTGTCGATCTGCAGATCGGCGGGGTTGATCTCTACCTCCACGTCGTCCACCTCGGGCAGCACCGCCACTGTGGCGGTGGAGGTATGGATCCGCCCCCCCGCCTCGGTCTCCGGCACCCGCTGGACGCGGTGGACGCCGCTTTCAAACTTGAAGCGGCTGTACGCGCCCTCCCCGTTGACCAGGAAGCTGACCTCCTTATAGCCGCCGAGTTCGGTTTCGTTCGCGCCGATCAATTCGGTTTTATATCCCTTCGAAGCGGCGTACATGGTGTACATACGGTAAAGGGAAGCGGCGAAAAGGGCCGATTCCTCCCCGCCCGCGCCGCCCCGGATCTCGACAATCACGTTCCGGCTGTCGTTCGGGTCGCGGGGCAGCAAAAGGGTTTTCAGTTCCTCCGCACAGCGCTCCTGAGCCTGCTTCCCCTCGTCGAGCTCCTGTTCCGCCAATTCCTTGAGCTCCGGGTCGGCGCTGCCCTCCAGCAGGGCGAGCGCCTCCTCCTGCTGCTTGCGGGCCTGCTGGTATTCCCGGTATTTTTCCACAATCGGGGAGAGCTCCGCGCTCTCCTTCATCAGGGCGCGATACCGTTCCACGTCCGCCACCACCGCGGGATCGTACAGCTGCGCGGAGATTTCGCCGTACCGTTTTTCTACTTCGCTGAGTCTGTCAAACATAAAAGGGACCAGCCTTTCGGTTTTATTTGCTGATTCAAGAGAGGCGCCGCGCTACGGCTGCCCCTCCGGCCGGATGACCTTTTTCACGTGGCGTTCGATTTTCAGGCGGGGGGCCATCACCTCATGGCCGCAGCCCTCGCACTTCAGGCGGAAATCCATCCCGATGCGCAGCACAAGAAAGCGGCGGCTCCCGCAGGGATGCGGCTTCTTCATCTCCAGCACGTCGTCCACATGGATATCCATCGTCTTCCTCCTTTCCGCCCGCTGTCACACTTGCCCGTTTTTATTTCTTGCCTTTTGGGAGAAGGTTTATACCCCGCCGCCGGCCCTTCCGGTATCCTGCGGCCGGCCAAAAGGCCCCTGTACCCGTCGTTTTCCGGATGTTTCCAGTATACCATATCCGTCAAGGCGTCCGCAAGCCGCAGAATGCGCGTCCCCGCCCGAGGAAATGGAAAGGCCCTACGGCCGACAGCGTTTCGGGCAGGAAGAAGCGGGCGGGCCATTGCTTGACCAAAGCAGAAAATTATGGTAAAATTTATATAAATTATCAACATAAATCGATTTGTACCTGCGTTTATGGAAAGGAGAGCAAAATATGCGGAAATATTTGGCCGTAGTGCTCCTGATATTCGCCCTTGGGCTCCTTGCCTCCTGCGGGCCGAAACAGGGCAGCGGAAAAGAAGACGAGGAGATCGGCGCGGTGATCGCGGCGCTGGAGAGCGGCGGGCAGGCCGTATCGCTGGAACGTATGGAAAAGGGCATCCTGAACGGGGACCGGTACCGGCTGGCTTTGGACGGCGGGACGGAAGTCGTCCTGTACCAATATGCGACCCCGCAGGGCGCGCAGAACGACGCGGGCTGCATTGACAAAAGCGGCTGCTCCATCGCCTTTGAGCAGGGCGGCGAAGGGACGGCCTTTCAGATCGATTGGGTGAGCGTCCCCCATTATTACCTATACCGCAGCCTGATTGTGGAATACGTGGGGACGGACGAGCGGATCCTATCCGCTTTGGAAGGGCTCTGCGGCGCCTGTTTCGCCGGCGGGGAACAGACGTAGCGCGGCAGGCGGCGCGGGCGCGGCCTGTCACCGCAAGAGTTTTCCCGGGGAAGCCGCACCCTTTCCGGAAAGCAGGGCGGGCAGGCTGTGAGAAAGGCCGGCCGTTTTATGAAAAAGGGGCTGCAGGCTGGTTTGTCCAGCCTGCAGCCCCTTTGTTGACCGCTTTTTTAAAAGCGCTGCCCGCCGTATCCAGCCGGCGGCCGAAGCGCTCCCCCGTTCAGCCGGCCTGCGAAACCGCGGCGGGGGCGGCGGACGCCTCCTCCTTCAACCGCAGAACCGCCATCAGCGGGTAATGATCGGAGGGATACAGCCCGTTTTCGCTGGAGGTATCGACATACGCCCGGTCCACCTCAAACTCCTCCGACACGAAGATATAATCGATCGGCGCGCCCTTCCGCTTGCCCTTGAAGCCGTGGTAGGTATTCCCGGCCTCTTCCGCCCGGGGGCTGGAGAAAATATTGGTCAGATGGATATCGGGATAATTATGCTGGTTTTCCGCCAGGATCCGGATCGGTTTGCTGCCCGGGCGG
The DNA here is from genome assembly GCA_904377855.1 of Candidatus Avimonas merdigallinarum. Taxonomy (GTDB): domain Bacteria; phylum Bacillota; class Clostridia; order Oscillospirales; family Acutalibacteraceae; genus Avimonas; species Avimonas merdigallinarum. The sequence continues at coordinate 57,019 of CAJFGS010000003.1, forward strand.
GCGTTCATATCCCCCATCAGGATGGTGGGCAGCTTTTCCTTTTTATTCAGCCTGTGCATATATTCGAGGATAATCCGCACGCTGAGGGTGCGGGCCGGCGCGCAGATATGGTCCAGATGGGTGTTGAACACCCGCACCGTCCGCTGCCATTCCTCCACATACACCTCGCACACCGTGCAGATGCGGGGAAACGCGGAAAAATACGCCCGGCTTCCGGATTTTTCGGGGTGCTTCGACAGCCAGAAGGTGTCCGAAAAGCGGGCCTCCGCCTTCTCCCCGCGTACAAGGATCGCCGAGTGCTCGCCCAGCAGCTTTTTGGTCCGGCCCGAGCCGAACACGCTGTACCCCCGCAGACGGGAGAGAATATCCTCTTTCATGGCGGGCATCATTTCCTGCACCCCGATAATCGCCGCGCCGGAATCCCGGATCATCCGGGCCGCCAGCTCCCGCCGGGCCTTCCAGCTCCGGACGCGGGAACACGCGCCCAGCGGAGAATCGTGGCGCAGATTGAAGGACGCCACCTTAATTGCCGAAGTCATCCAAGTCACCCCTGAGTCAAACGCCTTTATCCCTATCATATCCCCGTCCGGCGAAAAGTCAACCGGGATCACCCGGTCTTTACCTGATTTTAAGGAAATCGAAAGAAAGCGGCTAGATCACGAACCCGCCGTTGGGGCTGAGCACCTGCCCGGTGATAAAACCCGCCTCCGGGGAGGCGAGGAATGCGATCGCCCGGGCGATTTCTTCCGGCGTGCCCAGGCGGCCGAGCGGGGTTTCCTCCTGCAGGGCGGCGAGGGTTTCCCCGTCCAGGGCGGCGTTCATTGCCGTGTCCACCACCCCGGGCGCGACGCAGTTGACCCGGATGCCGGACGGCCCGACCTCCTTGGCCAGCGCCTTGGTCAGCCCAATCAGCGCCGCCTTTGCGGTGGAATAGGCCACCTCGCAGGAGGCGCCGACCATCCCCCAAATCGAGGACACCAGCACAATGCTCCCCGTCTGCCGGCGGATCATGCCGGGCAGCACCGCCTGGCAGCAGTGGAACGCGCCGTCCAGATGCACGCCCATCATCTCCCGCCACTGGCCGGGCGTGAGATCGGTGAACAGCCCCTGCCGGGCGATCCCGGCGTTGCACACCAGCACGTCCGTCCCGCCGAACCGCTGCCGGCAGGCCTCCGCCATCGCCTGCACCTGCTCCCGGTCGGAGACGTCCGCGCCATACGCCATCGCATCCGCGCCGCGGGCGGTCAGCTCCCGTTCCAGTTCCAGCGCCTCTTCGCGGGAACGATGATAGTTCAGCATCACCCGATATCCGCGGGCGGCGAACAGCTCCGCCGTTGCGCGGCCGATCCCCCGGGACGCGCCGGTGATCAGTACGGTCTGCGCGCTCACGTTCCCGCCTCCTAAACGTTCAGTTCCACAGTCTTGCCGCCGGGGGCATAGGGGCGGAAGGTCACTCCCGCCAGGGTGAACATCCGCTTGGACGCCACCACCGCGTCGGTATCGGCGTACTTATCCTCCCGGTAGATCACTTCCCGGATCCCGGCCTGAATGATGGCCTTTGCACACTCGTTGCAGGGGAAGAGGGTGGAATACAGCCTGGCCCCCCGCAGGTCGGTCCCGCCGTGGTTCAGGATGGCGTTGAGTTCCGCATGGCAGACGAACAGGTATTTGGTCTCGAGCGCACCGCCTTCCCTGTCCCAGGGCATCGTATCGTCGCTGCAGCCGGTAGGCATGCCGTTGTAGCCGACCGACAGGATTTTTTTATCCCCGCTGACAATGCAGGCTCCCACCTGGGTGCCGGGATCCTTGCTCCGCTGGGCGGAGAGCAGGGCGATCCCCATAAAGTATTCGTCCCAAGAAAGATAGTTTTCCCGTTTCATCGCATATTCCTCCTAACGCTGTATTCCACGGCGGAGCGCACCGGCATCCCCGCCGGCCCTTTCCGCCGCCTTTTCCTTATTCCTTGCTTTCCATGCTCCGCTCCAGCCACTGCCCCAACCGGGAGGAATAGGTCCGGAACGCCGAGGGCAGCGCCGTTTCCTCCCGCAGCTGCCGCGCGTCCGCCCAAAGGAACCGCTCCGGCGGGGAAAACGGCGGCGTATGAAGGAGCACGCCCTGCATATGCCATTCGATGTGGCTGAAAATATGCTTCCCGGGGCCGACCGGCTCGGCCGTCTCCGGCCGGGCGCCCCAGCCGGCGGCTATCCCGGCAGCCTCTTCGGGGGACAGCCACCCTTCGGCGGAGGGAAGCTCCCACAGCCCGGCGAGCAGCCCTTTATCCTCCCGCCGGCGGAGAAGCACCCGGCCGGCCGCCGTCACGATCAGCACCGTGCGCTGCTCCACCCGCCGCGCCTTCTTCTCCGCCCGGACCGGAAGCCGCTCCGGACGGCCGGACAGGCGCCCGCGGCAGACCTCCCGCAGGGGGCAGTCCCCGCACAGGGGGAGGGTGTTCGGCAGGCAGATTGTCTCCCCCAATTCCATGATCGCCTGGTTGAAGTCCCCCGGCCTGTCCGGCGGGAGCATCGCGCAGACCGCTTCCCGCAGCCGCTTTTTGACCGGGGCGCGGGTGATGTCTCCCTCGTCATTCGTCAGCCGGGCGCTCACCCGCAGGACATTGCCGTCCACCGCGGGGACCGGCAGCCCGTACGCCATCGAGGCGATCGCGCCGGCGGTATATTCCCCGATCCCGGGAAGGGAGAGCAGCCGCTCATACGATGCGGGGAGCTCCCCGCCGTATTCCGCCATCAGGATTTTCGCCGCCTTTTGCAGGTTCCGGGCGCGGCTGTAATAGCCAAGCCCCTCCCACAGCTTCATGAGCCGCTCCTCCCCAGCCTCCGCCAGGGCCGCGACCGTGGGCAGCGCCGCCATAAACCGCTCAAAGTATGGAAGCGCCGCTTCGATCCGGGTCTGCTGGAGCATGATTTCCGATATCCAGATCCGGTACGGGGTCGGCTCCTCCCGCCAGGGGAAGGCGCGCCGGTGCCCCTCATACCATGCGAGCAGGAGCGGCGTTCCTTCCCCCAGGCGCTCGTATTCCGTTTTTATAGTTCCGGCTGTCTCGGCCACCCTGCTCTCCCCTGCTTTCGTATCTTCCGCCCCTGTCAGGCTCCGCGCCCGGCGGGACTATTTTTTTATTTTACCATGCCCGGGGAATTTGGGCAATCGTCTTTCCAAAATTTCCACCCGCCGCTTCTTCCCGGAAGCGGCTGAGGACTATGGGAAACATTGCAGCCCGGCGCCTGCTCTGCCTGCCCGTGTGCAGGACGCGGACTTTCCGGGGAGTTCCCTTTGTTTTTTCCTTTGGTTTATGGTACACTGTGTCCATCACCGATTTCTGGAATTCTCCGGGAGGGCCGTCCTATGCCCCGATTCTCCATCTTATCAAAACCCGTCCTGCGGCGCGTCCGTCCCGCCGCCGGCTTCCTGACTCCGGCCGCCGCCTTCCTGCTGGCCGCGGCCATCTGGTCGGCCGTGCTGATTCTTTTCGGCGCGGCCCCGTTCGGGGAGCGTTCCCTGCTGATCACCGACCTGGCGCAGCAGTATATCGAATACCACACGGCGCTGTACGACATGGTGAAGGGCGGGGAAAGCCTGCTTTTCACCTGGAACAGCGGGCTGGGGATGAGCTTTGTCGGGCTGTTCGCGTATTATCTGGCCAGCCCGTTCACCGGCCTTATCCTGCTTTTCCCCCGCGCGCTCCTGCCCGAAGCGGTTGTGCTCATTATCTCCCTCAAGCTTGCCGGGGCCGCGCTGACCATGTCCGTTTTCCTTGGCCGGGCGGCCGGGGTGCACGGGGCGGCCAATCCGGTTTTTTCCGTCATGTATGCGCTTTCCGGCTTTTCCGCCGCCTTTTTCTTCAACCTGATGTGGTTTGACGCGGTGCTCCTTCTCCCGCTCGTCCTGCTCGGGGTACGGTATCTGGCGGACACCGGCCGGGCGGCGCCGCTTATCGCCGGATACGCCCTGCTTTTCCTCTCGAACTATTATACCGCGTACATGGCCGGCGTCTTCAGCCTGCTTTTCCTGGCGGCCCTCTGCTATATCCAGGCGCGCCCCCTGCGGGACAGCACGCGCCTTATCCTGCGGCTGCTCGGCGCGGCGGCGCTGGCCGCCGGCCTGGGAGCGTTCCTGCTGCTTCCCGCTTACCTTGCCTTAAAGGAAAGCCAGGGCGGGGCGGGCCTTTCCCTGCCCTGGCTCAGCCTGACCACGGATCCCCTCTCGCTTTTCAGCAAGCTGTCCTTCGGCGCCTACGATTCGGTGACCAGCGACGGGACGCCCAACCTGTACTGCGGGGTGCTGGCGCTCGGCCTGCTGCCGGCCTGCCTGCTCCACCGGGAGATCCCCCGGCGGGAAAAGGCGGCGGGGGGCGTTCTGGCCGGCTTCCTCTTCCTGTGCATGCTGATTTCTCCGCTGGACACCCTTTGGCACGGGGGACAGATGCCGGTCTGGTTTCCCGGCCGGTATGCCTTCTGCCTGATTTTCCTGCTGGTCACCGCCGCGGCCCGGGCTTTTTCCCGCCCGGGCGGGCTCTCCCCCCGGCGCCTCCTGGCCGGATTCGGGTTCTCCGCCGTCCTTCTGCTCGCCGCCAAGCTTCCCGACTGGCTGTTCCCGGAAGCTGTCCGGCCCTTTCCCGGCCGGTTTTTCCTCACCCTTTTGCTTTTGGCGGTTTACGCCGCCCTCCTGCTGCTGTGGGCCGGGAAGCGCCGCGCGCTGCAAAGGGCGGCGCTCGGGCTCCTTGCCGTGGCCGTCCCCCTCGAACTGGCGGGGAACGCCCTGTCCGTCCTCCGGTCGCTGGACGGGGAACTGGGGTTTGAATCTCGCCGGACGTTCGCGGCGTATCTCGAGGAAACGGCCGCGCAGGACCGCCTGCTGGAATCGGCCGCCGTCCCCGGCGGGGACGCCCTGGCCGCCTCCCATTTTTACCGGGTGGAGGACCGCACCGCCCGCAACCCCAACGATGGATTTGTCCGCGGGCTGCCGTCCCTGAGCCATTACAGCTCCCTTTCCCGGCGGAAAACCTTCCGCTTCCTCCGGAACCTGGGTATGACCTCCTCCTCAGCGGACAAGCTGATGCGGTACGGCGGTTCGACCTCCGCGCTGGACGCCGTCCTCGGCATCCGGTACGTGTTTGGGGAGCAGGACGTCCGCGCGGGGATGACGGTTGCCGGGCAGGACGGGGACTTGATCCTCCGCCGGAACGAGAACGCCCTGCCCCTCGCCTATTTTGCGGACGAGGCGGTGCTTTCCCTGCCGGCGGACAAGGAGGGGGAGCCGTTCGCCCTGCAAAACGCCCTTTTCTCCGGGCTGGGCGGCGGGGAATGGGCGGACACGGCCTTTTTCCGGCCGCTCCCGGCCCAGGCCGACTGCCTGGGCGGAACGCTGGTCCCGATGGAATCGGACGGCGACATCCCGCTGGCCAGTATCCACATGGACGGGGATACCGCGTGGCTGGTGATTACGATCGAAAACCCCAAAACGCAGCATGTGCTGCTGTATTTCCCTAATAATTTCCCGGAAAATACGACGGTTTCTCTGTCGGGAACCGCCCTGAACCCTTATGGCGAGCGCGTCGTCCGCGGCGTCATGGATCTCGGGGAGCAGCCGGCCGGCACCCTCCGGGTCTCCCTCGCCGTTTCGAAAGGCACCTATTGGCTGGGGGAGGTCCAGGCCGCCGCCTTTGATGAGGAGGCGTTCGGCGGGCTGGTTTCCGCCCTGCGCGGCGGCGCGCCCGAATCGCTCGAGGTGGACGGGACGCAGGTATCCCTGCAGGTTACTGCCCCGAAGGACGGCGTGCTTTTCACCTCCATCCCCTGCGACGCCGGATGGAGCGCATGGGTGGACGGCCAGAAGGCGGCGACTGCATCGGTAGGGGACGCGTTTTTGGCGGTGCCGCTGGCTGCCGGAGAGCACACCGTCACCCTGCGGTTCCGTCCCCCGGGGCTGGCCGCCGGCGCGGGGATCTCGGTAGGTACCCTCCTGTTCTGCCTCCTGGCGGCGTTTTTCCGCCGGAGGAAGGCGAAGGCGCCGACAAATCCCCCGTCTCATTCCGAGTGAATAGCCCCGGCATGGCGCTGGGGACAAAAAAGCCCCCGGCAGAAACTCTGCCGGGGGCTTCCCTTCTGCTTATTGAACCACTGCGCAGGCGGTCCTGCCCCGCCCTACTCTGCCGGGCTCCGCCCTGCTCCAGCCGCGTAAGCCTCCATCGCCCGCTCCCATAACAGGGGCTGAATCAGCGGATAGGTGTTGGGCAGGGGCAGCGCAGGGGCGACATCCCCGCCCGATACCGGGAGCACACGCACCTCCGCCATTTCGCTGCGGGGGAGCGGTCCCCGCCGGAGGACGCGCGCCAGATACAGCATCCCGTAATTCGGCGCTGTCTGCCCCGGGCCGTCCGCGCCAAACACCGAATACAGGCTGACCGGGGTAAAGGCCGCTTCGGTCACGCCGGTTTCCTCCCACAGTTCCCGGCGGGCGGCCTGCAGGATGGTTTCGCCCGGTTCGCGGTGGCCGCCCGGCATCTCCCAAGTCTCCCGGCGGCGATGCCGGCAGAACAGCCAGCCGCCATCCTCCCAGGCCGCGATCACCGCATATTTTAAACGGTCGTTTCCCACCTCGTCCAACGGGTGGAACCGCACCGTGACCATGCCCATTCCGCACCCCTTCTTCCCGGTCTTACCGTTTCCTGCACTGGCGGGGAAGCCGGCGGCACGCGTTCACCGCTCCCCCTTCTGGCCCCCGCTTTTCTTTTCCCGCAGCCTTTTTGCCATCAGGATATCCGGCCGCCCATAGCCGTTGGCGTCCGGCACCACCCCGATAATCGAATATCCGCAGTTTTCATAAAACGAATACGGGTGGTTTTTCAGGTTCTGGATTTCACTCACCCTTTTCCAGAGCCCGTCGTACAGATCGCACCCGGACAGGGTGGTGGCTCCCGATTCGTCGTCCGTCCCCAGCATCATGGTGATCGCCCCGCGGGCTTTGGCGGCCCGCTCAATAGCCGCCACCAGCTGCCGGCCGATCCCCCGGCCCTGCTCGGACTTCTTTACCACCAGCGGGTGCAGCTCCCACACGTTGCCGTCGTAATCCGGCAGGCCGCCCACCAGGCCGACAACCCGGTCGTTTTCGTCCACTGCAACCAGGCAGACGCGGTTTTTGGCCAGCAGGGTACTCACTTCCGCCCGGGCAATCTCCATTGCCGGCCACGCGGCGAAATTTTCCACCAGCAGTTCCGCCGCCTGCCGCCGGTGGCGGCGGTTCTGCGGATCCAGCGCGATGATTGCAGCCATATCGTTCTCCTTATCGAAATCGTTCTCAGCAAACGTCCCCGTCCCCAGCCGGGCTCCGGCCCGGGCGGAAGAGCCCGGCGCTCAGCGGGCCGCCGGAGGAGCCGGCCGATCCCCGGCCTGCCGTTTTTCTTTTTGCTCCCGCCCGCCGGGGAGACTCGCGCCGCAGTGCAGGCAGCGGGAGACGCCGGCCGGCCGGTCCCCGAGTTCCGCCCCGCAGGAAGCGCAGAACGGGATCCCAAGCTGCCGCAGCCGTTCTAAGCGCTGCGGCCGGAGCAGCCGCCCCGGGTACGCGGTACGGTAATTCCGGCCGTCTTTTGCCGGCACGGTATCCTTCTTCATATAAGCAGCCCTCCCTTTCCAAAGCGGCGGGAAACCGCTTTCCCTTTCCGGAGCCGGAGCGCAAAGCGCAGGGCCGAAAACCGGCTGCTCCCCTGCCCTCCGACCGTTTTCATATTCCTTATGCCTTCCATTATAGCAACTTCATAAATCCCGCGCAAGCCGGCGCCCTTGCCTGCCGGTAGATTTTTTATCGGCATTTTCCCCGGCGGCGGAATCACCCGGCACTTCTTAAATTTTTATAATGTCAGAAAATAGAGATACAAATTCCGGAGGAAATATAGTATACTAAGAAAACGAAATGGTATCGGACAGATTTGGCCCGAAACGGAGGGGCAGGCACAGCCTACCTCTTGATCACTTGGGAAACGAGGTTTGGGATTCATGAAGAAAACGAACACCCGGCAGTCCGCTTCCGCGTCCAGGCGGCGGAAACGCCTCTGGAAACGGCGGATCGCCGTTATCGCCCTTTTGCTGATCATCGTCGCCCTGCTCGTCATACTGGGGTGGTTCCTTGTCCGCGGCCTGACGCAGGCCGTTGCCACCGGCGATAAGCCGGTCTCCGACGCACCCACCACCACGACGTCGCAGACGACCACTACGACAAAGCCCACCTATCCCACCATCGCCGTGACCGCGCCGCTCACCACCCCGCGCGTCGTCCTTTACGACGTGACCCACGACACGGTGCTGTACAGCAAGGACGCCGACGAGCGGTGCTATCCCGCCAGCCTGACCAAGCTGCTGACCGCTGCCGTCATGACCGAGCTTTGCGGGCCGGAAGAGGAATTTACCGTGGGCACGGAACTGTCGCTGGTGCAGAAAGGTTCCAGCCTTGCACAGCTTCAGGAGGGGTACCGTTTGACACGGGACATGATCCTGGACGCGCTGCTCCTTCCCTCCGGCAACGACGCCGCTTATGTGATTGCCGTCCATCTCGGCCGGAAAATAGCGGGGGACGAGACGCTCAGCGACGTGGACGCCGCGCGGGTTTTTGTCAACCGGATGAACGACGAACTGGTGGAGATCGGGGCGTCAAACAGCCATTTCAGCAACCCTGACGGCTATTATTCCCCCGATCATTACACAACGGCGAACGACATGCTGTTAATCGCAAAAAATGCGATGCAGTACGACAATATCCGGGCCGCGGTCGCCAAAAAGGAAGCAAGCTACGTCCTCCCCTCCGGGCAGAGCGTATCCTGGGAAAATTCCAACCAGCTTCTCAACCCGTCCAGCCCTTATTATTTTGAAGGAGCGACGGGGATGAAAACCGGTTTCCACGATGAAGCGGGGCACTGCGTGGTTGCCGACGCCACCCGGAACGGGGCGGAAATGATCGTCGTCGTCATGGGCGGGCTGTCCAGCGATCAGCGCTGGAGCGACGCGGTCGCCCTTCTGAACGAAGGGTTTGCGGCAGAAGCCTCCCATCAGTATTAGAGGAAGAAGCCCCAGCTAAGCGGCATCGCTGCCCCTCTTCTTCGGCGGAGCGGCCATGACCGGTAAACGAAATAAAAGCAGCACCCGTCCGGCGCTCTGCCGGGCGGGTGCTGCTTTTATTTTTTATCCGATTTGTCGTCCTTTTCCTTCCGGCGGCGGAGGAACCGGGGCTCATGGGTATAGATGGAGATATACTTGCGGATGGAAAAGAGCCCGAGCAGCCCAAATACCATCCCGACCGCCATGCTTCCGAGAAACTCCGGCAGGCCGACCGCCATGACATACCGCCCGATCGCCGCAAGGACAGCGCCAATCGATGCGTATTCCCCGCTGTTCCAGAACACGGAAAAGTAGGAGAAAAACTCCGCCCCAAAAAGGGCCAGCAGGGAAAAAAGCAGGATGCAGCCGGTGGCAAAACCGGTATGGTGCGCCCCCTTCAGCAGCCGGTACCCAAAAAAGGACGCGGTGCTTATCAGCGTCCCCAGCCAGACGGAATACCAGCCGCCCCCTATCAGGAGCCAGGGCAGCGCGCCCACCATGGCGCCAAGAAGGGCGCCGAGCGCGCCGCGGAGATAGACGTAAAACGGTTCGCCGTAATTCTCAAATTTTTCATCGTGCGCAGCGCCGACGTTTTTCAGCGCCGCCCCGGCCGACGCATCCAGGAAGGCGTTCAGCATCTCCCCGGTCATCCCCTCGCCGGAAGGCAGTTCCAGGAGGATTCCAAAGCGGTATGGCGCCGCCGTAACGCCGGGATAGGCGCCGCTCAGCCGCTTAACCAGCGCCGGGAGCTGCTTTTCCGGGATGCTGACCGACATCTCCAGCCGGACGGCGCCGGCTCCTTCCGGCGGAAGAGACAGGCGGAAAGCAATCCCCTGCACCACGCCGGACACGGTTTGGGCCCCGGTATCGCAGCGGTATCCTGCGGCCAAAAAAGCCGCTTCCATCTCCTTTGTCAGACGACTCACCCCTGTTTTGATATTTCGCGCCCCGCGCGTATCGGCATACGATTACTATACCCTTGAACAGCCCTCCCGTCAACCCTTGATTGAGACTCGCCGCCGTTCTCTGAAAAGGAAGCGCGGCTTTTCCCCGCTGCGGGGATTGGCACGGGAAGCAAAAACGCCGGCCGGCTTGAAGCCGAACGGCGTTTTTTGTCCTCACGTCTGTTTCGATTGAACGGGCATGCTGGTACCGCGGAACGGGCCTTACTGATCGTCGTCCTTGCTGTCGCCGTGGCAGCCGCAGCTGCAGTCCCCGTCGTCGCAGTCGCAGTCTTCGATATCGAACTCCAGCTTTTCGCCGCAGTTGGGGCACTCGATAGAGCCTTCCAGGAGGGTCTCCTCGTCCACGCTGAACTCTTCCTCGCAGTTCGGGCAGGTGATATCGTAGAAATCGCCGTCTTCACAGCCGCAGTCGCAGCCGTCCTCGTCGTCCTCGTAAAAATCGGTTTCCAGGGAATCCAGATCCTCGTCGATCGCATCGACCTGCTCGGTCAGTTCTTCGGTATAGTCCTCCAGGCTCTCGAGGTTGGAAGCCATATCGTCCAGCACATCGATAATCGCCTTGAGCAGCTTTCCTTCTTTGGTGGAGTCGTCCACGCCCAGCCCTTCCGCCAGGCCCTTCAGATACGATACCTTTTCCAGAACGGTCATGATGCAGTTCCTCCTTTTAAGCGCCCTGCCGCAGAAGCGGGGCAAGATGTCCCGGCCGGCTGGCCGGTTGGAAACAAAGTATTGGCGGACGCGCTGCCGCTTATGCGCCGGCGGCAGCCCTGCGGCCCCCGGATTATTCACGCAAAGCAGCGGAGAGAGCCTCAGGCCCTTTCCATATACTCGCCGGTGCGGGTGTCGATCCGGATCATTTCGCCTTCGTCGATAAACAGCGGGACGCGGATTTCCGCCCCGGTTTCCAGGGTGGCGGGCTTGGTGGCGTTGGTCGCCGTGTCGCCCTTGAAGCCCGGATCGGTCTTGGTCACCTGAAGCTCCACAAAGTTCGGCGGCTCGACCCCGAACACCTTCCCTTTATAGGAAGCGATCTTGCAGACCATGTTTTCCTTGACGAACTTGAAGTTGTCGGACAGCACATCCTTGCTGATCGGCACCAGCTCGTAGGTCTCGGGATCCATGAAATAATACAGGTCGCCGTCGTTGTAAGAATATTCCATTTCCTTCCGTTCCACATAAGCGGTCGGGAATTTATCCGTGGGATTGAAGGTTTTTTCCACCACGGAACCGGCAATGACATTCCGGATTTTCGTGCGGACGAACGCCGCGCCCTTCCCCGGCTTCACGTGCTGGAATTCGATGATCTGGTACACGTTTCCGTCCATTTCAAAGGTGACGCCATTGCGGAAATCCCCTGCAGATATCATGCTTATACCTCCATATGCTTTCACTCACGAATCGGGCTACAAAGTTGCTCTTTATTTTACCGCATTCCGGCAATTATTTCAAGAGGAATTTCCCCGGCATTACAGGATCAGCAGTTCTTTCGGCGATTTGGTCAGATTTTCGCAGCCATCCTCCGTAATGCTTGCCATATCCTCTATGCGCACGCCGAAGCGGCCCGGCAGGTAAATCCCCGGCTCCACCGTGACCACGCTGCCGGCCTGGAGGACCTCCTCCCCGCTGCGTGGGGAAAGCCGCGGCTCCTCGTGGATTTCCACCCCCACGCCGTGCCCCGTCGCATGGCCGAAGCAGCCGCCGTATCCCGCCGCCTCAATCACACTGCGGGCCGCCGCGTCCCCGTCCACGCAGCGCAGGCCGGCCCGCAGGACCGAGAGCGCCGCCCGCTGCGCCTCCAGCACGGTATCGTAGACCCACCGCTGTTCGGGTGAGCAGGAGCCGACCGCCACCGTGCGGGTCATGTCCGAATGCCATCCGTCCACCCGCGCGCCGAAGTCCATGGTGACGAAATCGCCCTTTTCCACCGCCTTATCCCCCGGCACGCCGTGCGGCAGGGAGGAATTCGCCCCCGACACCACGATAAAGTCAAAGGCCACCCCTTCCGCCCCCTGCTTCCGGATCAGGAATTCCAGCTCCAGGGCGATTTCCCGCTCGGTGCGCCCGGGGCGGATATAGGGCAGGATGTGGTCGAACCCGTATTCGGTGAGGGCCTGCGCCTGCTTGATATTGGCCAGCTCCTCCGGCGACTTTATCAGCCGCAGCCCGCCAAGCAGCCCGTCAAGTACGCCGCCCCTCAGCTCCACGCCGGGAAGCATTTCGGAAAAGCGGCGGTACTCGGCCACCGTCATCCCCTCGTCCTCCGTCAGCACACAGCGCAGGCAAAGCCGCTCGGCCAGGGAGGAAAGGGTTTCGCGCAGCGAGGCGTATTCCACGCATTCCATCCCCCGCACCGTCCGCCGCGCCGCTTCAATATACCGGAAATCGGTCAGGAACAGCGCGGTTTCCCGGGTGGCCAGCACCAGCCCGGCGCTGGAGGGAAAGCCGGTCAGATACCGGCGGTTGTGCCCGCTTATCACCAGCGCGGCGTCCGCCCCCGCGGGCAGGCTCTTCATCAGCCGTTCAATCGGCCGCATATGCAGCATCTTCTTTCTCTTTCGTTATTTTCTGCCGGCGTCCGCATTGTCCGGGCGGCGGTGCATCCGCTCGAGCCCGCACCGTTCAAACCCCAGCCTTTCATAAAAGCGGTGGGCGTCCCCGGTTTCCAGCGTGCCGAACCGCCCCTGCAGCCGCTGGTCCCCGGTTACGGCCTGCACCAGCTTTGTCCCCAGCCCCCGGCCGCGGAGGGCCTCCTCGATCACCACGTCGCAGAGGTGATAGGCTCCGGCGCTGTCCAAAACCACGCGGGCAAACCCCACCTGGCGTTCCGTCCCGTCCGGCTGGGGGAGGAACACCCCGAAGCACAGGGAGGCGGCCATTTCACGGGCAATCTGCTCCGCCGGCCGGCGCCCCCAGCCGACCGACCGCAACAGTGCGGCGACCCGTTCGGGCTGCATCGCCCCGCCGCCGGAACGCACGATCCCCGGCAGCGGCTTGCCCGTCAACCTTCCGCCGCCATTTCCGCGAACGCGTCCACAGCCAGCAGATAGCTCACCGGGCCGAACCCGGCGATCTGCCCCCGGCAGGCCGGCGCAATCACCGAAGTATGCCGGAATTCCTCCCGGGCGTGGATGTTGGAGAGGTGCACCTCAATCACCGGCAGGCGGATAGCGGCGATCGCGTCCCGGATAGCGTAGCTGTAATGGGTGTACGCCCCCGCGTTCAGGATGACGCCGTCGTATGCGCCAATGCAGGCATGCAGGCGGTCGATGACGCCCCCTTCGCTGTTGGACTGGGCAAAGTCCACCGCGATATCCCTTGCCGCCGCATGGCCGGCGATCCGCCTGCAGATCTCGTCATAGCTGTCGGAACCGTATACGCCCGGCTCCCGCATGCCGAGCAGGTTCAGGTTGGGGCCGTTGAGCACCAGCAGTTTCATTGTCCGATCATCCTCCCGCCGGCCGCAGCCGGTTTTGTTCCCGTCTATTATACACCGGCCGCGGCAAAAATACCACCCCGCCGCACGGTCTATACAAAGAAAAAGGACGCCGCCCGGGCGCCCTTTTTTCGCTATGATGAGGAGCCGGTGCTCCGCCGCCGTCAAGGCCTTCCGGACGGCTCCGGCAGGCAGTAGAACAGCGGGATCAGCAGAAAAATGCACCAACCCGGATGCCACCAGCCCCACAGGATGCCCATGGTCAGATAGAGCGTGGCGATCAGCACCGGGAACAGGCCGGAAGAGGCCAAAAACGCATGCACCCTTCCCCAAGCGTCCTGCGCCTCCCTTGCCTCGTCGATTGCCGGCCCGATCAGATAATACAACGGGACGGTGAGGAACAGGAGCCAGGCGGGATGCCACCAGCCGCCGGCAAAGCCAAGGGCCACATAAATCAACGCCAACAAAACGGGATAGGGGAAGCGTTCCATCACCCACTCCGCTGAACGGCGTCCCGGCCGGAGGAACTCTGTCACGTCGTCCGCAGCCAGAGCCGCCAAATCCGCTTCCCCGTCCCCAAGCAGGACGGCAACCACGCCGCCGTCCTGCTCCCTCGCCGCCGAACCCTCTTCTCCGGCAGGTTCTTCCCCGGCGCCGGCCATCGGCCCGCTCTCCTGAGGCGGCGCGCCCTCCGACGCGGCAAAGCCGGTTTCCAGCAGCGCGTCCAGCGATACGCCGTAGAGACGGGACAACGCGATCAGCTTATCGATGTCCGGGGACGCCTCGGCCCGCTCCCATTTGGAAACCGCCTGCCGGCTGACATCCAGTTTCTCCGCCAGCTCCTCCTGCGTCCAGCCCTTCTGGTTCCGCAGCCGCACCAGCCGGTCGGCGACAGCAATATTCATGGCATTTCTCCGTCCTTTCCTTCCCGCATGCGGGAAATCCCGGCGGGCCGCTTTGAAAGGCCGTGCGCCGCCGTCTGGAATCATCCTACCGGAAAAGGCTGCCCGTGGCTACCAATCGCCGGTTTCTCCATCCGTTTAGCGCGCAACCGGAGGTTGCGAAGCCGGGAAACGGCGCTTGCAGGAAAGAGGGCAAGGTCTGTCGGCTTTTCCGGGGCGAAGGGCGGCGATCCGCCCGGCGGGCTCTTCCCCGGCCTGGAGAAGCATCCGTGGGGGAGGTAGGCGGTGGGACGGTGCGAAGGAAGCGCCCTGTGCTCACCCTGCCTGCCGCGCAGCCTGCTCATACAGGGCTTTCATCGTGACCGCGTCCGCCGCCTGCGTCCCCGCCGACTCGCAGATAACCACCGGCGCACAGCCCCGTTCGGCCAGCAGCGCCATGAGCGGCGCCGGGTCGGGGCCGTAAAGCTCGTCCGAAAAGGTCAGATGCCGTTTTTCCCCGCCTTTGGAATACTCGATTTTGGAAAAATGCATATGGAACCGGCGGGCCCGTTCCTCCCCCAGCGCGTCCGCCACCATATCCAGCAGCGCGGCGAACGCCTCCCGCGTATTCACCCCGCCCAGGGTGCGGGCGTTCAGGTGGCCGAAGTCGATGCAGGGCAGGAAGCGCTCGTCCACCGCACAGAAGCCGAGCACTTCGTCCAGATCGCCGAGCTGGTTCACCTTCCCCATGGTTTCGGGGCACAGGCGGATATGGGACAGGCCCTCCCCGTCCAGCACAGACTGCGCCTGCCGGAGCGTCTGCGCCGCCAGCGCCGCCGCCTGCTCCCTGGGCAGGCCGCCCAGCCCGCCGGGGTGCACCACCACGCGGTCCCCGCCCAGCCAATCCACCGCCCGGGCGGACTGCAGGATATATTCCACGCTGTTCTCCCGTTTGGCTTCCTCAGCGGAGGCGAGGGAAATATAATACGGAGCGTGCAGGGAAACCGCCACGCCGTGCTCCGCCGCTTTTGCGCCGATCGCCCGGGCGGTGGCTTCGCTGACGCGCACGCCGTGGCCGCACTGGTATTCGTAAGCCGTCAGGCCCAGCCCCTCCAGCCAGCCGGGGGCCTGGAGGACGGTTTTATAGCCCTGTGCGTAAAATTCCTCGCTGTTCCCCGCCGGGCCGAAAAGGGGACGATTCGGTATCGGCATATTCCTCATCCTTTCCTCGTCTGCCGAGCGCCTGCTTTTCTCTGTGGGACGCCCCGCCTGCCATCCCGCTTTCGGGACGCGGGATTTTTCCTTTCCGCTTCCCACCGGGAGGCTCTCACGCTTCCTATTTTCCCTGTTCCGGCTCCGGCAGGCCGTGCTTCCGGCAGTACCGCCGCAGGATCTTCCGTTCCAGCATCCGCTTGAAGCGCAGGGTGGGCTGATGCTCCAGCCGGATCGGAAGGAGCTGAATCGAGCGCACCCCCGCCAGGCGGGAGCCGAGGATATCGGTAAAGGTCTGATCCCCCACCGCCGCGCATTCCCGCCGCTTCAGCCCCAGCCGGCGCGCACCCCGCCAAAAGCCAAGCGGGAAAGGCTTGCAGGCAAAGGCGATATGCCGCAGCCCGATCTTCTTTGCAAAAGGCTCCACCCGTTTGGGCATCCCGTTGCTCACCACCGTGAGCGCGATCCCCTGTTCGGCCATCGCTTCCAGCCATTGCCGGACCGCCGGGTCCAGCACCTGGCTGCCGTGGGTGGTGAGGGTATTGTCCACATCCAGCAGCAGGCCGCGCACGCCGAGCGCGCGGAGATCCTCCAGTGTGATGTCCGTGATGCGGTTTTTCAGCAGATCCGGGGTAAACAGCGGCATAGTCGCTCTCCTTTGCCAGGCGGGAACGCCGGACGGGAAACCGTCCCGCCTTTCCCGCATTTTCGAAAATGATTTCCGCCATCCCTTTTGGAATATCGTCGGCAGTCCCCCGCGCAGATATTCAAAAAGGCAAGGAAAAAGCGGGCATCCCTGCCCGCTTTTTACACTCTTGCATGACTGCCGCTTATTTGTACTTTCTCTTGCGTGCGGCTTCCGACTTCTTCTTGCGTCTGACAGAGGGCTTTTCATAGTGCTCTCTCTTACGCACTTCGGCGAGGACACCGGAACGGGCGCAGGATTTCTTCCAGCGGCGCAGAGCGCTGTCCAGGCTTTCGTTTTCCTTCACATGAATTTCTGACATTCTGTATTCCCTCCCTCCGCCATCCAAAGCAGGGGTAAACCTTCATAGGATCTTGGTATGCAAGAAGTATTATATAACAGACCGCGCGTTTCGTCAAGCGTTTTGGGCAATTCGACTGCCGGAAATTTTTCCACAGACTTCCATTCCCTGCCGGAAGGTCAGGCCTTCTTCACCACGATATTGACCAGCTTGCCCGGAACGTACAGTTCCTTAACGATTGCCATCCCCTCCAGCGCCTGGGCGAGCTTCTCGTCCGCCTTCGCAGCGGCGAGGGCGGTCGCGGCGTCCGCGTCGGCCGGGATAACCACCCGGGAGCGCAGCTTGCCGTTGAGCTGCACGGCAATTTCCACCGTATCCTCCCGGCATTTGTCGGGATCATAGGACGGCCACTGCGCCCCGGAAATCTGCCCGCCGTAGCCCATCGTTTCCCACAGCTCCTCCGTCATATGGGGTGCGAAGGGGTTGAGGAGGATCAGCAGGATGCGGTATTCCTCCCGGGTCACGCCGCCCGCGGCCGACAGGTCGTTGAGCAGGGCCATCATCGCGGCAATGGCGGTGTTGTATTTCAGGGCTTCGATATCCTCCCCGACCTTGCGGATGGTTTTGTTGAAGGGGATCTCCAGCGCGGGGCGGATTCCTTCGCCGGGGACGACGGCATCCTGCAGCGCCCATACCCGCTCCAGGAAGCGGCGGGAGCCGCGGATGCTGGCGCTAGACCAGGGGGCGGCCTTTTCAAAGTCGCCGATGAACATCTCATAAACCCGCAGAGTGTCCGCGCCGTATTCCTTCACGATATCGTCCGGGTTGACCACGTTGCCGCGGGATTTGGACATCTTTTCCCCGTTTTCCCCGAGGATCATGCCGTGGCTGGTCCGCTTGGCATAGGGTTCGGGGGTGGGCACCACGCCGATATCGTACAGGAATTTATGCCAGAAGCGGCTGTACAGCAGGTGCAGGGTGGTATGCTCCATCCCGCCGTTGTACCAGTCCACCGGCAGCCAGTATTCCAGCGCCTCCTTGGAGGCGAGCGCCTGGTCGTTGTGCGGATCGCAGTACCGCAGGAAGTACCAGGACGAGCCCGCCCACTGGGGCATGGTGTCGGTTTCCCGCTTGGCCGGGCCGCCGCAGTGCGGGCAGGTGGTGTTTACCCAGTCGGTCGCCGCCGCCAGCGGGGATTCGCCGTTGTCCAGCGGCTCGTAGCTGTCCACCCGGGGCAGGGTGATGGGGAGCTCGCTTTCCGGCACCGGGACAAACCCGCATTTGTCGCAGTGGACAATCGGGATCGGTTCGCCCCAATACCGCTGCCGGGCAAACACCCAGTCCCGCAGCTTATAGTTGACCTTGGTTTCGCCGATCCCCTTTTCGGCCAGCCATTCCACGATCTTTTTCTTGGCGTCGTCCACGCTCAGCCCGTCCAGGAAGCCGGAGTTGACCATCACGCCGGTCTCGCAGTCGGTGAACGCTTCCTTTTCCACGTCCCCGCCCTTGACGACCTCCACAATCGGCAGGCCGAATTTTTTGGCGAACTCCCAGTCGCGGGTATCGTGGCCGGGCACCGCCATAATCGCGCCGGTCCCATAGGAAACCAGCACGTAATCCGAAATGTAGATGGGGATTTCCTTCCCGTTCACCGGGTTGATGGCCCGCACGCCTTCGAGCATCACGCCGGTTTTATCCTTGGCGATTTCGGTGCGCTCAAAGTCGGATTTGCGCGCCGCCGCCGCCTGATAGGCCTGCACTTCCTCCAGGTTGGCCAGGCGGCCGGCCCACGTTTTGAGCAGCGGGTGCTCCGGCGACATGACCATATAGGTCGCGCCGAACAGGGTGTCGGGGCGGGTGGTGTAAATCTCCACATCCTCCCCGGCGGTGGTGGCAAAACGCACCTGCGCGCCGGTGGAGCGCCCGATCCAATGGATCTGCTGGGAACGCACCCGCTCCGGATAATCCACCAGATCGAGGTCGTCAATCAGCCGCTGGGCATACTCGGTGATTTTCAGCATCCACTGGGACTTGACCTTATGCACGACCTCGCCGCCGCACCGCTCGCAGACGCCGCCGACCACTTCCTCATTGGCCAGCACGCATTTGCAGGAGGTGCACCAGTTGACCGCCATCTCCTTTTTATAGGCCAGCCCGCGCTCAAACAGCTTGAGGAAAATCCACTGCGTCCATTTGTAATAGGACGGATCGGTGGTGTTGACCTCCCGTGTCCAGTCAAAGGAAAGGCCGAGCGACTGAAGCTGCGCCTTAAACCGGGCGATGTTGTTTTTGGTGACGATTTCGGGATGGATGTGGTTCTTTATCGCGTAGTTTTCGGTCGGCAGGCCGAAAGCGTCCCAGCCCATCGGGTACAGGACGTTGTATCCCTGCAGGCGGCGCTTGCGCGCCACCACGTCCAGCGCCGTATAGGAGCGCGGGTGCCCCACGTGAAGCCCCTGCCCCGACGGGTAGGGGAACTCCACCAGCGCGTAGAACTTCGGCTTGTCGGAACGGTTGGACGCGGCAAAGGTGTTGTTTTCCTCCCAAACCGCCTGCCACTTCTTTTCAATGGCGGAAGGATCGTACTTTTTCATTCGTATCATGCCTTTCTCAACGCCGGGAAAGCCTTCCTCCCCCGGCGGACATTGCTTTCGGAAAGCGGCGGCCCGGTTTCAGGGCTGCGGCACAAAATCGGAGAGCGGCAGCTGTTCGCCGTCCTTCCACAGACGCTCCAGGTCGTAGAAGGCGCGGGTCTCCTCATAAAACACATGGACGATGACGCTGCCGTAGTCGAGCAAAATCCAGCTGGAGGAGTTGTAGCCCTCCACCCGCTCCGGCTTGACGCCCTGTTCGCCGAGCTCATATTCCACGTAATCCGCCAGCGCCTTTACCTGGGTGGAGCTGGTGCCGGCCGCTATCACGAAATAATCGGCGATAACCGTCAGATCCCGCACGCCGATGATTTTGATTTCTTCCGCCTTATGCTTATCCAGGGATACGGCGATTTGACGGACGAGTTCCTTGGATTCCATTCTTTTCAATCCATCCTTTCAGGCCCGGGCCTTCTGCCCTGACGCCTTTTCCCGCCTTTTAAGCGGCCTGCGTCGTGGACGCTGTTTCCTCCGTGGTGGTCGCCACGGCGCCGGACTGCTCCACGGCGATTTCCGAGAACACCTGCATATGCGTATCCGGTTCCCCGTCCGACTCGGCGGCCAGCGCCAGCTGTCCGGCCTGGATCGGGTCGCCGTAGGGGTTAAACGCCTCGTTGAGCAGGGTTGTCAGCGCCGTGCGGGAGGCGGCAAAGTAGGTGCCGCCGTCCTGGCTGACGCTCCCGCCCGGAAGGATATACGCCGTCATGGACGCGGGCTGGATATCCTTCATGGACAGGAGGATATCGATCATCTCCTCCCGCGTGTGATCCGACAGCAGCGGGGTGGAGCCGTTCATGAGCGGGCCGAGGGAATCGTTGGCCAGCTGCTCCTCCGTCTGGCGGACCAGCCGCTGGAACACGCCGAGCATCACCTTCCGCTGCCGGACGAGCCGCTCGATATCCCCGTTAATCCCGCCCGAGGTATTCATCGCATAATAGAGGGCGGCCTCGCCCCCCAGGGTCTGCACGCCGGCGGGGTAATCCACGTCTTCCACCGTAATGGCGGATTCCAGCTCCACATCCACGCCGCCCAGCAGGTTGACCAGTTTGACCAGCGCCTCCTGCGGGATCAGGAAATAGCCGTCCACCGGCAGGCCGAACTGGTTATTGATCATCCGGAGCAGTTCCTGCGAGGAAGAGCCCTTCTTCTGGGTGACCGTCGTCCCGCAGACGGTATGCCTGCCGTCCGAAATTTTCGACTCGCTCAGCTGCTGGCCGCAGTTTTCGCACCAATCCAGCGGCGTGGGAGAGGCCCAGATATCGCTCATGCGCTTGGCCGTCTCCCCCCCGTAATAGGTGTCCTTCGGGAACTGGAGGATGTTTACCGTCCCCTTCTGCTTATCCCAGCACAGGAGGGAGAGGGCTTCCAGGGGCTTGGATTCCGCAGGCGCATCCTCTTCGTCGGCGCCGAGGAGCCCCAGCACATAGTACGCCACCTTATCCCGATCGGCGGCCGGCGTGGTGGTATGCTGCGTCAGGTTGACTTCGCCCGGATCGTTTTCCTCCGCCACCATGGTCCGATACACCATAGAGACGCCCACAATCAGGAACACCAGCAAGGCGACGATTACCACCGTCAATACCACAATCAGCGCTATCTTCTTGTTTTTTTCCTTTTTCTTCCGCCTCTGCGCCGCCGTGCCCGCCGGCTTGGAGCCGGACTTGCGGGCCGCGCCGGCCTTCGCCGGCTGCTTCTTTGCGGGCTGTTTATAGTTCCGGCCGTTCCCGGTGTTACGGCTGTTTCCGTTCGGCAAAACCCAATCATCCTTTCGTAGATGCCGGAAAGGGGCGAGCCCTCCCGGATGGTTCAGGTAACCGCCTGACCGCGAAGCCGTTCGGCGGTCAGTTCGTTATAGGCGTGCACGGCGTCGGGATGGATTGCCAGGCCGCGCCCCGCCAAATCCCGGATGGTGTAGGCCAGCGCGTATTCCATCGCCGGAGCGCTGCCGATTTCCGCCAGGCGGCGCATTTCCTTCACATCCCCGTATTTCCGATCGGCAGAGGTAAAATCCGCCACGAAAAGCGTTTTTTCCAGCGGGGACATCCCCGCGCGGCCGGTGGTGTGATACCGCACCGCCGTCACGATATCCTCATCCTCCACCTGGAGCACCCGTTCAATAAACGCCGCCCCGGCGACGGCATGCCACAGGTTGGGGGAAACCGCTTCAACGCTGTCGAGTATTATATCAAAATCCCGGAGGATTTGCAACAGCGCGTCCGGCTTCTCGTCCTTCAGGATATCGTGGAGGATCCCGGCGGTCCGCGCCTTCTTCGGATCCGCGCCGTACAGCGGGGCCAGATGCTCCGCCTGCTCCGCCACCGCCAGGGAATGGCGGAACCGCTTCTCCGTCAGCCTCCCCCGGATGATCTCGATAAACTGTTCGTCCGTCTGCATGGCTTTCATCGGTCCTTTCCCGGTATACAGCTTCCGCTTCCCGATATATTCCGCCACGGGAGCGGGGAGAAGCCCCTGCTCCGCCAGCCGCCGGCAGGCCGCTTCCCCGCCGCACAGCTGCTCCCGCAGCCCGGTGGAGGAAACGCGGAGTTCCGGAATATCCTCCACCACGCACCGGGCGCCCCGGCTTTCCAGCTCCTTCGCGCATTCCGACAGCGCCTGCACGCTCACGCCCTCCCGGGGCGCGGCGCAGAGCACCGCCAGCCGCGCGATTTCGTCAAAGCGGTTCCAGGTCCCCAGCGTCAGGAACATGTCCGCGCCGGTGATGAGGTACCAGCCGGCGGCCGGCTCCCGCCCGTGCAGGGCGGCGAGGGTGTCGGCCGTGAAGCTTGCCCCGCCCCGGCAGATCTCCAGGTCGGACACCTCGAACAGCGGATCGCCGTCCACGGCCAGGCGGCACATCGCCAGCCGATCCTCGGCCGGCGCCATCCTCGTCCTTGTCTTATGGGGAGGCACATACGTCGGCATCAGCACCACCCGGTCCAACTGCAGCCGGCGGGCGAATTCCCGCGCCAGGTACAGATGGCCCTCGTGAATGGGATCGAACGTCCCGCCGAACAGGGCGTATTTTTTTGTGCAGGGCACTCCGTCCACCTGCCGAACCCGTCCTTTCCGTCCCTCCCCGCGGGGAGGCGCCATTTCGTCCGCGGCGGAAAAAGGAAGGCGCCGCAATTCCCGGCGCCATCTCCTCCGGCGGTTTCCTCCGTATTCCTCAGTTCTTGCGCGCTTCCCGCGGGAGCACGATTTTCGGCTCCTTCTCGTTGCGGCGGTAGAGCACAAAGGTGCGGCCGATCACCTGCACCACTTCGGCGTGGACAGCGGCCGCAATCTGCTCCGCCGCCTCGCGGGAGGTCAGCGGGCAGGCTTCGAGCGCTTTGCCCTTGAGAAGTTCCCGCGCGGTCAGAGCGTCGTCCGCCTGCTTGAAAATCGCGTCCGACAGCTCGCCCTTCCCCACATGGAGGATCGGCTCCAGCGGGTTTGCCATCGAGCGCAGGAACGCGCGCTGTTTACTGGTCAGCATCCAATCACCTATCCTTATTTCATTGCTGCTGGGGGATGACGCCCCGGCTTTTCAGCAGATATTCTTCCAGCTTGAGGGCGAAAAGCCGCAGGGCGTTCCCCCGGTGGCTTATCGCGTCCTTCTCCTCGTCGGACAGCTCGGCATAGGACCTGCCGCCGTCCACCACGAACAGCGGATCGTAGCCGAAGCCGTTTTCCCCCACCGGGACAAACCCGATCCGGCCCGGGCATTCGCCCCGCGCCTCCACCCGGTCCCCGTTCGGGAATACACAGCAGATGGCGGAAACGAATTTCGCCCCCCGCTCCTCCTCCGGCACCCCGTCCATCTCCCGGAGAAGCTTTTGGTTGCGCTCCGCGTCCGATGCGCCTTCCCCGGCGTAACGGGCGGAATACACCCCCGGCGCGCCGTCCAGCGCGTCCACCATCAGCCCGGAATCGTCCGCCACCGCCGGGAGGCCCGCCTGCCGGCAGGCCGCGTCCGCCTTCAAAAACGCATTTTCCTCAAAGGTGCTGCCCGTTTCCTCCACCTCGTCCAGCTTGAGGCCGGCCTCCGCGTCGGTCACCGCGTCGATGCCGAGCGGCTTTAGGATGCGGGAAAGTTCCGCGAGTTTTTTATAGTTATGGGTCGCGATAAGCATGCGCATGGGGGTTCCTCCTTCTTGCCGCGCCGGCGGCGCGCCCTGCGGCGGGCCGCACATACCGGGCGAATCCTTCGGTTTATTCGCTGAACAGGCCCTCGGTGAATTCGTCCGGGTCAAAGGGGAGCAGGTCGTCAACCCCTTCCCCCACGCCGACGAATTTCACCGGCACGTCGAGATCCTCCCGGATGGCGAGGACCACCCCGCCGCGGGCGGTGCCGTCCAGCTTGGTCAGCACAATGCCGGTGATCCCCGCCGCGTTTTTGAATTCCCGCGCCTGGTTCACCGCGTTCTGCCCGGTGGTAGCGTCCAGCGCCAGCAGGACTTCCTTATCCGCGCCGGGAAGCTCCCGGTCGATCACCCGGCCGATTTTCGACAGTTCGTCCATCAGGTTTTTCTTATTATGCAGCCGCCCGGCGGTATCGCAGATCAGGACGTCCGCCCCCCGCGCTTTGGCGGCGGCCGCCGCGTCGAACACCACCGCCGCCGGATCCGAATTCTGCGCGTGCTTGACGATGTCCGCCCCAGCGCGGCCGGCCCAGATGTCCAGCTGCTCAATCGCGGCGGCCCGGAAGGTATCCGCTGCGGCAAGGACCACCTTCTTCCCCTCCGCCTTATACCGGGCGGCAAGCTTGCCGATGGTGGTGGTTTTCCCCACCCCGTTTACCCCGATGACCAGGACGACCGACGGTTTGGTCGTAAGGTGCATCTCCTGCCCGCCGCGGAGCATCTCCGCCACCGTTTCCTTGAGCAGGCTGCGCACCTCGTTCGGGTCCGTGACGCCGCGCTCCTTCACCTTTTTCCGCAGTTCCCCGCAGATGCGGGCGGAGGTGTTCGCCCCCACGTCCCCCATGATCAGGATTTCCTCCAGTTCCTCGAACAGTTCCTCGTCGATTTTGGTGAACGACCGGAGCATGCTGGTGACCGAACCCATGATGGAGTCGCGGGTCTTTTTGAGCCCCGCGCTGATTTTTCCAAAAAAGCCCATTGTCTCGTTCCTCTTTTTTCAAAGCTTCTTTCGGCGCCCTTGCCCTTTCCCGGCAGGACAGCCCCGCGTCCGCAGCTGCAGTCCTGCCGGGGACCATCGCCGGTTTCCCCGCCGGCTGCCGGCGGCGCGCCCCGGAACAGCGGCGCCCGTGTTGTTAGTATACCATACGGCCGCCTAATCGAAAAGGAAAATTCTTCCGGCGCCGCTTTTTCTTCCCCTTACTGCGGAGATACCGACAGCCCGAGCTTCTCCTCCACCTCGCTGGCGCGCAGCTCCAGCAGCTTGGAAACCCCCTGCTCCTGCATGGTCACGCCGTACAGGACGTCGGCCTCCTCCATGGTGCCGCGGCGGTGGGTGATGACGATAAACTGCGTTTTGTCCGACATCCGCCGCAGGTAGGCGGCATACCGGTCAACGTTCACGTCGTCCAGCGCCGCCTCGATCTCGTCGAGCACGCAGAAGGGGGAAGGGCTGACCTTCAAGATGGCGAACAGAAGCGCAATCGCGGCCAGCGCCTTCTCGCCGCCCGAAAGGACGTCCATATTGAGGATCACCTTTCCCGGCGGCTGCACATGCATCTCGATGCCGGAATGCAGGATATCGTCGGGGTCGGTCAGCTTGAGATCGGCCTTCCCCCCGCCGAACAGCTCGGCGAAAACCTCGCCGTAGTGGTAATTGATCTGGTGAAAACGGTCGAGGAAAATTTCCCGCATCTGCACGGTGAGGTCCCCGATGAGCTTGAGCAGCTCGTCGCGGGAAACCTCCACGTCCTTGACCTGGGCGGAAAGGAATTCATACCGTTCGCTGACTTCCTTGTATTCCTCGATGGCGTCCACGTTCACGCTGCCGAGGGCGCGGATCTTCCCCTTGAGCTCGCTCAGGCGGCGGTTCGCCTTCCCCGCGTCCTCAATCGGCTTGGCGGCGGCCTCCGCTTCCATGCGGGTGAGCTCGTATTCCTCGTACAGCCGGCGGATGACGTCGTCGCTTTCCTTTTCGATTGCGGCGACCTTTTCTTCCAGCCGGACGACCTCCCGGCCGGCCTGCTCCCGTTCGTCCGTTTTTTCCCTGGCCAGGCGGCGCAGTTCGGTCTGCTTCTGCTCCCCTTCGGTCCGCCGGGCGATCAGCGCGTCCACCTGTTCGGCGGTCTGGACGGCGCGGGCGCGGCGGGCGGCCGCTTCCTCGGCCAGGGCGGCGATCCGGCCCTCAATGCCGGTATTGGCCTGCTCCAGCTCCGCAATGCGGGCGCGCAGCCCCTCCTCCCGGCCGGCGGCGTCGGCCTGGCGGGCGCGCAGGGCCTCCACCGACGCGTTCGCCGCTTCGATTTCCTTATGCAGCGTCAGCACCCGCAGCTTGTTTTCCGTCACCTGGGCGGAAAGCGCTTCCCGCTGCTCGGCCAGTTCCTGCCGTCCGCCGGTCAGGGCGGCGAGGCGTTCCTCCACCGCCGCTTTCTCTTCCCCGGCACGGGCGGCTTCCTCTTCCGCCTGGGCCGAAAGGCGGCGGCATTCCTCCGCCCGCGCCCCCAGCTCCTGAATCTCGGCGGCGGCTTCCTTCACCGCCCGCTCCCCGGCCTCCGCCTGTTCGGTCAGGCGGCGGTGCTCCCCTTCCATCCGGATGCGGTCCTCCTGCGCGGTCGCGAGTTCCCCGCGGGTCCCGCTTAAGGCGGCTTCGGCGGCGGCGGCCTCCTGCCCGGCGGCTTTCCAGGCTTCCTTCGCCTTCTCTGCCCTGGCGGCGAGTTCGGCGGCCTGGGCCTCGATCTTCTCGATCTCCGCCCGCCGGGAGAGAAGCCCGGCGTTCTTCACGCTGGATCCGCCGGTCATGGAGCCGCCGGCGTTGACCACCTGGCCGTCCAGGGTGACCACCCGGAAGCGGTAGCGGTATTTCCGGGCGATGGCCACGGCATAATCCATATCCTCCGCCACGGCGGTGCGTCCCAGGAGGCTGCGGACCACCCCTTCGTATTCCGGGTCGTATTTGACCAAATCGGCGGCAATGCCCACAAAGCCCGTTTCCGCCGCCAGCCCCGGTTCGGAAAGGAGGCTGCCCTTCACGGAGGAAAGGGGCAGGAAGGTCGCCCGCCCGCCGTTGTTCTCTTTCAGGTATTGGATCGCCCGTTTCGCGTTGTCCTCGGTCTCCACCACGATGTTCTGGGTGGCGGCGCCCAGGGCGGTTTCCACCGCGAGGGCGGTATCCGCCGCGGTTTCAATCAGCCGGGTCACCGGGCCGCGGATCCCCCGCAGCGCCCCCCGCTCGGCCTGGCGCATGATGGTTTTGACGCTGTTGGTGAAGCCCTCCATGTTGCGTTCCAGATCGGCCAGCAGGCGGGCGCGGCGGCGCTTTTCCTCCGCGTCCAGGCTGAGGCGGTCGGCCTCCTGCTTGGCGGCGTCCAGCCGGGAGGCGCGGGACTGATACCGCAGTTCGTATCCCTTGACCGCGTTTTGCAGGCTTTCCACCTTTTCCCCGCAGGCGCGCAGGGCCTCGGCGGATTCCCCTGCTTCCTTTTTCGCCGCCTCGTTCTGCGCGGTGCGCAGGGCGATGCTCGCGGTCAGCTGGGACAGGCGCAGGGTGATTTCCTGCAGGGAGGACTCGCTGGTCACCCCTTTCACCCGGATATCCGCGATGCGCAGCGCGATATCCGACGCCTCCTTGGACAGGGCCTCCATCTGGCCGGACACCTCGTCGCTCGACCGGGAAAGCCCTTCCAGCCGCTCGCTGAGCTCCAGCCGTTCGGCCTCGGCCGCGGCAATGGCGGCCCGCTTCTCCTCCGCCTGGCCGAGCAGCCGGGCTATCTCCTCGTCAAACGCCTGCCCGCCGGCGCGGGACTGCTCGATCTCCTCCCGCAGGCGGGAAATATTCTCGGTGTTGTGGTAAATATCGTTGCGCAGAACGGCCGCATCCCCGTCGCAGCGGGCGGCCTCTTCCTCCAGCGCCTGCGCCCCGCGGCGGACCTCTTCGATCTGCACGGCAATCTGCCGGGCGGCCTGGGCGATCCGCTCGATTTCCGCCTCCTGCTCGTCGATGGCCTCCCCCGCCCCGTCGTACTGGGTGCGGGCCAGCTCCAGCTTGGAGTTCAGTTCCCGCAGGGATTCCCGCGAGGCTTCCAGGGTATGGAGCCAGAGGCCGATCTCCAGCTCTTTTTTCTCGCCGGCGTATTCCAGGAACTTCTTCGCCTTTTCCGCCTGCTGAGCCAGAGGGCCGACCCGCTCTTCCAGCTCCTGCAGGATGTCCCGCAGCCGCAGCAGGTTATCCTCCGCCGCGGCCAGACGGCGCTCCGCTTCGTTCTTCCGGTAGCGGTATTTCGCAATCCCGGCGGCTTCCTCGAAGATTTCCCGCCGCTCCTCCGATTTGGAGGCGACGATATCCCCGATCCGCCCCTGGCCGATGATGGAATACCCGTCCCGGCCCAAGCCGGTGTCCATAAAGAGCATCTGCACGTCCTTCAGCCGGACGGTGGCACCCCCGAGCAGGTACTCGCTCTCCCCCGAGCGGTAATACCGGCGGGTCACCTTCACCTCGTCGTTGTCGTAATCCAGCCGGCGGGCGGTGTTGTCGATGACCAGGGACACCTCCGCAAAGCCCACCCCCCGCCGGTTGGCCGTGCCGTTGAAAATCACGTCCTCCATTTTGGAGCCGCGCAGGCTTTTGGTGGACTGCTCGCCGAGCACCCAGCGGATAGCGTCGCTGATGTTGGACTTGCCGCTGCCGTTGGGCCCCACCACGGCCGTGATCCCCTGGCCAAAGGTCAGCACCGTTTTATCGGGGAAGGACTTGAAGCCCTGCAGCTCCAGGGATTTGAGAATCATAGGGGTAAATACCTCCCAAGTCAGAGTCGTTCGTCAAAACCGCGGGCCGGCCGCACACCGGCCGCCGCGGTCCCTGCAGATTTCGGAATGGATGCTTTTCCCATTTCCGGGAAAAAGCCCCTATTCCTTCGGTGAGAAATCAAATTTACGGAATGCCGCCGGAAAATTCGGATGGCCGCGCCCCGGCCCGTTCCGTGTTCCGCGTTCCTGTGCCGCGCGCCGTTCTCCGCGGCGGCGCTTTTTTCGCCGGGGAAATTCGAGGGAATCGGCGGATTTTTGCATCCGCTTAGTCCGGAAAGGCCATCGGTTTTCATCGGGTCGCCAGGCGCCGCCCGCCTGTCCACCAAATTCACATTTTTCCACCCGGAGCCTGATTTTGTGGAAAACTCGCCGTGATTTAACGGAATCCGGCCCATCTTCACGGCGGATCCCGCCTGTTTCACAGGCTTATCCCGCATGTTCCACAGGCGCTTTCCGCCTGTTCACTGAATTCACATTTTTCCACCCGGAGCCCGATTTTGTGGAAAACCCGCCGTGCACACACGGAGGACGCCGGAAATCCATGGATTTTCCCGGCCCGCCTACCCGTTAGGCGCCTGCCCGGCAGGCAGCCGCCGCCTTTCCACAGAATCCACATCTTTCCACTGGAGGCCCGCCTTTGGAAAATCTGCTGCACAGCCGGTGGGAACAGGTCTGGCGGTATCGTCCCCCGGGTCGGAGAGAGCCATACGGCACGGGGGCGTCCTTCCCCCGTCCACCGCTTGCGGCGGCAAAGCGCCCTTCCTAGCCCGTTTTGCCGTCCCGCTCCCTTTATGTCTGGGAAGCCATTTCACAATCCGCCGTTCTCCCGGCCCGCTTGCGTTCCCATTCGCTGCGCAGGATGGCATATTCGTAGGTATCCTGCCAGAGGGGGCGGCCCTCCCTGTCCTCCTTGAACCAGATATTCTGCCGCAGGTGCCCTTCCCGCCGCAGGCCGAGCCGCTCCAAAAGCCGCCAGGAAGCGGTGTTTTCCGGGTTGCATACGGCGATAATCCGGCGCACCCCGCCGCTCGAAAAGGCGCAGTCGATGAGGGCGCGGGCGCTCTCATACGCATAGCCTTTCCCCTGGTACCGGGCGGCAAACACAAAGCCGAGTTCCCGGGTTTCATATTCCCGGGGGGCGAAATACAGGTTGCCGATCATCGGCCCGCCGTCTTCCTTCAGGCAGACGGCGATAAAGCTGGCGTCCCTCGACCGGGCGGAGGCTTCCCGCCGGCACTCCTTTTCCGTATAGGTGGTATACGGCTCATACCGGACCACCGCTTCGTCCGACAGGTACCGGTAGAGATCGGGCCAGTCCGCCGCCCGAAACCGCCGGAGAAGCAGCCGTTCCGTCTGCAGGCTCTTCACAAGGTTCTCCCCCCTCTTTTGGATATCCCCGGCCGGCGCCTTACAGCTCCCTGCCGTCGTATCCCATCAGCTGGAGTGCCTCGCGCGCCGCCTGCTGCTCGGCCTCCTTCTTGCTCCGCCCCCGGCCCCTGCCGATGACGTTGGAATTGAGATGGACCTCCACTTTAAAGGTCTTGTCGTGATCCGGCCCGCTCTCACCCGTCAGGACATAATCCAGCTGTTCCTCCGGATTCTGCTGGATGATCTCCTGGAGGGTGGTCTTATAATCCTTGAAGTGCAGCCGCCGGTGGTTGGACAGTTCCTTTTTCAGGAAGGGAAGGAGGAAGCCCCTGGCCGCCTCCATGCCGCCGTCCAGGAAAATCGCCGCCGTGACCGCCTCGAACGCGTCCGCCAGGATCGACGGCCGCTCCGCCCCGCCGGTGCGCGCTTCCCCCTTGCCAAGGCGCAGGTATTTCCCCAGCTCCAGCTCCCGCGCATAGGAAAAGAGGGCCTTTTCGCATACCAGCGCCGCGCGCAGCTTGGTCAGTTCCCCCTCCGGCCCGGTCTGCTTGTGGAAAAGATAGACCGCCGTCACCATGCCGAGCACCGAGTCGCCGAGGAATTCCAGCCGTTCGTTGCTTTTGAGCCCCCCCGCCCGCTGCTCGTTGGCGTAGGAGGAATGGGTCAGCGCATTTTCCAGCAGCCGGGGGTTCGCAAAGGTATACCCCAGCTTGTCCATGAGCGCCCGGTAATCTTCCGCCTTGTTCGAATTCGTCGCATTCATCTGTCCCACGCCCGCTTTCCGCGCGCCGCCGGCCGGCGGCGCGCCCATTTGATCCGTTACATCTTGTCCCCCACGCAGGCGACAATGTCCTCCACCGTCTCCCAGGCGAGGGCCTCCCCCTCGGTGAGTTCCACCTGGAATTCCTCCGACAGGAGCGCGGCGATTTCCCGCAGATCGTCGTCGTCCAGGTTATAATCCCGCAGATCGTCGGTAATCTCCACCTCGTCCAGGGGCTCGCCGTACTGCATCAAGCGCTGCCTGAGCAGTTCCCGCACAAACTCCCACACCATGGTTTCCGCCCTCCTTTCCTGCCCGCCGGTTCCGGACTCTTTCCCGCCACGGAAGGGTTCACAGCCGCTTTGCCGTGCTGGAAACCACATCCTCCACCGTTTCCCAGCCGGCGATCTCCGCCGCCGGCAGTTCGACGCCGAAATGCCCTTGCACGGCGGCGGCCAGGGCCGCGGCGTCCCCGGCCGGCCCCAGTTCGTCCAGGGGGGCGGCCGGCTCAGGGAGCTCCCATTCCTCCCGGCAGCCGGCAATGAATTCCCGCACATAGGTGCGCACCAGCTCCGCCGGTTCCTTCCCGGTAGGCTCCAGCGTCCAAATCCAGAAATGGGAGGTAAACGCCCCGCCGCCGTAGGAATATACCGTCCCGTCTATCAGCAGATGGCCGCTTTTCGCCGGCTGCTCCCGGTCCAGGGCCGCGCCCTCGATTTCCGCGAGCGCCCCGACGTCGCCATGCCGGGTAAAATACCGCAGCGGGTCGTCGGACATCCGGACAAACGGCCGCCCCGTCAGGGTCAGTTCGGCGCCCAGGCACAGCCCGTGCCAGCCGTTGACGGCGTCGGTCGTCAGCGCCAGGCCGCCCAGGAAAAAGGCAGCGGCCGCCGCAATGAGCGCCAGTATCCCCGCCGCCGCGGCCGCTGCCCAAATCCGCCGCCGGCCCCTGCCTTCTTCCTTCATACGCGCGCATCCTCCTTCGGAAAGCCTTCGCTTTTATTGTACTCTCTTTCCCGCAGGAAAAGCAAACCGCTTATCTTAAGAGGCACGAAAGACGCTGTGAAGATATCCTGATTTTCCCGGGAATATCCCCGGAAGGAGCGACCCGCCGGGATCAGCCCTCGGCCGATTCCTCCGCCGAAGCCGGCTTCACCGCCGCCGCGATCTGCTCGATGACGCCCTTCCCGGCAAATTCCGCCGCCACGCGGATCGCGTTTTTCACCGCCGGGGCTTTGGAGTTGCCGTGGGTCTTGATCACCGGCTTGGACACGCCGAGCAGGGGCGCGCCGCCGTATTCGGAGGTATCCATCTTTTTCTTGAAGTCTTTCAGATACGGCTTGACCAGCAGCGCGGCGATCTTGGTGCGCAGGTTGGTCAGGAAAATCCCCTTGACGTTGCGCATAATCACGTCGGCCGTCCCCTCCATCATCTTGAGGATGACGTTGCCGGTGAACCCGTCGGCCACCACCACGTCCGCGGCATTGGCGGGGATGTCCCGGGCCTCGATATTCCCCACGAAATTGAGGCCGCTTTCCCGCAGGAGGGCGAAGGCTTCGTGCTGGAGCTCGCCGCCCTTGGTATCCTCGGTGCCGACATTGACAAGCCCCACGCGGGCGGGCTTGCCGTCCCCCAGCACGCTGCTCATGTAGATGCTCCCCATATGGGCAAACTGCAGGAGCATTTCCGGCCGGCACTCCACATTCGCGCCCGAATCAATGAGCATAAACGGCCCCTTGTCCCCCGGCATCAGCGGGGCGAGCGCGGCGCGGGACACCCCTTTGATCCGCTTGACCAGGAAGGTCGCCCCCATAATCAGCGCGCCGGTGCTCCCCGCGCTGACAAAAGCGTCCCCTTCGCCCGCCGCGAGACGGCGGAGCCCCTCGGCCATCGAGCAGTTCTTATGCTCCCGGAGGATGCTTTTCGGCTCGTCCTCCATCCCGATGACGTCGGGCGCGTCCACGATAGCGATCCCCTCCAGGGAGATGCCGTTTTCCCCGGCGACCCGGCGGATTTCCGCCTCCCGCCCGGCCAGGGAAATCTCCACCTTGTATTCCGCGGCGGCCTCCGCCGCCCCCTTGATGATTTCGAGCGGGGCGTTATCGCCGCCGAAAGCATCTACAATGACACGCATGCCGTATCCGTCCTTTCCCTATTTTAACTGTGGATTTTCGTATTTCCTTGCCGGCCCCCGCTTGCCCCCTTCCGGGGAATGCCCGGCCGGCGCGCCGGATATCCCGGAGGGGTGCCAGCCCTGACACCCCTGCAAGACTCGCGCCGCGTTCAGCCCGGCGGGGATGCCGGACGCTGCCGGTTCCAGATATCCCTTTGCCTCTTCCCCCTTAGATATAGTATAAGACCTTTTATGCTGTATCTAAAGAGGCATCCGGCGCACACGTATTCCTTTGAGGCCCGGGACAGCGGCCTATTGTTTTATATTATCAAGGAATCCGGTTTTTTTCAAGCCATACGATTATAGTGGCACAAAATAACCGCTCCGCAGGGTTATGGGGGATATGCAGCGGCGAAGGCAAAGGGCGGGGCCGGTAGGCGGCCTTGCGAGGCAGCGCAGGAAAGCGGCACGGCCGGCGAATTCGGCTTTGGGGCAGAAAAACAGTAAAGGAGAAAAACGCTTCCGCTTCACACGGGGCTGCGTTCAGCTTTGCCGCCGGGGCGGGGAGTCTACGGAAGGACGGGCCTGTGACGGACGCCCGGTAGCGAGGCGGCCTTTTCAAGAGCAAAGCCGGAGGCTGCTATTAGGCCAGCAGCCGGCTTTTCTATCTTTTCTATACTCTATTGTCCTTGCCTTACACTCCCCCGCATAAAGGAGGCGGTCTCCTTTTCGTTTGCTGCTGTCCTTCAACTCCGCTCGGGCCAATTCGCCGCCCTCCTTCTTTTCCATTTTCCAACCGACTGGCGGATATTGTACCCTTGTCCAAGGCAGCGGTGGTTTCGTATTTTGGAAAGCAGCCCCTGATTGTTCACAAAGTTTTTATAGTTTTGGAACGCTGAAGGAACTCGGCAGGCGTTTTGGTGGAACACGGCATATTGCATAATATTTCCGACACAAGCGGCAAACGGCCGCTTAAAAAAATTTTTTGGAGGCACGTGTTATGTACTTTGACGCTATCGCTAAAATCGTTTCGGAACGCACCGGCTGCGACATTTCCGCTGTAAAACCGGAAAGCAAATTCTCCGAACTCGGCATCGACTCCCTCGACACGGTGGAGCTTCTGATGAACCTGGAGGACGAGATCGGCATTGAGATCGAACTGGATCAGAAGGTCGAGACGGTCGACGATCTGGACAAATTCATCCAGAGCAAGCAGGGTTAAGAACGATGATAAAGTCAGAGATTTGCGAGATGCTGGGTATCTGCTATCCGGTATTT
The DNA here is from genome assembly GCA_904377855.1 of Candidatus Avimonas merdigallinarum. Classification (GTDB taxonomy): domain Bacteria; phylum Bacillota; class Clostridia; order Oscillospirales; family Acutalibacteraceae; genus Avimonas; species Avimonas merdigallinarum. The sequence goes on from CAJFGS010000003.1 coordinate 90,688, forward strand.
CAGGGCGGTATGGCTTGGATCGCTGACGGTAAACTGGCCGCTGCCGTGTCCGATGGCGGCGGCCTTGGTATTATCGCGGCCGGAAACGCTCCCGGCGAATATGTCCGGGAGCAGGTGAAGATCGCCCGTTCCCTCACCTCCAAGCCGATTGGGGTGAACATCATGCTGCTGAGCCCCCACGCGGACGACGTCGCGCGGGTCGTATCGGAAGAAAAGGTCGAGGTAGTGACCACCGGCGCCGGCAACCCCTCGAAATATATGAAGGCCTGGAAGGAAGCCGGCATTCAGGTGATCCCGGTCGTGGCTTCAGTCGCCATGGCCAAGCTGATGACCCGCCTGGGCGCCTCGGCCCTTATCGCCGAGGGAGGGGAAAGCGGCGGCCATGTCGGCGAGCTGACCACGATGGTGCTGGTCCCCCAGATCTGCGACGCAACCACCCTGCCGGTGATTGCCGCCGGCGGCATTGCCGACGGCAGAGGGGTCGCCGCGGCCTTTGTGTTGGGCGCCCGGGGGGTCCAGATGGGCACCCGTTTCCTGAGCGCCTATGAGTGCACCATCCACCCCGCCTACAAGGAAAAAATCCTGAAGGCCACGGACCTCTGCACGATGGTGACCGGCAAACGGCTGGGGCATCCTGTCCGCAGCCTCCGCACCCCGTTCGCAAGGGAATATGCGAAAGCGGAATACGGCGGTATGCCCGACGAAGAACTGGAAGCCCTGGCGACGGGCGCTCTGCGGCTCGCCGTGCAGGAAGGCGACAACGAAAAGGGATGCTTCCTTTCCGGGCAAATCGCCGCCATGGTGAAAAAAGAACAGCCTGCCGCAGAAATTATTAAGGAAGTTATGGAGGAAGCGGAGCCTATCCTTCTGAGGGCGTCACAATGGGTAAAATAGCATTCATTTTTTCCGGGCAGGGGGATCAGTATCCCGGAATGGGCAGGGAAATCGCGGAGAAGTATCCCGCCGCCGCCTCTGTTTACCGGATGTGCGACAGCATCCGTCCCGGCACGTCTTCCCAGTGCTTTGAGGGCACGGAGGAGGAACTGAAGGAAACCAAAAACACGCAGCCCTGCCTTTTCGCCATGGAACTGGCGGCGGCGGCCGTGCTGATGGAAAAGGGCGTCCGTCCCGACGCCGTGGCCGGCTTTTCCCTGGGGGAGGTCACGGCGGCAACGGCTGCCGGGATCTTCGACCGGGAAACCGGTTTCCGCCTGGTGTGCCGGCGCGGCGAACTGATGCAGCGGGAGGCCGAAAAGTTTGACACGGCCATGGCGGCTGTTGTCAAGCTGACCCCGGAACAGGTGGAGGATGTTTGCAGCCGGTATCCCGGCGTATACCCTGTCAACTTCAACTGCCCCGGGCAGATCACGGTTTCCGGCTTATCCTCCCAGATGCCCGCTTTTTTTGAGGCGGTAAAAGCCGCGGGAGGCAGGGCGATCCCGCTCAAGGTAAAGGGCGCCTTCCATTCCCCCTTCATGAAAGAGGCGGCAAGCGCTTTTGCCGAAGAGCTGGCCGGGGCCGATATCCAGAACGGCACAGTCCCCCTTTATTCCAACAGGACGGCGGAGCCCTATACGCAGGACGTCGCAGGCCTGCTGTCGCAGCAGATTTGCAGCCCCGTGCAATGGGAAAAGCTTATCCGGGGCATGATTGCCGGCGGCATGGAGACTTTCATTGAAATCGGGCCCGGCAGGACCCTGACCAATATGATGAAAAAAATCAATCCGGAGGTCAAAGCGTTGACCGTGACGGAGTTTCTGGCGGAGGTGGAAGCATCATGCTGAAGGGAAAAGTGGCGGTGGTAACCGGCGCCTCCCGCGGAATAGGGGAAGCGATTGCGTATAAGCTGGCGTCCCTCGGCGCCAATATAGCGGTGATTTACGCGGGCAACGAGCAGGCGGCGGAAAAGGTCTGCGGCCGGTGCAAAGAAGAATACGGCGTGGACGCCAAGGCGTACCGGTGCGATGTGGCCAGCTTTGAAACCGTCAAGGAGACGGTGGCCCGGATCAAAGCGGACTTCCAGACGGTGCACATATTGGTGAACAACGCGGGAATCACCCGCGACGGCCTTGCCGCGATGATGAAGGAGGAAGACTTCGACGCGGTCATGGACACCAATCTCAAGGGCGCTTTCAATATGATCCGCCACTGCACCGGCCTGTTCCTGCGCAACCGCGAGGGATGCATCATCAACATCACCTCCGTGGTGGGCCTGACCGGGAATGCGGGGCAAAGCAATTACGCCGCCTCCAAAGCGGGGCTCATCGGCCTGACAAAATCCATTGCAAAGGAACTCGCCCCCCGGGGGATCCGCTGCAACGCCATCGCGCCCGGCTTTATCGCAACCGATATGACCGGGGAACAGGCGGATAACCCGCTGCTGAAATTGGTTCCTCTGGGCCGCATGGGCGAAGCCGCCGACGTGGCGGACGCCGCGGCTTATCTGGCGACAGCCAACTATGTGACCGGCGAAGTGCTCCGCGTGGACGGCGGCATCGCCATGTAAGGAGAATCCGTTATGAATGAAAACAGAAGAGCCGTCGTTACCGGAATCGGCGCCGTCACCCCGCTGGGAAACACGGTGAAGGATACGTGGGACAGCCTGAAAGCCGGCAAAAACGGCATTGCGCCCATCAGCCTTTTTGATACCGAAAAACTCAAGGCAAAGCTCGGCGCCGAGGTAAAAGGGTTTGACCCGAAGGAATATATGGAGATAAACGACACCCTCCGCACCGACCGCTATGCGCAGTTCGCCGTGGCGGCGGCGCAGCAAGCCATGGACGAAAGCGGCATCAAAGGCGAAGTGGTGCCCGAGCGTTTTTCCGTCCTGTTCGGCACGGGCATCGGCGGCATCCGCACCTTTGAAACGGAGCACACCAAGCTGCTGGAGAAGGGCCCCCGCCGCGTTTCCCCCCTGTTTGTCCCCATGATGATTTCCAACATGGCGGCAGGCCTGATAGCAATCCGCTTCGACTGCCGCGGCTCCGCCATGCCGGCGGTTACGGCCTGCGCCTCCGGCTCCAACGCCATTGGCGAAGCGATGCGGATGATCCGCCACGGCTATGCCGACGCGGTCATCACCGGCGGCGCGGAGGCGGCGATCTGCCCCTCGGCGATTGCAGGCTTTGTGAATATGCAGGCCCTGTCCACTTCCGAAAACCCTGACGAAGCATCCCTGCCCTTTGACAAGCGCCGGGGCGGCTTTGTCATCGGCGAAGGCGCCGTCGCACTGGTTCTGGAGGAATACGAGCACGCCAAGGCCCGGGGCGCCAAAATCTACGGAGAGGTCTGCGGCTACGGTTCCACCTGCGACGCTTACCACATCACCGCCCCCCATCCCGAGGCCAGAGGCGGCGCCCAGGCGATGGCCGACGCCATGCGGGAAGCCGGGTACACCGATGAGGATACGGTATATATCAACGCGCACGGCACCGGCACGCCGATGAACGACGCGGTGGAGACGATTGCCATCAAAAAGGCCCTGGGCGAAGACGCTGCAAAGAAGGCGTATGTCAGCTCTACCAAATCCATGACCGGGCACATGCTCGGCGCGGCAGGGGCCATCGAAGCGCTGGCCTGCCTGCTGGCTTTGAACGAAGGAATTGTTCCTCCCACCATCAACCTGAAGGAACAGGACGAAGCCTGCGACCTCAACTGCGTGCCGAATACGGCGGTAAAGGCCGACCTCACGCTGGCTTTGTCCAATTCCCTGGGCTTCGGCGGCCATAACGCTTGTCTTGCTTTTAGGAAGGTGTAATGATGAACGAGTCGGATATCCGCAAATATGCGGGGCTGATGCAGGAACTTGGACTTACCGGCCTGGAAATCACCGAGGACAATAAGGTGGTGCGGCTTGAGCGCACCGCCCCCGCGGTGGTAAAAGAGACGGCGGCGGTGAGCGCCGTGATCCCGGCTGCGCCGGCCGCGCCGGCCGCACGGGAAAACACGGGCGAAATTAGCGTAAAATCCCCCATCGTCGGCGTGTTTTACGCCGCGCCCGCCGAAAATGCCGCGCCCTATGTCGCCATCGGCGACCGGGTGAAAAAGGGCCAGATCCTCTGCATTGTGGAAGCCATGAAGCTCATGAACGAAGTAACCGCCGAAGAGGACGGCGTGATCACGGAAATCTGCGTGACCAACGGCCAGGTGGTCGAATTCGGCACCGAATTATTCCGCATGAAGAGGTGAGCGCATGAACAGGGAAGAAATCATGAAGATACTGCCCCACCGGGAAAACATGCTCCTGCTGGACGAGGTGGATAGCCGGGACGGCGACGCCGTGGGCCATTACACCGTGCGCGGCGACGAGTTTTTCCTGAAAGGCCATTTTCCGAACAACCCCATTGTCCCCGGCGTTATCCTCTGCGAGATACTGGCGCAGTCGGCGTGCATTTTGATGCAGGACGCCATGAGCGACGGAAAGCTTCCCGTCTACACAGGGCTGAATAACGTGAAATTCCGTTCCCCGGTCAAGCCCGGCGATACGGTGGAGACCCGGTGCCGCATCAAAAGGGCCAAGCATCCCTTCTATTTTGCAGAAGGCACGGTCACCGTTGACGGCCGGCTTTGCGTATCGGCTGAATTTTCCTTCGCAATAACGGGAGAGTAAATTATGTTTTCAAAAATACTGGTTGCCAACCGCGGAGAAATCGCCGTGCGGATTATACGGGCCTGCAAGGAAATGGGGGTCGCCACCGTGGCCGTATATTCCGAGGCGGACCGGAACGCCCTTCACGTGGCTTTGGCGGATCAGAGCTACTGCATCGGCGGCCCCGAAGCCTCGGAGAGCTATCTGAACGAAAACCAAATCATCAGCGCCGCCATTCTGGCGGGCGCCCAGGCGATCCACCCCGGCTACGGCTTCCTCTCGGAAAACGCGCATTTCGCCCGGCTTTGCAGAAAAAACGGGCTGGTGTTTATCGGGCCGGAGCCGGAAAGCATGGAACGGCTCAGCGATAAGGCCGTACTGAAGGAGCTCATAAGCAACACCGGCCTTGCGGTCATCCCCGGCACAAAAGCGGTCGCATCGGCGGAGGAAGCCCGAAAAGCCGCCGACAGGATAGGCTATCCGGTGATGCTCAAGGCGTGCGCGGGCGGCGGCGGGCGCGGCATCCGGCTGATACGATCCCCCGAGGATTTGGAAGAAGCCTATCTGCAGGCGACCAGCGAGGCGGCCAGCGCCTTCGGCGACGGCAGCGTATATCTCGAAAAATATATATTCCCGGCGCGGCACGTCGAATTGCAGATACTGGCCGACGAGCAGGGGAATGCCGTTTGCCTGGGCGACCGGGACTGTTCTTTGCAGCGGCGCAATCAAAAGCTGATTGAGGAGACCCCTTCCCCCGCCGTAACGGCTGAGCAAAGAAGCCGGATCATCCGGCTGGCGGTAGAGGCGGTCAAAGGAATCGGGTATGTCGGCGCCGGGACGCTGGAATTCCTCCTGGATACGGAAGGGAATTTCTGGTTTATGGAAATGAACGTCCGCTTGCAGGTGGAGCACTGCGTGACCGAGATGCTGACCGGCATTGACCTGGTCAAGTGGCAGATCCGCATCGCGGCCGGTATTCCGCTGAACTTTGCGCAGGAGGACATCCCCATGCAGGGGGCGGCCATCGAATGCCGCATCAATGCGGGAAGCTGCGGCACCCTCAAGATGCTGCACGTGCCGGGAGGGCCTTCCGTCCGGTTCGATACCTGCCTTATCGAAGGGACCGCCGTGTCGCCCTATTACGATTCCCTGCTGGGCAAGCTCATCGTTTACGCCAAGACCCGGGAGGAATCGCTGCGGAAGATGCGCGCCGCCCTGTGCGAACTGGTGATCGAAGGGATCCCGACCAATATCCAGGAGCAGCTGCGGATTGTGGAAGACGAGCGGTTTACCTCCGGGAACTACGACTTAACGTTTATGGGTAACAGGTGACGTCATGGCTTTAATCAATTTTTTAAAACCGAAGAACCAGCTGGAAGAAGGCGGGCGTACCGCCGCCCCCGTACAGAGGGACGAAGGCGAGCCGGAAAAGAACTGCCCCAACTGCCATAAGGATATCCCCCTAAGCCGGCTTTGGGCGAACAATCTCGTCTGCCCCTGCGGTCACCATTTCCGCATGAAGGCCCGCCAGCGGATTAAGATGATCGCCGACAAGGACAGCTTCCACGAGCTGTATGCCAGCATAAAGTCGGGGAACCCTCTCGATTTCCCCGGATATACGGACAAGGTGGAAACCGTGCGCACGGCCAGCGGCGAAGAGGAAGCGGTGATCTGCGGCACCGCCAAAATCGGCCGGCAGAGCTGCTGCCTGTTTGCCATGGAGCCCTACTTTATGATGGGCAGTATGGGAAGCGCCGTAGGGGAAAAGATAACCGCCTTGTTTGAGTATGCCACCGAGCACCGCCTTCCGGTAATCGGCTTTACGGTTTCGGGGGGCGCCCGGATGCAGGAAGGGCTGCTGTCGCTCATGCAGATGGCGAAAACCAGCGCGGCGGTCAAGCGCCACAGCGACGCGGGCCTGCTATATCTTGCCGTTCTGACCGATCCCACCACCGGCGGCGTCACAGCCAGCTTCGCCATGGAGGCCGACATTATTTTGGCCGAGCCCGGCGCGACGGTAGGCTTTGCAGGCGCCCGGGTCATTGAGCAGACCACCCGGAAGGCTCTGCCCAAGGAATTCCAGAAGTCGGAATTCGTATTGGAACACGGATTCATCGACAGCATTGTGGCCCGCAGCTATCAGAAGAAACTGCTGGCGGAGCTTCTGAAGCTGCACAACGGAGGATAAAGCGATGAGCCAAGCAGCGTATGAAAAAGTGAAGCTTGCCCGTGACGGCAGCCGGCCCACGGGGCTTGATTATATACGGCATATTTTCAAAGGGTTTATTGAACTCCACGGCGACCGCCGCTTTGCGGACGATCCCGCCGTCGTCGGGGGGATCGCCCGGCTCAACGGCAGCCCGGTTACGGTGATTGCCATCGAAAAAGGCCACACGGCCAAAGAACGCAGCTATCGCAATTTCGGAGCCCCCCACCCCGAGGGATACCGGAAGGCGCTCCGCCTCATGAAGCAGGCTGAAAAATTCGGCCGGCCGGTCGTCTGCTTTATCGACACCTCCGGCGCTTACTGCGGGATCGGCGCCGAAGAGCGCGGGCAGGGCCAGGCGATTGCCGAAAACCTGATGGAAATGTCCACCCTTTGCGTCCCCATCATTTCCATCCTGATCGGTGAGGGCGGCAGCGGCGGCGCGCTTGCGCTGGCCGTGGCGGACCGCGTGTGGATGCTGCAAAACGCGGTTTATTCCGTCATCTCGCCGGAAGGCTGCGCCAGCATCCTCTGGAAGGACGCCGCCAAAGCCGAAGCGGCGGCGGCAAGCCTGAAGCTGACGGCGGAGGACGCCAAAAGCCTCGGCGTCGTCGAGCGCATCCTTTCGGAAAACGACATCGGCAAAAAGGAATTTTACGACCATATCCGCCTGCTTCTGGCAGAGGAACTGAGCGAACTGTCCAGGGATCCGGATTTAATCGGCAAGCGTTATGATCGCTTCCGCCATCTCGGTGCGGGTGCGGTAGTGAAGGAGCAGCTATGAGCATCTATCAAAAATACTGTACCGAAATCACCGACGAACGGGGAAGCCTGGAAAAATTCTCCCTGAAATATCCCGACAATTTCAATTTCGGGTATGACGTGGTGGACGCTCTTGCCGAGGAAACGCCGGATAAAACGGCTCTGGTCTGGTGCAATACCGAAAACGAGGAGCACATTTTTACCTTTTCCGATATCCGGAAATACAGCAATCAAATGGCCAACGTGTTTCACAGCGCCGGGATTGCCCGGGGGGACCGGGTCATGCTGGTGCTCAAGCGCCATTACGAATACTGGTTTGCCGCCGTGGCCCTGCACAAAATCGGCGCCGTCATGATCCCCGCAACCCATATGCTCACCGTGAGCGATTTCGTATACCGCATAAAAGCCTCCAAGGTAAAGGCGATTGTCTGCACCCCGCAGAACGAGGTGCCGGAAAAGGTAAAAGCCGCCGTGCAGGAGGCCGGGGGGGCGGCGAAGCTTTGGTGCGTGCAGTCGGATGCCGAAGGTTTTGAAAACCTCACGGCCGCTATGGAAACAGCGAGCGAGGATTTCTCCCGCGTCCAGACGCTGGCCACCGACCCGATGCTCCTCTACTTTACCTCCGGGACCACCGGCTATCCAAAGGGGGTCATCCACGACTATACCTATCCCCTGGCGCATATCGTTACCGCAAAGTACTGGCAGCAGGCCGAGGAGGGCGGCTTACATTTTACGGTGGCCGAAACCGGCTGGGCGAAGGCGTCCTGGGGGAAAATTTACGGGCAGTGGCTGGTCGGCAGCGCGGTGATGGTCTACGACTTTGACAATTTCGATCCCAAACAGCTTACCACCGTCATCAACCGGTACGGCGTCACCTCCTTCTGCGCGCCGCCTACGGTATACCGCTACCTTGTGCGCAAAGGCATCCCGGATATGCCGACGTTAAAGCATGCCTCCACCGCCGGCGAAATGCTCGCGCCTGAGGTGTTCCGCAAATTTACGGAGCGTACGGGGCTGCCTCTGTGCGAGGGGTACGGGCAGACCGAAACCACGCTTCTGATGGCGAACTTCAAGGGCAAGGAACCGGCCGCCGGCTCGATGGGAACCATATCGCCCTTTTATCACATCGAACTCCGCAGCAAGAACGGCGAGCCCACGCCAGCCGGCGAAATCGGCGAAGTGGTGATCGTGCCGCCCGAAAACGGCAGGCAGCCGGGCGTCTTTTGCGCCTACCTCGACAACGAAGAGCAGTACAATTATGTATGGCGCGGCGGCGTGTATCACACCGGCGACGCGGCCTATGTCGACGAAAACGGCCTTTACTGGTTTCACGGCCGGTTTGACGATATCATTAAAACCGGCGGCTTCCGCGTGGGCCCCTACGAAGTGGAAAATGTTTTGATGGAGCATCCCGCGGTTGTGGAATGCAGCGTCATCGGCGTTCCGGATACTCTCCGCGGCCAGGCGATCAAAGCGGTTGTGGTGCTGGGGCAGGAATATGCCCCTTCCAAGGAACTGGAATTGGAAATCAAAGACTTCTGCAACCAGAAGCTGGCGGAATACAAGTGGATCCGAATCGTTGAATTTGTGACGGAAATGCCGAAAACCATCAGCGGCAAGGTTCAAAAGCATGTACAGCGAAAGCAGGGCTAACCCCCTGCGCCGCATAAAAACCGGGGGCCTGTGATTCACGGCGGGCCCCCGGTTTTTATGCCCTTCCACAGGCCCTCGCGAGCCGGAACAGCCGCCCGTACACGCTGCAAGCGGCGGCAGCGGAACCGGCTTGCAAAGCCCTGGGCGCGGGGCCTCCCCCCCTCCTTCGGAGCGGCTGACGCCGCCTTGCGCCGGCTCGCCCCCTGCGCTGCGGCGGGAGGACAGAGAGACGATTGAACGGAAATAAAAAATATGGTATGATAATCCCGTGCCGTTCCGCCGCGTGCCGGCCGGATACGCTTTCAGCGCCAAGTGGATTTCATGAATCCCCGTCTTTCCAGATATCCTGCCCTGCTCAGCGGAGCGCGATTATCTCCGCGTAGAAGGAGATGCTATGAAGAACACAATCAAAAACCCGGAAGAAATCGTACATCGCCATATCAGCGGCTTTCACCAGTATGTATTTGCCGACCCGGCCCACCTGAGCTACGTGAGCAAGAACCTCTGCGATATGGTAGGCCTGGAGGAAAAGGATCTGTTAAGTGAGAGCGAGGATTTATACGCGGCCCTGGTGCATCCGGCCGACAGGCAGCGTTACGCCCAATTCCTCCAATGTGCAAAATCGAAGGAGCAAACCCTGACCTGCGAATACCGCATTATCAAAAAGGACGGGACAGCCCTTTATGTCAGCGATACGATCGCTTCGGAAAAAGGGGACGACGGCACGCTCGTCGGCTATTCCGTGCTGACCGACATCACCGCCATTAAAAACGAAAACAACAATCTGCAATTTTTGAACGAAACGATTCCCTGCGGATTTCTGAAATATACCTGCGAAAAGCAGCCGAAGGTTACCTATATCAATAAAAAGATGATGGAGCTCCTGCGGATTCCCGAAGCCAGGGACGGCGAAATCGACTACATGGAAATGTACAAGGACAACATTTTCCTGATGATCCCTATGGAAGAGCGCCGCCGGTTTGCTCTGTATCTCAACCGCGTTTATACGGCCGGGGTGCCGATTGCCGGCGATATATCCGTCCTCCGGTGCGACGGGACAAAGGCCTATATGTTCGGGTGGGTCACAAAGTGTACAAACGAGCAGGGCGTGGAAGAGTTCCAGAGCGTCTGCATGGATGTGACCGAAAGATATCAAGCGAAAAAGGAGAACGAAACCAAGCGTTACCTGAAGGCCCTCACGGATATTTACGATAAGGTATTTGAATACGATCTTTCGAATAATACCGTGAACTGTTTGTACAGCAACAATTCCCCCATGTTTAAATGGCTTGAAAAAATCCCGATGCAGATGGAAGATGCAACCGAGAAGTGGATCACCGGCACGGTGGTGGAAGAAGAGCGGGAAGCGGTGCGCTCGTTCTTTCACGCATTCCGTCAGAAAAAGCTGTATCAGCCGGGGGAAAAGCCGCCGCAGATCGCGTATCACGCGAAATCCTCCAGCGGCGAAATCAAAATGTACAGCGGCATCTTCTTGAAAATGGACGATTCTATCAGCCTGTACTGTTGCCGGTGTGTTCCGGACGCCCGGGAAACAGACGCGTTGAGAAATGAAAATGTTTCTTTGAAAGAAAACATACAGGAGCTGGTCATGCATTTCACCGAAGGCATCGCCGCCTTTGAGGTGTCCGGCAAATACGTTACCCCGCTCTATGCGAGTGAAAATGTCTGCGGCTTCTTCGGCGTCACCCAAGAAGAGTGGCTGCCGCTTATGAAAAAAAGCACGCCTCTCAAGGACTTTGTCGCCCACAGCAACGTGGCATATAAAGATTTTGCAGAACTTCTCCGAATCGGGGAGGCGGAGTTTACCTATTACGATTATAACACCAAAAGCGAGAGGCGCATGAAAGCCATCTGCTCTCCCAAATCGCCGGCAGTCTCGCCCCGTTATGTGTTGCTTTTAAGCAAGGAATCCCCGGCGGGCAGAACCGTGTCGATCCGTACCTTTGGATATTTCGATGTTTTCGTCGACGACAAGCCGATCGCTTTCCGCAACAAAAAGTCGAAGGAACTGTTTGCCCTGCTGGTGGACCGCCGGGGCGGCTATGTTTCCTCGGAGGATGCGATTAGTTTCTTGTGGGAGGACGAACCGGTCAATTCCGTAACCCTGGCGCGCTACCGGAAAGTGGCACTCCGGCTGAAAAATATTTTAGCGGAGTACGGGATCTCGGATGTAGTGGAGTCGGTAGACGGAAAACGCCGGATAGTCACCGAAAAAGTGCGGTGCGACCTTTACGACTACCTTTCCGGCAAGGAAGAATATTCGCAGCTTTTCAAGGGCAGCTATCTGACTAACTACAGCTGGGGTGAAAACACCCTGGCGGAACTCACGGGAAAAATTTTATATTAACGCAAGCCCTGGGCACACCTAAGCGAATAAAAAAAGACTAAAACGCGTTAAAATCCGAAGATTTTAGCGCGTTTTGCCTCAATGAGAAGTTTTCATTCCAGGGCTTTTTATTTCCTGACAAGCTTGCAAACCGTCTCAACGTGTGTCTCGTTATCTCGGAAATTTCCATCCGCATCAAACGAGTCGGGCGTCACCGCCGTATACCCATCCGCCTCGCCGGGAACCTCC
>CAJFGS010000004.1:0-661 GCA_904377855.1 Candidatus Avimonas merdigallinarum
CTACACCTTGCAAAACACACTGGAATTCGGCGGGAAGTTTTATGTCTGCGGAACCGGCAGACAGCCGATTCTGCGCAACAAAATGGAAAACGACAATTATGGCGCTGCATCAGCCGCCTTGATTACAGCAAGAAATACTGCCACCAATCACCTACAATGGAAGAAGCATCCTTCAAGATATCGATGATCTTATTCTTTCTTTCGATATCGATGAAGAACATTTTACATTGATGAATGCGCAGCATCTTATCGCCTATTTGGCTGGGTTTGAAAACTGGTCGGACTTACTCCATGCAAGTGATGCAGCGCTGGAATTAGGTGAACTTCTGTTTAATGATCGAACCCAATATGGTGAGATATTACGTGACTATTGGGATATGTATCTAACTAATCTTCCAAGTATTACTGATAAATCAAAGTTGGAGCTTTTTAAGTTGGTATTTTTATCAGATATGACCTGATGTCGGCGTGCAGGGATAGGATAATTTTGTCAGTAGCAACGGTCACTAAACACAGACCAACAGAAGAGCAGGGAGTCCAAATGGACTCCCTGCTCTTGCAATTATACAAAGAACCACAGGCTAAGCCTGTGGGGAAGAGGAGGAGCGGAAGCGACGAGGCGGAAAATAAAGACCTCCTTTTGCTAAAAGTAAGTACGGGT
>CAJFGS010000004.1:695-100381 GCA_904377855.1 Candidatus Avimonas merdigallinarum
AAGAGCTTATCACACACGAAATGGGTATGTCAATATCACATAGTAATCTGTCCGAAATACAGAAGAAAAGCGATATATGGGAAATTGCGAAAAGACATATTAGGCAAAGATTGCAGGAAATTTTCAAATCATTTATAATAAAAATCGGTAATAAAGTTTTTTGTTTTTCGACTTAATAAACGAGAGGGGAGGAGACATATGGATGATTCGTCAATTATCCAGCTATTTTTTAGCCGATCGGAAGCCGCGGTCGCGCAGCTGCTGGCACAGTACGGCCGGCTGTTCCACCAGCTCGCGCGGAATTTCCTTTCCTCGGAGGAAGACGTGGAGGAATGCGTCAACGACGCGGTCCTGGACGCCTGGAATACAATCCCGCCGCAAAGCCCGCGGTCGCTGTCCGCGTACTCCTGCGCGCTGGTGCGGCGGAGGGCGGTAGACCGCCTCCGGCATAAAACGGCGGAGTGCCGCGGCGGCCATGCCGTATGCCTGGAACTGGAAGAAGGCATCACCGCCCCGGACGGTGCGGAAGATTATCTTGACCAGCAGGAACTCAAAACATACCTGAATGCATTTTTGGCCAGCCTTTCGCCGGAGAACCGGCGCCTGTTTGTCCGGCGCTATTTTTATGGCGAGAGCATAAACGCTATCGCGGACGACTTGAAAATCCGTGAAAATACGGTTGCCGTCCGCCTTTCCCGCCTGCGGGAGCAGCTGCGCTCCTACCTGCGGGAACAGGATGTGTGGATTTAGGGGAAGGAGAGGGATTTTATGCGTCGAAAAAAGGCGGTAAAGCCGGGGTCGCTCTTTGCGGCCATGGGAGAGATCCAGGAAGAGTATATTGCGCAGGCCGCAGGAAAGCGGAAGCGCCGGCTTCCCCTTTACGGGGGGGATCGCGGCGGCCTGCCTGGCCGCGGCGGTAGGGATCGGGATGTTTTCCTCTACCCTGCTGCATGGCGGCGGGGGCCTCGCCGGTCCCTCCGCGGTACAGCCCGCGCCGTCCGATCCGGCCTCCAGCGTCGGAGGCGCGTCTACCGTCCCCGGCTGGTATGCGCCGGGCGATCTGACGACCATGGCGCTGACCTATCCGCAGGATAAGCTGATATTGACCCAGGGCGGCCAGGTTACCCCGGAACCGCTGGGCGCTGCGCCCAGCGGGCTTCCCATTAGCGTACTGGCGCAGGAGACGGTGCAGGCGGAATTCCCGCTGCGGTCGGACACCAAAATCCTAGACGGCTATAACGCCGTCTGGCTCAAGCTGGATCCGGCGACGGCAGAGGGGCATGGGCCTTCGTGCAGCGGTGTGTTTTACAACACCGAAACCGGGGAAGTTTTGTGCCTGTCCGAACTCGTGCAGGAGAAGTTCGGCTCCAGCCTGGGGACGGCGGACGGCCTGTCCGTGTATGCCGTCAGCCCCACGGTGGACCGCTGCCTGTTCAGTACTGCATCGGACGGCGGGACGGTGCGGGCCGATTACTGCTATGATCTGCAAAACGACCGGCTGATCCCCCTGCCGGCGGTGGTTTCCGGCACCGAAACCCAGGCAGCGCTGGCACTGCGCTATGCGGACGATCTGCGTACCGTCGCCGCCCTGGATCCGGGGGACAGCGGCCGGCCCGCCGCCTTGTACCTGATCCGCATCGGTGAAGAGGCGGCCGCAGAGCATGTTTATGATTTCCCGGCCGAGTATGTGGAACCGTATAAGCGGCTGGTATTCTCCCCGGGCGGCCGCTATCTTGCCTATTACCCCACAACGACGCAGGATTCGTATCTTAACGTGGGCACCAAAGCCGGCCAGTGGACGATGCGGGACCTGGAAACCGGGAAAGAATGGGCGGGCGCTGGGAAGATCATCCGCTTTACGCAAGGGGACGCCGCCGTTGTCGTCCAGACGGAGGCGGGCGTGCAGGTGCTGGATACCGCGACCGGCGAACCGGCCCCGGAAGGGACGGCGGAAGCCTGGCAGCTGCTGGATATCCAGGCGGTGGATCACGGCACCTCCTTTACCGGCCCATCCTATACCATCACTGCGGCGCCGCTGTCGGGCGAAGGGGAAACGGAAACCCTGCGGGAAAACGTGGGCGCCTACTGCGTGGCCGACGGCTATTTGTACACCTATTCGCAGGGGGACGGGCAGGTGGAATGCCTCAGCCTGTCCACCGGGGAATCCTTTGCCGTGCCGGTGGATGAGGGCTATATAGAGCAGACCACGTCCCTGCCCGAAAATATCCTGGCGGTGCACCGGCTGTACCGGAGCAACGACGGCACCCGCCTGCTGCTGCAATACACGACCGCTGTCCAGGATCCGGACGCCGAACGCGCATGGTATCGGGAACAGTACGATTCTCCGGATTTCGGACGGCTGTACGATACCTATTCCAGCCTGTCGGAAATGGAGGCCTATTTCCGGGACGGCCTGAACCCGCCGGATCCGGAATGGGGCGACGGCTTACAGCTTTCCTATTTTTCCGGGGAGGGCTACGCCTGCGTCGTCATGGAGCAATGGGGGGCTTCCCACCTGTTTGTGGACGATTACCGGGACAACACCTTTTCCATTTACGTCCGGTACGGCGGCGAACCTGCCTATTGGCTGCTCAACAACGGCCCCGGCGAGTACCTCCGCAAGGCGCTGTCCCCGCAGGCGGAGGAAGCGGACGGGATCCCGCTGTATACCTCCCTGCCCGCTTACAGCGACCCGCTCGATTTGGCGGAATATTATACCGGCGGGGAATTTGACAGCGGCAAGATGGAGCGGCGCAAATTGGATTATACGCTCATCCAGGCCAATACGGCGGAAGCTTACATCAGCGACCGGGAGACGATCGAGCCGGACGGTACGTTGTATTCTAAGAGCTTCCAGGACCTGTCCCCGCTGGAGGAAATGCTGGAGATTGCCGTATCCAAGCCGTATATCGGCTGGGTCAGCCTGCAATCGGAGCAGGAGACCGCCGGCTGCACAATCCGATACCAAATCCGTCTGACAAACGCGGAGTACGAAGACGTGCTGGAGTATTGGGTCGGGCATCTGGCCGACGGGCGCGGGATGGTGAAGTTTGGAAGCTATTACCGCGCGCTCGACGACGCGGAGTATGCGCGGCTGATGGAACTTTGCCAGGAGATCTACGATGGGGGCAGCGGCTGGTGGTAAGCCGCAGGCCCTCCGGCCTCAAAAGACGGCAGGGCCGCCGGGAAGTTCCCGGCGGCCCTGCTTTTCCATTCCGGAGGCCGGAAGTGCGGGTGGCCCGCCAGGGCTGGGCTGTCCCGCCGCTTGGCACTCTCATCGGGAAAATCGGCAAATCCTTTCCGAAAAGCCGATTCACGTCTTACCCACGTAAAAGTATGCATGGATAAGGACGGCTCACCCTTCTTCCGCTCCCGCGCGCCGGCCGCAGCGTTAGAAGCCGGGACGGCATCCCCGGCCCTGGTTCCTGATGCTGCCGGCGGGACGCGTCCCTGCTTTCCCGGTACGGCGCCTCTGCCCCTGCCCGGCGTTGTTATAATCCTTCCCGGCCGAGGAGCCCTTCCGGCCCTGTTCCAGTGGGAAGCGGCTGAAACTGCCCAGGCGGTATTCCCCTGGGCCCCTCGAGGATGGGAGCGGGGAACCAATCCCGGCTCGCTTTATGCGGCCGCGCCGGATGTACGGCTTTGCCAATCTTCCTTTGGTCCAGCATACCGGCATCCGACAATTCCTCATGAAGCGGCAGGCCGCTTCTGCGCAGGCATCGCCCCGCGCAGCCCTGGAAGGGGCAACAGAGCGGGGCGATGCCTATCGGGCAAACCAGGCCTTCATGGTATCCAGCACCTGGACGAGTTCCTCTTCCTTTATCACATAGGGGACCATCGCGTACATGTATTTCAGGAACGGCCGGCTGAACACCCCCCGCTCATAGGCGAACTGCTGGTAGCCCTTGATTACGGCGGGATCGTCGACTTCGACACAGACGCACCCGCCCATGATTCGGATTTCCCGGATGCGGGGATCGGAGAAGCCCTCCATTTCCCGGCGGGTGATCTCCTCGATCCGCCGGATTTTGGACAGATAGTCCTGGGTCTCAAACAGTTCGATGGACTTGAGCGCCACGCTGCAGGCGAGCGCGTTGCCCATGAAGGTCGGCCCATGCATCAGGGCGTGCCCGGGGTTGTCGTCGTAGAAGCCGTCAAACACCTTTTTGTTGGCCACGGTCGCCGCGTGGCCGATGTACCCGCCGGTCAGCGCCTTGCCGAGCACCAGGATATCCGGCAGCACCAGGTCGGCTGCAAACCGGTTGCCGGTGCGGCCAAAGCCGGTGGCCACCTCGTCGAAAATGAGCAGCACCCCATACCGGTCGCAGAGCTCCCGCGCCCTTTTCAGGAAGGAAACGTCGTACATCCGCATCCCGCCGGCGCCCTGGAGAAGCGGCTCCACAAGAAAGCAGTTAAGACGGTCGTGGTATTCCCGAAAGGCCTCCTCCAGCGCCTCGGTTTTGGTCGGGATATGCACCACATAGCGGCTCGGGCCGTAGGCCTTTAGGACGAAGTGGTAATCTTCGTCGTCCCCCGCCTCCATTGTCTTGAAAGTGTCCCCGTGATACGCATGTTCCAGCGCCAGGATCATGGTCCGCTGCGGTTCCCCCCGGTTCATGGAATACTGCAGCGCCATTTTCAGGGCGACTTCTACCGCCACGCTCCCGGAGTCGGAATAAAAGCAGTAGTCCAAGTCCCCCGGAAGCCAGCTTTGCAGCTTTTCCGAGAGCTTGAGCGCCGGAGCATGGGTCAGCCCGCCCAGCATCACATGGGAGAATTTTTCCGCCTGGGAGATAATCGCCTGGTTCAGCTCCGGATGCTTATAGCCGTGGATCACGCTCCACCAAGAGGATACCGAATCAATCAGCTTTTGGTCTTTGGTGAACAGATAGACGCCGTCTGCATCCAGGATTTCATACGGCGCTTTCATAGTTTTCATCTGTTCATACGGATACCAGATCATTGCGTTCCCTCCCTTACGCAAACAGGGATATCAGCCTGTCCGCGGGCACATCCAGTTCCGTATCGCCCTCCCGGACGCAGGCGGCTACCTTTACTCCGGTGATATATTCGCACATCCGGCGGTTGTCCTCATGCATCCCGTCCCCCGGCCGGAAACGGTTCAGGATAATCCCCCGGAGCGGGATCCCCTGCGCCCGCATATAAAACGCTGTCAGCCCCACCGCATTGATGGCGCCGAGCCCGGAATCCGCAACGAGGAGGCATCCCAGGCGGCAGGCTTTGACCACGTCCGGGAGCCAGAGTTTGGCTTCGTCGAAACAAAGCGGGCAGAGGATGCCGCCCGAGCCTTCCACCGCGACATACTCGTACTTTTTACACACCGCCTGAAATCCTTCCAGTACCCGCTCCAGGCGGACCGGGTTCCCCTCCAGCCGGGAAGCGAGGTGAGGGGAGACGGCATGCTCGTAAACGTAGGGGCACATTTCCTCCGGCAGCTGGCGGATGCCCGACGCCTCCTTTACATGGAGCGCGTCGCCGGGGAGGAGGCTCCCGTCCTCCCGCCGGCCGTTGCCGCTCATGGCCGCCTTGTAATAGGCGGCGGACACGCCGCTCTCCCGGAGCTTTTTCAAAATCAGGCCGGCAATATAGGTTTTGCCCACGTCGGTGCCGGTCCCGGTGATAAACAGGTTCTTACTCACGGCCGTATTTCACCTCAAACCCCAATTCTTCCAGCAGCTTTTTATCCGTTTCCACCGTGATTCCCGCCGTCGTCAGCATATCGCCGGAGATGGCCGCGTTCGCCCCGGACCGGAAGCAGCTTTTCCCCTTGTCCGGCAGCAGGCCCCGCCCTCCCGCGAGACGGATCGATGCTTCCGGCAGGAGGAAGCGGTATACCGCGACGATCCGGCGCATCTCCTGTGCAGTTAGCCGCTCATTTTGCGCAAAAGGCGTGCCGGGGATCGGGTTGAGCATGTTCACGGGGATGCTGCGGATTCCCAGTTCCCGCAGGGTGAGGGCCATGTCGATCCGGTCCTCCGGCGTTTCGCCAAGCCCCATAATCCCGCCGCTGCACACCGACAGCCCCGCCGCCTGCGCCGCGCGGACGGCGGCCACCTTATCGTCAAAGGTATGGGTGGTGCAGATGTTGGGGAAGTTCCGCCGGGATGTCTCCAGGTTATTGTGGACTCTGGACACGCCGGCCTCCTTCAACATCCGGTATTGCGCTTCCCCGAGCAGGCCGAAGGAGATGCATACGGAAAGGCTGGTCTCCCGGCGGATCTGCCGCACCGCTTCACACATCGCCTCCACTTCCCGGTCGGACAGCCGCCTCCCGGAGGTGACGATGGAAAACCGGAGCACGCCCTGCCGCTCGCTTTCCTTGGCCTGCGCCGCAATTTCCCCGGCCGGGAGCAGCGGGTATTCCGCCGCGCCGGTATGATTATGGGCCGACTGGGCGCAGAAGCGGCAGTTTTCCGAGCACTGGCCGCTTTTCCCGTTGATGATGGTGCACAGGTCGAACCCGTTGGAACAGAAATGCCGGCGGATTTCATCCGCCGCTTCGCATAATTCCCCCAGCGGCTGCCCATACAGGCGGAGGGCTTCCTGCCTTGTGATCGGCTCCCCCGCCAAAACTTTTTCTTTTGCCCGTTGCATATCGGTCATCCGCCTATCCTATCCTTTCTTTCCGCAGCAGGGGAATCAGCCGCTTTCCCAGGATGGCTCCGGCGATGCACAGGACGATATCGCCCGGGACGGTGAGGAGAAAGCAGTACAGAAACAGCGGCCACAGGCCGATCGGCTCCCCAAGATAGAAATTGCTTATCAGGGAATAGTAGACCATCCCGAAAAGGTAGATGATCCCAAGGCCGCTGAAATTGGCGGCCAGCAGCCTTCGATAGCTCGGCCTGCTTTTACGGTTTGCGATTACGCCGGTGACGAACGCGCCGACGGCAAAGCCGAGGATGTAGCCGAAGCTCGGCTGGAGCACATAGCTTATCCCGCCGCCCTGTGCAAAAATGGGAAGGCCCGCCAGCCCCAGGACGATGTAGACGCAAACCGCGATGCCTCCCCATTTGCCGCCCAGCAGGAGCCCCGCCAGCATGGTGAACAGGGTCTGCAGGGTGAATGGCACCACCGGGACCGGGATTTTTATCCAGGCTCCCGCCGCAATCAGCGCCACAAATAAGGCGCACAGGATCATTTCTCTTGTTTTATCTTTTTTCAAATCGCATCTCCTTTTAGGAAAGCCGGACGCTGATTTCGCCGGAGGAGAGGCTTTCCACCCGGCCGTCCGGGTATTGGACGATCAGCCGGCATTCCTCGTCCACATCCAGCGCGACCGCCTTTTGGGAGCGGCCGGGGGAAAGGACCTGGATCTCCCTCCCGATAACGAGGCTCCGGCTCCGGTACCGGCCGGCGTAGCCGGACTTTTCCGGCGCGGAATAACAGGCCATAAAGCGGTTTAAAAACCCGGCAGCCAAGCGGTTTTTTCCATCATCGCGCGGCTGGCGGAACACCGCCCCCGCGATACCTTCGAGTCCCTCCGGGAAGCCCCCCGGCGGCGGATAGGCGTTGATGCCGATCCCCAGCACCGCGTACTCCAGGAAGCCGTCCTCCAGCCCGAAAGAGGCTTCGGTGAGGATCCCGCTGACCTTTTTCCCGGCCACGAAAATATCGTTTACCCATTTTATCTGCGCCTGTTCCCCCGAGACGGCTTCGATGGCCTCGCATGCGGCGACGGCGGCCATGGTGGTCAGCTTCACCGCCTGCCGGGGGGAAGCGTGGGGCGGGCGGAGCAGGAGGCTCATATAAATACCGGTGCCGGCCGGGGAGAAGAACCGGCGCCCGACCCGCCCTCGACCGTCCGTCTGGCTGGCGGCGATGACGACGCAGCCCTCCGGCGCGCCGGCCATCGCTTTTTCACGTACCACCGCATTGGTGGAGCCGACCTCCGGCAGAACGGCCAGCTCCAGCCCGGCGCAGACCGGCTGGAGGTATTTCCGGATCCCCTGGGCGGAGAGGATGTCCGTCCTTTCCGCAAGGCGGTACCCTTTGTTCCGGACGGCGTCGATCGCATACCCTTCGCCCCGCAGGCTGTTGACCGCCTTCCATACCGCCGTTCGGGAAAGGGAGAGCTTTTCGGCGAGTTCCTCCCCGGAAAAATACGTCCCCTTCTCCGCTTCCAAAAGGGTGAGCAGCGCTTCTTTTGTTCCCATCGTATCCGCCTCCCAATGGGAATAAGGATACCACGCTGCCGCCCCAATTGTCAACCTAATTATAAAAACAGGTTAACAATTGGGGCGCGCCTTCTCCGTCCAGCCCGGTGTACGCAGGCCCCTCCCTGGAAGGAGGGTTGCGGAAACAGGAGGGCCTCCCGGCGGCGCCCGGGCGGCCCTAGGAGAAAAAGGGAGAAGAAAGGAGGCGGGACCGGTGGCCGGGAAAAAGAAAGCGGACGGGCGGCCTCCATTTTTCGGCGTTCCCCCTCCCTTGGCACATGATTTTCCTTTTTTCGGGAAAAATGGGGGGAAGGGAGGATGCAATACGAGCGATAAGTTTTTACATTTCTGTATCCAAAAATTACAGAACTGTTGTTGGCAGTTTGCCGGAAGCTCTGTTATACTATAATCGGGCAAAAAGTTATGAACGAGATGGAAAGCTGTTTTGCGAGCGGCGGAGTCAGGAGGAAAGCGGGACCATGGCGCTATGGGAAAAGAAAAAATCCAAAAAACGGGTGAGCAATGTGCTGGTTTTCCTGCTGGCCTTTGTGCTGTTTCTTTTGGTGTTCGGCGGCCTCTGCCTGTGGGCGGTGGTGCAGATCAATGAGGAACGGCGGAGCAGGGAATCCGCCGACAGTGGGCTGAACTTGAGCGAAACGGTGGCCTTTACCGAAGAGGACGCCCGGAACATTTTGATTGTCACCACCGACGGCGGCGAGGCGCAGGGCTTTGTGGCGGTGCGGGCGGATCCTTCCCTGACCAAGATGGGGGCGGTCGCCTTCCCGCGGGATATGGTGGTCGATTATGAAACCAGCGAAATCCGCCTGTACGAGCTCTACCGGGAACAGGGGATTGCCGTCACCCGGACCGCGCTGGAAAAGACCAGCGGGGTGGTGTTTGACAACTACGCCGTGATTACCTATGAAAACATCGAGCGGGTGATCGATCATTTTGAAGCCGGCCTGATTTTCATGCTGACGGAGGATCTCGATTATCAGGGGGACGGCCTTTCCATCCAGCTGGACGGGGGGCTGAAGACCCTCAGTTCGTCGCAGGTGGTGGACGTCCTGCGGTATCCGAACTGGCACGGCGGGCGGAAGCAGCGGGCCCAGATCCAGGCCCAGATTACCGCCGCCCTGATTAACCAATATATGACTTCCTCCCGCGCGGAACAGGCGGACGGGGACTTCAGCGCCCTGGTCAATCTGGTGAACTCGGATATCCTGGTCTCCCATTATAATGAGGCCAAGCCGGGGCTGGCCTATCTCGCCTCCCGCAATACGGGGGATATCTGCCAGGTGCTGGACCTGGAAGGGGAATACCAGGGGAGCGGGGACGCCATCCGCTTTTATGCAGCGGATCGGGTGGTGGACCGCCTGGAGGCCGCGTTTGGATAACCCGGGCGAAAAAGCAGGACAGGTTTCCCCTTCCCCTTAGCGGGGAAGAAAAGAAGCGGATGACGCTGCTGAACAGGGAAACACGAGGGGGCGGCTCCCAGGAGCCGGCCGGAGAGGAGAACCATCGTTGAAAAAATTACTAGCCGCCCTTCTTGCGGGAATCTGCCTGCTTCTTTCCGGCTGCTCCTTCTTTTTCCCAGGGGTAGAGGAACCGTCGCCGGCGTCCACCCCTCCCGACTTGACGCGCTATTTTTCGGAATATGGCCAAGGCTGGTGCTACCAGCGGCTGGACGACCGGCTGAAAAAAGGCTATGCCGAGGTGTATACCGCCATCCGGGACGGATTTGGGCAGGACGAAAAGGTTGTGATTTCCGACAGCGCCCTGGCGGACCGGGAATACCTGGGGCTGCGGGTTGAACTGACCGAGCCCCTCCACAGCCGGGAGGAGGCGGAGCGGCTTTATACGGCGCTCACCTGGGACAACCCCCAGTTTTTTTACATCGGGAACACGTATAGCTACGAAGGGTACCGGGCGGGGGACGTGGACTATTACAATGTGTTCTGCCTGGTGTTCACCATGAACGCCCAGGAGCGGGATCAGGCTTCCCGTCAGCTGGAGGACTCCCTGTATGCACTGCTGGAGGGGGTAGGCGACGGCCCACAGGCGGATGCGTTTGAGACCGAGCTCCTTTTGCACGACCGGCTGGCGGCGCAGTGTACTTACGAGACCCGCGCAGCGGACGAGGAGGATCCGGCGCAGACGTACCCGTCCGCCTTCACCGCTTACGGGGCGCTGGTAGAGGGACGTGCAGTCTGCGAGGGATATGCCCGGGCAATGCAGCTCCTCCTTCACCGTGCGGGGATGGAATGCACGCTGGTGACCGGCACCGACGAGAACCGGGTATCCCATATGTGGAACCTGGTGACGGTGGACGGAAAGAACTATCATCTCGACCCGACCTGGAACGACAGCGACGACCGCCTGAGCCATGCCTATTTCAACCTGACCACCGAGGAAATCCTCAAAACCCATACCATTGACGCGGACAACATCGGGGTGGATACCTGCACGGCCACCGACGCCAACTATTACCGCCGCAAGGGGCTGTATCTGGAAACCGCGCGGCGGGACGACATCGCGGCGGTCATTGCCCGGGAGATCCAGAAGGGGAGCGAGGTTATCGACCTGCGTTTTTCCTTCGGGACGTTTGCCAGCGCCCGCCTGTTTGTCAACAACCACGACCTGCTGATGGAAAAGGTGAACGCCCAGCTCGCCGGGACCGGATTGTCCATGTGGGAGTACGACAACTACTGGGTGAACGAATCCTACCACACCATCGCCATTTATAAGCCGTAACGGGGCAGGAGCTCGTCCCGCAGCTTGGCTCCCTGGGCCGGCCGCCTCTGGCGGCTGCTCCGCGGCCTGCGCCGGACAGAGCGGCGTCCGGCGGCTGGGCAAGGCGGGGAAGCGCCGGCTAACAGAGCAATAAAAAGCCGCGGCCTGTGAGAAGGACCGCTGCTTTTGCTTTTTATCGAGGAGGACGGCGCCCCCGCCCGGGAAACCCGGCGCGCCCGTAAAAAGGCGGCCGGCCCCTCCCCGGAATAGAGGGGGAAAACGGAACGCCGCTTCAGCAAGGTCGTGTTGGGAAGGAAAAGCGGGGATGGCTGCTTTGCAGCCATCCCCGCTTTCTGCGAATGGGCACGTATTGTGCGGCGCCCGAGACGCCTGGCACATCCACGCCGCCGGGGCGCGCCTATGATGCGGGCGCTTGAGGGGAGGGGGGCGCTTTCCGGCCCTTCCCCTTGGGAGGCGGGGCGTCCTGGGAAGCGGCGCCCGGATCTTCCGGCGCCGGCGCTTCCTCTGCTTGGGGCGGCGCGGGGGGATCCACCAGATGCAGGCCGAGGATCACCTTGAAGAGATCCCCGTCTATCTGGATGTTCATCGTGCCGCCCTGCAGTTCCATGAGGCTGCGGGCGATCGAAAGCCCCAGACCGCTCCCTTCCGTATTGCGGGATTCGTCCCCCCGCACAAACCGTTCCATCAGTTCCTCCGGCTGGATGTTGAGCGGATCCCGCGAGATGTTTTTCACCGACAGGATGACGTCCCGGCCGATGACCGCCAGATCCACGTAGACCCGGGTCCCGTCCAGCGCGTATTTGGCCGCGTTGCCGAACAGGTTATCCAGCACCCGCCACATATGCCGCCCGTCCGCGTAGATGAAAACCGGCGTTTCGGGCAGCTTGCTGATAAGCTGGATGCCGCGCTCCTCCAGACGGGATTCGAATTCCCCGCCCGCCTGCTTGACCAGTTCCCCGAGGTTGATGACCTCCATATTCACCGCGATGTTGCCGCTGGTCACCTTCGACGCGTCCACCAGGTCGGCCATCAGCTGCCCCAGGCGGCGGGATTTCCGGTCGAGCACGTCGATGTATTCCAGCGCCTTGGGGTCACGGATATCGGTGGTGTGCAGCAGCCCCACGTAGCTGATGATGGAGGTCAGGGGCGTTTTGATGTCGTGGGATACGTTGGTAATCAGTTCGGTTTTCATCCGTTCGCTCTGGGTGGCCTTCTGCACGGCGATGTGCATGGCTTCCCCGGTGCGGTTCAGGTTGTGGGCGATGTGGTGGAAAAAGGGGACGGTGTTTTCGTCAATCAGGGTCCCCAGTTCCCCCGCCGCCATGCGTTCGGTGGCCTTGCAGATCTGGTGGTACTGGATGAAGCCGAGGCAGACCACGATAAACAGCGCCACGTTGGTGGTGATGAAAAAGAAAACGGCGATGGCGATCCCGGACGTCATCCCGAGCACCAGCAGGAACTGCAGCAGGGCGTAGGCGATGAGGAAGCCCAGGATCCGGGCGGCGATCCGCAGATGGCGGAAGATAATCCCGAAGAGGCGGGCCAGCAGGCAGATAAAGGAAGTTTTGAACAGCATCTTCGCCTTGGCGCGGCGGATGAGGGAGAAGAAGAGGATCAGCAAGCCGATAAAGAAGAGCAGCAGGAGGGCAGCAATTTCAAAATAGGACATGTAGCTCTCGAACAACGAAATCCCGGCGGCAACCAGCAGGACGATCCCGCCCAGGATAACTTCCGTCCATATCCGGTCGAGGGGGTTGAGGGCGATCCCTTCCACCCCGGCCTTATGGCCGGCGGCGGCCACCAGGTAGGCAAACAGGGCGATGGAGAGCAAAAGGCAGGCCCCGGTGCCGAACAGGGCCACAGGCCCCCATTTTTGGGCCGTCTCAAACGAGGCGAGTTCGGCGCTGTACCAGTCGTTGACCGTCACCGTCTGCCGGGGGCCGATGAGCAGGTACTGCCCATTCCGCTGGAGCTGCTCAAACCGGCCGCCGGTCAGCGACCGGATTTCCTTTACCGGGTCGGCGGCCCCGTCCATATTGGTCAGCAGGCAGGCCCCGTCCGCATCCAGCAGGGCCCAGGCGATGTTGGAGCCGGCGGGTGGGAAGAGGGAACTGAGCAGGTAGTCCGCCTCCTCCTGTTCCTCTGCGGTCAGCCCTTCGCTTTCCGATTTTTCGAGCAGCTCGCCGTAATCCAGGATATTGCTGGCGTCGCCGTAGAGGAAGCCGTAATAACGGGAGGTGTCGGCAAACACCTGCTCATAGGCGCCCTGGACGACGTAAAATTCATACGTCAGCGCGAAGGTCAGGATTCCCCCGAGGATGCCGACGATCAACAGGCAAAAGGCGGACACTTTGGCAAACAGGCTGTTTTTCAGGTTCAAGCGGGCTCCCTCCTTCGAAAGCCGGGCTTAATCGAGTTTTTCCATTTTATAGCCGTGGCCCCAGATCACCTTGATGTACCGCGGCTCCTTCGGGTTAATCTCGATTTTTTCCCGGATGTGGCGGATGTGGACGGCGACGATGTTGTCCGCGCCGTAGGACGGCTCGTTCCACACGTTTTCATAAATCTGGGCGCTGGAAAAGACCAGCCCCTTGTTTTCCATGAAAAACTTCACGATTTTATATTCCACCGGGGTGAGGGAGACCTCCTGCCCGTCCACGCTCACCCGCTTGGCCCCGTCGTCCAGTTCCAACCCGCCGTTGACCATGACCGACGGGTTCTTCCCCTCGGCCTCCGGCGTGCCGCCGAAATTGGTGTACCGCCGCAGCTGGGAACGGACCCGGGCTATCAGTTCCATGGGATTGAAGGGCTTGGTGATGTAATCGTCCGCGCCGATGTTCAGCCCGAGGATTTTGTCGTTGTCCTCGCTTTTGGCGGAGAGCATGATGATGGGGATGTTCCGGGTTTCCCGGATCTTCATGGTGGCGCGCACCCCGTCCAGCCGGGGCATCATGATGTCCATGAGGATAAGCTGGATGTCGTCGTTTTCCTGAATGGCCTCCAATGCCTGGAAGCCGTCGTACGCCTGGATGACATGGTAGCCCTCTGCGGTCAGGTAAATATCCACGGCGGCGGCAATCTCCCTGTCGTCGTCGCATACCAGTATGGTCTGTGCCATGCTCCTCTTCCTTTCCTGCTTTGTCGGTTCCCCGCCGTTTGCCGGCGACTCAACCAGCATAGCATATTTTTGCGGAAAATGCATCCGCATTTTCCCTTCCGCCGGGAATTCCCAGCGCTCCGGCGGCCCGGCGGCGGTTCCTTTCTAACGGTATCGTACCACGGGATAGTGAAAACCACCGGAACGAAACCTTAAGGATCGCTTAAACCGCCGGAACCCCGGAGGGGCGCGGCGGGGCCGGGAAACGCGGGAAAAGGGAAAGCAAAAGCGAAAAGCCACAAGGGGAAGACGGAATTTCAGGGGGAATTATACATTGACACAAAAATAACAAAAAGGTATACTAACTATGGCTATAACTGTGCCGCCGGTGGGCGGAATACAAAAGGAAACCATTTCGGATAACAGGATTGGAAGGTGTCGAACAAATGGATTTGATGGTATGCGTCGGAAGCTCCTGCCATCTGCAGAATTCCCGGGAGGTCATTAAACGCTTGAAGGAACTGATTGAGGAATGTCATTTGGAAGACAGCGTGGAGCTTAAGGGCTCGTTCTGCATGGGCCACTGCGCGGACGCAGGCGTCTGCGTCAAATACGCGGACGAGATTTACAGCGTCCGCCCCGAAACGGTGGAGGAATTCTTTAAAACCACGGTGGCCGGGAAGAAGTAAGGCGGCATATTCGGCAAGGAAAGGCGGGAATGGGTATGGGCTACATACGCGTGAAGGAAGCCAACTGCAAAAACTGCTATAAATGCCTGAAACACTGCGACGTCAAATCGATAAGCTATATCAACGACCGGGTGGAGGTCATTGCGGAACAGTGCATCCTCTGCGGCCATTGCGTCAACGTATGTCCCCAGAAGGCCAAGACGGTGGTGAACGATATCGCCGACATCCTGGGCTGGCTGGCGGATCCGTCGGTGCGGGTGGTGGCCAGCCTCGCCCCTTCGTACGCGGGCCTGTATGCGGACGCGGAAAAAGGGGAGAGCGCGGCGGCGCTCCGCCGGGCGCTGTACCGGCTGGGCTTCGACGCGGTGGAGGAAACCGCGGTGGGAGCCAGCGAGGTGACGGCGGAATACAAGCGCCTTCTGGACGAGGGGACGATGGACTGCATCCTGACCACCTGCTGCCCGACGGTGAACAGCCTCATCACCAAATATTACCCCTCCCTCATCCCGTATATGGCGCCGGTGGTTTCCCCCGTGCTCGCCCACGGGCGGATGATCAAGGCAAGGGACGGCGCGGGCACCAGGGTGGTGTTCATCGGGCCCTGCCTGTCCAAAATCAAGGAGATCGACGATCATCCCGAATCGGCGGACGGCGTGATCACCTTCCGCCAGCTGGACGCCCTGCTTGCCGAGCGGGGCATCGCCCCTGCCGGGCAGGAGCCGGCGCAGGCGGAGGAAGGCCCCGGCCTGCCCACCCCCTTCTCCCGGATTTACCCGGTGCCGGAAGGGATTGTGCGGGATGTGAAGCTGAACGCCCACAAAGGGTTTGCCAGCGGCTCCTACAACGGGTACAGCTTCCTCAGCGTCTGCGGGCTGGAAAACGTGATGGCCTTCCTCAAAGAGCTGCAGGACGGGAACTGCGGCCGGCTTTTTGTGGAACTGAACTCCTGCGACGGCGGCTGCGTGAACGGCCCGCTGATTCCGGAGGAGCGGCGGGCGGCGTTCCGCGCGCGGCTTTCGGTGGAAAAATACGCCGCCGACCAGTTTGAGGAACTGGAGCGGGCCGACGCCGACCTGTCTCTGCAGTTCCTCCCGGAGCCCCTGCCGGAGGACGAGCCGGACGAAAAGACCATCCGGAAAATCCTGACCGAAATCGGCAAGCCGACCCCGGATAAGGAACTCAACTGCGGCTCCTGCGGGTACAACACCTGCCGGGACAAGGCCATCGCCGTCTATCACGGCAAGGCCGAGCTGTATATGTGCCTGCCGTATATGATTGACCTCTCCCAGTCCCTGAGCAACGTGACCCTCAGCGTGACCCCGAACTACATCATCGCGGTGGACCGCGACCTGCGGATCGTGGAGTTCAACCAGGCGGCCCAGAAGAAATTCGGCATCTCCCGCAAGGAGGCGGTCAAGACCGACCTGTTCGAAATCATGGATCCGGAGGATTTCCAGGAGGTTTTCGACACCCACCGCAATATTGTGAATAAAAAGGCCCATCTCCAGTCCAAGGAAACGGTGGTGGAGGAGACCCTGATGTACGTCCCGGAGCAGGAAATCGTCATCGGCTTTTTCACCGACGTCACCGAAGAGGAGCAGCGGAAGGAGGCGGCCCGCCGCGCCCGGCTGGAAGCGGCGGAGATGGCGCAGAAGGTCATCGACAAGCAGATGACGGTCGCGCAGGAAATCGCCAGCCTGCTGGGGGAAACCACCGCCGAAACCAAGGTGACCCTGGTGAACCTGAAAAAGCAGATGCTTAATGAAGGTGATCCGTCATGAGCGTGTATTATGACGTGACCTCCAAGAGCCTGAATAAGAAAAACGAGGAACTCTGCGGCGACAAGGTCGAAGTGGTCAATGTCGAGGACGGGGTGATCGTCGTCCTGTCCGACGGGCTGGGCAGCGGGGTGAAGGCCAACATCCTCGCCACCCTGACCTCCAAAATCATCGCCACCATGATGGAGGCCGGCGCGTCGCTGGAGGATACGGTGGACACGATCATCCACACCCTGCCGGTATGCAAGGTGCGGCACGTCGCCTATTCCACCTTCTCCATCCTCAAGCTGACCACCGACGGCAAGGCCTATCTCACCGAATTCGACTGCCCCGGCTGCATCCACGTGCACGACGGGGTGGCCTATCCCATCGAGTATACCGAGCGGGAGGTTGGCGGGAAAACCATCAAGGAAGCCGCCTTCGACGTGGAGGTGGGGGACATCCTCACCCTGATAAGCGACGGGGTGATGTACGCCGGCATCGGCGCGGTGCTCAACCTGGGCTGGAACTGGGAGAGCGTGCGGGATTTCCTGGAGGAGAACTGGAAGGCAGAGACCACCAGCGCGCGCATGACCTCCGCCCTGATTGGCGCGTGCGAGGACCTGTATATGCGCCAGCCGGGGGACGACACCACCGTCGCGACGGTGCGGGTGATCCCGCAGCAGGTGGTCAGCCTCTTTTCCGGCCCGCCCCGCTTCAAGCAGGACGACGAGCGGGCGGTGGTGGATTTCATGGCCCCGGAGGGGCAGAAGATTGTCTGCGGGGGAAGCAGCGCCAACCTCGTGGCCAGGGTGCTCGGGCGGGAGGTGACCACCGACCTCAATTACGACAGCGACCTGCCGCCCATTGCCCACATCAAGGGCATCGACCTGGTGACCGAAGGGGTGCTCACCATCCGGCAGGTCAACGTCCTGGTCAAAAACTCGCTGGAAAACCCGGCGGATCCGGAGAACATCAAGGCGCTGGATGCGGACAACGGGGCGGCGATGATCGCCCGCATCCTCATTGAGCACTGCACCCACCTGTATATGTTTATCGGCAAGGCGATCAACCCCGCCCACCAGAACCCCAACCTGCCGGTGGACCTGAGCATCAAAATCCGGCTGCTGGAGGAGCTGGCCGACACCCTGCGGGGGGCGGGCAAGATTGTCCGCATCCGGTACTATTGACGGGGAAGGCCGCGGCCTTCCGGCCGTGTAAATTTCCGCCGCAGACGCGGCAGCGCACTACGACAGATCGCCCGGCTGGACGGGCGATCGGAAAGGCATGGACAAAATGGACAACATCACCGATATCGTACAAATCAAGCACGAGGTCCTGCGGCTCACCGCCAGGCACGCCTTCGCGGGCGACCTGTATACGGACTATGAGAAAATCCCCTATGAGATGATTGAGGGGATCAAGCCGCAGTTCCGCTGCTGCGTATACCGGGAACGGGAAATCGTCCGCCAGCGGGTCCGCATGGCGATGGGCAAGCTGCCCATCGACGTGCTGTATACCGATGCGGACAGCGCACAGGTGGTCCACGTAATCCCCGCCGCCTGCGAGGGCTGCCCGATTACCAAAATCACCGTCACCCAGAACTGCCAGAACTGCCTGGCGAAAAAATGCGCGAAGGCCTGCCCGTTCGGCGCGATTACCAACACGCCCAACGGGGCGGTGATCGACCAGTCCAAATGCCGGAAGTGCGGCAAATGCGTCGCAGCCTGCCCCTACAACGCGATTGTGGAAATCGAGCGCCCCTGTATCAAGAGCTGCCCGGTCAAGGCGATCAACATGGACAAAAACGACATCGCGACCATCGATCCGGGCAAATGCGTCAACTGCGGCGCCTGCGTGGTGGGCTGCCCGTTCGGCGCGATTTCCGACGTCTCGATGATGGTCAGCGTCATCGACGCCCTGCGGGAGAAGAAGGAGGTCGTCGCCATGATCGCCCCTTCGATCGAGGGGCAGTTCGGCGCGGCCACCCTGCCGCAGATCAAGCAGGCGATCCGCAAGCTCGGCTTCGACGACGTGTATGAGGTCGCGCTCGGCGCGGATATGGTCGCGTACAGCGAGGCGGCGGAACTGTCCGAGCGGCGGGCCGCCGGAGAGCCGATGACCTCTTCCTGCTGCCCGGCGTTTGTGAACCTGGTCCACAAGCACTTCCCGGCGCTGGAAAAATACGTTTCCACCACCGTTTCCCCGATGGTGGCGGTGGAGCGGTATATCCGCAGCATCCGCCCCAATGTGGTAACAGTGTTCATCGGCCCCTGCATCGCCAAGAAAAACGAAGTCATGGGCAGCTATGTGGACGAAATCGACTACGCCCTCACCTTTGAGGAGCTGTACGCCATGCTCTGCGCCCAGGGCATTGAGGTGGAGGAGACGGAGGAAGCGGCCGAGGACGCGACCCGGTACGGCAAAGGCTTCGCGGTGTCGGGCGGCGTGACCGGCGCGGTGACCGAGGTGCTCCGCGAGCGGGGCGAGGACACGGCTCTCCGGGTGCAGAAGTGCAACGGCGCGGACGAGTGCCGCAAGGCGTTGATGCTCCTGAAGGCGGGCAAGCTGCCGGTGGATTTCCTGGAAGGGATGTTCTGCGTGGGCGGCTGCATGGGCGGCCCCGCCACGCTGGAAGAGATTCAGAAGTCGAAAAAGGTGTTCGAGACCCGGCTCGGCGGCGCCGAGAACGTCACCGAAAACGTGGAGAGCAAAGGGCTGCACAAGGCCAATATCCACCGCCACGGATAAGCGGCGGCGGGGAAGGCGGCCGCCGGCCGGATTTCCGGCCGGCGCGGGCTCGGATGCAAAGCGGGGGCGCTGCAATCTGCAGCGCCCCCGCTTTGGCATATATTCCCGCACGGCGTATTGAGTGCGCATGGCCTCTGCCGCCCCGCCGCCGAAGCAAGCCGGCGCACGGCTGAAAGAGCCCGCCCGCTTCTCTGCCTGCGCCCGGCCGCCGGAAATTAGAGCAGATCCTCCCGGTAATGGGCGCGCTCCCCGCCGATAAACCGGGGCCGGGTGCGGGCGCAGACCAGCGGCGCTTCCCCAATCCGCTCGACCGACAGGCGCAGGGGGACGGCGACCCGCCGCAGATGCATGCCTATCAGGGTGTTGCCGATGTCCATGCCCGCATGGGCGCGGATTTCCTCCACCGCCACCGGATCGGCAAACCGGGCGTAGGCGGCGGTGGCGAAGGAGCCGCCCGCCTTTGGCTGCGGGACGGCGTTCACGATTTCCAGCCCGTAGCGTTCCGCCGCTTCCCGCTCGATAATCAGGGCGCGGTTGAGATGCTCGCAGCACTGGGCGGCGAGGAAGACGCCCCGTTCCTTCAGCGGCGGATACAGCCCCGCGAGCAGGGCGGCGGCCGCCTCCTCGCTGGAATGGGTGCCGATCGCTTCCCCCACCATCTCGCTGGAGGAGCAGCCGACCACCAGAATCTGGCCGGCCTGCAGACCCGCGCGCTGAATCAGCTCGTTTACCGCACAGGCGGCCTGTTCGGTTATCGTTTCATACATAGGGGATTCTCCTTTCCGGTTTCGCCTGAACAAGGGTACGGCGGCCGCCCGCCGCGCCCCGCTTTCTTTAGTATAGCCCGGCGGCGCAAAAAGTCAACGGCGCGCGGGCTTGCGCTTGCCCGCAGGATGCCGTATAATGGACGAAAGCGGAGAAAGGGAAAGGCAGGTGAGGGCGGCGATGGCACGCTCACAGCCTCCGTTTTCCCGGCGGGGGTCGCCGGGGTGGACGCCGCAGTTTTCCACCGCGCAGAAGGTGGAGGTGGATATCCACCACATGACCCGGGAACAGGCCAAGGCGCATCTGGAGCGGCTTCTCAGCCGGCTGGACGGGAATGTGCGGGAAGTGGCCGTCATCCACGGGTATTCGGGCGGCACGGTGCTGCGGGACATGGTGCGGGGCAGCCTGAAGCATCCCCGCATCCGCGCAAAGGTAGTCGGGCTGAACCCGGGCGTCACCCTGCTGATTCTGCGGTGACCGCCGGGAAGCAGCCTGGGAAAGGTGGAAAAGGCATGGATGCAATGGAATATCCGGAATCTCCCCTGCGGCCGGAGGACCGGGCGTTGCTGGAGGAAATCGCCGGCGCGAAGCGGTACCCGATCGTCCGGCTGGAGTTGTGGAGCAGCCGGGAGCGGGAACTGCGCTCCACCGCGCTCAACCATATGCGGCTGGAGAGGGCGGACGAGCCAATGGCGGCGGTCAAGGCGCGGGGCGAAGCCCTCGCCCGGCTGGAACGGGCCGGGCTGATCCTGCTGGATTACCGCCCGGCGGTCACGGTGGCCGCGGACTACGCCGTGTACCGGGAATCGGCCGTCTACCGCCAGCTCTGCGAGATGGTGGAGGAGGGGAAGACCCGGCCGGGCTTTCTGTTCGACACCCCCCACATCCGGCGGGGGAGGGCGGTGCTCACCGCCCGGGGACGCCGGGCGCTGGCGGGGGAATGACGGCGCTTCCCTGGGAAGGCGGGGGCAGGCCCCGGGGCCGCGCGGTTCCGGCGGAGGGACGCAGCCGTAGGCTTTGCCCCGTGCAGTTCTGTGCAGTTCTGTGCAGCAGAATGCAGCGGGATTATTTGAAGAAAGGATGGCTTTCATGTCGTACAAAAAGGAATTTATTGAATTTATGGTCCGCTCCAAGGTGCTGACCTTCGGGGATTTTACCACCAAGAGCGGGCGGAAGACCCCCTATTTCATCAATACGGGGAATTATCGCACCGGCGCGCAGGCCGCCAAACTCGGGGAGTATTACGCCGCCTGCGTGCAGGAGCATTTCCCCCAGCCGGTGGACGCGCTGTTCGGCCCGGCGTATAAGGGCATCCCCCTGTCGGTGGCCTGCGCCATCGCGCTGTACAACCGGTACGGCCGGGACGTCAATTACTGCTTCAACCGCAAGGAAGCCAAGGATCACGGGGAAGGCGGCGTGCTGGTGGGGTATCCCCTCAAGGACGGGGACCGCGTCGTGATCATTGAGGACGTGATCACCGCCGGCACCGCGATGCGGGAATGCCTGCCCATCCTCCGTGGGATTGCGGACGTGGAAATCGCCGGGCTGGTGGTTTCCGCCGACCGCATGGAACGGGGGAAGGGGGAGCTGTCCGCCATCCAGGAAATCAAGGAGGAGTACGGCATCGACACCTATCCCATCGTCACGGTGCGGGAGATTATCGAGACCCTCCACAACGTCCCGGTGGACGGCAAGGTCATCCTGGACGACGAAATGCGGGAAAAGATGGAGACGTACCTGAAGGAGTACGGCATCCGGGGATAAAGCCGGCCCCGGCGGCAAATAGGAAAAAGCGAGCAAAAAGCGGAGGCCCCTGCCCATAACGGACAGGGGCCTCCCACTTTTCGGCAGCCTACGGGGGCGCGGCCGCCTTTTCCGCCGCGCCCCGGGCCGGCTTACTCTACGGTAACGCTCTTGGCAAGGTTCCGGGGCTTGTCGATATCGCATTTGCGGGCCAGCGCGATGTAGTAGCCCAGCAGCTGCATGGGGACCACCTCCAGCGAGGGCATCAGCAGGTCGTTGGTCTTCGGGATATAGAGGACGTGGTCCACCTCCGGCAGCACCTCCCGGTTGTCGTCGGTGGTGAGGACCAGCACCTCCGCCCCGCGGGCCTTGACCTCCTTGATGTTGGACATGGTCTTCTCGATCAGCTTTTCGCAGCAGGCCAGGGCCACCACGAAGGTGCCCTCCTCAATCAGGGAAATCGTGCCGTGCTTGAGTTCCCCGGCGGCGTAGGCCTCCGAATGGATGTAGCTGATTTCCTTGAGCTTGAGGGAGGCCTCCAGCGCGACGGCGTAATCGAGGTTCCGCCCGATGAAATACGCGTGTTCCAGGTAGGCGTACCGCTGGGCCAGCAGCTTTATCTCCCCCGCTTGGCGCAGGATGCCGGCCACCATATCCGGCAGGCGGATGAGGGCGCTGAGAAGCCGCCGCATGTCGCGGTCGTCGATCCGCCCCAGCTTGTGGGCGATGTAGAACGCGATGAGATACAGCATGGTGAGCTGGGTGGAATATGCCTTGGTGGTGGCGACCGAGATTTCCGGCCCGGCCCAGGTATACAGCACGTCGTCGCTCTCGCTGGCAATGGTGCTCCCCACCACGTTGACAATGGACAGCACCCGTGCGCCGCGGCGCTTGGCCTCCCGCAGGGCGGCGAGGGTGTCGGCGGTTTCCCCGGACTGGCTGACGATGATCACCAGGGATTTTTCGTCCACAATCGGGTCGCGGTACCGGAATTCGGAAGCGAGGTCCACCTCCACCGGGATGCGCGCCAGCTTCTCGATCACATATTTCCCGACCACGCCCGCATGGTAGGCCGATCCGCACGCGACGATAAACAGGCGGTTGATTTTCCGCAGCTGGGCGGCGGTGAGATGGATGCCGTCCAGGACAATTCCCCCGTCTGCGTCGATACGGGGAGAGATGGTGGCCGAGAGCGCCTGGGGCTGTTCCATGATCTCTTTTATCATGAAATGGTCGTAGCCGCCCTTTTCCGCGCTGGTCACGTCCCAATCCACGGTCATCTCTTTTTTCTCCACCGGCCGGCCGGATTGGTCGAAGATTTCCACGGAATCCCGGGTCAGCCGGACGATTTCATGGTCGGCCAGCTGGATGACCCGCCGCGTATGGGCAAGGATGGCGGGGATGTCCGAAGCGATAAAATTCCCGATATCGGACAGGCCCACAATCAGCGGGCTGGCGTTCCTTACGGCGATGAATTCGTCCGGATGCTCCGAGCAGAGCACGCCCAGGGCGTAGGAGCCTTCCAGCTGCTGGATGGCGGTGCGGACGGCGCCGAGGAAATCGCCGGTATAGCTCCGCTCAATCAGGTGGGCGATGACCTCGGTATCGGTTTCGGACAGGAAGGTGACCCCTTCGCTCTGCAGCTGCCGTTTCAGGGCGGCATAGTTTTCGATAATCCCGTTATGTACCACCGCAAACCGGCCGCTCGCGCTCTTGTGGGGGTGCGAGTTTTCATCGCTCGGCTTGCCGTGCGTCGCCCAACGGGTGTGGCCGATGCCGACGGTCGCGTCGATTCCCTCCCCGCCGTGGATCCGCTCGCTGAGCACGCTCAGTCGGCCCTTGGATTTGTGGATGACGATTCCTCCGTCCTCCACCAAAGCAATCCCTGCCGAATCATAGCCCCGGTATTCCAATTTGGCCAGCCCTTCCAGCAGCAGAGGCGCGGCCGGCCGGCTGCCGATAAATCCTACAATTCCACACATGGTGACGCTCATTCCTTTCTGAATTTGCATTTAGGTGCAGTTGGGGCAGGCAATGGGCGATGCCGGCCGGCGTTTCGCCGGCTGTCTGCTCCAAAGCGCGAAAGCGGGCCCCGGGAGGAAAAGGAGGCGCCTATCCCGCCCGCTTCTCCCCTTGCTTTCGGCCCGGCGGCGCCGGTTCCCCCACACGCGTCCATACCGGGAAGGGGGCTTCCAGGGAGCTTCCCGCCCCCCCGGCGCCCGATGCGCCTTCCTCCGGTTGGGGAAACCGCAGCCGCTGCACCTTTGTATTTTACCGCAGGAGGAAAGAACAATCAAGGAAAATATCGCCCAAAAAGCCAAAAAACTTGTCCGAAAGTGCACAGAAATCCAACTTCTGGAAAAATCAGACTTCGGAAATAGCGCTGCGGGTATCAAACGCAGACCGTCCGGGCATACTAATCCCCAAACGTTCAAGAAAAAACAGGATGGAATCCAGCAAAGGGGGAAGGCGCATGCGGCCGGCACAAAGGGCGCGGCAGAGGCTGAAGGGGAACTGGCTGACGGCCAACGCCGTACAGTGTACCCAGCTTGCCTTCGGGCTGCTGGTGCTGCTCTTCGAGCTGGCGGCCCTCCGCCTGCTGGGGCTGGGGGCGGAGAAGGTGGTGGAGGCCGGCGATCTCTGGACGGGAGGATGGCTGTACGGCGCGGTCCTGCTGGGGGCGCTGCTATTGGACTGGCTGCTGGTTTCCCCGATACGCGCCGGCCAGGCGCTCTATTACCTCCGGCTGGCGGAAACGCGGGGGGAGGGGCTTCCTCCGGATGTGGACAAGGCGGCGACCAGGGAAATCCTCCCATCAGCTCCGCCTGCGCCGTCCGAAGAAAAGCCGTCCTACCTGCTGGTGTTTTCCTTTTTCCGGCAGGGGTACGGCCGGGCGCTCCGGTGGAGGCTGGGCCTTTTCTGCCGGCGCCTGGGCTGGGGGACGCTCTGCTACGCGCCGGCGGCGCTGATCGGGGGATACCGGGAATTGCTGCGCCGGGGCGGAAGCCACACGCCCCTGGCCGACATGACGATGCTGCTTTGCACGTTTTTGGGGCTGGCGGCCCTGATCGCCGGGTTTATCATCCTGGAAATGCTGATGCTGCGGTATCTCCCGGCGCAGTACCTTTTGGCCGGGCCGCCCGAAAAGCACCTGTTCCGCCGCGCCCACCGGATTATGCATGCACGCCTTGGCCAGACGGTTGGACTGTATCTGGGATTTGCGGGCTGGCTGGCGGCCTGTTTCGTACTGCTGCCCTATTTCTATGCCGCCCCGCTTTTCCAGACCACCCGGGCGCTGACGGTCCTCGGCTTCCTCCGCCATGAAAAGCCGCAGACAGAGCGGGAGAGGAAAAAGAGCGCCGGCGCTGGGAAAAGGGCAGTGCGCAAACGCGTCCCGGCGCCCGCCGGCGGGCAGGAAAGCTGAACGGGGAATGCCGTCCAAAAGCAGCGGATTCGTCCGCCCCCGCGCAATGCCCGGGGCGGCGTTCAGGGCGATGCCCCGGACGGTAGCCGCCCTGTCCCCCACGCCGGGAGGCCCCGGCAGCCCGCGGCCTTGTAACGCTCGCCGCTGGGGGCACAGCCGGCTTCTCGGCCCGGAAAGCACGGCCGGTCATAAAGAATAAAAAAACTCCTCCCCGTCTGATGTGCAGCGGGGAGGAGCTTTTGCTGTATCGTCACCGGATTACAGTTTGCTGGCGATATCCTTGGCGCAGGAGCTGCAGATATTGCGGTCCTTATATACCGTAATATCGCGGACATTGCCGCAGAAAATGCAGGCCGGCTGGTATTTCTTCAGGATAATCGTATTGTCCTCTACTAAGATTTCCAACGAGTCGCCTGTTTCCAGTTCCAGCGTGCGCCGAAGCTCAACCGGCAGCACAATACGGCCCAGATCGTCAATCCTACGTACGATTCCTGTGTACTTCATGTTTTCCATCCTTTCCGCCCGGTTTTACCCAGACTGTCGAATTACCAACTATTCCGTAAAAATATTACCATTTAATTTCCATTTTGTCAACGGATGCCGCCTATTTTTCGGGACATATCCATTCCTGCTTTTTCATAAAAATCAATGTGGAAACCACGGAAAAGAAACAAGAATTTGTGGGAAACAGGAGGGAATCGGCGGTGCTGAACGGGCTGTGGGTAGGAATCATGCTCCTTTCCCTGGTCGCGGGGGCCGCGACCGGTCGGCTGGAGCAGGTGACCAACGCGCTGCTGGCGGGCGGCGGGGAGGCCATCCAGCTTTCCCTGACGCTGGGGGGAGCCATGTGCCTGTGGGGCGGGCTGATGCGGGTGGCGGAGAAGGGCGGGCTGACCACGCTACTGGCCCGGGCGATGGCCCCCCTGCTCCGTCTCCTTTTCCCCAAGCTGGATCCGGCGGGGCCGGCCTGCCGGGCCATCCTGATGAATATGGCGGCCAACCTGCTGGGGCTGGGCAACGCGGCGACGCCCTTCGGCCTCAAGGCGATGGCGGAGCTGGAAAAGGCTAACCCGGAGCCGGGGACCGCCTCCAACCACATGGTGGTGTTTGTGGTGCTGAATACCGCTTCGATTCAGTTAATCCCCACCACGGTTGCCACGCTGAGGCTCCGCTATGGGGCGGCCGCGCCGCTGGATATCCTCCCTGCGGTGTGGCTGACCTCGTTTGCCTCGGCTGCGGCGGCGGTGACGGCGGCGAAAATCCTGGGGAGCGGGGCGGGCCTTTCTCGACGGCGGCCACGGCCGAAGGCCCGGCGAGCCAGGGAAAAGGCCGCCGCGTGAAGGGATGCTTTTTGGAAGAATGCGGGGAGCGGAAAGGGAGGGATGACCCTGGATATCGCGGGGATTTTGGCAAGATGGGCCGTACCGGTTTTTGTGGCGGCGATCCTGGTGGCCGGGCTGGTGAAAAAGGTGCCGGTTTTCGACGAATTTACCGTGGGGGCGGCGGACGGCCTGCGGTCCTGCGTCAAGGTGCTGCCCTCTCTGGTGGCGCTGCTCACGGCGGTTTCCATGCTGCGCGCCTCCGGCGCCATGGAGCTGCTGACCGCCGCCGTAGCGCCGCTGGCGCAGAAGCTGGGCTTCCCGGCCGAGGCGGTGCCGCTGGCCCTGCTGCGGCCCGTGTCGGGCAGCGGATCGCTGGCGATGCTGGAAAATGTTTACGCCACCTACGGCGTGGACACCCTGGTGGGACGGGTGGCGAGCGTCCTTCAGTCCTCCACCGAAACCACGTTTTACACCATCGCCGTATATTACGGCGCGGTGGGGGTGAAACGGACCCGGCACACGCTGGGGGCCGCGGTCGCCGGCGATCTGTGCGGCATCGTCCTTTCTTCCCTGGCGGTGCGGATGCTGATGGGATAGCCGGAGGCCGCCCTCGCCTTGACAGGGGTAGGGGCGGATGCTAAAATATATACGCTATTAGAGCGCCGCCGGTGCGGGCGGGAAGCCTCCCGCCGCGGGGCGGCCGTTTGGAGAAAAGGGGACGGGCCATGAGCAGGACGGTCAACGACATGAAAATCGGCGAACGGGCGATTGTCGAAGGGCTCGGCTGTTCCGGGGCGCTACGCCGGCGGATCATCGACATGGGGATCACCCCCGGCGCGGTGGTGATCATGCGCAAGGCGGCGCCGATGGGGGATCCGCTGGAAATCAATGTCCGCGGGTATGAACTGAGCATCCGCCGTTCCGAGGCGAAGGAGATCACCATCCTCAGCGAAGAGGGGGGATCCCCGGCAGGGGATGACGCCGGGGACTCTCCGGCGCAGGCGCCGTCTAGCGGCAGGCAGCGCTGGTTCCGCCGGCGGGGGCGCGGCTGAACGCAGGCGCGCTGAACGGATAAATTTGGCGGCAGGGCGGGGGATCGCCCTGTCCGGAAAGAGATGGTCACGGTGAGCCATACCTATGCCTTGGCGGGGAACCCGAACTGCGGGAAAACGACCCTGTTTAACGAACTGACCGGCTCGAACCAATATGTCGGCAACTGGCCCGGCGTTACGGTGGAAAAGAAGGAAGGCCGGCTGAAAACCCACGGGCAGGATGTCTCGGTGGTGGATCTGCCGGGGATTTACTCGCTTTCCCCCTATTCCGCCGAGGAACTGGTCACCCGCAACTTTGTGATAGAGGAAAACCCGGATGTCATCCTGGACGTGGTGGATGCCACCAACCTCGAACGCAACCTGTACCTCACCCTCCAGCTGGCGGAACTGGGCCGGCCGCTGGTGGTGGCGCTCAACATGATGGACATGCTCAAAAGCCGGGGGCTGGAGATCGACACCCAGATGCTGGAGCATCTGCTCGGCCTGCCGGTGGTGCCGGTTTCCGCCAGCCGTGGGAAGGGCATCAAGGAACTGATTGAGCGGGCTTACCACGACGGGGTGGAACGCAGGGAAGGGGAGCCGGCTCCCTTTGACGAGCAAAGGCTTGCCCGGGAGGTGGACGAGCGGTATGGGGACAACCCCTATATCCGCCACCAGCTGCACGACCGGCGGGAGCATCACCCGCAGGAGTACCGCTCCACCTACGCAATCGACGGGATTTATGCCCCCGCGGTGATGGAGGCCATCCTCCGCATTGAGGATATCATCGAGCCGAAATGCCTGAAAAAGGGGATGGCCCTGCGCTGGTCGGCGGTAAAGATCATCGACGACGACCTGCCGACCATTGAGGCGCTGGAGCTCACCGAGGGCGAAGCGCACCTCATTGACGAGATCATCGGGGCGCTGGAGGAAAAATACGGCGAGCGGGATATGATCATCGCCGACCAGAAATATAAATTTATCTGCCGGGTATGCTCCCGCTGCGTCACCCGGCTGAAGGCGCCGGGGGAACTGACGGTTTCGGACCGGATCGACCGGATTGCCACCCACCGGATTTTTGCCCTGCCGCTGTTTATCGGGATTATGGCGCTGGTGTTTTTCATCACCTTCGGGCCGCTGGGCACCTGGATGACCGACGGGCTGGACGCGCTGATTTCGGACCGCTTCACCCCCTGGGTGCGCGGGGCGCTGGAGGGCGCGGGCGCTTCCGCCTGGGCGGTCAGCCTGGTGTGCGACGGGGCGATCGCCGGCGTGGGGTCGATTGTCTCCTTCTTCCCGCAGATCCTGCTGCTTTTCCTGTTTTTGTCGGTGCTGGAGGACAGCGGGTACATGGCCCGCGCCGCCTTTATCATGGACAAGCTGCTGCATAAGACCGGGCTTTCGGGGCGCTCGTTTGTGCCGATGCTGATGGGCTTCGGCTGTTCGGTGCCCGGCGTCATGGCCGCCCGCACCCTGGAAAACGAGCGGGACCGGCGGATGACCATTATGCTCACCCCCTTCATGTCCTGCAGCGCGAAAATGCCGGTGTACGCCCTGTTCATCGCCGCCTTTTTCCCCAACCACCGCGGGCTGGTGGTCTGCGGGATTTATTTCACCGGCGTGATTGTCGCCATCCTGGTGGCCATGGTGCTGCGCAAGACGGTGCTCAAGGGCGGGCACGCCCCCTTCGTTATGGAACTGCCGCCCTACCGCCTCCCCACCCTGAAGACCCTGTGGATGCATATGTACGAGCGGGTGAAGGATTTTGCGGTGCGGGCCGGGACCATCCTGCTGGCGGCTTCCATCGTCATCTGGTTCCTCCGCTCGTTTGACCTGCATCTGACCATGCTCACCCCCGAGCAGAGCGGGCAGAGCATCCTGGCTTCGATTGGGCGGGTAATCGCCCCGCTGTTCATCCCCCTCGGCTTCGGCTTCTGGCAGGCGTCGGTGGCGCTGGTGTCCGGCTTTGTCGCGAAGGAAGCGGTGGTCGGCACCCTGAGCATCCTGTACAACACCTCCACCGACGCGGCAATGAGCGCCGCCCTGCAAAGCGTGTTCACCCCGGTGTCCGCGCTGTCCTTCCTGGTGTTTGTGCTGCTGTACATGCCCTGCGTGGCGGCCTTTTCCGCCATCCGCCGGGAGATGAATTCCACCAAGTGGGCGATCGGCACCGTGGCGATGCAGACCGGCGTGGCCTGGGTGGTTTCCTTCCTGGTATATCAGTTCGGCACCCTGGCGGTGAATCTGGTCGGGGCGCTGGGATGAAGAGGATGGCCTTCTCCCCGCAAAGAACATATCCTGGACAAACGAACCCGGGCCCTGCCGACTGGCAGGGCCCGGGTTCGTTTGTCCGTAAGGGACAGGCCGCCGGGCGGAAGGGGCCGCGCCGGCGGGCTATTTTACCGCTTGCCCTAATATGGCAAACGCTTCGGCCGGGTCGTCCACCCCGGCGACCAGCGTTTCCATCGGGCAGCGTCCCGTGCGGTCCCGGTTGACGATAAACGGCACCAGCCGCCCGTATTCCACTTCCACGCCCGCCTTTTGGAAGACCGCCAGGGCCAATTCGCTCAGGACGCCCGCATACACCGCCCGGATTCCGCCGTATACGAACAGCAGCGCCGCCGCCTTGCCGATTACCCGGTCGGCTGCCCGCCCGCCCCGGCAGAAGTGCGGATCCTCCCTCAGCCAGGTAACCAGGGGGCGGATGCCCCGCGCCTGCGAGCGGTACAGCGTGTCCTCCCGGGAAACGATGCAGGTCAGGTGTTCTTTCTCCAGGCGTTCCCGGAGCGTTTTAATCTCTTCCATATAATACCCCGCTTTTTTTCAGCGCCGTCACCAGCACAGGGATTACAAGGAGCTGCATCAGGATGCCCGGAAGCCCGGTCACTGCTGCGCCTCCCACCACGCCGAGCACGGCGGGCAGCAGCGGGCCGCTGACGCCGGGATACGGGACGCCGAGCAGCCCGATTCCCGCCAGCAGGGCCAGGGCGTTCACCACCCGGCCGGCCAGCATCGCCAGTGCTAGGCTGGGCATGAGCGGCAGCTTCTGATAAAACAGCCCGGTGAACAGCCCGTAAGCGGTCAGTTCAAACAGCATGAAAAACAGGGTGGGCGGCGCGGGCATCCCGCTGACCAGGAAGCTCGCCAGCGGGAGCAGCAGGCCGATCAGGGCGCCGAGCATCGGGCCGAGCAGCAA
Organism: Candidatus Avimonas merdigallinarum; assembly: GCA_904377855.1. Lineage (GTDB taxonomy): Bacteria > Bacillota > Clostridia > Oscillospirales > Acutalibacteraceae > Avimonas > Avimonas merdigallinarum. The sequence continues at coordinate 31,402 of CAJFGS010000004.1, forward strand.
CCCGCCCATGAGCACCGCGATATGCAGCGGGAGGAACACCTTCCCCATCGCCGGCCCGCCCACGGCGTGGAACAGCTGCGGGAGGATCACGCCGATGGCAAGCAGCATCCCCGCGCATACCGCCTGGCGGAGGTTGACTGTATAAAAACGCGTTTTCTGTTCCGTCATAGAAAAAACCTTTCCAAAGAGTCGGATTTCCGGCGGCGGGGGGCTTATTCGGCGAAGGCCGCCTGCACCTCCGCCATCATTGCGCTGATTTCAATATGCTGGGGGCATTTTTTCTCGCACCGGCGGCAGGCGCGGCACAGGTCGGCCTTCCCGCTGATCTCCGCATAAAAGGCCTTGGCCGCGTCCTTGCCGTGGGATATCGTGCGATTGTACCCTTCAAAGACCCGGGGGATCTCCACGCCGAAGGGGCAGGGCATGCAGTACTGGCATTTGGTGCAGGGGACCAGGGCGGCGGTGTCGTACACCCGCTTGGCTTCGCGGAGCATCGCCAGTTCCGCTTCGCCGAGCATCCCGGCCCGGGCGCGGTCGGCATAGGCGAGGTTGTCCCGCACCTGCTGCATGCTGCTCATCCCGCTGAGGAGCAGGGTGACCTCCGGCCGGTTCCACAGGAAGTCGAGCGCCCATTCCACCGGCGTTTTGGACGGATCCAGCGCCGCCTGCACCCCCCGCGGGGGAGCCGCCAGCCGCCCGCCGAGCAGCGGCTCCATGATCACCACGCCCAACCCCTTGGACGCGGCGTACTCCAGGCCGCGGATCCCCGCCTGGTAGTCCAGCCCGATGTAATTGAGCTGGATCTGGCAGAATTCCCAGCCATCGTATTCGTCCAGGATCTGCTGGAAGGCTTCGTAATCATCGTGGAAGGAAAAGCCGATATGCCGGATCCGCCCGTCCCGCTTGGCCTGCTCCATCTTCTCCGGCAGGCGGAGGCGCTTGGCCTTTTCCCACTCGCCCCGGTTGAGGGCGTGCATGAGGTAGAAATCCACCGTCTCCACCTCCAGCCGCTCCAGCTGGGTGGAAAGGAACCGCTCAAAGTCCTCCTCCTTCTCCACAAGGTAGAGAGGGAGCTTGGTGGCAATATGGACCTTTTCCCGGTAGCCGTCCTTGAGCGCTTTCCCTACAATTTTTTCGCTTTCCCCATCGTGATAAAAATACGCCGTATCGATATACGTCAGCCCTTCGTCCACCGCATGGCGCATCATGGCGACGGCTTCCTCCACGTCTACCTTCCCGTCCTTGCTTGGGAAACGCATGGCGCCGAAGCCCAGCACCGATACCGTCTCCCCGGTTTTCCCAAACCGCCGGTACTGCATCGTCCTCACCCTTTCGAATCCAATCCCCGGGATGGCCTGCCCCGCCCGCGGGGGAGGCGCCCGGGAATCCGTTTCCCTTAGGATAGCATGTTTTGGCCGGGAATTCAATGGGAACCGGTCCCGGGCAAAGGGACGGGATTCAAAAAAGGAGCCGCCGCAAAAGAAACTTTGCGGCGGCTTTCCGTATTTTTGGCGTATCCTTCCGGCAGAAGGGGAAGCTATTTCCGCAGGGGGGCGTCCATCTCCATGAGGCGCTGGGCCAGCATAACGGCCGGCTCGTAGGGGAGGGCGCGCACCCGGTGCCGCCGGCGCTTTTCCCCAAAGCAGCGCAGCTCCACCGTGCAGGTCCCGTTGCGCTGCTCCCAGGGGTCGCGGGTAATCATCAGGCAGTCGGCCACTTCGCAGGGGACGTGGATTTCATACAGCGCCAGGCCGCGGGGATACCGCATGGTGACCGCGCCCCGCCCCACCCCGAAGCCGGCGCGGAAGTACCCGGCCAGCCGGATGGAAAGCCACCATGCCCCGCCGAGGAACAGGACGGCGGCCAGCGTCCCCCACACCCCGCCGAAGGTCAGGGGGACAACGCTCCCCGCCGCCAGCAGGAGGGGCGGCCAGACATACCGCCACAGCGCGCGCTTCACCGGGCGGAGGGAACCGGCGCAGATCGGGTATTCGGGCAGGAGGGTGTCCAGCGCCGCGCAGAGCTCCTTCGGGCGGGCGGCGGGGATGATGAGGGGCCGCGCCCCTTTTTCCCTCCCGTAGCCGGCAGCCGTGATGGTGACGGTGTGCAGGCCGAACAGGCGCATAAACAGGGTCTGGCGGACTTCCAGCGCGGTGACCCGGCTGCAGTCGATATAGACGTCCCGGCGGGTCAGCAGCCCGGAGGTCACGTGCAGCTGCTCCCCGTCCCGCCGGGCGTAGAAGCCGGCCGTCCTGGTAAAGGTGTGGATAAAGGCGTACGCCCACCCGAGCACCAGGATATTGGTGACGGTGTTGAAAAGGGGAGGCAGCCCGGCCGACAGCAGGCGGTCCATGAGATTGTATACCTCGCCGGTCATCTCCCGGCCGAGGATCTGCCCGGCCTGCCGCACCGCCGGGGCCAGGGTGAGCAGGCCCAGCGCGGCGTTGGAGCTGGAGGCGGACATCACGGCGACGGGGAAGGCGCGGGCCGCATACCGCCGGCAGCGCTTGGGGGCCGCCCCCTCCATGAGGACGCCGCGGGTGGCCGAAGCGGGGAGGTACAGCGTCGCGTCCGCCCGCCGGCGCAGGCCGGCGGTGTTCACCCGGATCCGCCGCCCGCCCGCCAGCCACATCAGGGGGGTGCGCTCCATCTCCACCGACGCGGCGTCGTCGGCGGAGATCCGCAGGGTGCGGCGGTACACCAGCCCCTGCCGCAGCGTCAGCCCGCGGTGCAGGGAATACCGCGCCCGTTTCCATTTGGCGACCGAATAGCCAATGAGCAGGGCGGCAAAGGCCACGTCCCGCAGGGAAGCGAGCAGGATGGAGACGACATCCCGCGGGGAAAAAATCACCCGCAGCACGGGCAAGAGGAAAAGGAGGATCCATTTTTTCGAATCATAGAAGCAGTAAAGGGGGTGGGGACGGAACATGGACGGTGCTCCTTTGAAGCCGGGCCGTCTTACCGGCCGGCGGGATCGGCGGAAGGGCCGGGCTCTCCGGAAGAGGACGCGGCTTCCAGCGCCTGGGAAAGCTGCTCCGCCTCGTCCTCCGGCAGAAGGGGGAGGAGGACCGTGCCGCCGGCAAAGCGGAGCACTACCGTCCGGCAGTGCAGCCGCCGCTGCAGGGGGGTGGAGCCCGACTCCACCGTGCGCAGGGCGGAGGCGGGGATGTAAACCTCCCGCTTCCAGAGCACCCCTTTCTCCGCCCGCACGGCCACCCCGTCAAAGGTCCCGTGCAGGGAGGCGGCGTACCGCGGCGGATACCAGAGCGCGCCGGCTACCGTCGCAGCCCCGGCCAGCCCGGCAAGGAAGAGCAGCCAGGGGGTAAACAGCCCGGCCAGGCAGCCGGCCAGCCCCGTTGCCAGGATCCCGCCGGCGGCGATCCATAATGCGAATACGGTCTCCCCGTTTTTGTTGGCGGCAAAGGCGAGCGGGGGCATCACGATTCCTCCCCGGAAACCAGTCGTTTCCTTTTATCCTTTCCATTCCATTATATGCAATGCGGGCCGCAGTATACTTGCGGCCCGCAGAAACGGCGTTTTTTCGAGGGAGGCGGGCGTCTCTGGATGCAGCGCAACCGCTTGCATTGCCGCCCGGGATATGCTATACTGTTTCCCGAATATACCGGCCCGCTTTTGCGGGCGCTGCCTGTATCCACAGTGGGAGACCTCTATCCTTGCCCCCTGTGGATTTTGTTTTATGGGACGCCTTTTTCCCACGCCCTATACCACCTGGAACAGGTAGAATTTGAGGTAATCGGTCTCCGGCGCGCTCCAGAGGATGGGATGATCCGGGGACTGCTGCCGCGCTTCGATCTGGCGCAGGGCGACGCCCGCGTCGGCGGCGGCCGACCGGAGCATGTCGCGGAAAAGCGGATCGGTCATGAAATGGGAGCAGGAACAGGTGGCGAGGTAGCCGCCGCGGGGAAGCAGCTTCATGGCGCGCAGGTTGATTTCCTTGTACCCGCGCACCGCGTTTTCGGTGGCGGAACGGGATTTGGTGAAGGCGGGCGGATCGAGGATGATGAAATCGTACGGCTTGCCCCGGAGGGACGGGAGCAGGTCGAACACGTTTTCACAGCGGAAATCCATCCGCTCCTGCAGGCCGTTGAGCCGGGCGTTCTCCTCCGCCAGGGCGACCGCGTCGGCCGAAATATCCACGGCGGTCACGTGCTCCGCCCCCGCCAGCGCCGCGTTCAATGCAAAGGAGCCGGTGTGGGTGAAGCAGTCCAGCACCCGCCGCCCGGCGGCCAGCCGCGCGGCGGCGCGGCGGTTGTACTTCTGGTCGAGGAAAAAGCCGGTTTTCTGCCCGTTTTCGAAATCCACCCGGTATTTCACCCCGTTTTCGGTCAGGGTGAGGCAGGTGGAAGCCAGCGGCGAGCCGAACCAGCCCTTGCCTTCCTCCAACCCTTCCAGCCGGCGGATCCCCACGTCGTTTCGCTCATAGATGCCGTCCACGGCCTGCCCGTCCTCCCGCAGCACCTTCAGCAGCAGGGGGAAGATCACCGGCTTGAGCCGCTCCATCCCCAGGGACAGGGTCTGGGAAACCAGCACGTTTTCAAAGCGGTCCACCGTCAGGCCGGGGAACTGGTCGGCCTCCCCGAAGATAACGCGGCAGGCGTTGATATCCTCCCCCATGACCGTTTTGCGGTAATTCCAGGCATACCGGATCCGGCGTTCCCAGAACACCTCGTCCAGGGTTTCGGAAGCGCTGCGGGTCAGCAGCCGGACCCGGATTTTGGAGCGGTCGCTGATAAGCCCCGTGCCGACATACCGCCCCCGGGTGCTGAACAGATCCACCAGCCCGCCGTTTTCGTGCGGATCGGCGGAGAGCACCTCGGTATCGTAAACCCAGGGGTGCCCCGCCTCGCAGGAAAGCTGGGCCTTGCGGGTGATGGTAAGCCGGGGGTAGGAGCGTGCCTGTTTCATGGAAATCCTCTCTCTTCCTTATCCGGTGCGGCGCCCGCCGCCGGAGGGATATAGTATAGCCGGGCGGCCTTTTGCAAAAAAGGAGGAAGGGCCTGCGCCCTTCCTCCGGCGGGATGCCTTTATTGCGCGGCCGGGGCGGGAGTTACCGCCGTCGTGGTCGCGGTGGTGGGCGGCGCCGCCGTGGTGTTCACCACCGTCGCGGAAATATACTGCGCGTTCACATACCCCACGCCGTCTTCGCTGCCGGTAAACTTGATTTTATACCAGTCCCCTTCCTTGCCGAGGATGGTGACCTGTTCGCCCACATGCAGCCCGCCGATGGCGTAGTATTCGGTGCCGGGGCCGGTGCGGATATTCACCGAATCGGTGGACCAGCCGGTGGTGATGTCCCCCGGCGCGGCCGCCAGGGTGGTGGTCGTCTGGACGGTGGTCGTGGTCTGGGCGGTGGTGGTCGTGGTGGTTTCCGGGGTGGTTTCTCCCCCGGCGCCGGTACCCGAGTTTTCGCCGGCGCCGCCGTTTGTACAGCCCGCCGCCGACAGAACGGCTGCGGCGGCCAAGGCCGCCAGCCCCAGCCGGAGCAGTATATGGGAAGAAGGACGGCCGTTTTTCATGTCAATCAACTCCTGAACATAGTCTGAAAGCATAGAACGGGAGTATTTTACCACATTTCGGTACAGAATAAAAGCCGGATTCGAAAAAATTAAGGCAGATCGGCAAAATCGCCGTTTCCCGAGCGTTTTCTGCCGGGATTTGCGCGGCGGAAAGGGCGGAAGAAAGGGCGGTGGAACGATGAAAAAATCCGAGCGGCTGGTTGTCCGGGCGGGGGCAGGGGCGCTCGCGGCGGCCGCGCTTCTGCTTTGCGCCGGCTGCCGGGAAGAGGAGCCCCCCGCCCTCCAGCGGTACCAGACCGCGTTTGTAGGCTCTATGGACACGGTGGTGCGCTTTACCGCCTACTGCGCCGACAGCGCGGCTTTCGACCGCGCCTGCCAGCTGGTGGAGGACGAACTGGAGCGGGCGGACGCGCGGTATAATATCTACCGCCCGGACAGCGAACTCGCCCACGTCAACGCCGCGGCGGGGGAAGGCCCCGTCCCGGTGGATCCCGCCCTGGCCGGAGCGATTGAGACCTGCCGGGCCCTCCAGGAAAAGACGGCGGCGGTGAATATCGCGATGGGGAGCGCCCTCTCCCTGTGGCATACGGCGCGGGAGGAGGGCGTCCCGCCCGAAGAGGCCGCCATCCAGGAAGCGATGCGGCACACCTCCATGGAAGCGGTCAAGGTGTCCGCGCAGGGGGAGGAGGCGACGGTGGAGCTGGCCGACCCGGCGATGTCCCTGGACATGGGGTGCGTGGCCAAGGGCCTGGCGGCGCAGGATATCGCCGACCGGCTCAGGGAAAGCGGGGTGACCTGCTTCCTGCTCGACTGCGGCACCAGCACCCTGGTGTGCGCCGGCTCGCCGCCCGACCGGACGGGATGGATCATCGGGGTAAGCAACCCGGACGCCTCCCTCAACCTGTCGGGCCGGGAGGACCCGCCCGACACCCTGGGCCGAATCCTGGTGCAGGACGGCTGCGTCGGCACCAGCGGGGACTATCAAAAATATTTTGTCAAAGACGGGATATCCTATTCCCATATTCTCGACGCGGCGACCGGCCAGCCCGCCGCCTATGTGCGGGCGGTCACCGTCCTCGCGCCGGACGCGGGGCTGGCGGACTTTTATTCCACGGCGCTCTTCGCCCAGCCGTATGAACAGGCGCGGCAGCTGGCGGAGGACACGCCGGGGCTGGAAGCGCTGTGGGTGTTCCGGGACGGCAGCATGGAGGCGACGTCCGGCTTCGCCTTCTATGCGCAGGCGGACGCCGGCGGGGACGGATAACCGCCTCGGCAGCGGGAGGGAATCCCCGGCGGCAATGGCAAAATCCCGCGCATGATTCGCGCACGGTGTATACGATTCGACAAAAAGACCGATTATATAACGCGGAGTTTATGACAATGCTTTTTTTCAGGGCTTCACCCGGAAAGGAGGCGGGAAAGGATGGAGGAATATGCCGCCGCCCGCGGGGCTCCCCCGGGCTGGTATGCCGGCCGCCCGCCTTCCCTCGGCGGTGTCGGCCCAGCCCGGCAGCGGGAGGGAATTCCTGCCGGCGATGGCAAAATCCCGCGCATGATTCGCGCACAGCGTATACGATTCGACAAAAACACTGATTATATAACGCAGAGTTTATGGCAATGCCTTCTTTTTCGGGGAGTTCACCCGGAAAGGAGGCGGGAAAGGATGGAGGAATATGCCGCTGCCTTTTCGGGGAGGTGTGGTGTTCGGCCACACGGTGGAGCACAAGGAGACCTCCCAAAGCAAGATACAACCCTTTACACCCGCCCAGCTGGTGCTTTTAATGCGGCAGGGCTTCGGCGCTCCGTGCGTGCCGACGGTGCGGCCGGGCGACCGGGTGCTGGCCGGCCAGGTGGTCGGGGCCCCGCCGGCAGGGGAAGGGGGACGGCCGGCTTTCGCCGCCCCCGTACACTGCGGGGTGTCCGGCACGGTCCGGGCGGTGGAGCCGCGCCCTTCGGCCGAAGGGGAAACCCTCGCCGTGGTGGTGGACAGCGACGGGAAAGGGGAAGCCGCCCCCCCGCTTGCGCATGAACCCGGGCGGGACGGGCTCCGCTCCCTGATGCAGGAAGCCGGGCTGACCGGCATGGGCGGCGCGGGCTTTCCTACCTATTTAAAATATGCGACCAACAAGCCGATCCGGTATGTGCTGGTCAACGGCGCGGAGTGCGAGCCGTATCTGACCTGCGATCACCGCCTGATGGTGGAGCAGCCTCAGCGGGTGATCGCCGGGGCGAAGGCGCTCCGGCAGGCGGCGGGGGAAGCGCAGGTCATGATCTGCGTGGAAGGGAACAAGCCGGACGCCATCGCCCTGCTGGAGGACGCCTGCCGCGGGGAGGAAGCGGTTTCGGTCGTCCGCCTGCCCGCCAAGTACCCGCAGGGGGGCGAACGGCAGCTGATCAAAGCGGTCCTCGGCCGGGAGGTGCCTGCCGGCGGCCTCCCCGCCGACTGCGGCGTGCTGGTCACCAATGTGGGGACGGCGGCAGCGCTGGCGGACGCCGTGCAGGGCCGCCCGCTGACCCATCGGGTGGTGACGGTGGCCGGCCGGGTGAAGCGGCCCGCCAACCTGTACGTCCCGATCGGCACCCGGCTTTCGGAACTGCTGGAATACTGCGGCGGGGCAGTCGGGGAGACGCGGTATTTATGGATTGCCGGCGGGCCGATGACCGGTGCGGCGCTCCCCTCCCTCGAGGTGCCGGTGATCAAGGGGACGACCGGGCTGGTGGTGCTCGACCGGCCGGAAAACCGGGAGAGCAACTGCATCCGCTGCGGCGGCTGCGCGCGGGTATGCCCTTCCTCCCTCCTCCCCTTCGCCATCGACGCGGCGGTGATTTCCGGCGATATGGCGGCCTGCGTCGCCTATCGGGCGGATCAGTGCATTTCCTGCGGATGCTGCTCCTACATCTGCCCGGCCAAGCGCCATCTGGCGCACCGGGTGACCATGGCGCGTTCCGCTTTCCGGGAAAACCGGATAAAGCCCGCCTGAAGCGGGCGAACGAAAAACCGGGCCGCTGTACGGCGGCTGGGAAAGGGGGAAACCTTCCTTGGAGAGTAAGCAAAACCTGGCGCTTTCCGCGCCGCATATCCGCCGCCCGCGGGATACGCGGGGAATCATGCGGGATGTCTGCATCGGGCTGACCCCGCTGGTCGTCTCCGCCCTCTGGTTTTTCCGTCTGAAGGCGCTGTGGCTGCTGCTGGTGACGACGGCGGCCTGCGCGCTGACCGAATGGATCTGCCTCAAGCTCCGGCGGGACGGGTCGGCGTTCGACGGCAGCGCGGTGGTGACCGGCCTGCTGCTGGCCCTTTCGCTGCCGGCAGGGACCAACCTGTTCGCCGCAGCGGGGGCGGGGATTTTCGCGATTGCGGTGGTCAAGCAGCTTCTGGGCGGCATCGGGCACAATATCCTCAACCCCGCGATGGCCGGGCGCGCGATGCTCATGGCGGCCTGGCCGACCTCCCTGAGCGGGTACGAACGGGCGGACGCCGCCACCTCCGCCACCCCGCTGTCCATGACCGGAGACGAGAGCCTCTGGCCGATGCTGTGGGGGCGGGAGAACGGCAGCATCGGGGAAACGTCCGCGCTGCTTATCCTGCTCGGGGGGGCGTACCTGCTCTGCACCGGGTGCATCCGCCTTCGGGTCCCGGTGACCTGCCTGTGGAGCTTTGCGCTGTTCATATGGATTTTCGGCGGCGATACCCTGTTTACGGGGGATGCGGCGGCGCAGCTCCTTTCGGGGGGGCTGATGCTGGGGGCCTTTTTCATGGTGACCGATTTCACCGGAAAGCCCACCACCTTTGCCGGTGAACTGATTTTTGCGGGCGGCGTAGGGATTTTGACCGCCGTCCTCCGCCTCTGGGGGCCGTACCCGGAGGGGATGTGCTTTGCCATCCTGCTTATGAACCTGGCCACCCCGCTGATTGAGTATCTTACCCGCCCGCCGGTGTACGGCACCCGCCCCTCCCGGGCGACGGCGCCCGATCCGGCCAGGCGGTAAGCCCTGAAAATGTGGAGGCCGGGAAAAGCGTTCCGGGCGTCCGCCCGTTTGAGAGGAAAGGAAGGAGAGGATTCGGATGAAACAATGGATAAAATCGCTGCTCAGCCTGCTGGCGGTGGCGGCGGTTTCGGTGGCCCTGCTGTTCGGCATGGACGCGGTGACCCGCACCGTGATTGAGCGGCAGGAGCTGGAGACGGTAAAGCAGGCGTTTTCCGGCGTAATTTCGGGGGATCGATGGGAGGCGGTGGATACCGGCGGCAAGGCCGATATCCAGGCCGCCTACCGCGTGCTGGACGGGGACGGCACCCTGCTGGGGTACGCTATCACCACGCTGGTGCAGGGATACGGCGGGGAGATGCAGGTGCACACCGCCCTTTCCCCCGACGCCTCCCGCTTCCTCGGTTTGCGGGTGGGCGAGAATAAGGAAACGCAGGGATACGGCTCCCGCGTGACCGAGGAGGCCTTTTACAGCCAGTTCAATTCCCTCGCGGCCCCCGCGTCCCTGGACGGCTACACCGGCATGGACGGGACGGGGAACGGCGGCGCCTCCTCGCCTTCCGCGCAGGAGATGAAGGACGGCAGCTACCGGGCGGAGCAGGCGTCCTACGTCGATGGATATCAATATTTTGTGGAGATCACCGTGCAGGACGGCCGGATAACGGCGGTGAACTGGGATGCGCGCAAGGAAGGGGCCGACACCACCAAGAAGGCGGAGTCGGAGGCGGGCAATTACGTCATGACCGAGGACGGGCTGCTCTGGCACGAGCAGGCCAAGGTGATGGAGGACGCGCTGATCGAGGCGCAGGACCCCGCCAGCCTGGTATACGACGCGGACACTGGAAAGACCGACGCGTACACCGGGGTGTCGGTGGGTGTGAGTGACTTTGTCGAGCTTGCAAAGCAGGCGGTGGAGCAGGCGAAGGCGGGGACGGCGAATACCCCGCTTTGGAAGGACGGCAGCTACCGGGCGGAGCAGGCGTCCTACGTTGATGGATATCAATATTTTGTAGAGATCACCGTGCAGGACGGCCGGATAACGGCGGTGAACTGGGATGCGCGCAAGGAGGGGGCCGACACCACCAAGAAGGCGGAATCCGAGGCGGGCAATTACGTCATGACCGAGGACGGGCTGCTCTGGCACGAGCAGGCCAAGGTGATGGAGGACGCGCTGACCGAGGCGCAGGACCCCGCCAGCCTGGTATATGACGCGGATACCGGTAAGACCGACGCGTACACGGGAGTGTCGGTGGGCGTTTCGGAGTTTGTGAAGCTGGCGTCGGAGGCGCTGGAGACGGCCGGCGCTTCCGAATCGGGGAATGAGGCCGGGGACAGCGTGGAAAACGCGGCGACCGGCAGCGGGGAGGTAGACGGCGTGACCGGCGCGACGACTTCCTCCAAAGCGGTGGTGAAGGCCGCCAACCGCGCGTACGAATTCGCGGCGGGCCTCGCCCGGGAGAACGGGTAGGATGGCCCCGGTCAAACGGCGGCCGTCGGTGGACGGCGCGGCGGTGTTCCTCTGCCTGCTGGCGGCGGGATGCGGATCCCTGACCGCCGCGCTGCTCGCAATTGCCGGCGGCGCGCTACTCCTGATGCTCAATCTTTTGATGCTGCTTGTTTTCCGGCCCCTTTCCGGCCGGGCGCGGTCGGCCGCGTCCCTGTTTTTCGCCGCGGCGCTGTACACCGCGCTGCGCCTGGCGCTTTCCGCCTACCGCCCCGACTGGCTGGCCGCGGCGGGCCCGGAGGGGCTTGCGGCGGCGGCAGCGCTGTTCAGCGCGCCGGCTGCCCTCTCTTTGCGGGAGAAGCCGCCGGTCTCCGGGAAGCGGCTGGCGCTTTGCGCGGCCGCCCTGCTGGCAATCGGCGGGGTGCGGGAACTGCTGTCGGCCGGCTCGCTTGCCGGGGTGCGGCTCCTGCCGGGCGGATTCCCGGTTTCCGATTCCTTTGCCTTCGGCGCGGCCGGGGTCATCACGGCGGCCCTGCTGCTGGCCCTGTTCCGGATCCGGGGGCAGGGGAAGCTGAACGGGTACCGGGTATCCGAAGGGCTGGTTTACGCGGCCTGCGCGGCAGGGCTGACCGCGGCGGCGGGCGCGCTGTTCGCCCCGCTGACCCGCCTGTTCCCCCTGCCCGGGCTGTGGAACCCCTTCCTGGCGGCGGCCCTGGCCGGCCTGCTGGCCCTGGCCGCGGGCGCCCTGTTCCGGGAAAAGCCGAACGAGGCGCCGGTGAAGGAGGTTTTCCGCGCCGTATTCTCGGACGGCACCCTGCCTGCGCTCGCAGCGCTGGCCGTCCTCGCGGCCGACCGGAAGATGGCCGGGGCTCCGGCGCTTCCCCTGTTCGGCGGGACGGTGGCGGCGGGGCTCGTCCTGGGCCTTGCCTGCGCGCTGGTCGCCGCAGCCACCCCGCGGCTGGATACGTCGGGCAACCCGCATCTCCCGGCCTCCTTCCGCCCGCTGCCGGTATGGCTGGCGGCGGCCGGGATGGCGATGCTCGCCCTGTCGGTGCTGCCGGTGTAAACGGCCTGTTGCTCAAGGAAAATCGGTGCTGTGGCCGTTTGAGTGAAAAAGTGCCCCCGGTTCTGCCGGGGGCAAGAAGCTTTCGCAGAAAGGAACCTGTTGACGCAGAGCAGCCAAAGGGTTTGACGGCTGCACTGCTGAGGAACGTCAGGATTTTTTCGGCGTGGAGGGAACCAAAGGATTCCTGCACGCCGGCGGGAACTGTACACACAGGGGCGGTCCCCCGATTAACGGATAAAAAGGAAGAAGGGCGGGGATTATTCCCGTCCTTCTTCCTTTTTCTGTATCGGCTGCTTCTGCCGCAGGAAAAGCAGCCCTATCAGCATCACGGCGGGGAAGAGGGCGGCGACCGCCAGGCCGACTTTCAGCCCGCACTGTTCCAGGCTCAGCCCGCTTTCGGACGCCCAGCGGACGACGGCGCCGGCTTTCTGCGCCGCATCCGAAACCAGCCCGGAGAGCCAGGGGCCGATGGAAGCGCCCAAATCGCCGGTGAGCGCCATCATGCCGAACATCGCGGTGCCTCCGCCGGGGTATCGCTCCGAAGCCAGGCTGAGCGTGCCCGGCCACATCAGGCTGACCGACAGGCCGCAGAGGGCGCAGCCGAGCAGGGAGAGGAACGGGTTTTCCGCCAGGACGGTCAGGGCATAGCAGGCGACGCAGAGGGCGGCGCTCGCCATCAGGGTAGGCTTGAGCTTGAGCCTCTGCCCGAAGAAGCCGTACAGCGTGCGCCCGGCCCCCATAAGCACTGCAAACAGGCAGGGGCCGAGCAGGTCGCCCACCATTTTCGGTACCTGCAGGCCCTTTTCCGCAAACAGGGAGGACCACTGGGACATCGACAATTCCGCGGCGCCGGCGCAGAGCATCAGCAGCATGGCCACCAGAAAGACGCGGGAGGAAAACAGCTTGCGCAGCGGCGTTTTTTCTTCCTCCGGCAGCGGGGGCATCAGCGGCATGCGGAGCACCTGCGTCAGGTTAAACAGCGGCAGGATGGCCCAGAGCAGCGGGAAAAGCCACCACAGCCCGTTCCCGGCAAAATGCAGGCCCAGCGTGGTCAGCAGGATAACCGCCACCTGCCCCCAGCAATAAAACGAATGCAGCAGGCTCATGGCGGAGGCTTTGGCGTCCCCGGGCAGGGAATCCACAATCGGGCTTATCAGCACCTCGATCAGCCCGCCGCCGACCGCGTACAGCATCACCGCGATCACCAGCCCTATGTACGGGGAGGGGAGCGCCATGGGGAGCAGCCCCAGGCAGAGCAGGCCCGCGGCGCTGAAAAGGTGGGCGATGACCAGCGCTTTGCGGTAGCCGATGCGGTCGACAAAGCGGATGGCCAGCCAGTCCACAAAAAGCTGCGTGCCGAAGTTTATCAGGATCAGACGGCCGATTTCCTCCAGCGAGACGGCGAAACGGTCCTGGAACACCACAAAAAGCAGCGGGGCCAGGTTGTTAATCACCGCCTGCACCCCGTATCCGCAGTAGCAGGCGAGCAGGGTCCGCCGGAACGGGTTGCGCTGCTTCATGGCCGTCCCTCCCTTTGACGGCGGCCGTTCTTCCCGGACAGGCGGGGGGAACGCGCCGCGCGTGGTTCCTGCTTTTTCAGGATATGCCATGGTTATGACCATTCCTTTCTGAATATGCGTTTTTGTACGGCCCTGAGCGGCAGGCACGGGCCGGAACAGCCGCCTTGCTTCCTGCCGAATCAAAAAGCGCTGCCCGGCCGAGATGCCGGACAGTCCCTCTTTCTATTTTTGAGCGCCGTCCCACAAAGCGGATTCCGTCTGCCGCATGCGCTGGCAGTCCGGGCAGCCGGGGGCGGTGCACCGCATAAGCGCCATTGTATCGGTGAAAGGGCGGCATGTCAATAGGGCAAAAGGAAGAAGGGGCGGGGCAAGCTGAAATTTTTTGTTGACAAACCGGACGGATACGGGTACTATGGAACCATACCAGGAGCGTGCACGTGCACGTGACTGCGAAACTTGGAGGGGCAGGGGATTCCCGCAGCAGGTCGATGAGCATCCATTCCAGGTACAGGCGGATGAGCTGCTCGCTGCCAACGGCCGGGGAGGGGCTGCGTACCAGCTCCCGCCCGATATAGCTGCCAAGCGGGGTGGAAAAGGCCTTTTTCGCTTCCCGGACGATGGCGGTCAGAGCGGCCGCATGCCGCTCGTTCAAATGGACGGCCCGGTTTTTCAGCGGCTCCAGCGGGGCGTCCCCCGGCCCGCCGAGGGAAAAGGTCATCACGATAAGGTTTACCGGTTCCCGTTCGTTCCCGCGGCAGGTGTGGAAGAAACCGGGCGGGTGGAAAACGGCGTCCCCCCGCCGAAGGAGAACGAAGCCGCTTTCGGTATTGACGGTGAGCTCCCCCGCGTCCACGTAGATCATTTCCCAGAAATCGTGCCGTTCCCCCGGGAAATGGTAGTTTACCCCAAACTCAAAATAATACAGGGTGAAGATGCCGTCCACACGGATATCGTCCCGGAGGACGGTCATGGCATGGTCCATTGTCAAGCCGATCCTTTCGTTGCTGTATGGCCGGCCGGAAGGCCGCCTTGTTGGATTGAAGCGCTGCGCCTGCCCCACGGCTGGAGCAGCGGGGAAGGGGAATATATATGCAGACAGAAAAAACCGAAATCCGGTTGGGCGTGGTCGGGCTGAGCTGGCGGGGCTCGTTCCTGCTCGGGGAGCTGCTGGGCATCCCCGGCGTGCGGCCGTACGCCATGTGCGATCTCTACGCCGATCGGGCGGAAGGTGGCGCGGACATCGCCCAGCGGGCGGGCTTCGAGCGCCCGCCCGTGTTTGCCGACTACCGGGAGATGCTGGAAAAAGTGCCTTTGGATGCGGTGCTGATCTCCTGCGGGTGGACGGCCCATCTGCCGGTCGCCCGGGCCGCGATGAAAGCGGGGGTATACGTCGGCATGGAGGTGGGAGGCGCAACCTCGGTGCAGGAGTGTTTCGAGCTGGTCCGCCTTTCAGAGGAAACCGGCGTACCCTGCATGCTGCTGGAGAACTGCTGCTACGGCCGGGATGAGATGGCCGTGCTGAATATGGCGAAAAAAGGGGTGTTCGGCGAAATCGTGCACTGCGGCTGCGGCTACCTGCATGACCTTCGGGACGAAATCTGCCTGGGAAGGGAAAACCGCCATTACCGGCTGGACAATTACCTGTGCCGGAACGGGGAGAATTATCCCACCCATGGAATTGGCCCGGCCGCCAAGCTGCTGGGGATTAACCGGGGGAACCGTTTCCTGTCCCTGGTCTCCTTCGCCAGCAAAGCCCGCGGGCTTCAGGACTGGGTGAAGCACCGGTTGCCGGCGGATCATCCCTTAGCCGGCCGGACGTTCAACCAGGGGGATGTCGTGACAACGCTGCTTCGCTGCGCAAACGGGGAAACGGTCCAGTGCACGCTGAGCACCTGCTCCCCCCGCCCGTATTCCCGTGCCGGTCTGGTGCAGGGCACCCGGGCAATGTGGGCGGAGGAAGGGCGCCAGTTCCATCTGGACGGCAAAACGCCGCCCCATGAACGCGAGGCGTTCGATCCCTACCGGGACGAATACGAGCATCCGCTGTGGGCCGAATACCGGCGGCTGGGGGTGCATGAAGCCGGCCACGACGGGATGGACTATCTTTGCCTGAGCGCTTTTGTGGAGAGCGTAAAGCGCGGGGTGCAGCCGCCGATTGACGTGTACGATACGGCCACCTGGATGGCGATTACCGCCCTGTCGGAGGAATCCATCGCGCTGGGCGGCGCGCCGGTCGCTTTCCCGGATTTCACCAGCGGGGCGTGGATCTGCCGCGAGCCTGCGCCGGAGAGCAAATATGCGCTCGACCGGGTGTGCGAAGGGCTATTCCAATAAAAGCGCCGGCCAGCCAAAGGCGGGCGGAGCGCGGGGCAGCCAGCCGGCTGCCCCTGGGAGGCGGCGCATAGCGCCGCCTCCCTTTTTTTATGCCGTTGGGTATCGCCGGGCAGGCGGGAAGGAGGATTCCGGCTGGAAAATACCGCATAGGGCAGCGTCTCTGCCTTCCCGCTTCAAACCGGGCCGGTGCCTGCCGGCGGCCCTGTGCGCCGAAGGCTGCACCTGCCGGGCGGTTTCCCAGGAACATAGGGGGCTCGAACGGCGCAAAAGCCGTCTCTGTTGCCGTATCACGAACGGGGCTCGGCGGCTTTGGGCAGTTCACAGACCGCTTCGGCCACCGGTTCCCGCATCCAGATGCCGGGGGTCACCCGCAGGGTGAACCCCCCGCCATCCGGCCCGGCCCATGCCTGGAGGGGCTGGCGGGGAAGGGCGTATTTGGCCATGAGCAGCATCACCACCCCGCCGTGGGTGCAGACCACCGCGTCGGTGTCCCCGGCGCGCATCAGGGTCTCCACCAGCTGCTCGAATTCCGCGGTGACCCGTTCCTGGAAAACCTGCGCGCTTTCGCCGCCCGGGATTTCCTGCCGCCGCCCAGCAATCCATTCCTGAAAGCGTTCGTCCGCCTTGAGCTCGTGCACGCTTTTCCCCTCCCATTCCCCAAAATCGCATTCCGAAAGGCCGGGAAGGGTTTCCGCTTTACAGCCTGGATACAGCACCTCGAGCGTCTGCCGGCAGCGGAGGAGGGGGCTGGTGAAAAAACGCCGCGCCGGAGGATAGCCGCCGGCTTTTTTCATCTCCAGCAGCCGGGACAGGCCGGCCGGCGAGAGGGGGAGATCGGTGCGCCCAATGTACATCCCGCGTTCATTGGCGTCGGTTAACCCGTGCCGTATTAGATGTATTTTGTAAGTTTTCATCAAAATTCCTCCTTAAAAATCACAATTTGACGATTTACAAGGGGTATCATTTTGCGGTATAATCGTTAACAGACAGTATATTTGGACGTTTCCTTTCGGCCTGGGGAGGGGCTTTTCACGCACGTTTGGCCTGCCTGTCCGCTGATTTCATTGGGAAAGGGAACCGCCGGCAAAATTAAGGGTTTGAGGTGGCACGCATTATGAATTCCGCTTTCCCAAGGATACTCACTCTTCTGCGCAAAGAGCGCGGTATCAGCCAGAAGCAGGCTTCGGTGGAACTGCAGGTTTCCCAGGCGCTCCTTTCCCACTATGAAAAAGGGATCCGGGAATGCGGGCTGGATTTTGTGGTGCGGGCGGCCGATTTTTACCACGTTTCCTGCGACTATCTTTTGGGACGCACGGCGGACAAGACCGGTGCGGTGATCGCGGTGGAGGAGATCCCGGAGAACGATCCGGCCGCCAAAGATAATAAGTTCCGCGGCAGCGTCCTGCCGGTGCTGAATAAAAAACTGGTGGTCAATTCGCTCAATATTATATTCGATATGCTCCAGCGCTGCAACCATAAGGCGCTGACGGCCGAGGTTTCGGCCTATTTGACATTGGCGGTGTACTCGGTGTTCCGCCAGCTGTATTCCGCCAATCCCAAGAACCCTGAGGCGCTTTATTCGGTACCCGGCTACCTCTTCCAGCCCACCCTGACCGGGGAGTTGGGCCGTACCGCCGCCGTCATCGGGCAGCTGGCGTCCGGCCATGCGGTGGACGGGGAGGCTGGGCTGGATCCCGCCCAGGCGCCGTTGATTTCTTCGGACACCATTGCGGCGGATTACCCGCTTTTTGCCTCTTCCCTCTTTAATCTTCTCAAAAACGCTGAGACCCGCCTGAAAGAGAAATAACGACCGCTGTTGGAAGCCAAGGCGGTAAAAAGCCCGTCCCGCATATCTGTGGGACGGGCTTTTGCAATCGTCAGGCTTCCTGCGGGGCTTCCGGATCGGCCGCGGCCGCTTTCCGCTTGGAAGGCGCCGCGGAGCCGAATCGGGAACGCAGGAGGGGCAGGAAGGAAAAGAACAGTATGGTAGCCCCCAGCCCGCACAGAAGGATCCGGGTCAGGATATTGTCAAAGGCAATCGGGATGACGATGGTATGTCCGAACAATACGGGGAAATAGGTGGTTTCGGTCAGGATCTCCGCACCCTCCGGCGTGGAAAATTCCAGGGCGAAAATGCAGAGCATCAAGCATCCGACCAGGCACAGGCCCGAAAAGACGCGCAGCAGGATCCGGTCAAACCCCCGGTTGTTCCGCGTGTTCAGCGCCAGCACCGGCTGCAGGAAAAGCAGCAGGGGGAAAGCGATGTCTGCAAACATGAACCAGTTGTTGAGCGTGAGCATCGCCTGGGCGGAGGCGCTGTCGTCCAGCGAGCGCAGGGAGTTGGTCCAGATACAGACACCGATTGCAAAGAGGGCAGGCACGGCAATCAGCACAATGAAGATGACGCGCAGGATGACCCGGAAGGCCCGGCTTTCCTGCGGGCCGAACCGGACGAGGAGGGCGAGAATAACCGCTACGGCCGCCTCCGCCAGGAGGATGGTGGGTTTAATGGACGGGAGCATGTACATCAGCCCCGCCAGCACAAGCTGGACGAAAGAGAGGCCGATCAGGATATTGCGGATTTTTTCTTCCGTCATGGTCCGCAACGAGGAACCTGCCGCCTTGCCTTCTTTCTGGGACGTAGCAGCCGGCAGGCTTTCTTTTTTTGCCGGGGCGGCTTTGGTATGTTTTTTGTCCGACATGGTGATCCGTGCCTTTCCGGGCCCGCCGAACACGCGGCCGTTTCCTTCCGCCATCCGGCATAGCGCCAAAATTTAGAGTGATATAACCCATTATACTGTCCCATCTATAAAAAAGCAAGGAGAAGCGGAAGATTTCCACGGTTTTCCCGGAGGGAAAATCCCGCTTCCGGCGCCGACCGTGAGGATGCCTGCCCGAAAAGGGCTTCCGGGCTGCCTGCCGCGGGCTCAAATGCGGGGAATGCCCGGCGCTGCACGGCCTCCGGAGAAAAGGCCCCCTCCCACGGCATCCCTTTCCGCCGGATTCCCGCCGCTCTTTTCCCTCGCAGCGGCCCCGGGCACACGGGGCGGCCGGGACGCTGCCAAGAAGCCGGACAGGGAGAAGGCCCCCGCGTACTAGGGCTTGTTCCCCCCGCGGAAGCCTTCTCCCAGGATTTCATCGGTGGAGGTCACCACCAGGAAAGCGTCGGGATCGTGATCCCATACCAGCGTGCGCAGCTCGTATACCTCCGGCGGGCGGACCGCGCAGAGGAGGACCTGGCGGGCGTCGCCGGTATAGGCGCCGGTGGCGTTCAGCATGGTAACCCCCCGCTGCAGCCGCTGGAGGATATCGTCCGCTATCTCCCGTTCCTTCCGGGTCATGATCAGCAGCATTTTCCCTTTGTTTTTTCCGTAAATCAGGACGTCCATGAGGCTGGAGGAGACAAAGATCAGGATCATCGCGTACAGGGCGCTTTCCAGGTTCTTATACACCGCGGCGGAGGCGGCCACCACCACGGCGTCCACCAGCAGGATCAGGCGGCCGATCGGGATATGGGGGAACCTGCGTTCCAGCAGGCCGGCGACCACTTCGCTGCCGCCGGTCGTGGCCCCCCGCATATAGATGAGGCCGAGGCCGGCGCCGGCAAGCACCCCGCCGAACACCGCCACCAGCATGGTATCCCCGTGGAACGGGGGGAGGAAAAGGGCGCTGACGTCGATGATAACCGATACCACCACCGTGGCGACGGATGTTTTCAGGGTGTAGGCATGGCCGATAAACCGCCAGGCGGCGGCCAGCAGGGGGAGGTTGATAAGCAGGATCGTGGTGCCGATCGGCGCCCCCGTCAGGTAGTTTACCAGGGTGGCCACGCCGGTGACGCCGCCCGGCGCGATGTGGTTGGGCGCGGTAAACACATTGACCGACAGGGAGTAGCCAAGGCTCCCGAGCAGGATGAACAGCGCGTCCGTCAGATAACGCCGGACGTTTCGCTGCCGGCTTTGCACAGGGGCGGCGGACAGGGGCTTCGCGGATTTGTTGCGCACGGCGGCACCTCCTTCCAGGCGGGGGAAATCCCGGCGGGGAGCCCGGCCCTTGGCGGGCGGACAGGAAGCTGCGGGCAAAGAAAAAGAGACCAATTCCCACGGGGTGGAATTAGTCTCTCCCAATTTGACGAAAAAAACCGCCGTTATCCCTTTTTCTCGTTTTTCTCCGGCCCGGACAGGGCGCCGCCCTCCCCCTGCTGACCGTTGTAGGCCACGGCGAAAAGCTCCCGGCAGCGGGCGATGTTCCCGGAAAGGTACAGATAGCCGAACAGCGCCTCCAGCCCGGTTGCGCGGTGGTAATCCCCGCCCGCGCGGGCGGTATGGGCGTTGCGCCCCCGCTTGAAGACCGCGGTTTCCTCTTCGGTCAGCAGGGGAAGGAGGAGTTCCATCGCGGCGGACTGCGCTTCCGCCCGCACGAGGGAAACCGACAGCTTGTGCAGCGCGCCGTTGGGACGGTTGGCCTGGCAGGCCAGGGCCTCCCGCACCATGAGTTCATATACGCCGTCCCCGACGAACGCGAGCGTCAGCGGGGAGAGGGTGCGGAGATCCACTTCCTGAGGGACCAGCCGATCCATGGCGTTTGCCTCCTTTTAATTCCAAATCTTACGGGACAAAGTCGAATTCGAAATCGTAAATGCAGACGGTGTCGCCCTCGCTGACGCCGGCGTCCACCAGCGCGTCGATAATGCCGCTGGACTGCAGGACCCGCTGGAAATACTGCAGGCTTTCGTAGTCGTCCATGTTGACCGACTGGAGGATCCGCAGCAGCCATTCCCCTTCCACAAAATAGACGCCGTCGCGGCTCGAGACGGTGAAGGAGTGATCCCGGGCGGCGTAGGCGTCCGGAAGGGCGGGGGGCTCCGGCTCGTACCGGAGGATAGGGGGCAGCTTTTGCAGCAGTTCGGCGCAGCGCTTGACCAGCTCGTCGGTGCCGTGGGCGATTGCCGCCATCATGGGGAAGAATTCGTATCCCATTTCCTGCACGGCGGCGGCGAAGGCGTCCACCGTTTCCTGGTCGGTCAGGTCGCATTTGTTCCCCGCAATCAGCATGGGGCGGGAGGCCAGTTCCGGGCTGAAAGCCTCCAGCTCCCGGTTGATGACCGCCAGATCCTCCAGCGGATCCCGGCCCTCGCTGCCCGACACGTCCACCACATGCACCAAAAGGCGGCAGCGGTCGATGTGGCGGAGGAATTCATGCCCCAGCCCCACGCCTTCGCTCGCCCCTTCGATGACGCCGGGGATATCCGCCATGACAAAGGAAACCCCTTTCGCAACCCGGACCACGCCGAGCACGGGGGAGAGGGTGGTGAAATGGTAATTGGCGATCTCCGGCTTGGCGGCGCTGACCACCGACAGCAGGGAGGATTTCCCCACGTTCGGGAACCCGACCAGCCCCACGTCGGCCAGCAGCTTTAACTCCAGCCGGAGTTCGAGGGCCTGCCCGGGGACGCCGGGCTTGGCAAAGCGGGGGACCTGCCGGGTGGGGGTGGCGAAATGGCTGTTCCCCCAGCCGCCCCGCCCGCCTTTGGCGGCGACAAAGGGCTCGTCCCCCGACATGTCGGCCATGAGGCGGCCGGTCTCGTTGTCAAAAATCAGGGTGCCGCGGGGCACCTTGATGATTTCGTCCCGGCCGTTTTTGCCGAAACAGCGTTTCTGGCCGCCCGGCTCGCCGTTCCCCGCGGAGAATTTCCGGCGGTAGCGGAAATCCACCAGCGTATTCAGGCCGTCGTCGGCGAGAAAGACGACGTCGCCGCCTTTCCCCCCGTCGCCGCCGTCCGGCCCGCCGGCCGCGACGTATTTTTCCCGGTGGAAGGTCACGGCGCCGTTCCCGCCGTCGCCGGCCTTCACCTGGATGGTTGCTTTATCGACAAACATAGCTTCCCTTCTTTCCCCTGTCCATCCTTTGTCCGTTCTCTGTCCGTCCGCCGCCCGCGGCCGGTGCGTTTTATCCGGCGATGCTTTGCGGCGGCGCCAAAAAGCGGCCGGCCGGACAGCCGCTCCGGCTCCTGCGCCGGCCCGGCCCTGAATCCCGCCGGTGCTTTCCCGGCCGCTTTTCCCCGCGGAGAGCCCGCCCTTATCCTGCCCGGGAAAATGAAAAATCCCCGCCGGTTTCCGCGGCGGGGATGTCCTCCGCCGCACAGGTTGGGGCGGAAAACCGTTTTCTTACTGTTCCGCGTAAACGCTGACGCGCTTGCGGTCCTTGCCGACCCGCTCGAAACGGACCTTCCCGTCCACCAGCGCAAACAGCGTATCATCGGACCCGATCCCGACGTTGTTGCCGGGGTGGATGTGGGTGCCGCGCTGACGCACCAGGATATTGCCGGCCAGGACGAACTGCCCGTCCGCCCGCTTAACGCCCAGGCGCTTGGACTCGGAATCACGGCCGTTTTTGGTGGAGCCGACGCCCTTTTTGTGGGCGAACAGCTGAATGTTTATCTGCAGCATGGAAACTTACACCTCCGTAATACTCACTTGAATGTTGTAGGGATACTGCTTTTGCAGTTCGCTCAGATGCAGAAGAAAGCCTTCCATCAGTTCCCGGCACCGGGCCGCGTCCCCTTCCGGCAGCATCACCGAAAGGAAGCCGTCCCGTACCGACACGTCGGCTGGGAGGCGATAAACCTCCGTCAGGGTGTTGGCCGTCATATACGCTGCAGAGGATACCGCCGCGCACACGATGTCTTCCCCCGCCGTCCCTGTCCCGGCGTGGCCGGAGAGGGTGAAGCCGGTCAGCGTGCCGCCTTTCCGGAAGAACTCACTCCGCGTCATCGGCCTTTGCCGCTTTGGGGGCTCTCGCGTGGACCGCTTCGATCTGCACCTTGGTGTAGGGCTGGCGATGGCCCATCTTGCGTTTGCTGCCCTTCTTCGGACGATAGGTGAAAACCGTGATCTTCTTGCCCTTGCCGTTTTTCAGCACACGGGCTTCCACGCTCGCGCCCTTGAGGTACGGAGCGCCGATTTTCAGTTCCTTGTCGTTGTGCAGAGCGACAACCTTGTCAAAGGTGACGGAGGTTTCCTCGGCCGCATCCAGCTTTTCAATGTAGAGGACATCGCCGTTCTCCACCTTGTACTGTTTGCCGCCGGTTTCAATAATGGCGTACATGGAATGAGGCACCTGCCTTTTTCTTAAGACTCGCTGCCGGAAGGCGGGACGGCGCCGGAAGGGGCTGTCCGCTTATAAGCCCGGGGCATGCGGCAACCGCTATTTTACCATGAAAAGGAGGCCTTGTCAAGCATCCGGCGAGGGGGCTTTTGACAAAAAGGGCGGATACAGGCCGGGTTTTCCCCTCCGTCCCGGATCCGCCCAGGGAAACCGCCGCCGAATCAAGTCCGCGGCCTCCCATTTTCCTCTGTTTCCCTATATGGCTGAGGGAGGCCTCCCCCTGCCGCGCCGCCGCTCTTTAATGCTGCCGGCGGTATGCCGTCACAAAATCCCGGCAGAGCGCGACCGTCCCCTCTATCCCGAGGGCGGCGCTGTTTATGGAGAGGTGGTAATTTCTCGCATCCCCCCATTTGACGGAGGTGTAATGGTTGTAATACGAGGCGCGGCGCTTATCGGTCTTGGCGATTTTCGCCTCCGCCTCCTTTTCCGGCACGCCGTACTCTTTGATAATCCGTTCGATCCGGCTGTCCAGATCGGCGTGGATAAAGAAATGCAGGGCGCCCGGCCGTTCCCTGAGCACGTAGTTGGAGCACCGCCCCACGATAACGCAGGGGCCTTCGGCCGCGATTTTCCGGATGGCGTCGAACTGCGCGAGGAAAAGCCGATCGCTCAGCGGCATCCCCACGCCGCCCACCATCCCGGTCAGCCCGCCGGTGGACAGGGTGTACAGAAGGCTGCTCGGGGCCTGATCCTCCGCCGCCTCCAGCACTTCGGGGCTGAGCCCGCTGTCGGCCGCCGCGCGGGTAATCAAATCCTTGTCGTAAAAGGGCAGCCCCAGTTCCTCGGCCAGGCGTTTGCCGATGAGCCGCCCCCCGCTTCCATATTCACGGCTGATCGTGATAACCGGATAGGTATTCATATGGTCCTGCCTCCTTTAAACCAGGCTGATTCGGCCTTTTTGTATAATAATAGTATATATTAATACGAAAATTTTGTCAATAAAAGGAACAAGGCTTTTAAAATTTATCCATTTCCTGCCCTGCCTACTTATCCCCGCTTTTTTGAAAGCCGGGAATTGCCATGGGCCGGCGGAATGTGCTATAATAAAAGGCAAGAGCGCCGCGGGACTGCAGCCCGCAGGCTGCATAAGCGTCCGGCCGGCTTTCCGCAGCGGGACCCGGCCGGGAGGCGCCTATGCCCGGAAAAACGCATAACGTAAGGAAATGAGGAATTGGCTGGAATGAAAAAGATTGCGATGACCACGCCGCTGGTCGAGATGGACGGCGACGAAATGACCCGCGTTCTCTGGAAAGAGATTAAGGAAAAGCTGCTGAACCCGTTTGTGGACCTGAAGACCGAGTATTACGATCTCGGCCTGCCTTACCGCGACCAGACCGACGATCAGGTCACGGTGGACGCGGCCAACGCGATTAAAAAATACGGGGTGGGCGTGAAATGCGCCACCATCACCCCGAACGCCCAGCGGGTGGAGGAGTATAAGCTCAAGCAGATGTGGAAAAGCCCGAACGGGACCATCCGGGCTATCCTGGACGGGACGGTGTTCCGCGCGCCGATCATCGTCAAGGGGGTGTCGCCCACCGTCTCCACCTGGAAAAAGCCGATCACCATCGCCCGTCACGCATACGGGGATATCTATAAGGACACCGAGTGCTATGTGCCGGAGGGCGGGAAGGCCGAACTGGTGATCACCGGCGCCGACGGGAAGGAGCACCGCCAGCTCATCCATGCGTTCCAGGGCGGCGGCGTGGTGCTGGGGATGCACAATACCGACGCGTCGATCACCTCCTTCGCCCGTTCCTGCTTCAGCTATGCCCTGTCGGTCAAGCAGGACCTCTGGTTCTCCACCAAAGACACCATCTCCAAGACGTACGACCACCGGTTCAAGGACATTTTCGCCGAGGTGTACGAAAACGAGTTCAAGGCGAAGTTCGAGGAAGCGGGGATCACCTATTTCTACACCCTCATTGACGATGCGGTGGCCCGCGTCATCCGGTCGGAAGGCGGCTTTGTCTGGGCCTGCAAAAACTACGACGGCGACGTCATGAGCGACATGCTGGCCACCGCCTTCGGCTCCCTGTCCATGATGACCAGCGTGCTGGTTTCCCCGGACGGCAATTATGAGTACGAGGCGGCGCACGGCACCGTGACCCGGCATTATTACCGGCACCTGAAGGGGGAGGAAACCTCCACCAACGCGGTCGCCACCATCTTCGCCTGGTCGGGCGCGCTGCGCAAGCGGGCGGAGCTGGACGGCCTGGCCGACCTGGCGGCCTTTGCCGACCGGCTGGAGAAGGCCACCATCGACACGATTGAGAGCGGCGTGATGACCAAGGACCTGGTGGGGATGTCCACCCTGCCCGAGAAGAAGGGCGTCAACACCTTCGAGTTCCTCGATGCGATTGCGGCGCGGCTCGCAGCGGAATAAAGACGGCTCCTGGAGGCGCCGCGGAGTCTGCTCCGCGGCGCCTTTTGCATGGCGGCCGGGCGGACGGGGGCGGGCCACTTCTTGTCCGGGGTATGGAATGGAAGAATCCGGCATATACTAAAGGGACGCGGGAGGCAGGGACGGGGCGCGAAACGAAAAATCCCCGCGGAAGGCGGGCCGGGTTTGCTTTTTTACCGAGGCTATGGTATACTTTTCCGTTGTATATTGTATATGCCGCGGCAAAACGGCCGGGGAGGAGGGAAGCCCATGGAGACCACGATCGGCGGACGGCGGGTGCGCTATATCGACGAGGGGGAGGGGACGGAGGTCCTGCTCCTGCACGGCTGGGGGGCGCCGGCCGAGACCTACCGCCTGATTATCGACCATTTGAAGCCCCGCTGCCGGGTGGTCGCGCCCGACCTGCCGGGCTTTGGCGGCAGCGAGGAACCCGAGCGGCCCTGGGCGGTGGACGATTACGTGGACTTCGTCCTCCGGTTCGCCGCGGCGGTGGGGCTGACCTCCCCGGTGCTGATCGGCCATTCCAACGGCGGGCGGATCCTTATCAAGCTGGCCTCCCGGCGGGAGCTGCCCTTTTCCATACCGAAGATGATCCTTATGGATGCGGCGGGGATCAAGCGGCGGCACGGCCCGGGCTATTATATAAAGGTATATTCCTATAAGGCGGCGAAGCATCTGCTGCCTTCCCTGGCGGAAAAGATGCGGGGGAAGGTCGGCTCGTCCGACTACAAAAACGCCAGCCCGGTGATGCGGCAGACCATGGTGCTCGCCTTGAACGAGGATTTGACCCCGCTGCTGCCCGCCATCCCGGTCCCCACCCTGCTGATTTGGGGGGAGAACGATACCGCCACCCCCCTGTCCGATGGGCAGAAGATGGAAAAGGCCATCCCCGGCGCAGGCCTGGTGGTGCTTAAGGGGGCGGGGCATTTCGCTTTTGCCGAACGGTGGGGCCAGTGCAGCCGGGTGCTGGATTCGTTTATCGGATAGGCCCGAGTATTCTTTGAGGGAGACGCGCCAATGACCACGATACTGACTGTTGCAGCCACCGTGCTGCTTTTTGCGGCTTATGCGCTGGACTGCGCGGTGCTGACGCTGTATTTCGTCCATATGCTCCAGCTCAATTCCTACCGGCCGGAGCGGTATGTTCGCTGGATGAAGGAAAACCGCGCCCTCCTTATCAGCAAAATGGGATGGATGGCGCTTGCGTTCGCAGCGGTCGCGGCCTATCTGCTCACGCCCACCGATTGGCGGGTGCGGGGGGCCTGCGCCGCGCTGCTGGCAATCCATTTTTTCCTGAACCTGCCCAAGAAGGCGAAAAAGCCGCTGGTGTTTACCGCCCGGGTGAAGCGGCTGCTCGCGACCCTGGCGGTGCTGCTGGCAGCGGTCGGCCTGCTGGTGTATTTTACGGGGATGGTGCGGTTGAGCGTATCGCTGCTTTTCCTCTGGGCGATTTTGACCCCGCTGGTGGTGCTGGCGGCGAATTATATCAACCACCCGGTGGAGGCGGCGATTAACCGCCGTTACATCAAGGACGCCCGCCGCCGGCTGGAGGAGATGCCGGGGCTTATCACCATCGGCATCACCGGCAGCTATGGGAAAACCAGCACCAAGAATTTCCTGAACGCCCTGCTGAGCGTGAAATACAACGTGCTGATGACCCCGGAAAGCTACAATACCACGATGGGGGTGGTCCGCACGGTGCGGGAACGGCTGCGGCCCGCCCATCAGGTGTTTATCGCCGAGATGGGGGCGAAAAACGTCGGGGACATCCGGGAAATCTGCGATCTGGTGCACCCGAAGTACGGGATGATCACTTCGATTGGGGAGCAGCACCTGGAGACCTTCCGCACGGTCGAAAATATCGTTAAGACCAAATTTGAGCTGGCCGACGCGGTGCCGCCGGAGGGGAAGGTATTCCTGAACGCGGACAACGACTATATCCGCGGCCGGCTGGGGCAGGTGTCCGCGCCGGTGGTG
The DNA here is from genome assembly GCA_904377855.1 of Candidatus Avimonas merdigallinarum. Lineage (GTDB taxonomy): Bacteria > Bacillota > Clostridia > Oscillospirales > Acutalibacteraceae > Avimonas > Avimonas merdigallinarum. The sequence continues at coordinate 58,838 of CAJFGS010000004.1, forward strand.
ACCTACGGCGCGGCGCCGGGGACGGACGCCGGCTACCGCGCGCAGGATGTTGCGGTGGACGCCTCGGGCTGTTCCTTTACCGTGGTCACGCCGGAGGGGGAATCCCACCGGTTCACCACCAAGCTGCTCGGCGCCCACAATATCCAGAATATCACCGGCTGCATCGCGGTCGCCCATTCGCTCGGGATCCCGCTGGCGGACCTTGCCGCGCCGGTTCGGCGCTTAAAGCCGGTGGAGCACCGGCTGCGGCTGCTCCCGAACGGCTATATCGACGACGCGTACAACAGCAACCCGGCCGGGTTCCGCGCGGCGCTGGATGTGCTCAAGGGCTTTGAGGGGCAGCGGGTGCTGGTCACGCCGGGCATGGTGGAGCTGGGGGAGCGGCAGGAGGCCCTGAACAAGGAACTGGGCGGCTACGCGGCTTCCTGCTGTGACTACGCGGTGCTGGTCGGGGAGAAGCAGGCCCCGCCCCTGAAGGAGGGGCTGCTGGAGGCCGGCTTCCCCGAGGAGCGGCTCTTCGTGGCGAAAAACCTGGCCGAGGGGCTCGACTGGGTGAACCGCCTGCCGGCGGAGGGGAAGCGCACCGTCCTGCTGGAAAACGACCTGCCGGATAACTTCTGACCCGCCGGCGGCGATTCTGCGCATTACCGATTGAAGCAAGGGAGCGATTCCAATGAAAACAACCGTTGCCGTATTTTTCGGCGGCCGGAGCGTGGAGCACGAGGTGTCGATCATTTCGGGCATCCAGGCCTATGCCGCGCTGGATCGGGCAAAGTACGACGTGCTGCCGGTGTATATTGCCAAGGACGGCCGCTTTTTTACCGGCGGGCATATGGGGGAGATCGACAGCTATAAAGATATGAAAGCCTGCCTGGAAAAGGCGGTGCGCGTCCTGCTCGTCCCGGAGGACGGCCGGGTGCAGCTGGTGCGGTACCCCATGAAAAAATTCGGCAGCAACATCGTGGGGACCTTCGACGTGGCGATGCCGGTCGTCCACGGCACCAATGTGGAGGACGGCACCCTGATGGGGATGCTGGAGATGCTCGGCGTGCCCTATACCGGCTGCGACCTGACCTCTTCCGCGGTGGGGATGGACAAATATTTGATGAAGGCCGCCCTCAGGCAGGCGGGGCTGCCGGTGCTGGACGCGATAGTCCTGGGCGCGCGGGAGTATATGCTGGACCCGGCCGCCGGCTGCGCGCGGATTGAGGGGAAGTTCCCTTACCCCGTGATTGTCAAGCCGGTCAACCTCGGCTCTTCGGTCGGGATTTCCTATGCGGCGGACCGGGCGGCGCTGGAGGCAGCGATGGACAACGCGTTCGGGTTTGCCTCCCGCGTGCTGGTGGAGCCGGCGGTACAGAACCTGCGGGAGATCAACTGCGCGGTGCTGGGCGACGCGGACGAGGCGAAGGCCTCGGTCTGCGAGGAGCCGGTGTCCTCCCATGAAATCCTGGATTTCAGCGATAAGTATCTCAACAACGCGGACAGCGCAAAATCGGCGGGGATGAGCAGCCTCAAGCGCCGCCTGCCTGCCGACCTGCCCGCGGGGATGACCGAGCGGGTGCAGGCCCTCGCGGTGCAGACCTTCCAGGCGCTGGGCTGCGGCGGGGTGGCCCGGATCGATTTCCTCAACGACAAGGAGACCGGGGAACTCTGGGTCAACGAGATCAACACCATCCCCGGCTCCCTCGCCTTTTACCTGTGGGAGGCGGCGGGGCTCCCCTTCGCCGGGCTGCTGGATAAGATGGTGGAACTGGCGTTTAAGCGCAAGCGGGAACAGGATGCGCTGACCTTTACCTATGAGACCAATATCCTCGACGGGGTTTCCCTCGGCGGGGCAAAAGGCACCAAGCATGGGGGCAAGGCGTAGCCTCCGGCAGGAAAGGAAAGACAGGATGCAATTTGAAACCGAAGCGGGCCGTTTGTATGCCCGGGATGGGGAAGGCCGCCTGACAGCGGAAGTGACCTTCCCACAGGTGGAGGAAGGCGTTGTGGAGATTAACCACACCTTTGTGGACGAATCCCTGCGCGGGCAGGGCGTGGCGGGGCAGGCGATGGAGGCGGTTGCCGCCCTGCTGCGGGAGAAGGGCTGGAAAGCCAGGCCCTCCTGCTCCTATGCGGCCAAATGGTTCCGCAGCCACAGCGAATACAGCGACGTGCTGGCATAAAAGGGTCCCGTGGAAAGAAATCCACGGGACCTTTGCCGTTTTTTGCCTCCTGCTGTCCGGAACGAGCAGGCGGACGTTAAATAGCGAGGGGAACGGCAAAAAGAACGATCGGCTCCTCCCTCTCGTGGACGGCAAACGCCTTTGGCTTCATGGCGGCGATCCCCCGGGCACGCCATGGCCCGAATCCCTGCGCCGCGCCTGTCCCGCGGCAGGGCAAAAACCTACGGCGGAATTAAAAAGACTCCGTGCGATCAAATGGAAACAACAGATACCCCTGCAAACGCCCGTTTTACGCCGAGTGCTTGCAGGGGTATCTGTTTTGAATGGCAGTGGCCCGGAGGACAAGAGGCCCGGGGCCGCCGCATGGGCATCTGTTTGCCATGCCGCCTCCCGGCGTTTCGGCTATAACTGCAGAAAGTCGCGGTATACGCCCGGCGCCGAATCCGGTATGAGGATAGCGCCTACGGTTTTTTCATAGAATGCCGCCGGCCCCACGCCCCCGATGATCGCGTAGGCGTACCCAATATCCCGCATGGAGCGCAGGGCGGTCAGTAGCAGCGCTTTTCCGACTCCTTTGCCGCGTTCGGACTCCAAAACAGCCGTCGGGCCAAAAAAGTTCCGGTATGTAGCGTCATAGCAGGCGTACCCGATCGGCGTTCTGCCGCGGGCCGCGAGGATACAAGCGGCGGGCTGCCGGGCAAAGGCGGCCTGGCATTCCCCAGCGGCGTGTTTTCCAAACTGATCCCGCACCCACTCGGTGACGCCGATTTGGTCGGGCGTCAGGGCGCGGAAGATTCGGACGCCGTCCTCGGCAAGCCGCTGGAAAAGGGAGGGATCCTCCGGAAGATTCAGTAAATTGACCAGCATATCGGGCATGTAAAAACCTCCAAATCGTTTTATAAATGGATGGGCAGCTTCCCCCGCGGCTGCGCATCCCCGCGGATGACGTCGCAGACTGCGCGCAGGGAGGTGTCCATATAGGAAAACGCGGAAACAATGGTGGCGTTCGGGTGCAGCGCCGTGACCTCGTAGGCGAATCGCAGCGGGATCACAATGGTGGGGCTGGCCTCTGCAATCTGATTCACCAGATGAAGATAGAGCGGGAATTCGTTGGAATTTTCACTGCATATCATGACCAAGTCGTGCTTTTCCGCAAGCTGCAGACATTCGCGGATACTGTCTTCGTCCGGGGAAAGCGGTATTTTTTGAACCGAAACGAACGGATAATACGGGGAAATTATGTCGCCGAAATTGCACTCTGCATGGGCAAAGCCGTCCGCGCTGGAAATCGCCTGCATTTCCGGCACAATGGCCAGCACGCGGGGGTATTGTGCCGGCCGGGCGGGGAGCAGCCCTTTCGGGTCGCGGACCAGGGTGACGGAATCGCGCGCCACATTTCGCAGCAAAAGGGATTTTTGTATTTCGCTCAGGGGCTTTCGGGCCTCCCGATAGGCCGACAGGCGTTCCTTCAGCCGAAGGACGCGGCGGACCTTATCGTTTACTGCTTCCTCGGAAATTATCCGCTGCTTCAAAGCGGAAAGCAGCGCGTTATACATCACAATGTGAGGGGAGCGGGAACCCAGGGCCGTAATAATGTCGGCCCCCGCTTGAAAGGCCAAAAGCGCGGCTTTTTGCGGAGGGAAGGCATCATGGGTGGGGCCGAGGCCGATGTTGTCGGTGATGACGACGCCGTCATAGCCGTACCGTTCCCGCAGCAGCGTGGTGATGGCATAGCGCGACAGGGTGGCGGGCATCCCCCTCTCGACTTTCGGGATGCCGGAGAGGACCACGTTCCCCACCATCAGGCAGTCGGCCCCTTGGCGGATGGCCTCCAGGAAGGGGTATCCGTCCAGGGAATTCAGCTGGTGTTCCGGCAGTTGGCTTACCGGAAGCTCGCGATAGGAATCCCCTGAGGTCGAGATCGCGCCCTGGCCGGGATAATGCTTGTAGGTGGATCCAACGCCGCCGGTGTTCAGCCCCTTGGATAACGCAATCCCCAGGCGGGCGGCCATCTGAGGGGAATCGCCGAAAGAACGCGCGCCGACAATGGGGTCGTCCGGGTTCCGGCAGAGATCCAGCACGGGCGCCCAGGCCATATTGATCCCCAGATCGCAGAGATCCGAGCCGATGCACCAGCCGCAGGAGTAGGCGTCGTTCTCACTTTGCGTGGCTCCCAATGCGAAATTACCGGGGGTGGGGGTCACGCCGTCTTGGAATTGAGAGAAGCACCCGCCCTCCTCGTCCACGGCGATGATGGGCTTAATCCCGGCGCAATGCTCCATGATCACCCGTTCAATTTCCTGATTGCTCTGCCGGATCTGGCGCCGGGTCCCATTGAAGGTGTTGAACAATCCCACATTTCCAAAATGATACTTTGCAATGGTGTCCTCGAAGGCGGAATTCAGGATGCTGCTGTTTACCTCGATGCAGAATAGCTGCCCCAGCTTCTGTTCAATGGACATGGATTGAAGCGTGCGCTCAATGGTATCGGTCATCCCTCTATCTCCTTTTACAGTTCGCCGGACAACAGCCGGGAAATCGAATACTTCGCGCCGCCCTTGGCGACGGAAACGTCCCCGTAATGAGCCAGGTAAACCTTAACATTGCCGATGGAAGTGAAATCGGCGCCGCCGGCCGCGGACAGGATGGAGTCGACCGCATCGGGGGATAGGCCGCCGATGACGACGGCATCCGGATTGTACAGGCAGACCATGTTATAGATGACGCGGGAAAGCTGCCGGCCGTAAAGGCGGAGAGTCTCCTGTGCATCCGGATCCCCGGCTTGGGCGAGGCGGAAAAAGTCCGGATAGGAAAACGGCGCCGGGAAAACCTGCTCCGGATTTTCTGCGGCCTGGTCCGGTCGTGCCAGGAGCTGCTTGACCACCTGCCTTCGAATATATCGCAGGCTCGCCATATCGTCCAGCGTGACGGGGCAGCCGTCGATATCGTGGGCTTCGACGATTTTTCCGATTTTCGGCGGGCGGCCTGCCAGGAATGGAGAAACCATCCCGTCCGTGATGAGACTCATGCGGACCGTTTCGCCGATATTCAGGTAGAGCACGTTGATAAACTCTTCGCTGAAATGGAACAAGGCTTCCGCCAACGCGGTTAAATTCAGGCCGTTTTCGTAATAGACAGGCAGATCGAATTCTGCGGAAAGCGGCTCGGTAAGGGCTTCCGGAGCCATTCTTTCCGAAAGGCCGAGATTATCCGCGATGCAGATGCAAAAGCAGGACGAGAGGCCGGAAGCAAGCACGCTGGAACGCACCAGGTCCGACAGCAGCGGGGGAGAGGGCTCCTCTGCCGTGACCGGAATGGTGCAGTGGGATCGGACGTTGGAGCAAAAATCCATTAGAAAAAAGCGAACTTCATGTGGGCAAAGCTCCAGCACGATGGTGTAGCCGGCATTGGGGTTGGTCTCCAGGTAGACCGGCTTGCGTCCCAAATAGCCGGGCCCCCGCCCCGCGTCCTGAATAACGCCCAAGGAAATCAGCCGATCGCAGATATTGGTGATGCTTGCGGGGCTTAATTTGGTCATTGCGGAAAGCTGCGTGCGGGAAAGATGACCCAGTTTCTCAATGGTCTGCAAAACCAAACGAAACGCCGGCCGTTTAAGGTAGGGGCCGAGCGAAAACAGCTTGTTGGTCATCGCATCATTTCCCTCCCCCTCAGTTTTTGAAACATCTCGAAAGTTATCTTTATTCAATACATATTCTTCCTTTATCCATTACTTCAAAGTATATATGGAGATTGCGGTCGAGTCAACCAATAATTTCCCATTTTCCCTCAAAATCTGGATTAATTTTTTTATTTTATAAAAATAATATTTTGAAAAGCTATTTACAACGCAGGGATTGTATGATAATATAGTCTACAAATACGGGACAATTTTTGAAAAAATTAAATTAACTGCTAAATCGTTCGACTTATTACCACTTTATTTAAATAAATAATTTTATTTTATAAATAAAACGAGGTATGGCCGTTGCATTTCTACAGCTACAATATGGGGGATCCTATCTGCCGTGTGGCTGGATATGCCCTCAGCGTCCAAATTGTGACTTTGGAAAATATCTACGGATTGGCGCCGGACGCTCTCTCGGTCAGGGAAACGGAAACGGGCGGCGTCCTGGAATGCGGAGCCCTCCGGTTTGCCGGCGGGCAGGAGCGGGCGGAAGGCACGGTGCGCGTTACTGCCCAGCGGCGGCCGGACGGCCTGATCTTTCGGGTGCAAGCAGCGATGCAGCAGAAGATCAAGTGCATCAAGCTTCTCCTGCGCGGTCTGCCGGACGGCCATTACTGCGACCTGTTGGGAAAGCGGGAGGCGTTCCCGCGCGAGGGCGTGGTCCGGAAGTACCCGCTTTGGATGCGCCTGCCCCTGCTGGGGCTGTGTTTCTCGGATGCTTCCGGCGTGCTGGGGGTATCCGCCCGCCGGGAACGGGTCGGCACCTACCGCTTTGCGCTTTATTCGGAGGAACAGCTCTGGAGCGGTACCGAAGGCTTTGTCCTTGAACTAATCCATGAGCAGGATGCGGATCGGCTGGACTGCCGGATGCAGACCTGCGACTGGATGCTACATACAGCGGCGGATTGGGACGGCTGCGTGGAGGATTATCTCGGGTTTGCGGAACAGAGGCTGGGGCTGACGCGCTGGGAGCAGCGGCAGGATGTCCCCGACTGGCTCCGGGATATCCAGCTTTGCGTGACCCTGCACGGCATGCATTGGTCGGGATACCGTTTCCTACCGGCACTATCTCGAACAGCACGAAGCCATGGGGGTCTCCGCCCTGTTTGCAGGCGGGGTATGCTCGTGGATCGGGATGCTGCCCAATCTTGTAAAAAGCTGGGAGACGTGCCATGCAGGGCTGTCGGCGGCCCGGAAGATGGGCGTGCAGGAGGTCTTTACCTGCGCATGGAAGGACAATGGAGGCGAGGCCCCTCCGGGAGCGGACCTTCTGGGCTTTGCGATGTTCGCGGAAAACTGTTGGGACAAGGACTGCGAGAACGACGCGGAACATTTCCGCAACGCACGGGTGCTGACCGGCGCGGATTATGAGGCGTTTTATGAAGTAGGCAGCGTGGACGAGCTGCTCGACGGCCTCAGCCTGCAGGGGCTGGAGCCGCCAAACCCCCAGAAATATTTCCTGTGGCAGGACATTCTGCTGGGCCAATATGACCGGGAATCTTCCATGGCGGATTTTGCGTCCATCTACGCCGAGAAAGCGGAACGGCTGGAAGCTTTCCTCCGTACCAGCCGGTATGAGCCGGACGCGCGGTACCACCTCATGCTGGCGGCGAAGCTCTGCCGGGTGCTGGAGAGGAAGGTGGACATCGGCGTACGCCTTAAGCGGGCCTATGACGACGGGGATACCGACACTCTCCGCGCGATTCAGGAGGAACTGGAAGGGGAGCTTTACGATCGGCTGACTGCCCTCTACACGGTTCACAGGGAGGCGTGGCATCACTTTTTCAAGCCCTTCGGCTGGGAGGTCGCGGATATCAAGTACGGCGGCCTGTTCGCCCGCCTGCGCACCTCTGCGCTGCGTTTGGGGCAGTATTTGAACGGGGAACTCGAATCGATCGAAGAACTCGAGGAATCGCGTCTGTTCAGCAGCGGCGATACCTCCGACTGCCCGTTCCTCTGCCATTCCAACTGCTACGTGAATATTTCGACAACGAGCTTGCTGTAAAAAGCAAAACCAACGGGGAAGCACGCTTCCATGCAAGAGGAATGCGCGCGTGCGGCCGAGGGGCGGCCGACTCGCATCGAAGGCTGCCGGGGCCCTTCGCTTTCCTGTCCAGGCAGGACTCCTATTGAATCCTCTGATAACGACCGCGGGCCCCCCTGTGGGGCAATCGTGCAAAAAATATGGCGGACAACACTGTCCGCCATATTTTTCTGCCCTCTGGCCGGCTTTTGGGAAAACGGCTCTTTTTCCTGCGAAACCGGTTGAATCTTCGGGAAATTTTTGCTATACTTCCTCTAGCTGACAAAAAAATAACAAAGACTTGCCGGCCTTGCGGGGAGTTTAAGGAGGAGACCCTTTGGATTTTTTGATGCAGGTTATCGATGCGGTGAACACCTTCCTGTGGGATTTTGCATTACTGATTTTGCTTTGCGGGACGGGGATCTATTTTACCTTCCGCCTGCGTTTTGTCCAGGTGCGGAAGTTCGGCGCCGGGATGAAGGCGGTTTTCGGCAATATCCGCCTGCGGGGGGAAAAGGCCGGCCGGGACGGGATGAGCTCCTTCCAGTCCCTGACCACGGCGATTGCGGCGCAGGTGGGGACCGGGAATATCGCGGGGGCGGCCACGGCGATTGCGGCCGGCGGCCCGGGCGCAATTTTCTGGATGTGGGTGTCCGCCTTTTTCGGCATGGCCACCATTTTTGCGGAAGCAACCCTTGCCCAGCAGTTTAAGACCCGGGTGGACGGCGAGATTACCGGCGGCCCGGTCTATTATATCAAGGCCTTTTTCACAGGGAAGTTTGGGAAGTTCCTGGCCGGCTTTTTTTTCGGTGGCCATCGTTGTCGCGCTCGGCTTTATGGGGAATATGGTGCAGTCCAACTCCATCGGGGCGTCCTTTGAGTCCGCCTTCGGGATCCCCCCGCTGGCCGTGGGGATCGTGGCAGCCCTGGTGGCCGCTTTCATTTTCCTCGGCGGGGCGCAGCGGATCAGTTCTGTGACCGAGAAGCTGGTGCCGCTGATGGCCGTGCTTTACGTGGTCGGGTCCCTGGTGGTCCTGGCGGTGAATTACCAGCACATTTTGACCGCTTTCCAGCAGATTTTTGTGCTGGCCTTTTCCCCGCAGGCGATGGCGGGCGGCGTGGCCGGCGCCACCGTTCAGAAAGCCGTCCGGTACGGCGTGGCCCGCGGCCTCTTCTCCAACGAGGCGGGGATGGGCTCCACCCCCCACGCGCACGCCCGCGCCAAGGTAAAGCATCCCTGCGAACAGGGGATTGTGGCGATGATCGGGGTGTTTATCGACACCTTCGTGGTGCTGACGCTGACCGCGCTGGTCATCCTGACCACCGGGGCGCTGGGCTCCGGCAAAGACGGGGCGGAGCTGGCGCAGCACGCGTTCAATTCCGTGTTCGGCTCCTTCGGCAATGCGTTCATTGCCATCTGTATGCTGTTTTTCGCCTTCTCCACCATCATCGGCTGGTACTTCTTCGGGGAGATCAACGTCCGCCATCTTTTTGGCAAAAAGGCGGTCAAGCCGTATGCGGCGCTGGCGGTGCTGTTCATCGTCCTCGGCTCCACGCTCAAGGTGCAGCTGGTGTGGGATCTTTCCGATATGTTCAACGGCCTGATGGTGATCCCCAACCTGATTGGCCTGCTGGCGCTCGGCGGGGTGGTGGTCGCCCTCTGCCGCCGGTATGAGGCGGGGAACCTCTCCCCCCTTCAGTGGAGCCGGAGGGGACGGGAAAAGGGCGCCTCCTCGGGAACGGGCAGCGGGGAAGATGCGCAGCGGGAGAACCCGGCGGAAGAATAAGGTGAAGCCATCAAAACGGAGGTGCTTTTCGGCGCCTCCGTTTTTCCATGCGCCGGGGAGAAGGGAGACGCCCGTTTTGGGCGCGTTCGAGCGCCTCCGGGGAATCCGTCTCGGGCGCGAGCCAATGGGGCTCAGGCCGGACGGTTTTCGTGGGGGTATACTCTGTGAAATGGCGGTACCCGACGTTGACAAATGGGCATATGCACGGTATAATAGGGTATATTGTGCATATGCCCGCTTCATTGGAGGGGCCTTCTTCCAATAGGCGGCCCTCTTGCCTCGGCCGGCTGCCGGCGGCTTTCGGCGGGGGATGGCCGGGGCGGGACAAAAACAGGGAAGGAGGGAAAGGCGATGCCGCGAAAGGCCAAATGCCGGCGGGTGTGCGGGGAACCGGTCTGCCGCCGCTTTTTCCCGCAGTCTACCCCCGGCGGGACGGCGCGGGAACCGGTGACACTGAGCGTGGAGGAACTGGAAAGCCTGCGGCTCTGTGATTACGAGGGGCTGGAGCAGGGGGAGGCGGCTGAGCGGATGGAAGTATCCCGCGGCACGTTCCAGCGGATCCTGTATTCCGCCCGGAAGAAAACCGCCCAGGCGCTGGTCACCGGCGCGGAACTTGCCATCGGCGGCGGGCAGTATATCGTCCGGGACGGCGGCTGCCCCCACCGCAGCGGGTGCCGGGCGCGCGGCGTCCGCTGCTACCGGGAGGGGCCCCTCCCGGCGGGGACGGGCGAGGCATCCGGCGGCCCTGTTTCAAGCGTGGACAAAACCAATACAAACCGATAAAAAGGAGAGGTATCGAATGAAAATCGCAGTTACTTTGGAAAACGGGCAGGTATTCCCGCATTTCGGGCATACCAAAACCTTCCTGCTGGCGCAGACGGAGGGGGATTCCTTCACCACCTCCGTCCTGGACGCGCAGGGGAGCGGGCACGGCGCGCTGGCGTCGCTGCTCAAGGCGAACGGCGTGCAGGTGCTGATCTGCGGCGGCATCGGCGGCGGGGCGAAAGCGGCCCTGCAGGAGGCGGGGATCGAGCTGGTGGCCGGCGCTTCCGGCGACGCGGCGGAGCAGGTGCGCGCCTATCTGGACGGGACGCTGAAGCATAACCCCGCCGTAGCCTGCGCCCATCACGCAGGGCACGGGGACGCCCACACCTGCGGTGAGCACACCTGCGGCGGACACGGCGACGGGCACACCTGCGGTGGGCATTCCAGCGGCGGGGGCCATGCCTCCGGGCACTGCGGGGAGCATTGACGGAGGGGGCGATGGAAAAGGCGATGATGGCGCTGGTGTATCGGGGCGAAGGGCGCGCGGTGCTGGAGGAGCGGGCGGTTCCCGTCCTGCAGGCGCCGCGGGACGCCATTGTGCGGGTGACCCTCTCCACCATCTGCACCAGCGACCTGCACATCCTCCGCGGCGCGGTGCCGCGGGCAAAGGAGGGGACGGTGCTCGGCCACGAGTTTGTCGGGGAGATTGTGGAGGCCGGCCCCGCCCTTTCCCACCTGCGCCCGGGCGACCGGGTGGCGGCGAACTGCATCACCTTCTGCGGGGACTGCTGGTTCTGCCGGCAGGGGTTTATCAATAACTGCGAGCGGGGCGGCTGGGAACTCGGCTGCCGGATCGACGGCTGCCAGGCGGAATATGTCCGCGTCCCCTTTGCCGACCAGGGGCTGACCCGCATCCCGGACGGGGTGAGCGACGAAAACGCGCTTTTCCTGGGGGATATCCTCTCCAGCGGGTATTTCGGGGCGGAACTCTGCGAAATCCGGCCGGGGGATACGGTGGCGGTGATTGGGGCGGGGCCGGTCGGCCTTTGCGCCATGGCGTGCGCGTCCCTTTTCGGCGCGGGCCGGATCATCGCCCTGGATGTGGACGAGGGGCGGCTTGCCCTTGCCAGGGCGCGGGGGCTTTGCAGCGATACGGTCAATCCAGCCCGCGAGGATGCGGCGGGCCGCGTCCTCGCCCTCACCGGCCGGGGGGCGGACGGGGTGATCGAGGCCGCCGGCGGGAAGGACACCTTCCAAATGGCGTGGGAGATCGCCCGCCCCAACGCGGTGGTGGCGCTTGTCGCCATGTATGAGGAGAGCCAGGCTTTCCCCCTGCCCCGGATGTACGGGAAAAACCTCATCTTCAAAACCGGCGGGGTGGACGCCGTCCACTGCAGCCGGCTCATGAAGCTGATTGAGGCCGGGCGGCTGAACACCGATTTTCTGATTACCCACCGCGGCCCGCTGAACCGGATCCTGGAGGGGTACGAAACCTTCGGCCAGCGGCGGGACGGCTGCCTGAAATGGGCGGTCACCCCGTATGAGCGCAATAAAGCGCAATAAAAAATAAAAGCAGATAAAAAGGGAGCGTCTGATACGGCAGACGCTCCCTTTTTATCCTCTTCTTCCGGGAGAAGACGAGAACAGAGCCTTTCGCCGCCCGCCCTCAAATTCCGAATTCTGAGAGGACCAGTTCCTTGTTATGCTCCGTCGCCCAGGTGATGTTCCAGCTGTTGGTGAACAGCAGGAGATACCGGTCCCGGAAATCCTGCACGATTTTGGTGTCGGAGGTGAGGTCCAGCGTTTTGGGATCGAGGTCTTCATTCTGGATCCAGCGGATATACTGGTAGGAGAGCGGTTCCTGCTTGATGTCGACCGCATACTCGTTCTTCAGCCGGTATTCCAGCACCTCGAACTGCAGCACCCCGACGACCCCCACGATCACTTCCTCCATCCCGGTATGCGGCTCGTGGAAAATCTGGATCGCCCCTTCCTGGGCTATCTGGGTGACGCCTTTGACAAACTGCTTGCGCTTGAGGGTGTCCACCTGCCGCACCCGGGCAAAATGCTCCGGCGCGAAGGTGGGGATGCCGCGGAAGCGGAACCGCACCTTGGGATCGCAGAGGGTGTCCCCAATGGAAAAGATGCCGGGGTCAAACACGCCGATGATATCCCCGGCGTAGGCTTCGTCGATGATCTCCCGTTCCTGGGCCATGAGCTGCTGGGGCTGGGAAAGCTTCAGCTTTTTCCCGCCCTGCACATGCAGGACCTCCATCCCCTTTTCAAACCGGCCGGAGCAGATCCGCATAAAGGCGATCCGGTCGCGGTGCGCTTTGTTCATGTTGGCCTGGATTTTGAACACGAACGCGGAAAACGGCTGTTCCACCGGATCGACGACGCCGTCCTCCGTCTCCCGCGGCAGGGGGGAGGTGGTCATTTGGAGGAACGCCTTCAGGAAAGGCTCCACCCCGAAATTGGTCAGCGCGGAACCGAAGAACACCGGGGAGAGCGTCCCGGCCCGGACAGCTTCCAGGTCGAACTCGTCCCCCGCGCCGCCCAGCAGTTCCACGTCGTCCGCGAGCTGCCGGTGATGGTCGGCCCCGATCAGCTCGTCCAGGTTGGGATCGCCCAGGGAGGCTTCGATGGTTTCCACCTCCCGCTGGCCGTTGTTCGCCACGAAGGAGAGGATCTCCTCCTTCTCCCGGTCGTATACGCCCTTAAACTCCTTGCCGGAGCCGATCGGCCAGTTGATCGGGGTGGTCCGGATGCCGAGTTCCTTCTCGATTTCGTCCAGCAGGTCGAAGGGATCCCGCGCCTCCCGGTCCATTTTATTGATGAAGGTGAAAATCGGGATATGCCGCATCACGCAGACTTTAAACAGCTTGCGGGTCTGGTTTTCCACGCCCTTGCCCGCGTCGATGACCATGACGGCGGAATCCGCGGCCATCAGGGTGCGGTAGGTATCCTCCGAGAAGTCCTGGTGGCCCGGGGTGTCCAGGATATTGATGCAGTAGCCGTCGTAATGGAACTGCATCACCGAGGAGGTGACCGAGATCCCGCGCTGCTTTTCAATTTCCATCCAGTCCGAGACAGCGTGCCGGGCGGTCTTTTTCCCCTTGACCGAGCCGGCCAGGGCGATGGCGCCCCCGTACAGGAGCAGCTTTTCGGTCAGGGTGGTTTTCCCTGCGTCCGGGTGGGAGATGATGGCGAAGGTGCGCCGCTTTTCAATTTCGGTGCGTAAATCGGGCAAGTCGATTCCTCCATGTCTCGGTGGGATACGGGCGGCATAGCGCGCCCAACTATTAACATTACCATTTTTTCCGCCGTTGTGCAAGGGATTCCTCCGTTTTGGCGGCAGATCGTGAAAACTGCGCTCTCCCCGCCTGCCGGACGGGAAAGAAGAGCGGCCGTTCCGCAGGCGGTTTTTTGCAAGGGGACAGGGACAGAGAGGCCTTTCGCGCTTCCCGGCGGGCTTTCCGCATATTCCGCGCAGCGGGCGCATAGGTATGGAACGTAGAACCTCAAGAGGACGGCGGCGGGGGAAAGGGCGCTTGAGCGGGAAAGCCGGAGAGCGGAACAGGGCGGCCCGCCCGCGCGGCAGTTCCGCCGGTTTCCGCAGGCGGCCGTCCTTCGGGAAAGGAAGAGTGGTCAGTGTGAAAGGAGCAGTTGAGGAACGGGCGATCGAACTGGGAGAGTATATTATCGAGAACAACGCGACAGTCCGCGCCGCCGCGGGGAAGTTTCATATATCCAAATCCACCGTACATAAAGACGTTTCCGACCGCTTGCGGGAGCTGAACCCGCAGCTGTACGGCCGGGTCCGCCGCGTGCTGGAGCAGAATAAGGCGCAGCGGCATATCCGGGGAGGGATCGCGACCCGGAACAAGTACCTCCACACCCAGGAGCAGGAAAAATAAACGGACGGCTGGAAAAGCAGGCGCCGCACCCCGCATAAAAAGGCGGGATGCGGCGCTTTTCGGCCGGCGTTTTCATACGGGAGGGCAGCGGCGCGCGCGGATACGGCCCCCCAAAGCCATCCAGCGAAAGGCAGCCGGGCCCCGTTTTTGCAGGGGCCCGGCTGCCTTTGCGTTTTAGCGCACGGATTATCCGCTCCGGCAGCGGCGGGACGGAGGCGGGCTAATCCCCTTCGCCTGTTCACATGGCGTCATACAGCTCCGTCGCCGTGACGCCCCACTCCGCCTGCGACGTGGGCGTCGTTCCCTCTTCGGTTTTGGGATCCGACCAGATGGAAAAGTCCGGCAGGGTCCCCTGCTCCACATTGAAATAGACCAGCGTATACATGCCGCCGTCCGACTGCACCTCCAAGGCATAAACCGGCTGCGTTAAATCCGCCGGTTTATTTCCGGCGGCTTCATACTGCTCCAGGAGCCGATCGATGAAACGGAGCGCCGCAATGCTTTGGGCTGAGTCGAATTCCGACAGGGAGAAATTCACGTACCGCTCGTTCCCCTGCGCATCCGTCAGGTTCAGCCCCGAGACCCGGACGCCGTAGGCGGGGGCGGCCCGCACCGCCTGCCGGAGGGCGCCCGCATCGGGGGCGTCCTCCGCTACGTACTGGAGATAGAGCTCCAGGGTGCGCGGGAAGCGGGTGGAAAGGGGGAGGGAGACGGAATAGGAGCCGGTTTCGCCCGGCAGGGTCCCCACCATGTACATCAATGTGGATAAGCAGAGATTCCCGGCGCTGTCTTCCAGAAGAGGCTTTTCGCTGTAGCCAAAGGAGCTGTTCACCAGCTCGTGCCACGCGTCAAATCCCATGGCCTGCACGTCCTCCAGCAGCCGATCGTACAGGGCGGAATTCTGCGCCGGGGTCCGTCCGCCGACGTTGAACCGGAAGTCCTGGCTGATCGGCGGCAGATCCATGTACGCGTCCCGATACTGCTCCGTTTCCTGGATTTTGCGGTGGATCTGCCGGCTTTCCTCACTGGTGAAGGTCAGCCGGCGGGTGAAGGAGCTCGTTGCCGTATGGATATCCACTTCCACGGTAAGGGCGTCGGCTGCATAGAAACGATCGCGGTCCCCGTCCCGCAGGCTTTCCGCCAGGTAGGACAGGCGATCGGCCACCAGCTGGCGGACCGTGCCGTCCTCCAGGGAAACGTCCCCCGCCCGGGCCTCCAGATAATTGTCGGCGTATTTCCCCATGCGGAAGGTGACGCTCTCGATCTCCTCCGCCTCGGGGGTCTGGAAAAGGACGGCGGTCTTGACGGCGGAAAAGCTGCCGATAAAGGCAACGTTCATGACCACCAGGATGCCAAGCGCCGGCACCGCTTTCCAGAGGTTGCGCACCTTTCGGGTGGTGACGAGCTCGTACAGAAAATAGACCGCGATAGCCAGAAAATAAACCACCACGCAGTCGAACGAAAAGCCGTAGCCGTTGGCAATGGAGACGCAGGGGGCGAGGCAGATGAGCATCGTGATGGTCAGCCGGAAAACCGCCTGCAGGATCCGGTTGGGGGCGGACTGCCCTGCGGTTTCGCTCCGCCGGCGCCGGAAAAGGAGCCAGGCGAACACCGTATACAGCGCGCCCACCACCAGGGCATAGGCCGCGGCGGCCAGGACGGCCGAATCGGTCATAGAATACCAGTCGGAGGTAAAGCAGAAATACAGGGGGTTATAATGCAGGTCAAACACCGAATTGGAATCCATGGGAGGGAGGATCGGCAGCATGGACTCCAGCGCCTCGAAATAGATGGTCACCAGCAGGCGGGGGCCCAGGGCGAGCAGCGCGGTCACCAGGAGGTTGGAGAGCAGCGTGCCGGTGAAGGCCATGGCCAGGGCGGTGACGGCGGCGGTATACAGGCCGGCCGCCAGGCTGAACAGCAGGGAGGACAGCGCTTTCGAGAAAGAGAAGGGGACCGCCGTCGGCGGGGCGCTGAACGCATGCAGCCCTACCGCCGAGGTGATCGCCGCCAGCACGACGCCCGCCGCCACCCATGCCAGCACCGCGGAAAAGAAGCTGGTGAACAGGCTGGTACGGGTATTGGGGAGGGAATGGTAAAAGTCGCTGCTTTCCCGGTGGTTCTGGAAGCGGAAGAGGAAAATGGTCATCAGAAAAGCAGCCGCCATTGCCGCCGCGGGGAGGAGGATCTGGAAGGAATAGTAGGAGCCCTGGACCGTAGGCACAACCGGCACGGCCGTTACCCAGTCGTTTCTCTGCATGATGGCCAGCTGGTGGGCTTCGTCATAGCAGAGCAGGAGGGAAGCGACCTCCAGCAAGACGATATACAGCACGCCGATTACCCGCAGCTGCCGGATCCCTTCCCAGAACATCGCCGGATCCCAGTACCGTTTTGCCGCCGGCGCGGCCTTTCCTTTTGTCATCCGGATCACCCCCCTCAAGCGGTATGCGGCCGGCCGTCGGCCGGCTCGCTTTGGAACGAGTAGCCGAGGGCCTCCATCTCATAGGTGAAGACTTCCTCCAGTGTCAGCGGCAGCACGTCGAGCACCGCCGGCTGCTGGCCCCGCAGCCACTCCACCACCTTCTCCCGGTCGCCGCGGACGATCAGGTTGGAGACGGAGCCGTGCTTGGTGAAGCGGAGGATGTCGAAGCCGGTGAACATCGACCGGTCGTAGTCCCGGGAAAAAGCGACCTGGATTTTGAACAGGGAGGTTTTCAGGTTCTGCACGTCGCTTTCCAGGACGATGCCGCCCTGGTGAAGGAGCGCCAGCTGGTCGCAGGTGTCCTCCAGCTCCCGCAGGGAATGGGAGGTGATGATGGCCGTGGCCCCCCGCTCGAGCACGTCGCCGCAGATAAGGCTCTTGACCAGGTTGCGCATCACCGGATCCAGGCCGTCGAAGGTTTCGTCAAAGAACAGGTAATCCGCCTGGCAGGACAGCGCCAGGATGATCGCGGCCTGCCTCTTCATCCCCTTGGAGAAATTCCCGAGGGCTTTCCCCGCGTCCAGCCGGAAGGTTTCCACCAGGGAACGGAACCGCTCCTTGTCAAAGGAGGGGTAGGCGGCCGCGTACAGCCCGGCCATCCGGTTCAGGTTGGCGCCGGGCAGGAAGTACAAATCGTCCGGCACATAGGCCACCCGCCGCTTCACGCCGGGATTTTCATATACCGGCTCGCCGTCGATGGTGATGCTGCCGCTGTCCGCCTGGTATACGCCGTTCACCAGCCGCAGGAAGGTGGACTTCCCCGCGCCGTTGGAGCCGACCATGCCGTAAACGCAGCCGGCCGGGATGGTGCAGGTGATGCCGTTTAAGGCTGTAAAGCTGCCGAAATGCTTCACCAGGTTTTCCGTCTGGATCATGCGTCCTCCCGCCTTTCCTCATTGGTTTGCGTGCTGTGAGGAGATGCCGCCCCGTCCGCCTGCGCCGGCGTGCGGTACGCCTGTTCCACCGCGTCGAATACCTCCTGCTTGCCGATCCCGGCGAGCGCGAGCCCGCGGACCAGCTCCTCCAGCTTGGCGATATCCTTCCGCCGGATTTCCGCCAGCAGCGCCTGGGCGTTGTCCGAGATAAAGCAGCCCCGCCCGGGAACGGAATAGAGGATCCCCCGGCGATCCAGCTCGGAATAGGCCTTCTGGATGGTGTTGGGGTTGATGGAAAGCTGGACGGATAGGCTGCGCACCGACGGGATCTGCTCCCCCGGCTTCATAACGCCGGTGAGCACCAGGCTTTCCAGCTGCTCGATGATCTGCTCGTAAACCGGCTGGCGGGACATTACATCAATATGAAACATGGCGGCCCTCCTTTCCCAAGGGAACGGGATTTTCTGTGGATACTAATTGTATTATTCCTGATAGTACACATATCATAGCAAATCCCTCCCGGTTTGTCAATAGGCCCGGCGGCGGGGAGGGGGCCGAGAAAGCGCGGCGGCCCGGCAAAAAGGCCGCCGCAGGATTCTTCCCTCCGCGGCGGCTCTTTCGGAAGATATTTCGGCAGCTTCCGCCGCCGGGCTTTTCCCTTTCTGCGCGATGCTTATACGGCCGTCCGCCTACCGCCGCCCGGGCCGGTCCCCGCTGGAAGAAGGCGGAAGCTTTCCGGGCAGCCCTTTGCCCGCGCCCTGCACAGCGGGACGGCCCGCCCGACGCTTTTATGCAAGCGGCAAAGCGGGGTGCGTACGGGCGGCGAAGCGTTCCTGTATGGGCGGCGAAGCGCCCGGCCCCGTTTGCGCCCGGCCCGGCGGAGAGGGGACGGCTACGCGGCGGCTTCCCCGCCGAAATAGACACCGTACCAGACAAGGAACATGTAAATCGTCCAAATCTTCCGGCTGTTGTCCTTTTTACCCTGGTAGTGCTGGTCGAGGAATTTCATCAGTTCCTCCGTGTGGAAGAACCGGGCGGCGGTGGGGGAGGTAAAGGCTTCCTTTACCCGATTGTAATAGGCCTCCTGCCGCAGCCAGACCCGGATCGGCACCGGGAAGCCGAGCTTCGGCTTGCTGGCCGAAGCGGCGGGGATGTGCCGCATGGCGGCCTGCCGCATCGCGTATTTGGTGGTCCCGCCGGCAATGCGGTGCTTGACCGGGATGCGGGAGGCGACGGCGAACACCTCCCTGTCCAGGAAGGGGACCCGCAGCTCGAGCGAATGGGCCATGCTCATGCGGTCGGCCTTGAGCAGGATGTCCCCCACCATCCAGCGGTTGATGTCGAGGTACTGCATCCGGGTGACGTCGTCCTGCCCCCGGCAGCGGTCATAGAATTCCGCGGTCTTTTCCGCCGGATCGGTTGCCGGGATATTTTTGAGCAGGCGGGCCTTTTCCTTTTTCCCGAACATGTACGCGTTGCCGATAAAGCGCTCCTCCAGCGTCTTGCTGCCCCGGATTACAAAGGATTTCCCCTTGAAATCGGGCAGATGGGACACAAAGGCGGCCGCCCCTTTGCGCAGCCAGCGGGGGAGCTTCTGGTATTTGGCCAGGGAGAAGGGCTCGTGGTAAATCCGGTAGCCGCCGAACAGCTCGTCCGCCCCCTCCCCGGAGAGGACCACCTTCACATGCTCCGCCGCCAGCTTGGAGACAAAGTACAGCGCGATGCAGGAGGGGTCGGCCAGCGGCTGGTCGAGATGGTACTGCACCTTTTCCAGCGAGTCCCAGTATTCCTGCTCGCTGATGATGTGGGTGTAATGCTCGATGCCGACCTCCTCCGCCAGTTCGGCGGCGTAATGGCTTTCGTTGTAGTGCTCGCCGTTGTCAAACCCGACGGTGAACGCCTTCTGCCCGCCGAAATAGGAGGCCACGAAGCTGGAATCCACCCCGCTCGAGAGAAAGCAGCCGACCTCGACGTCGCTTATCCGGTGGGCCTCCACCGAGTCGGTGAACACCCGGTCGATTTCATCCACCGCCTGCTCCAGCGTCATGCTTTCGTCGGGGTGGAATGCCGGCTCCCAGTACCGGTGCTCCTCCACGCTGCCCTCCCGGTACCACAGGTAATGGGCGGGGCGCAGGCAGTACACGTTTTTAAAAAAAGTCTCCCGCGGGACGGAATACTGGAAGGAGAGATACCCGTCCAGGGCGTCCTCGTTGAATTCCTTGACGAAATCCGGATGCTTGAGCAGGCATTTTATCTCGCTGGCCCAGAGCAGCCGCCCGTCCGGCAGGAGGGTGTAGTGCATGGGCTTGATGCCGAAATAGTCCCGGGCGATGAACAGGGAGTGCTCCTGCGTGTTCCAGATGACGAAGGCGAACATCCCCCGCAGCCGGGGGAGGAGCCCCTCGCCCCATTCCTCAAACCCGTGGAGAAGCACCTCGCTGTCGGTTCCGGTGGAAAAGACATGGCCCTTTTCGGTCAGCTCGGCCCGGAGATCCCGGTAATTGTAGATTTCGCCGTTGAACATCAACACCAGGGTGCCGTCCTCGTTGTACAGCGGCTGGCTCCCCCCCTCCAGATCGATGATGCTCAGCCGGCGGAAGCCCATGGCCACGCTGTCGTGCGCCCCCTCGCCCGCGGTATAGTACCCTTCGGAATCGGGGCCGCGGTGGGTGATCTGCGCGGCCATTTCCCGCAGCACCTCCTCCCGCGGGGGGGCGTCCCGGTTCACAATCTGTCCCGTAAATCCGCAAAATCCACACATAGTCAACGTCCAGCCTTTCCATGCCGGGAGATGCCCGGCCCAAATTGAATCCCCCGCCGAGACGCCCGCAGAGGGCTTCCCGCGCGTCGGGAAAAGCGCCGGCCGGTGCGGGCAGCCCTTTCAGGGGCGGCCGGGAAGCCGGGCGCAGATACAGCAAAGAACGGCGGCGGCCTCCATGCTTTCCTTAGTATACCAGATTTTTCGCCGATTTCCATACGCGGCGGAAAATTTCCAGCCTGCTGGAAACCGGAGCATCTGCCGCCCCGGCGGATTGGGGCGGCAGAAGGAGGGCATTCGACAGCTTACCGCCTTGCAATTTCCCATACAGGGATGGTATAATAAGGAACGGCAGAAAAAAGGCGTTTCCCTGCGGCCGGAAGGCGGACAGCCCCGCCGGCGGGGGAAAGCCGTGAATAAGACCGGTTTGCTTTTTTGAAAGATTGTTCCCTGCATGCCAGGGGAAAGGATGGTTTCTATGCTCGAGAGCACGATGATGGACAAATATACGCGCTGGCTCCAGAACGCGGGGGAGGATCCCGATTTGCTGGAGGAGCTCCGCGGCATCCAGGGCGACGAGGAGCAGATTAACGACCGGTTTTACCGGGAGCTGGAATTCGGCACCGGCGGCCTGCGGGGGGTCATCGGCGCGGGGGACAACCGGATGAACATCTATACCGTGCGCAAGGCCACCCAGGGCCTGGCCGATTACCTCAATGCCCGGTATCCCTCCGCCGCCGTCGCCATTTCGTTCGATTCCCGGATTAAATCCGGCCTTTTCGCAAGGGAGGCCGCCCGCGTCCTGGCGGGGAACGGCCTGACGGTGCACCTCTTCCCCCAGCTGGAGCCTACGCCGGTGCTTTCCTTCGCGGTGCGGGAGCTGGGGTGCCAGGCCGGCATCATGGTCACCGCCAGCCATAACCCTTCGAAATATAACGGCTACAAATGCTACGGCGCGGACGGCTGCCAGATGACCGACCACGATGCGAACGAGGTGACCGCCTGCATCCGGAAGGTGGATATTTTCGACGGTGTCAGGGTGGCCGATTACGGGCAGGCGAAGGCGGAAAGGAAGATCCGGGAAATCCCGGATTCCCTGGTGGACCGCTTCCTCAGCCGGGTCGAGACGCAGCAGGTCAACCCCGGCCTCTGCCGGGAGGTGCCGCTGAATGTGGTGTACACCCCCCTGAACGGCACCGGGAATAAGCCGGTGCGGGAGATCCTCCGCCGCATCGGGGTGAGCCGGGTCGCCGTGGTGCCGGAGCAGGAACTGCCGGACGGCAATTTCCCGACCGCGCCTTATCCGAACCCGGAAATCCGCCAGGCGTTTGAGTGCGCCCTGAAGCTGGCGGAAACCGAGAAGCCCGACCTCCTGCTCGCCACCGACCCGGACTGCGACCGGGTGGGGATCGCCGTGCGGGACGGCAACGGGGAGTACACCCTCACCACCGGCAACGAGGTGGGGTGCCTCCTGCTCAACTACATCCTCTCCTGCCGGGAGGAACAGGGGACCCTGCCGGAGAATCCGGTGGTGGTCAAGACCATCGTGACCTCCGACCTCGCGGCCCGGATTGCGGAAAAATACCATTGCACCCTGGTGGAGGTGCTCACCGGCTTCAAGTATATCGGGGAGCAGATCGGCCTGCTGGAAAAGGCCGGCCATCCCGAGCGGTATGTTTTCGGCTTCGAGGAAAGCTACGGCTACCTGTCCGGAGCCTATGTCCGGGATAAGGATGCGGTGGTCGCCTCCATGCTGATCTGTGAGATGGCGGCGTATTATAAAAAGCAGGGCAGGACCCTTCTCCAGGTGCTGGACTCCCTGTATGCCGAGTACGGGGTATATCTCCACACCCAGGTGAACGCCGCGTTCGAAGGGGAGCAGGGGATGGAAACCATGCAGGCCCTGATGACCTCCCTGCGGGAAAACCGCCCGAAGGAAATTGCCGGGCGGAAGGTCACCGGCTTTGCGGACTATCTGCAGTCGGTGAAGGAGGATGTCGCCAGCGGCCGGACCGCCGCAATCGACCTGCCCAAGTCCAACGTCCTCGCCTTCGCGCTGGAGGGCGGCGCCGGCGTGGTCGTCCGCCCCTCGGGGACGGAGCCGAAAATCAAGGCGTATATCACCGCCACCGGCAGCTCCCGCGAGGAGGCTTCCGCCATGGCGGAGCGGCTGACCGAAGCGGCGAAGGAACTGCTGAAGGCGTAAAAGTTCCGAATGCGGTGAATGCTGTATGACAGGTGGTTGGACGTGCTTGCTTGATGAGACAATGCCTCAGAAGAGAAACTATGCCCTGGACTTTTACCGCTTTTTATTTTCCTGTGTGATTTGTATTATGCATTTTACCGCATATACGGATTTTGGCGACACACCTGCCCCTTTCTGCGGCGGTTATCTGGCGGTTGAGTTTTTCTTTATTGTCAGCGGGTATATGCTGATGAAACGCGTAGAACGGGAAAAGCAAAACGCCGATTCCGCGCAAGCGGGGCGTTCTGCCGCCCGCTATGCACGCGACCGATTTGAAAGGCTGTTTCCCCAGTATGCGTTATCCTTAACATTGGTAGCGTTCATATATGTTTATGTCGGCGAGTATTCCGCAAAGGATGTCCTGACTTCGGTGTTTTGGGAATTTTTTATGGTTCAAAGCGCCGGCCTCCCTTTTGTGGTAAATAATATGTTTTGGTATGTGAGCGCGTTGCTGCTTGCTTCTGTCTTCATCTATTTCCTGCTCGGGAAGAATGAGGATGTTTACCGATACATTATTGCCCCGGGCGCGTTTCTCATCATTTGCGGGTATTTTTACCAAACATACGGGCACATGGATTTGACCATGAGAAATTATGGTTTTTTCGTTTATTCCGGTTTATGGCGGGCTTTTGCCGAGATTGGGCTGGGGGTGTATTGTATACTCTTGTTCCCAAAAGCTAAGAAATGTTACCAGCCGGTTGTTCCGCGTGTTTGTTACCATATTGGAGAGCGGATTATTAGCGTTGATCCTTTATACGATGTTTCGTTCCCGGCGGAACGTCAAAGATTTCGCGATGGTTGCGTTAATCGCGCTTTTTATCCTCTGCGTTTCATTGAACCGAAGCTATTTGGATCGCCTGTTTGATAGTCGGTTCTTTGGCTTCTTGGGGAAAATTAGTTATGGTATGTATTTGAATCAGTTGATATTTATTGTCTTGATTTCGACATACATACCAGGAAAGTCGTTTTGGGCGGCGGCGCTGCTGTTTCTGATCGCGAATACGTTATTTTCCATATTGACGACTTGGGGCTGTTCAAAAATTACCGCTTTTTTAAACTCTAAGTTTGCAAAGCTTTTCTGCCAATAAAAGGACAGGGCTCCTGAAGCACAAAAGCTCAGGCTCCCTGTCCTTGCCATTCTAAATTAATAAATTGAACGGGAAAACGTGCATTGGTCCTGACGGGCTCTGGTAGAATTTGTCCGCCGCTGCGAAAAAGGCGCCGATATTGTCCCGGCTGCTCGCCGGGGAGGGACGCGCCCGAAAGGGATGGCAAAGCGGGATGCCTGCAGCGCTCGCTCATGCTCTGCAGGCCTCCGCCCGGGAGGAGGCGGGCGTGCCGCTGCGGAACGGATCGGATCGGCCGGGCCTGCGTGGGCCGTGGTGCCGATGCCGCCGGGGATGTGGCCGGGTGCCTGTTTCATCGAAAGGAAGCTGCCGCAGCGGTATGCGGCAGCGCAGAAGAAGTCCTTCCAGGCAGCGCCTGCCCGTTTCGGGCGAAAGAAAGGAACAGAAAAGATGAACGAAAAAGAAGTAGCGGAAATCCGCCGGCGTTTCCGGCCCGAAAAGAGCAATATCACCCATGTGCGCGGGTGCTACGTCAACGAAAAGCGGGAGATTGTTTCCGCGTTTGACCAGTCGGTCTCCCTGATGCCGCAGGAGGAAGCGGAAAAGATGCTGGCCCTCCTCAAGCGGAACCTTTCCGGGACGCTGGGGAGGAACCTCGTGGATATCTCCTTCGCCACCAAGCAGGTGCTGGACGGGGAGGAGCATGGGCTGCTCATGGCGCTGCGGGATTCCCGCCTGGGCGATCCCGGGCTGGTCGAGGCCTTTTACCAGCGCATCATCCAGACGGTCCGGATGGAAGGGCAGTACCTGATCCTCCTTGCCTACGATACCTACGACGTGCCGTACCGTTCCAGGGACGGGGAGCGGCAGGACGACGCTTCCTCCGAAGTATATTCCTATATCCTGTGCAGTCTCTGCCCGGTCAAGCCGACCAAGCCCGCGCTGTACTATGATGTGCCGGAAAACGCGTTCCGCAGCGCCAGGGCGGATTGGCTGGTCGCCCCGCCCGAGCTGGGGTTCCTGTTCCCGGCGTTTGACGACCGCAGCGCCAACATTTATAACGCGCTGTATTATACCCGGGACGCCGCCGAAAACCACCCCGAATTTGTGGACGCCGTCTTCCGCACCCAGGTTTCCCCGCCCGCACAGGCACAGAAGGAGGCCTTTCAGGCCGTGCTGGGCGGCGCGCTGGAGAGCGAGTGCAACTATGAGGTGGTGCAGGCCGTCCACGACCGGCTGTGCGGGATGATGGAAGAGCACAAGGCCAATAAGGAGCCCGAACCGCTGACCGTTTCCAAGCGCACGGTGAAGAACGTGCTGGAAGCCTGCGGCGTGTCGGGCGAGCGGGTGGCCGCCTTTGAAGAAAAATACGACGCGGAATTCGGCGCCGACACCGCGCTCCCCCCGCGCAATATCGTGGACGCGCGGCAGATGGAGGTCCGCACGCCCGACGTCACCATCCGGGTGAACCCGGAACGAAGCGATTTGATTGAAACCCGGGTGATCAACGGCGCAAAGTATATCCTCATTCGCGCCGAGGGCGGCGTGGAGGTCGACGGGATCGACATCCACATCTCCTGAAGGACGCCCTTCACGGAAAAAGGGCGCGCGCACGCATGTACAATAAAAAGGCCCCGGAACTTGGGGCACTCTCCGTAAGGAAGATGCCCCAAGGATTTATATTTGGCTTCTTTTCGGATTGTGGTGTCACAATCCGATGCTCGCTATAATTATGGACATCATCTTTCTCTTCGCTGTTTTCAAAACATCAAAATTTGTTGAAAAATCATTGACATTTACGTTTAATAGGTATACACTAATATGATTTAGATTCAGTGAAATCTATTTGGGCGGCTTGGGATAACTTGGGATAAAAGGAGATATTATGATTATGCACAATTTCAAGTATGTTCCAAAAGAAGAATGGAAACCGATTAGAGATAAACTCCTTGAAATTATACACGGATTACAAAATGAAGTTAGAGATAATTTTACTTTTCAATATCATTTTGTGGGCAGTAGCAAACGAAAAATGATAACCCGTGACCAAAACTCTAACATTGGTTTTGATTTCGATGTGAATATTGAAGTAAATGACCCCGACGAAGACTATTCTGCCGAAGAAATACGAAACATTCTTCGCAAGGGTCTCGATAAGGTTAATAACCTTTATGGGCGTTCGGTTTTTGGATACTTTGGATACGATTATACCGAAGATTCCACCCGTGTTCTCACCATAAAAGTAAAGGATAGTGCCAACTCTTGTATATTGCATAGTTGTGATTTTTGCATTATATATGAATGCGGCGATGGACGGCAACAATATATTCGCTATAACAAAGAACAGCGCAGTTATTCGTGGGAATACCAGCCAAAAGGATATTATGATCTCCCTATCAAAATTGAGTGGATTAAAAAGCACGGATTGTGGCAACAAGTCAGAGATACTTATATAGACAAAAAGAATATGAACACCGATGATAATAAAAAATCCAGATCGATTTTTGCAGAAACAATTCATCAAATCTGTCAGCAAAATGGATATTATCAACATGCAAAATAGAGGATGAGCTTTTATGTATTGTGAAAATTGCGGCAGAACTGTAGATGATTATTGATCGAGGTACAATATGGGTAAACGTTTTTTTGATTTCGAGGATGGAAATTTTGCTCACTAAATTTCCGATAATATGGCAGTAGATTTTGACGGCGATTTGTTGATGCAAACGGGAGATAAGATGGCAATGGATACGGATTCGGGGGAATTGCATATTATATCCAGTTGGTCAAACGATGAAGATGATAACTAAGATAACGACGGCAAAGAGTTTTGGCATCTCTCTGCCGCCGTTATCTTGTGAAAGCCAAGTAAGACAACTTCCTTACGAAGTCTCTCCCTTCCGGGGCCTTTTTATTGCAGCGTAAAGCCACTGGCAAGGCCAGTGGTTCAAAAGAGCCTAAGGCGATGGTATAGGCGGAAAAACTTCCTTTGCTAAGGGGAACTGAAATACAAGTATCGGAGCCGAGAGTCCTGGCGCCAGGGATACAACGCGGATACAGCGGGCAAGAATGCAAGCCGCATAGCGGAATACATTGCGAGCCAATTGAAGGAAGATGAATTAGGCGAACAGCTGACCATGAGTGAACCCGGCCCGTTTACAGGCGGCAAGCAGCAGCCTGAGCGCGGCCGGCAGACCGTACTTACACGTTTGACGCGTATGCGAGGATCCTAGGGCTTTGCCCGCATAGGAAATCCCCCGCGGGCCGGAATTGTTTACGGCCTCCCCGCCGAAAAGATGAACGACTAGGAATCCCCCGGCCGGATATGGGGGAGGAAGTCCAAGGCGCAGAAGACGAGTACAACAATGCAGTGGGCGAAGCCCTAGGCGGCAAGATGGCCGAAGAGATACAGGCAGAAGCCGGCGAGGCTGCCGACTACGATTTCGATTTCCTCGACCAGGGTTCGGTTTCCGCCTGGCTGCCCGCCGCTGCGGAACCGGTGCGCCCGGCAAGCCGCCGGCCGCCGAAAACCGTCCTGCCAAAAAGCGCAGCCGGTTCCCTCCCGGCAAAAGCGGCCCGCTCCGGGAGATGCCCCCGCAGGCGGCCTTATTCTTCCCCGCGGCTTAACAGTTCCTGCTCCGTTACCTCCACCATCCGGCGGTAGATCGGCGCCAGGGTGCGGAACGCCTCCTTGAGGGTGTCCACCAGCGCGGCGCTGCCGAAAAAGGCGGGATCCGGGTCGAATTTTTCAAAGCTGAGGGTTTTGCGGTTGGCCAGCTCGTCCAGCAGAGGGGGAAGGCCCTCCTTTTTCGGGCGGGCATAGCGGTCCCCCGCGACGGCGAAGCCGGCCTCCACGGCGGCGGACGCCGCTTTTGCCCAGGCGGAGGGCTTTTCGTCGATGCTCTGCCGCAGCTGCCGCATCAGGCGGGGCGGCGCCCAGGAATAGCCGACGCCGTACACGCTGCCGCGCAGCGAGAAGTCGATAAAGAACCCGGGGGCGCACTCGAAGGCCTTCTTATCCCGCAGGAAGGCGACCCACATGTTTTCGCGGTACATGGATTTGTCCCGGGTATAGCGGTTGTCCCGCCGCACCCGGCTGACGGTGCCGTTGGCCGTCGGGCTGACCACGATTTTCGGGTCGATGTCCAGCACGGTGCCGGCCAGTTCCTCCACCAATTCCCGCAGGGGGAGGAGGACCCCCTCCCGGATCTGCGGCTTATGTTCTTCATAAAACGCCTTGCTGTCGTGGAAGCGGTTTTCCGCGAGCAGCCACATAGCTTCCTGTGTAATGCCGGTAAACATCCTTGCATTCCTCCCTGGCAGGCGGGCGGCATCCCGCCCCGTCCGGCCTTATTGTACCATAAATCGCAGACGAGGGGAAGCGCGGCTTTCTGCGCGCGGGAGGGTTGGCCTGCCGGACAAAGCGGGAGGGAAAAGAAGATTTTTTTTGTAAATCTTACCGGCAGGGGGGTGGACAACCCCGGGCTTGCCCGGTATACTAAAAATTGCAGTATTATCGACCGCAGAAAGGCAGGAATCAGCAATATGGGCGAACGGATCCTTATTACCGGCGGGGTGCGCAGCGGGAAGAGCCGGGAGGCGGAGCAGCGGCTTGCAGGCAGCGAAAAGGTGCTGTATATCGCCACCGCCCGCTGCCTGGATCCGGAGATGGAACGCCGCATCCAGCGCCACCGGGAGGCCCGGCCCGCCCATTGGGTGACGGCGGAGGCCAGTTCCCATCTATCCGCCGTGCTGGAGGAGCATCCGGAGGGAGACGTCCTGCTGGACTGCGTTTCCAACATGGTCACCAACCTGATGCTGGACGCGGAACCGGATTACGATTCCCTGTCCAACGACCGTGTGGAAGAAATCGAAGCGATGATCACCCGGGAATTCGACGAACTCATGGACGCCCTGGAACGCCAGGGCCGCCGGGCCGTCCTCGTCACAGGCGAGGTGGGCCTGGGGCTGGTCGCTCCGTACCGGATGGGGCGGGTATTCACCGATATCCTCGGCCGCCTGAACCAGCGGCTGGCCGCCCGTTGCGACGAGGTCTGCCTGATGGCCTGCGGCCTTCCGCTTGTGCTGAAAAAGCCCGCCGCTTCCCCTTCGGCTGAATAGCCGCCTCAAACCTCAAACTAGAATCGCCGGGCCGCCGGCGAAAGGGAGGATATCCATGGAGCAAATCGAGCCAAAAACCGTGGCGCAGCTCAATGCCATCCGCGAAAATATCCGGCAGGTCATCATCGGCAAGGACGGGGTGATCGACCTGCTGCTGATTGCCATGCTCAGCGCCGGGCATGTGCTGATTGAAGACATCCCGGGGATGGGGAAGACCACTCTGGTCTCGGCCCTGGCGTCCTCCCTGGGCTGTTCGTTCCGCCGCATTCAGTTTACCCCGGACGTCCTGCCGTCCGATATCACCGGCTTTACCATGTTCAATGTGAAAACGGGGGAGCAGGAGATGCACCCGGGCAGCATTATGAACCAGATTGTCCTGGCGGACGAAATCAACCGCACCAGCCCGAAAACCCAGTCCGCCCTGCTGGAGGTCATGCAGGAAAACCAGGTGACCATCGACGGGGTGACGTATCCCGCCCCCGCCCCCTTTATGGTGCTGGCAACCCAGAACCCGGTGGAAATGGCGGGCACCTACCCGCTGCCGGAGGCGCAGCTTGACCGCTTCCTGATGTGCGTATCCATGGGGTATCCCTCCCATGCGGAGGAACTGGCCATCCTGGAAAGCCACCGCACCCAGCGGCCAAGGGAGCTTGGGGCGATTGTGTCCGCCCAGGACGTGCTCCGCATGCAGCGGGAGGCGGAGGGGATCCTCTGCGCGCCTCCGGTGATGGAATATATCGTCTCCATTACGGAGGCGACCCGCCGGCTGGACGATGTGCTCATCGGGGTCAGCCCCCGCGGCTCGATTGCGCTCATGCAGGCGTCCAAGGGCTGTGCCCTGCTGGCCGGGCGCTCCTATGTGCTGCCGGACGACGTGCAGAAAATGGCGCCCCCCGTGCTCTGCCACCGCCTGATTCTGCGCACGCGGGCCGGCGTCCAGAAACAGATGCCGCAGGCGATTATCGACGCGGTGCTCCACTCCGTCCCGGTCCCCGCCGTGCGATGACGGGCCGGGGGATCGTCGGCCTTGCCCTTTTTGCGCTGATGCTGCTGGTCGGCCTGTCCACCGGCATCAGCGAAATATTCGTTGCGGCCTTTACGGCCGGCTTCCTGCTGCTGCTGGCGCTGGCTTCCGCCCTGGCGGGGGCGTTTTTACTGCGCGTGCAGCCGTCGGTTCCCGTCCGCTCGCTGGTGCGGGGGGGCGAGCTGAGGGCCGAGACGGTGCTCTCCGGCACCTTCGTCCTGCCGGTGGCCGTGGAGATGACCTGGCTTTCTCCGGACGGCAGCCGGCGCTTCGCCGCTTTCCTCTGGGGGAAGGAGCGGCGCCGGATCCCCTGCCAATTCCCCTGCCCGCACCGGGGCCTGTGGCCGACAGGGGTTGTCCGGCTCCGCTGCGGGGACCTGTTCGGCCTGTTTTCCCTGCCTGTTTCCGCCAGGCGGCGGCCTGCCCCGCCCGCCCAGGTGCTGGTATATCCGGAGCTGTACGGCCTTCCCGGGCAGCCCCCGCGGCCCTTCCCGAGCATGGATTATTCGGAAAAGAATACCGTGATTTCGGATCAGGGGGATTCCTTTTCCGATACCCGCCTGTACCGCCAGGGGGACCCGATGAAACGCATCCACTGGAAGATGTCCATCCGGACGGGTGAACTGTATACCCGCCAGTATGAAATGCTGCTGGACCAGGTGACCTTCCTCTTTGTCGACAACAGCCGCCTGGAGGGAGAAGCACCGGAGGACGCGCTGGGATATGCGGATATGGCGGCGGAATGCGCCGCAGCGCTGGCCTATTATTATCTTTCCCACGGGCGGGCGGTGCGGCTCATTTGTTCCCATGGCGGGCTGGATGCCTGGTCGATCGACGGGTTTGAAGAAATGTATACCTATCTTGCCGGGATGGAGTTTAATGAAGAACAGCCGGCGGAGGACTGGATCCCGCAGGCGCTGGAAGAGGCCCGGCATGCCTGCGCCTGCCACCTTATTACGCGCAGGCCGGATCCGGCTGTCCTCGAATGGATGATTGGTGTCTCGTCGCCCCGCCGCCCGGCATCGCTGATTTGTACGGCGGCGGGGACGGTCCCCACGCAGGCGGAGGCGGTGGAGCAGGGGCTGCGGATCCTGCCGATTTCCGCCCCCCGGGATATCCTGGAACGATTGGGGGAGGAAGCATGAGCGAACGTCCCGCCCTGAAAAGGCTTTCCCCCCTTTCAGTGGAAAACGGGAAAGCGCTGGCAATCGACGCGCTTTTCTGCTGGCTAATGAGCGTCGGCGTCCTTTTTGCGCTGCGGCAGCTTTTCCGCTTTGACAACCCCACGCCGCTGCTTTTGCTGCGGGCGATGGTGGCCGTGGGCGTCATTGTCCTCTTAACCCGCCGCTGGTGGCTCCCGCTGGCCGTGGGCGGCGGGGTGCTGCTCCTGCTTTTTTTCAGCGGCCAATTCCTTGCCGTGCTGGAATTTTTCCAGGGGTTGATCGACTGGTGGACCCATCTTTTCCCCCTTTCCTCCCCCTACAATACGCCGGAAAACGTGGAACTGGTCCTTTGGCTTATCGCGTTCGGGGTATGCGCCATGCTGTTCCTGATGGTGCGGCGGTTCCCTTCCCCTCTGCTCCTGTTCTTCTTTGCAGGGGCGCTGTTCACTGTCATATACGTCAGCGGCTTCCGGGATAACCGGACGGCGCTGTTTTTCCTCCTGGCGGGAGGCGGCGGGCTCCTTGCCCGCAAGCTGTATACCCGCCTTTGCCGGCGGGCGGACGGCGTGACCGGCTCCCGCAGCCGGGTGCTGCTGGGCGGACTGGCACTCTGTGCGGCCGGCGCCCTGCTGATGTCGGCGCTGGTCCCGGCGGATACGTCGGGCTGGCGGAATCCGCAGCTTTCCGCCCAATGGAACAGACTGCACGGGATGCTGAGGCAGGAGCTGTCGCCTATCCGCAACTCCCTTTTTTCGCTGCAGTCCTCCGGCCTCCTGACGAATCCGGGGGAACTGGGCGGGGATCTGCACCTGAGCCATACGCCGGTGCTGCAGGTGGAGGCGGAACGCCCGACCCTGCTGAAAGGGGCGGTCTATTCGCGGTATACCGGACGGATGTGGGAAACCGAACCGGCCGACGAGTTCGTGCTGCCTCCCTCGCTGAGCAGTTCCGTGGAACGCCGGGTGTTTTCGGAAACATTCGGGCTGCATCTGCCCCGAGACGCGGCGGGGGGGAATCCGCTGGCCGACGACATGCTTTATGCGGATGCGCAGGTGACCCTTCTGCCCGGCGGCTATTCCCTGTATGTCCCCGACCGGCTCGCCTCCCTGGAAGCGCTGAACGGGCCGGACATGCCCCTGCTGTTTAACCTGCGCTCCGAGGTGTTTTCCCGTTCCCTGCTTCCGGAGAGGTATCAGTACAGCCTGCGGTATGCCCACTTTGACCGCGAAAGGGATGGGATAGCGGAGCGGATAGCCGAGATAGAAAGCACGGCTTCGGACAGCTACGACCAGTATTACGAGCAGGCGGCCGCCCGGTATCTTCAGCTCCCGGCCTCCCTCCCGGCCTCTGTTTCTGCCATGGCGTGGGAAATCGCAGGGGATGAGCCTTCCGCCTACCGGCAGATGGAGCGGCTGGAGGAGTATCTCAGCCGCACGTATGAATATACGACCACCCCGGGCGACGCCCCCCAGGGGAGGGATTTTGTCGAGTATTTCCTGGAAACCGGGCGGGGATACTGCGTCTATTTTGCCTCCGCCATGGCGGTCATGGCCCGGACGCTGGGCGTCCCGTCCCGCTTTGTGGTGGGCTATGGGCTGCAGGCGTCCGGCTACGGCTGGACGGCCTATGAGGATACCGCGCACGCCTGGGTGGAGTGTTATATCCGCGGCGTCGGCTGGGTGACGTTCGATCCGACGGCCGGCTCCGTTTACCGCGACCCGATCGCCCTGGGCGCGCAGGGGGTTATCCCCCCGGCCGGCACCACCACCGTCACGCCGCCCGGCGGGACGGGCACCGGGCCTTCCACCGATGCTTCCACCACCGCTGCCACCACCTCCACCGCTCCCGGCAGTTCGACGGCCCCGTCAGGGACGGCCGACGTCCCGCCGCCGGGCGCACAGGGGGGCAATGGGCTCCTGTGGAAGCTCCTGGCGTGCGCCGCGGCCGTCCTATTGCTGGCGGGGCTTGTGGTCCTGCGGGTGCTCCGCCGCCGGCACCGGTTTGAACTGCCGGTGCTGCGCGCCCGGCTGCCGGACGCCGCGGCCTGCGCCGACGCCTATTACAGCGACATCCTCCGGCAGCTCCGCCTGCTGGGGCTGTCTCCCGCGCTGGGAGAAACCATGCGCGACTTCGGGCAGCGGGCGGCGCGCGCCCTCCCCGCGCTGCTGCAAAAGGGCGGGAAAGCGCGCGCAGGCAGGCAGCCTGAGCCGCCTCCGGCCGTTCCCCTGAACGAGGCGCTGGCCATCGTCATGGACTGGCGGTACGGCCGGAAAGCGCCGGGGGAAACGGAGCTCGAGCGGCTGGCAGAAACCCACGACGGGCTGGAATGGCTGGTCCGCCGGAAGCTGGGGGCCTTCCGGTATTTCCTGCGCCGCCGGCTGTTTGGGTAAAGCAGGAAAAAAGCGCGCATTTTTTCCAAAGCTGTGGTATAATAAGCGGGAACAGTTCGGCTGTTCCCGCTTATTTATGACATGGTTTCCCGGAAGGCAGGCGCCCGCCCGCCTTCCTCAAAAGCCGGAAAGGACGAAAACACACGATGAATGACGGTTATCTCCGCGCAGCAGCCGCTACCCCGGCCATCCGGGTGGCGGACTGCGCGTATAATGCCCAGCGGATCCTGGAGATGGCGGCGTCCGCCCCGGCGGATACCTCCCTCCTGGTTTTCCCTGAGCTCTGCGTTACCGGATACACCTGCGGCGACCTGTTTTTCCAGCCCTCCCTGCTGAAGGGGGCGGAGGAGGCGGTGGCCCGGATCCTCCGGGAAACGGCGGCGCTGGATATGGTCCTCGTGGTGGGCGTGCCGGTGGCCAGCCGGTCGGGGCTCTATAACTGCGCGGCGGTCTGCCACCGCGGGCGGCTGCTGGGGCTGGTGCCCAAATCCTCCCTGCCCGCCTACGCGGAATTCTACGAGAGCCGCTGGTTCACCCCGGCCGGGGAGGAGGAAACCGCCCTGCGGTATGCGGGGCAGGACGCCCTGCTTTCCCGCAGCCAGATTTTCGCCTGCCGCTCCCTGCCCGATTTCCGGCTGGGGGTGGAAATCTGCGAGGATCTGTGGGCCTCACCCCAGCCGTCGGAACGGCTGGCCGCCGCGGGGGCGACCGTGATTGCCAACCTGTCGGCCAGCACCGAAGGGATCGGTAAGCCGGCCTACCGGCGGCAGCTGGTTTCCCTGCAGTCGGCCCGGCTGTTCTGCGCCTATGTGTTCGCGGACGCGGGGGAGGGGGAATCCACTACCGACGTGGTCTTCTCCGGCCATAACATCATCGCGGAAAACGGCACGGTGCTGGCGGAAAGCCCCCGCTTCACCACCGGGGTGATTTCCACCGAAATCGATCTGGCCCATCTCGCTTTCGACCGGAGGAAAACGACGACCTGCACCAATTCCGGCCGCATGACGGAGGTCCCCTTCGACCTCGCGGTCAAGCCGCTGACGCTGACCCGCCCGGTTTCGCCCGCCCCCTTTGTCCCTGGGAATATGGATGCGCAGGAGGCCTGCTGCGAGGAAATCCTGAACATCCAGGCGGCGGGGCTGGCCAAGCGGCTGGAACACACCGGGGGCTGCGCGGTGCTGGGCCTGTCCGGAGGGCTGGATTCCGCCCTGGCGCTGCTGGTGACGGCGCGGGCGTACGATCGGCTGGCCAAGCCGCGCAGCGAAATCCACGCCGCGACCATGCCCTGCTTCGGCACCACCAGCCGGACCCTCAACAATGCCCGCACCCTGGCCAAGGCCTGCGGCGCGACGCTGCATGAAATCGACATTACCCGCGCCGTGACCCAGCATCTCAGCGATATCGGGCATGCCGGCGCGCACGACGTCACCTACGAAAACGCCCAGGCGCGGGAACGCACCCAGGTGCTGATGGACCTTGCCAACCAGCGGAACGGCCTGGTGATCGGCACCGGCGATCTGTCCGAGCTGGCGCTCGGCTGGGCGACCTACAACGGGGACCATATGTCCATGTACGGGGTGAACGCTTCGGTGCCCAAGACCCTGGTGCGGTATCTGGTGGACTACGAGGCCAGGCGGTACGGGGGGGTTGTCGGCGGCGCGCTGACCGATATTCTGGACACCCCGGTCAGCCCCGAGCTTCTCCCGCCCGAGGACGGGCAGATCTCCCAGAAAACCGAGGAACTGGTCGGGCCGTATGAACTGCACGACTTTTTCCTGTATCATTTCCTCCGCTTCGGGGATTCCCCGGCGAAAATCTACCGGCTGGCGGTGTATGCCTTTGCCGGCCGCTTTGCGGACGAGGAGATAAAGAAGTGGCTCAAGACCTTCTGCCGCCGCTTCTTCACCCAGCAGTTCAAGCGTTCCTGCCTGCCGGACGGCCCCCGGGTGGGGAGCGTCGCGCTCTCTCCCCGCGGGGACTGGCGGATGCCCTCCGACGCGTCCGCAGCCATCTGGCTGGCGGAGGCCGAAGCGCTGTAAAGAGCAATCCGGGGCTTTCCCTTGAAATGGGAAAGCCCCGGATTTTGACATGTCCGCCCCGGTTTTCAGGCCTCTGGCCCGTCCGCCGGCCCGATTTGGAGGATCTGCTGCCGCCAAAGCGTCGCAATGGTGGCCGGCTCCCCGGTATAGGTGACGGTTATCCGGTCGCCCAGCGCATAGTTTTCTGCTTCCCCGGGGGGCAGGTCAATCCCCAGCGATACGGGTTCCTCCCCGCCTTCCAGGGCGATTGCAATATGCTGCGCCGTCCGGTCCACCACCGTGACCCTGCCGCAGACAGTACGGGTGCCGCCAGCGGGCGGGTCAGACGCCTTCACCAGCGCCGCCAGCCCCCGCAGGAAATCCGACTCCGATACGTTTTTGGTCCCCACATAATAGCCCACGCCGTTTTGCAGGAACTCCACGTAATAGCAGCTGCTCCCGTCCTCGTCCGTGTAGTGGAAAAGCGCGAGGGACCGCCCGTTCAGTTCGGTGAACCGCAGCTCGTCCTCCGAAAGGAGGAAGATATCGTAGGGATGCTGGAACGCCTTGGCGAGGGTGACGGAAAAGATCCGCTCTTTCCCGGCTTCCCCGGCGGCAAAGGCGACGCTGTTGCCGTCGTAATACACCCCACGGTCTGCGGTCCGGTAAACGCCGTACCCGCCCTCCGGCGGGACGCGGCGGAAACCGGGCAGCGCTTCCTCCACGGGAAGGGCTATCCCGAAATAGTCCAGCAGCTCGTCATACGTCATGGGGGTAAAATCTTCGCCCATCAGGTTGATTTGGTTGACTGCGCCGCCCGGGGCGCCGCTCTCGTTGATGTCCGCCTCGATGGAAAGCGGCGGCTGCCCGCCCGCCGGCGAGGAAGCGGCGGAGGAAGGCGCGGAGGTTGACCCGGAAGATGCCGCCGGTTCGGTGGGGAAAGGGAAGGACAGGACGGCGGCGCAGGCGGCCGCGGCCGCAGCCGCCCCCACCCCTTTCCACAGGAAACGGGCCGGCCGGTTCCTCCGGGAACGGCGCGCACAGCGGTATGCCAGGAAATCCTCCGTGTCCTGGAGGAGAGCGTCGTCGATCCCGCCGATCGCCCGAAACAGCTGTTCTTTACTCATGGAATTCATGGAATAAGGCCTCCTTTTCCAGAAATTGCTTCAAGCCGGAACGGATACGGCTGAGCATATTCGCCGTTTTCGTTTCGCTGAAGCCGAAAAGCGCGGAAATTTCCTTGATCGAGTAGCAATACCAGTACCGGCAGACAAATACCCGCCGTTTTTCCCGGGACAGGGTGGATAGATAGCGGGAAACGGCGCGGGAAATCGCCTCGCCTTCCATTTCCTGTTCCGCCTCCTGCTCCACCGTCCGGCTGGCGGGCAGGCATTCCCCCAGCTCGTCGAGGGAGAGCGCGGCCTCCCCGCCCCGTTTGGCGGCGTTTCTCCGGCTCAGCCGGTTTAAGGCGATCCGGCGGGTCAGCTTGCCCAGGAAGGCGGAGAGGTTGGCCGGGCGGTGGGGAGGGATGCTGTTCCACGCGGCCAGGTAGGCGTCGTTCACGCATTCCTCCGCGTCCTCGTCGCAGCGCAGGATGTTGTACGCGATGCGGCGGCAGTACTGCCTGTATTTGGCGTCGGTGGCCGGGACGGCCTGCGCGGACCGTGCCCAGTATAATTCGACGATGCGGCCGTCCTCCACGGCGTCCCCCTCCTTCCCCTGTTTGAAAAAGGCCTTTTCACCCAGTATACTCAGGAAAACGGAAAATTTCTCGCACCGTTTGAGCCGGTTTTTGAAAAATGCCCCGCAGGGCCGGGAGGAGGCCGGCCGCCGGCGGGAAAATTCGCCTTGACAAAGGCCGGGCGGACGCGTATAATGACGTTAAAGACGATGAAGGGAATAAGACACGGCGCTTTCGCGCGCAGAGAGCCGGCGGCTGGTGTGAGCCGGCGGCGGGGCCCGTGTGGATAGCTCATCCCGGAGTTGCCCGCCTGATAAGGGCGGGACGGCAGGCGCCGTTACCAGCCGGAGCCTTGTTGGAGGCTCGCAAAGGGGCTTGGCCTTATGGGCGAGCCTGAATTAGGGTGGTACCACGTGTGCATGATGCGCTCGTCCCTATGCGGGGACGGGCGTTTTTTATTTCAAAAAGGAGGTTTTCGGCATGAAACCATCGTATCAAAAGTATATCCCCTTTCAGCAGATTTCCCTTCCCGACCGGCAGTGGCCGAACCGCGTTATCGACAAGGCCCCGATCTGGTGCAGCGTCGACCTGCGGGACGGCAATCAGGCCCTGGTCGACCCGATGAACCTCCAGGAAAAGCTGGAATTCTTCCACGCGCTGGTCGACATGGGCTTTAAGGAGATCGAGGTCGGCTTCCCCTCCGCCAGCGAGACCGAGTATGAAATCTGCCGCGAACTGATCGAGGGCGGCCACATCCCCGACGACGTGACCATCCAGGTGCTCGTGCAGGCGCGGGAGCACCTGATCCGCAAGACCTTTGAGGCGATCCGCGGGGCGAAAAATGTGATCGTCCACTTCTACAACTCCACCTCCACCCTGCAGCGCAAGGTGGTGTTCAAGAAGGAGATGCCCGGCATCATCGACATCGCGGTGCAGGGGGCGAAGCTGATTCGGGAACTGACCGAAGGGTTCGAGGGGGACACCCGCATCCGGTACGAGTACAGCCCGGAGAGCTTCTCGGGCACCGAGCCGGACAACGCGGTGGCCATCTGCGCCGCGGTGATGGAAGCGCTCGGCTCCACGCCGTCCAACCCGGTGATCCTCAACCTGCCCGACACGGTGCAGATGTGCACCCCCAACACCTATGCCGACCAGATCGAATATTTTATCCGGCACCTGCCCAACCGGGAGAGTGCGATCATCAGCGTCCACCCGCATAACGACCGGGGGACCGGCGTGGCGGCGGCCGAACTGGCGCTGCTCGCCGGGGCCGAGCGGGTGGAGGGCACCCTGTTCGGCAACGGGGAGCGCACCGGCAACCTGGATATCGTCACCGTCGGGCTGAATATGTTCACCCAGGGGGTGGATCCCCGCCTGGATTTCAGCGACCTGCCCAAGCTGCGGGCGCTGTATGAACGCTGCACCAAAATGCATGTGGGCGAACGGCAGCCCTATGCCGGCGACCTGGTGTTCACCGCCTTCTCCGGATCCCACCAGGACGCGATCAACAAGGGCACGCAGTATATGAAGGAATCCGGCACCGAATACTGGGAGATCCCCTACCTGCCGATCGATCCGGCCGACGTGGGGCGGCAGTACGAGCCGATTATCCGGATCAATTCCCAGTCGGGCAAGGGCGGGGCCGCCTTTGTGATGCAGACGGCCTTCGGCTACACCCTGCCCAAGGCGATGCACCCCGAATTCGGCGCGCTGGTGAAGGGGGCCTGCGACGCGGCGGGGACCGAACTCAGCCCCCAGCAGATTTTCGAGCTGTTCCGGAAGGAATACATCGAGGTGGACGGCCCGTACCAGCTCCTTTCCCAGAAATACATCGACGAAAGCGCGGACGACGGCTCCACCACCAAAGGACGGTTCGTCGGGACGGTCAAGAACAACGGCTTCGACCCGGTGGACGTCCACGCACGGGGGAACGGGCCGATCGACGCGTTCTTCAACGCCCTGCATCAGGTGGGGGTGGACGGCTACCACTTCGAGGATTATTCCGAGCACGCGATTTCCATCGGCTCGGACGCGAAGGCCGTCGCCTATATCCGCCTGACCACGCCGGAGGGGAGGACCGTGTTCGGCGTGGGGATTTCCCACAACATCTATTACGCCTCGATCCGCGGCGTGCTCTGCGCGATCAACCGCGCCGAACGCGCCCGGCAGGCTGCGGAATGACCGGCCGGCAGGGAATGCGGCCGAAAAGGAAGGAAGAGGTATATGGCCGGCTGGAATCCGGGGCAGTATCTGAAATTTGAGTCCGAGCGCACCCGCCCGGCCCGCGACCTGGCCGCGGCGGTTTCCCTGGACGCGCCGGAAAGGGTGCTGGACGCGGGCTGCGGGCCGGGGAACAGCACGGCGGTGCTTGCCCGCCGCTGGCCGGGGGCGGAACTGACCGGGCTGGATTATTCGGCGGAAATGCTGGCCTCGGCGCGGGAAAAAATGCCGGGCGTCCCTTTTGTACAGGGGGATATCGGCGGGGATCTTTCGGGGCTGGGCCGGTTCGATGTGGTCTATTCCAACGCGGTGCTGCAGTGGCTCCCCGACAGCGGCAAAGCCGCGCAGGACCTGTTCCGGTTGGTGAAGCCGGGCGGGGCGCTTGCGGTGCAGGTGCCCTGCAGCCGGCCTATTCCCGCGGGCGGCCGCCTGGAGAACGGAGCGGTGCACCGCCTGATGGAGGAAACGGCGAAGGAGCCGCGTTTCGTCTCTTATACGGCGGGGGTGGG
Organism: Candidatus Avimonas merdigallinarum; assembly: GCA_904377855.1. GTDB lineage: Bacteria > Bacillota > Clostridia > Oscillospirales > Acutalibacteraceae > Avimonas > Avimonas merdigallinarum. The sequence continues at coordinate 98,736 of CAJFGS010000004.1, forward strand.
CCGCCTATACACGCTGGACGGCGGGCGGGTTTACGACCTGTTTGCCGGGAAGGCGGCGGAGCTGTCCGTCTGGGAAACCTGCTACTGCCACGCGCTTGGCGGGTATGAAGTGCTGGCGGAATGGTTCCGCGGCTCGGGGATGCGCCCGTATCTGGAGGCGCTGCCGGACGAGGGGGAGCGCGGCGCCTTTATCCGCCGCTTTACGGAACGGGCGGCGGAGGAATATCCCCTGGCGCCGGACGGGAAGCTCCTGCTCTGGTTCCGCCGCCTGTTCTTCGTGGCGTACAAGCCGGAAGCGGGAGGAAAATAAAAAACTGGACGGCAGGGCAAAACCGTATTACAATAAAAGGCAGGCCCGGCCTGCGGGCTTTTTTGGACAAGGAGACTCTCCGCCGCTTGGCGGATTCGCCGCTGCGGCGGCAGGAAAGGAAGATTGTGATGAACACCTACAAAGTAACCCTTCTGCGCGGGGACGGCATCGGCCCGGAGATCGTGGCCGAAGCGGTCAAGGTATTGGACGCGGCCGGGAAGAAATACGGCTTTGCCGTGGAGTATACCGACGCCTTAATGGGCGGCTGCGCCATCGACGCGACCGGCGTCCCGCTGCCGCAGGAGACGATCGACAAGTGCCTGGCGGCCGACGCGGTGCTGCTCGGCGCGGTGGGCGGCTGGAAATGGGATACCCTGCCCGGCAACCTCCGCCCGGAGGCGGGGCTGCTCGGCATCCGCGGCGCGCTGGGGCTGTTTGCCAACCTCCGCCCGGCGAAGATTTACGGCCCGTTGAAGGGCGCCTGCCCCCTGCGCCCCGACATCATCGGGGACAGCATGGACATCATGGTGGTGCGGGAACTCACCGGCGGCATCTACTTCGGCAAGCGGGGCCGCGAGACGGTGGACGGGGTGGAAGCCGCCTACGACACCGAATACTACACCACCAAAGAGGTGGAGCGGATCGCCCGCATCGCTTTTGAATCCGCCCGCAAGCGGAACAAGAAGGTGCACAACATCGATAAGGCCAACGTGCTGGAATCCTCCCGGCTGTGGAGGGAGACGGTGCTCCGCGTGGCGAAGGATTACCCGGATGTGGAGCTCCAGCACCTGTATGTGGACAACGCCGCGATGCAGCTGGTCCGCAACCCGAAGCAGTTCGACGTGATGCTCTGCTCCAACATCTTCGGGGATATCCTTTCGGACGAGGCCTCCCAGGTGGCCGGATCGATCGGGATGCTCGCCTCCGCCTCCCTGGGCGAGGGCAAGCGGGGGCTGTACGAGCCGATCCACGGCTCCGCCCCGGACATCGCGGGGCAGGGGATCGCCAACCCGCTGGCGACGATCCTCTCGGTGGCGATGATGCTGCGGTACTCGCTGGACGAGATGGACGCGGCCGACGCAATCGAAAAAGCGGTCGAAAAGGTGCTGGACGACGGGCTGCGCACCCCAGATATCTACACCGAGGGGTGCCGGAAGATCGGCACCGTCGAAATGGGCGACGCGGTGGTCGCGGCGCTGGCGTAAGCGGAAAGCCGGCCCTTTTCGGGAAAAGATGCAGAAAGGCCGCCCTGCTGTTTTGAACCGGCCCAAATTGTACGGACAACACAAAAAGGCCATAATGTAGGGAAATATGAAGCTTTAAGCGGAGAGGCGTT
>CAJFGS010000005.1 GCA_904377855.1 Candidatus Avimonas merdigallinarum
CGCTGCAGCAGTATTCAATTTTGTCTTTTAAGTGACACCTCCCATCATTCGACAGATTTTTCGCTGGCTATCAAGGTTGGAAAAGGAATTGAATAGGCAACGACAAACGCTGAAACCCTTGAAAACACTGGGTTTTTCCGTTTGTCCTTATTATACCGTAAGGGCACAGCTGTGCTTCACTTCTTCTTGCAAACGGCGTGCCGCTCAAGCAAATTCAAGAGTGGCTCGGACACAGTGATTTTTCCACTACGGCAAATATTTACGCCCACCTTGATTACAGTTCTAAGCTGTCGTCGGCGCAGGCAATGGTTAGCGGAATGGCACTGCCAGAGACCGTGAATTTTGGCAGTAAGTGGGAGACAGTAGCAGAAAAATGCAGAAAATAAAGAGAAAAGCTGTTCTTTCCAAAACTATGGAAAGAACAGCTGAAAATCGGGTGATTTTTGGTGTGGGCATAAAAAAGAAAAAAATCCAGAAACCCGCATGGTTACTGGATTTTTCAATGGCGGAAGCGGTGGGATTCGAACCCACGAGCCCGTGAAGGCTACCTGATTTCGAGTCAGGCCCGTTATGACCACTTCGATACGCTTCCGTATATGTCAGCCCGCCATTTTCCTGATGTTTTTTGCAAAGAAAAAACTTTTGGAAAGAACTGACGGAAAGAACAGCAAAATATTCGGTTTTTCGAACTGCGTGACCCCGCATAAACACTGGATTCTCAGCGGACGAAAATGACACTAATCCAAAAAATTTCGAGTCAGGCCCGTTATGACCACTTCGATACCGCTCCATATATTCTACTGCTGTTTTGCCTGTCTATTATAGGGCAGCGGCCGCTGTTTGTCAACCACTTCCGCCCATTTTTCCATCCTACGGATACCGCCCGCTTTCTGCGGTTTCCCGGAAATCATGCGCAGAACTCCCATTGCTGGCTGGAAACAGTTTCTTTTTAAAATATTGTATATAATATCAGTTAATGCGAATAATAAACACAAATTGTGAACATAGGACACATGGTGAGGAAATTGCATCAGCTGCAATGGTATACTTGCCAGATAGGGGGTGCCAACAAATGCGGTTTTGTGATCGCTTGCGGGAACAGCGGAAACGGATGGATATGACGCAGGAGCAAGTCGCAAAAAGCCTCAATATTGTCCGTTCCACCTACGCTTACTATGAAACCGGCAAGACCTGTCCCGATTTTTCCACTGTTGTCCGGCTGGCCCATTTGTTCAACGTGACCACCGACTACCTATTGGACGCCAACGCGCCGGATCCGCAATTTTCGGACAATTCCAACGCCTATTCGCCTTCCCGGCAGAAAGCAATACGCGGCGAATGGTCCCTAAGGGAATCCGAGCAAAAGCTGGTCATGGCGTTCCGCTACCTCGATAAGGATACGCAGGCCAGCTTCCTGCGTGCGATAGAGAAGGCCGCCACCGACCAGTATGAGCAGCGCCGGACCAGCCGTCAGAAAAAAAACGGCGCAAAAAAAGGCGCGGAGGCCAAAGAAACCACGGAATAATCCCTTTTATCGCCTTTTTGTTCATAACCGCCCGCCGGCGGGCAATAACGGCTGCCTTTGGGGCGCCTTCCTTACGGAGGGCGCCCCAAGCTTTTGATACAGCTCGTCCATAATGCACGAATGGCATTTTAGCGCCAAAATCCGATGTTCGCTGCACCGCATGGGCTTAGCATTGCAGATTATATATCCGTGCGCCCGTGCCCCCGCGCACCGGCAAATTTTATAGGATAGCCGTGCCCGTTTTTCTGGAGCCCATCAATAAAGCGGTTTTTCTGCCTCGGCCAGCGCCGGTTTACCCGTTGTATACCTCAATTTCACTTTCATAATATTGTTCCTGAAAGCGGACGGCTTCCGATATTTTCTTAGGATTATAATGGAATCCTTCCGGCGCGGCGACCAGCTTATCTTCCACGTCGTTGCGGCGGTGAACGATGCCGATAATACGAGCCGTGTATTCTTCAACCGGAACTTCCACCCCAAGCAGATACACATCGAGCTCTTCCCCATCACCGCCCAACACATGCGGTATGTGCCCATAATTGACTGGATAGGGGAGGCCCGGGCGCTCCGGGTGGATGCTCCCGATCGGCCTGTCTATTTTTATATCAACGGTTTTCCCGAGATAGGATTTTACAAGAGCTTTTCTCAGGGTGTAGACGATAAAGTCATGTTTCCCCTTGAGATATTTCTCCCTGCCATTCTCAGCGGGGGCTTGCAGGGCCAGGGATACTTTTAGAGCTTCATATTCTTTTGCAGCCGAAGGCGTGCTGTTCAGATACTCTCTGAAGTTTACGTAATTTATCCAATCCATACTATTTGTAAGGACAACGTGGATGAAGTGGGTTTGCAAGTCTCCGGTACCTTCATAAAAACTGCCCGATGCAAATAGCAGCTGATCCCCAAAATCCGGCTTTGCCCTGTAATAAAAGCCAGCGTCTTTGAGCTCTCTTTCAAAGGCAAGGATGTCATGAAAATCGTCAACGGCAAGCGCGATATCAATTATCGGTTTTGCCTTTATGGAAGGTACCGAGGTGCTCCCCACGTGCTGAATGTCTTTTATGACATTGCCCAATATCCGTTTCAAACGAGAAATGGTATCCTGCGCTTCCAGTTCCCAATCCTTTTCGTGTTCGCACAGTTTTACCGTTCCTCGTTTTAATCCAATCATTGCTTATCCTCCAAACGGCAATCCCGTTTATAGGGGGCCGTGCGGTTTGCGCCCCATTCCAATTTCTTGGCCGCTTCCTCATATGGCAGCCAAACGCGCCCGGCCTGTTCCGGGGAAAGGGAGCCTCGTATATCTCCATGGCACGCAAACCCAAAACGCACCCAGGTATTGCTAAGCCTCCTTATTCCCGTGCGGACGAGGCTCTTCGGATATTGCCGCAGCAGGAATACGGTGCCCAATCCGTTTACCCGGCTGCACGCCGCCGCCTTCAAAGGCTTCTCGCTGCGCTGCTTTTAACGGTGTTTCAGAATCTTTGCCCCCGGCTATGGATTGCCATTGGCCGAAACCGGCACGGTGAAACGCGCGGCAAAGGGGGAGGGCCGGCAATGATTCGAACCCATTATAAAAGCCGAAAGAAGACAACTTCCTTATGGAGCGTCCCCCTTCGGCAGCTTTTTTAAATCCCTGGGGGCCGTGCACAACGGCCCGCATCCTGCATATTTCCAGCCCTTTTCCCGATTGGCTGGCGCCCCCGGGCATTCCGCCGTGGAAGAGGGAGCGCCCCTGCGCCGCCTAGGAATTCCGGAAGCCCATATCCTCTATCGACTGCTGGACCTCGGCGATAAACCGGCGGTACAGGGCGCTGCCTTCCCGCACAAGGCTTTCCTCTTTGGGCTTCCCGCACAGGGAGGCAAACGTTTCGCCCACTTTTTCCTCCACCTGCCGGCCTTCCCGCACGCACAGGAAATAGAAGGAAAACGCCCCGGAACCCTGGAGGGTTTCGTAAAATTCCGGCGCATCCTTCTGCAGCGTCTCATAGAAGACGCTCTGCGCGGTCTCGGTCAGGAGGCTGTTTGGGAAGGCGGACTCGAACCCTACCTCCACCGCGAAGGCGAGGAGGATCCGCCGCTGTGTCAGCAGGGCGGGATCCTGCGCCGGGGAAGCCCCCTCGACGGCCAGCACTTCCTCCGCCATGAGCGCGCCGAACTGGCGCGCGCGGTTCAAATTGCCGTTGGCTTTTTCCTTTTCCAGCAATTCCGCGGTTTCCTGCGAATCGTCCTTTTCCTCCGGCGGGGCGAAGTCATCGCCCATAATCTTCATGTCGCTGTCGTCGTTTCGCATCGGTAACCCCCACCCGTCTCTTGCAGTTTCTTGTTTTGGGCCGTATGCCGGGGCTTTGCTATGATTTCCCCTCCAGCGCCTGCTCGATCGCTTTGGCAAGCTGATCCGGGCAGGAGGTGGATTTGAACCCGCAGCGGATGCCGGAAAGCCGCTTGACCGCTTCTTTGGCCGGCATCCCTTCCACCAGTCGGGCGACGCCCTGCGTATTGCCGCTGCACCCGCCGGTAAAACGGACGTTTTTCACCACGCCGTCCTCCAAATCAAAGGAAATCGCCTGGGAACAGACGCCCCGCGGCCGATATTGATACGCCATTTTCGTTTCCTCCACGCCCGCCGTCAGGCATTCTGTTTTTTCAGCCGGGCTTTATAAGATAAAAGGAACTCGACGCTCTCGTCGGGCGCCGCCGGGCTGCCCAAAGGCCTCGTCTCGGCGGAATACATGCCGTGGAAATCCGACCCGCCGGTCATGAGCAGGCCGTGCGCCTCCGCGTACGCCGCGTATTTCTGCGCCTGCTCCTCCGTGTGGCGGGGATGCCATACCTCCACCCCGTCCAGGCCCAGCGCGGTCAGCTCCTCCAGCACGTCGTCGCTGTCGTATACCGGAGGGTGGGCGAGGACGGCGATCCCGCCCGCGCTGTGGATCAATTCCAGCACGTCGCGGGTATCGGGGTATTCGGACTCCACCAGCGCGAGGCCGTGGCCCGGCGCAAACAGCTTGTCATATAATTCCCCAAAAACAGCGTCGGCATAACCCGCGTCCATGAGGGCGTGCATGATATGCTGCTTGTAAATATTGGTGCTGCCGGTGGCGCATTTCACAATCAGTTCCGGCGTAATCGGATAATACCGCATCACCTTGCGGATCATCTCGAGCGCCGCCTTTTTCCGGCTTTGCCCAATCCGGCGGCACATCCCCTCCAGCCGGTCGGGCGCGTCGCAGAGATAGCACAGCAGGTGGACCTTCCGGCCGCGCTGGGTGTCCATAGTGGAAAATTCCACCCCATGGATCACGTTGACCTGCTGGCGCTTGCCGATGATGACGGCGCGGGTCGCGCCGGCGGTCGTGTCGTGATCGGTCACCGCAATATACGACAGGCCGCGGCGTTTGGCGATGGCGATGAGCTCTTCCAGCCCCATTGAACCATCCGAAATTTTTGTATGACAATGTAGGTCGCTTGCCACTAGGATAACCCCCTGAAACTTAAAAAACCGCCTTTTCCGCAAAGGGAGGAAAGCCGTAGAACATGGAAGCGCGCCGCCCGGCGCGCTTTCCCCTTTTTTATTATACACCCCAAAAGCTGGAAAGACAAGCCCCAAAACCCCATTCAGGCGCGGGAAGGCATTTTCCCCGCGGAAGTCCGGGGCGGCCGGCCGTGCCGCGAAAAGGGAGGTGGGCAGCCCTTTTCGCCGCCTCTGGGGGTGGGGACTGTTTTCTCCCCTCGGGGGGGGATCCGGCCGGGAAAGCGGCCTGCCGGGGAAGGAGAGGCCGCAGACAGCCTGGTGGGCATTCCCCCTCCGCGCCTCCGCGGGCCTGCCGCCGCCGTCTCCCCCCACGCGAAGGCGCGTCCTGCCCACCGCCAGGTGCGCCCAACGCCAGGTGCGCTCGCCGCAGGGGGCAAACAGAAAAAGCGGCCGGCAACACATTGTGAGTTGCCGGCCGCCGGTCGGGAAGGGGAATACAAAAACGATCGGTTTAAACGCGGGCCGCTCGTTTGAACCAAAGAAGCCCTGCGGTGCGCAAATTGCAAGAGGCGGGAGTTCATGATGAACTCCCGCCTCTTCTGCTGGTTTGGAGCGGCTTACGAGGCTCGAACTCGCTACCTCCACCTTGGCAAGGTGGCGCTCTACCAGATGAGCTAAAGCCGCTTATCCACAGCCGTTTTTGGACTGCTTGGGTATTATAGCACGGGGGGATGAAACTGTCAACCCCTTCTTTGCAAAAAGTGAAAAAAGATCCCGCGCCGGCTCCCTGCCGCACGCCGGACGGCCGCGGCAGCAGGGGCGCCGCGAAAGGGCCGAAAACGCCGCTGCGGAAAAGGCTTTCCCGCAGCGGCCCCGGCGTTTCATCCCTTACAGCGCGAGGGGCGCGTCGAAAAACGCGGCGTGGACAATCGACACCGCGCGGTCGGCGTCCTCCTTGGCAATGAGGACCGACACCTTGATTTCGCTGGTGGAAATCATCTGGATATTGATATTGGCGTCGGCCAGCGCCTCGAACATCCGGGCGGCGACCCCTTCGTGGGTTTCCATGCCGGCGCCGACCACCGAAATCTTCGCCACCCCGGTGTCATAGGTCAGGCTCTTGGCGCCCACCCGTTCGCAGTACTCCTTGAGGGCGGCGACCGCTTCGTCCCCCTTATCCGCCGCTACGGTGAAGGCGATGTCCTTGGTCCCGTCCCGGCCGACCGACTGCAGGATGATGTCCACGTTGATGTGCGCCTTGGCCACGCGGGAGAAGATTTTGAACGCCATCCCCGGTTCGTCCGGCACGCCGACGATCATCACCCGTGCGACGTTGGTATCCTTCGCCACGCCTTTAACCAGCATTTCTTCCATTTTGACAGCCTCCTTAACCTTGGTGCCGGGCACCCGCTTTAAACTGGAGAGCACTTCGAGCTCCACGTTGTATTTTTTCGCCATCTCCACCGACCGGTTGTTGAGGACCTGCGCGCCGAGGGTGGCCAGCTCCAGCATCTCGTCGTAGGTGATTTCCTCCAGCTTCCGGGCGCTTTCCACCTTGCGGGGATCGGCGGTGAACACGCCCTCCACATCGGTGTAGATCTGGCAGACGTCCGCCTGCATTGCCGCGGCGATGGCCACCGCGCTGGTGTCCGATCCGCCCCGGCCCAGGGTGGTCACGTCCTCCATGCGGTTGAGGCCCTGGAAGCCGGCGACCACCACGATCTTCTTCTTATCCAGCTCGGCCCGGATCCGTTCGGTGCGCACCCGCTTGATCCGTGCCGCGCTGTAATTGGAGTTGGTCTCGAACCCCGCCTGCCAGCCCAGCAGGGAAACCACCGGGAAGCCCAGCTTTTCGATCGCCATGGCCAGCAGCGCGATGGAAATCTGCTCCCCCGCGGCCAGGAGCATATCCTTCTCCCGGCGGGAGGCGCCCGGGTTGATTTCGTTCGCCTTTTCAATCAGGTCGTCGGTGGTATCCCCCTGCGCGGACACCACCACCACCACGTCGTTGCCCTGCTTATAGGTGTCGGTGACAATCCCCGCCACATTGAATACCCGCTCGGCGTTGGCGACCGAGCTGCCGCCGAATTTCTGTACTACCAGCATTGCCGTATCAAACCTTTCCTGCTTCGTATTCTATGAAAACGCCCGTCCGCCGGGCGGGAGCCCCGTTTTTCCCTGGGGGAGGGGACGCCCTGCCGGGCGCCGGGCCTACTCGAACTCCACCCGCGCGCCGTGGGGGTCGCAGCCCAGCACCTGGACCCGCCAGCCGGAAAGCCCTTCCTGCCGGAGGCTTTCCTCCGCCCTGGCGGCGAAATCCTCCGTCTCCCGGTCGATAATCGCCAAAATGGACGGCCCGGCCCCGCTGATGGCCACCGCGTAGGCGCCCAGCCCGTAGGCCGTGTAAAACACCCGTTCCGCCCCCTGGATGAGGGGGAAGCGGTAGGGCTGGTGGATGCGGTCCTGCACCGCCACCCGCAGGTTCTGAAGGCTGCCGGAAAAGAGGGCCGCGGTCATGAGCGCGGTGCGGGAGAGGTTATACACCGCGTCCTGCCGGGAAATCTGCGCCGGAAGGACCCGGCGCGCCACCTCCGTCTTCAGTTCAAAATCGGGGATGAACAGGGCGAAGCGGATCCGCTCCGAAACCGGGACGCTCACGGTATGCACCCGGCCCCCGTCCATGACCGCCGTAACCAGCCCGCCCAGCAGGGCGGGGGCGGTGTTGTCCGGATGCCCCTCCAGCTCCGCGGCCAGATCCCCGAGGTCGGCGGGGGAGAGGGGGCTGCCCAGCAGGGTGTTCGCCCCCAGCAGCCCGGCCACCAGGCAGGCGGAGGAACTCCCCAGCCCGCGGGTCATCGGGATATTGTTCTCCTGCCGGATGTGCAGCCCCCGGAAGGGACGGCCGCAGCGGGCAAACAGCCCTTTGGCCGTCTGATAGATCATATTGCTCTCGTCGGTGGGGATCGGCGCCCCGTCCACCGATTCGATCCGGCACAGGGGGGCTTCCGGCGTGCCGTCGGCTTCCTCCATCCAGACCCGGTTGTACAGGGTCAGGGCGATCCCCAGCGCGTCAAAGCCGGCGCCAAGGTTGGCGCTGGACGCGGGGACGGTAATCCTTATCATCGTCAGCCAGCCCTTTCCTCAATGCCCCGGAGCGCGCGGACCTGCCCGTGCGGCCCGGAGCCAAAAACGCATTCCTCCACGCCGCCCGTCCCGCCGGGCAGCGCCTTAAAAATCCGCGACCCGCAGGCGGCTTTCCGCTGCAACGTCCGGCTGGGCGGCAAGGAGGGCTTCCAGATCCGCCTCGGACACCGGCGGGGTGACAAGGCCCAGCTCGCCGGCCGGCGCGCCCTCCACCGCGATCCGGGCGCAGGGGCCGAGCGCGCTTTCCAGCCGTTCCAGGCAGGCGCCGGGATCCCCGCACCGCAGCCGGAGGAACATCGGCGAAACCGCCTCCCGGTAATCGGCGACATAGCCCTCCTGCCCCTTTTCCCAGAACAGGTATTTCCGGGCTTTCAGGTGCTTGACCTCGTCAATGACGTCGGCGACCACCGCGGAGGCGGTGGGCAGCTTGCCGGCGCCCCGGCCGTAGAACACCACATCCCCGATCGCGTCCCCCCGCACCAGGATGCCGTTGAACACGTCGTTGACCTCCGCAAGCTGGCTGGCGTGGGAGAGGAGCATCGGCTCCACAAAGCAGTCCAGCCGCCCGTCCTCCCGCTTATGGGCCCGGCCAATCAGCTTGATAACGCCGCCCCAGGCTTCCGCATACTTCACATCGGCCAACGTAATGGCCGAAATCCCGACGGTGTGCACCTGCTCCGGATGCACATGCCGCCCGAACGCCAGGGAGGCCAGGATGCAGATTTTCCGGCAGGCGTCGTGCCCGTCCACATCGGCCGACGGGTCGCGCTCCGCATACCCCAGCCGCTGCGCCAGCGCCAGCGCGTCCTCAAACGCCATCCCCTCGTGGATCATCTTGGTCAGCACAAAATTGGTGGTGCCGTTGAGGATCCCGGCGATTTCGTACACCTCGTTGGCGGCGAGGCACTGATCCAGCGGCCGCAGGATCGGGATGCCCCCGCCCACGCTGGCCTCAAACAGGAAGTTCAGGTTCTTTTCCTTCGCAATGGCGAGCAGTTCGTCCCCCTTGGCGGCCACCAGCTCCTTGTTGGAGGTGACGACGTTCTTCCCCGCCTCCAGGCAGCGCTTGACATAATCGTACGCCGGGGTAAGGCCGCCCATGGTTTCCACCACGATCCGGATGTCCGGATCGTCCACGATATCCCCGAAATCCTTGGTAAACCGGTCGGCCAGCGGGCTGTCCGGGAATTCGCGCAGATCCAGGATCCGCTTAACCTCGATTCCCTCCCCGGCTTTCCGGGCAATGCTCTTCGCGTTTTTAAGCAGGACCTCCGCAACGCCGGAGCCCACCACCCCATGTCCCATAATGGCAATCTGTATCATCGCTCGACTTCTTCCTTTCCCTTTCCGGCCGCCGCTTCCCGCTTCCGCCGTCCGGCGGCAGCCCGATATCCTCCTGCCCTATCCTATGCAATACCCTGCGGCCCCCGTTCGCCGGAGAAACCCGGACGGGTCCGCCGGCGCCCGCTATTCGCCCGACACCCGGACGATCCGCACCACCCCGTCGGCTTCGGTCAGGGAGCGGAGGAATCCGTCCAGCGGGACCCGCATCCGGTCGGTGCGGGCCGAGATGGAAACCGACGCCGTCCCGCCCGCGGGGATGTTCTGGTTCACCGTCAGGATGTTCGCCCCGGCGCCGGCAAACGCGCTCAGCAGGTTGGACAGGATCCCGGGCCGATCCCGCAGCACGACATGGACCGTCAGGATCCGGCCCGCCTTTTTCTCATCGTAGGGGAACACCGCGTCCTTGTACTTGTAAAACGCGCTGCGGGAAATCCCCGCCAGCCGCGCCGCCTCTGCCGAGGAGGAAGCTTTCCCGGTCGCGAGGAACCGCTTGGCGTCCACCACCCGCGCGAACACCTCCGGCAGTACGTCTTCCTTTACCAAAAGCAGACGGGCGCCGTCCTCCCCGGCCAACTCCGGGGAAGGCACCGCCCCTTCAAACGGGACGCCCGCCGCCTTGGGGTTCTCCTCCACACTGTCCACCACCCGTGCACTTGTGTTCCGCTGTGACATACACTATACCATCCTTTGCCGCCGGTTGCAAGCCCTCCGGCCCCGCTTTTTCCGAAAAAAGCGGCGTTTTCCGAAATCTCGTCAGCCTGCCCATATTTTCTTTTCCGGGCGGGCGTTTTCTGGGCGGGATTTCCCCCGCGTCCTCCCGTGCGCTCCCACATGTCTTCCCGCCGGCCTTTCCGCGGGCCGGGGGATCCGGTCGGGGCGGCACGCCGCGGGGAAGTGGCGCCGGCGCGAAAAGGCCTTGCAGGGGCGGGCGCGGGGTGGGCAGGCGGAGCGGGGAGATCGGCAGACCGCCGCGCGCATCTTCCCTATGGGAGGCTGCAAAAATCCAAAGCCCGAGGCGTCCCGGCAGATCGAGCGCATCCGATTCCTGCGACGGCATCGCCCGGCCGGGAACCCCGCCGCCCGGCCGGACGGCCCCTCCCTTTAAAGCGGAACAGGCGGATTCCGCCTGTTCCGCAGGGGCCGGCGGGCCCGTCGGGAGCGCAGGCCGCTCGGCCGCATACCCCCGCAGCCATTTTCCTTTTCCCTTTTCCTGTCCTCCCTGGGCGCTCCCCGTCCATGTGCTCTGCCAGCAGCCGCACGGCTTCGATGTCCGCCGCCTTGATGCTTTCCAGCCATCCCGGCCATCCCTGGATATTTTGCACGGTGAAGCCCTTGGCGGCTCCGCCGCCGCCAGGGGGGCGATTTCCGCCTTGATTTCCTGCTCCCGCGCGCCGCTATCCGCCGCGGCCTCCGCCGGCAGAACGCCGCTCGCCAGGCTCTGCATGAGGGCGATGCACCGCGCCCGCTTGGCCTGGATGCGCTTTTTCCGCGCCTGCCTGAACGCGGCCGTCCGGGAGCCCGCCCCGGCCGGATACCGGCGCGGCGCCCTTGTCTTCCGGCCGAAAAAGTGATACAATCAAAGTAATCCTGCACGGCGGGTACGGGCCGGCCGGGGGCAGGGCTTTCAATTCCCCGAAAGGGAGGGCACCCTATGAAAATTTCCACCAAAGGGCGGTACGGGCTCCGGCTGATGCTGGATCTGGCCGTCCATTGCGGCGGCGGGCTGGTCCCCCTGCGCGATATTTCCGCCCGGCAGGGAATTTCGGAAAAATATCTGGAGCAGATCATGATGCTCCTCAACCGCAACGGGCTGGTCCGCAGCGTCCGCGGCTCCCAGGGCGGCTATATGCTGGCGCGGCCGGCGGAGGAAATCACGGTGGGGGACATCCTGCGCACCATGGAAGGCTCCCTTGCGCCGGTAGACTGCGTGGCGGACGCCTCCTCCGGCTGCGATATGATGGACCGATGCGTGACCACGGAGGTCTGGCAGAAGCTGAAGGAAGCGGTGGACCGGGTGGTGGACTCCATCACCCTCGCCAATCTGGCCGAACGGTACCGGGAAAAGAACCTGCCGGAAGCCCTCAGCGGGTTTTGAAAAAGGGGCAGAGTTTTCCACGTTTTACAGGGAAACGGTGGAAAATCCCACCCCGGCCGCGATCCTTCCCCTACCGGTAATCCGGCCGCCTGGCCAGCGCCGCCGATCCTGCCGGTTCCGGCCTGCCCGCGTCCCGGTAAAAGGAAAGCGCCGTCGGGATCCCGCCCCTTGACGGCAGCGGGGGCGGCGGGGCGCAGCGCGTGGGAACCAAAGACAGGGGGACGCCGGCGCATAAAGAAGCCGGCTGGCTCCTCCAACCTGCCGGTTTCACCCCCTTATGCGGCGGCGGGAGACCCTCACCATGGCGAACCCCGGTCTCTGCCGGACGCGTTCTCTCTCCCGAGCGAGTCGGGGGGCTTTTCCGGGGGAGCGGGAGGCTGCAAAGCGCTGAAGCCGGCAAGATGCCGGCAAAGTGTCGGGAAATTTGCCGCACACGACGGTTTCGCCCGCCCTTTTCCAAAGGCGGCGGGGCCGGGGGAACGGACCCCTGCTGTGTCCTGCGGAACGCGGCGCAGCGGCATATAATAAGGAAACACCGCGCAGGGGGGCAGCGGCCCGATGGGGCGCCCGGTATTCCGGGGGGCTGCGCGGTCCGCGGTCCACAAAGGGCCTTATCGAGGGGTAAGGCCGCCGCTTCCTCGGCGGCTCGCGCCGTCTCCGGAAGGCCCGGCGCCGGCTCAGACCTTCAAGAGGCACGGAGGGAATCTTCTCGCCGCATGCACCCCGCCGGCTGCAAAGGGCTGAAGCCGGAAAGGCGGGGGAACCCTGCGCCCGCGCCATCGTTCCCGTCGAAAAAGCGGTGAGGTTTCCCCTTTCGAATTCCGCCGAAGCGGGCCGGCTCCGCCTGCCCTTTCCTCCGCGGTTCATTCTTCTTCCGCTTTGCAAAACGGGCTTCCTTCTGGGAAACTGGCCGCTAAAGCCCTGTCTATTTCCCCCGACCGAACCAGGGGTCGCGCTGAAAAATGCGCATCCGCCGACAGTTGCGGCGGTATTTCCCATGCAGGCAAAGCCCTATGCCCTCCGCTGACACGCCGAATGGGGAATTATGGCCTGCCCGCCGCGCTCAGGCTGCTACTTGCCGCCCGTGAATGGGCGATTTGCCTTCCTAACGAAAGCCTTCCTATTTTCAGGATGTTGTCGTTAGCGGTTCGCTCCGCTCGGTGCTTGAGACGAATGCTTTTTACGGGATTCCTCCCCCGGCAGAGCCGGCGGTTTCCGAAATCAACGAAGCCCCCGGAGCATTGCTGCTCCGGGGGCTTTTTCTGCCATATTTTCCCGTCCGGCTCTGCCGGGCCGCTCCCGCGGAAGCCCGGGCCGGGGATTACAGGTCGATCCGGCCGTACAGGAGGGACGAGCTTTCCTTTTCCGACAGGGTTTTGGAGGGCGGAGTGGCCCCGTCCGCGGTGGGGAGGGGGTTGCTCCGGGGGACAAACGGGCGGATTTCCCGCTCCGGCTTCTCCACCGAATCCGACCGGGGGGCGCGCTCCGGCCGCGCAGGCCGGTTCTCCCCGTTTTTCCCGCCCCGTCCGCGGGAGCGGTTCCCGCTGCGGGGACGGGACCGCACCGGGTTGTCGTCCGACGGCCCGATCACCACGTGGCGGTTGGGCTCGCTGCCGACGCTCCAGGAGGTGGCGCCCTCAATTTCCTGCACGGCGGTATGGATGATCCGCCGCTCGTAGGGGTTCATCGGTTCCAGCGAGGTCTTGCGGCCGGTGCGGGCCGCCTGCCCCGCGATTTTACGGGCGAGGCCGGTCAGGGAATGCTCCCGCTTCTCCCGGTAATTCCCGATGTCCAGCGTCACCCGGTAGTAGGCGTTGTCCACCCGGTTGGCCACCAGGCCGGTCAGGTACTGGAGCGCGTCCAGCGTCTCGCCCCGCCGCCCGATGATAAAGCCGAGATCCTCCCCCGAAAGGGCCAGGACGCAGCCGTTTTCCTCTTCCTTCACCTCGATGGAGGGGTTCTCCACCCCCAGCGCGCGCAGGACCTCGCCGAGATACTCCGCCGCGCGGGATGCCGGGGTGACCTCCAGGTAAGCGCGCACCCGGGCCGGGCAGCCGCCGAAAAGCCCCAGCGTCTTCTTCTGGGGGGCCTGCAAAACCTCAAACCGGGCCTTTTCTTCCGGAACGCCCAGCTCCCGTGCCGCCGCCGCCTTCGCTTCTTCGATGGTGGCCGCTTCCTTGATCGCTTCCTTCAGCACGTTTCTCATCCTTTCCAAAGCGGGTCGCCCCGCCTTACTTTTCCTCTTTCGGTTCTTCGCCTTTGCCCGTTTCCTCCGGCGCAGCCGGGGGATTTGCCGGCGGGTTCTCCTCCGGCTCGTGGTTTTCGGGCAGATCCGCCGCCTTGAGGTCCTTGGTCCCGCCGTCGTTTTCACGGCGCTTCCGCTTGTTCGGGTTCTTGGACGCCGGGGGCTGCTTGGGCGTATTCGCCGCCTTCTGCTTCTCCAGCGCCTGTTGCTTCTCCTCCTCGGCGAGGCGGCGGGCCTCCGCCTCTTCCCGGGCGCGGGCCTCCGCCAGCCGCTTCTTGTCCTCGGCGCGGCGCTTGCGGCGCTCCTCGTATTCAATCTCCGCCTGGGCGCGGATCTTGCCCGGGTTATAAATCTTATTCAGCAGGAAGGTCTGGAGGACGGCGATGAGGTTGGAGCAGATCCAGTAAATGCCGACGCCGCCCGGCACGATAAAGGTGATATACAGCGAGAACAGCGGCATCACGCCCAGCAGCAGCACGTTGCTGCATCCCTGCCCGGGCTGCTTCTGCCCGCCGAAAGCCATCTTGGAGAAATACATGGACAGCAGGCTGGAGCCCAGCGCCGTCAGCCAGGAGAACAGGGGGATCAGCCACAGGATGCTGATCCCGGCGAAGCCCTTCTCGTTATTCCACGGGTTCTCCAGCAGGGTCCGCCCGAAGAAGGTGAAGTCGCTGCGGATATCCCGCATCGCTTCATAATATTCGTCCGCGGTCTTGCCGTCCAGCACGTCGGCCGAAAGCTCGGAAACGCTCTGCTTGATGGCGGTTTCGTTCTCCGGGTATTCCATCACCATGAGCAGCCGCAATTCTTTATAATACCCCTGCCGGTCGGCGCTGCTGATCTTGGTGGAATCCGGGATATCCTTCCCGTTTTCGTCCACATCCTGCGCCACGGCGGCAATGCCGGCGTTCACCACCTCGGTCGGGATTCGGGCGAGGTGGGTGAGGGGGGAGTAGATCACCGCGATGATACCGAACAGGACGATCATCTGGATGACCATCGGCAGGCAGCCGCCGGTCATGCTGATGCCTTCCTTTTCGTAAAGCTGCATCTGCTTTTCCTGCAGCTTCTTGGGATCCTTGGCGTATTTCTTCTGGAGCCGCTCCAGCCGCGGGGCGAGCCGCGCGCGTTCCGCCTGTGCCTTCTGGGACTTCAGCGAAAGGGGGAAGGTGGCCGCGCGCACAATAAAGGTGAACAGGAAAATCGCAATGAAATAATTCCCGACCAGGTTATAGATAAACCACAGGATCCATCCCAGCGGGACGGCGAGTATGTCGAATCCGGGCATGGGCAGTTTCCTCCGCTCTCATTTCTAACAGCAAACGCAGCGCCCCGCCCCCGCGGGACGCTGCCATCTTTTCACTCTTCCGGGGGGAGTTTCCGGTTCCGGGTTTCTGCCTGTCCCGGCGTGCCGCCCTCCGGCACCGCCGGGGTTTCCCCCTCTTCTTGTACGGGCGCGGCCCCTTCTTTACCGCAGGAACAGCCGCTCTCCCCTTTTCCCTGCCGGACGCGCCCCCGCCGCCTGGGGGCCTGTGCGTTTTTCCCGCGTTTTTTCTCTTTCTTTTCCGGCACCGGGTCATATCCGTATTTTCCAAACGGGTTGCAGCGCAGGATGCGCCAGATGGCGAGGCCGGTCCCCTTGATCACCCCAAACCGCTCGATTGCCTCGATAGCGTACGCCGAGCAGGTGGGGGTAAACCGGCAGGACGGCGGGGTCTTCACCGAAATTGTCCGCTGATACAGCCGTATCAGCCCGATAAGCAGCTTTTTCATGAGGCTTTCCCGTCCTTCGGACGGATAACGCCCAGCGCTTTCAGCTGGTCTTCCATAATCCGCTGGATCCGCGTGCTTTTGCATTCGCCTGTCCGGTGCCGCGCCACAAACACCAGATCCCATCCCCCCGCAATCTGGGGGAGGAGGGCGCGGTACGCCTCCCGGATCACCCGGCGGCAGCGGTTCCGCCGGACGGCGCAGCCCACTTTTTTCCCGGTCGTAATCCCCATGCGGGGATGGCCCGTCCGGTTTTTCCGCGCATAAGTCACCAGCACGGGATGCACCTGCGATTTACCGCGGTGATACAGCGCGCGGAAATCCCCGTTGCGGTTCAATACGGCAAAACGCGCCATAAGACACCCCGTTTCCCTTCCGCGTTTCGGACGCGCCCGGCCCCCGCCGCATCCCCGGCGCGGAGCCTCCGGCGCCGCCTATTAAAAAAAGCCACACTAAGGTGGCCTTTCTTAATAGGTGAGACGCTTTCTTCCTTTCGCCCGTCTGCGAGCAAGCACCTTACGGCCGTTGGCGGTTGCCATTCTCTTCCGGAAACCATGTTCCATTTTCCGATGCCGTTTCTTGGGCTGGTAGGTACGAAGCATGCCGTCATCCTCCTTTCGGACAGCCGGTTGCCGGCTGCTGCCTTCGGGAATCCCCCTGTGCGCTCCGCTCCCTGGCGGGCGCCGCGGGCATTCTTATCTTTTTTCAGGCCCGCCCTGCCGCCGCCCGTCCAAAGGGCAGAAAGGCAGCCGGAGCCTTTGCAAGGAATTATTATATACCAATTCCAAAGGGAAAGTCAACAAAAACTTTTGCCCCTGCCTGCGCGTTCCTGCCCGCCCGGGGCATCCCGTCCGGCGGCGTTCAAAAAATCCCCGCTTTTTTTGCGGGAATGGTATCCGCCGCCGCAAAGACCCCCAAAATATTGTGGTTTGGAGAAAAATACCGCCATTTTCCTTTGTTGAAATACCGCCGAAGTTATGTTACAATATACTGTAAGCCATTATAAGGGCTTTTGCGCCTGAAATGAGGGGGGTTCCGGATCCGGCTTTTTCCCCCTCGGACGGGCGGCAGCCTTAAAATGCCCGCTTTCCGGGCAAATATACGGGGGACGGGGCCTTCCTTTCCGGTTTGCCTCCGCCCGCCCCGCCTATCAAAAGCGTTAAGGAGTTTTGGAAAGCATGGAAACCATCAAGGAAGTCTGGTCCGGCATCCTGGAATACCTGCATAACCGGGAAGACATCAGCGAAGTCGCCTACAATGTCTGGATCCGCTGCATCGAGCCGGTGTCGATTGAGGACGGGGAGGTCGTGGTTTTCGTCCACACGAATTTCCAGAAGAAAATCGTGGGCGAAACCTATACGGAAAAGCTAATCGACGCGTTCCAGCAGGTGCTCGGCATCCCGCTGGGGCTGAAAATCGTTTCCGGGGAGGAGACGGCGGCGCAGGATCCCCCCCCGCTTGCCGAGCCTTCCCCCGAACCGGGCAACCTTTTCGGGCAGAAAAGCTCCGACTATGAGTATTCCTTTGAGAATTTCATCGTCGGCTCTTCCAACAAGTTTGCCCACGCCGCCTCCCAGGCGGTGGCGAGCAAGCCGGCCGGCTATTACAACCCCCTGTTCATCTACGGCGGGTCGGGGCTGGGCAAAACCCACCTCCTGTGCGCCATCTGCAACGAAATCCGGAAAAACACGCCCTCGGCCAAAATCATCTACACCAAGGGCGAATATATCGCAAACGAGCTGATTGAGGCGATCGGGTCGGGCACCACGCCCGAATTCCGGGCCAAATACCGCCAGGTGGACGTCCTGCTGGTGGACGATATCCAGTTCATCGCCGGCAAAATCTCCACCCAGGAGGAATTCTTCCATACCTTCGACGCGCTGTACCAGGCGAACAAGCAGATTGTCCTGACCTCCGACCGGCCGCCCAAGGAAATTGCCACGCTGGAGGAGCGGCTCCGCCAGCGCTTTGAGATGGGGCTGCTCGCCGACATCCAGCCGCCGGATCTCGAGACGCGGATCGCGATTATCAAGCGCAAGGCCCAGCTGCTGGATCTCGCCATTAGCGACAATGTGGCGGAATACATCGCCAACCAGCTGAAAAACAACGTCCGCCAGCTGGAAGGCGCGGTCAAGCGGATGCGCGCCCAGTACCTC
This sequence comes from Candidatus Avimonas merdigallinarum, assembly GCA_904377855.1. GTDB lineage: Bacteria > Bacillota > Clostridia > Oscillospirales > Acutalibacteraceae > Avimonas > Avimonas merdigallinarum. The sequence continues at coordinate 17,752 of CAJFGS010000005.1, forward strand.
CTGGGCGGGGAGCCGCCCTCCATCATCACCGCGCAGAACGCGATCCGGGATATCCGCAACGATTCCCAGCCCGTCCCGATTACGGTGGAGCGGATTATCACCGAGGTGGCCCGCACCATGAACGTCACGCCGGAGGACATCCGTTCCACCAAGCGCTCCGCCCCGATTTCCCAGGCCCGGCAGGTGGCGGAATACGTGGTGAGGGATATCACCGGGCTGCCGATGAAATCGATCGGGGAGGAATTCGGCACCCGCGACCATTCCACCATCGTTTACGCCATCCAGAAGGTGGAGGCGCGCATGACCAAGGATCCCTCCTTCAAGGGAATGGTAATGGACATCATCAAAAACATCAGCGAAAAATAAGCCGCGCCCCTTCCTGGCGGTGTCCCGCTTATTATATATACATATATATTATATATTACTATACATTACGGTGAACCCGCGCTGGGAACCGGCCGCTTCCTTTTTTGACGTTTCCCTGGCTTTTTCCCGGCGGGCGGAGGGGCTTTCCCTCCTTCTTCCCATTTTCCACGGCGCGGTGGAAAAACCGGGCGAAGCCGAGGGCGGCGTATCCTTCCACCGGTTTTCCTCCCCTTTCCACCGGTTTTCCCGTCCTTTTCCCTCACATGTCCACTTCCGGGGGTGGAGAACCCGTTTCTGCCTTCCCTCCCGGGCGGGCGCAAAACCGCCCTTTTTCCACGGAAAATTCCCCCGTCCCGCGGCACATTTCCACTGCGCGGGGGATAAAAAAACCGCGCTTCCACTTTTCCCCTTTTTCCGCCACCGGGTTTCCACTGCGCGCGGAATACGGAAAATCCTGCGGCCAGGCCAAAAACGGTGGTTTTCCACGATTTCCACCGGCCCTACTACGGACTACGATAAAGAAAGATCGGTTATTCTTTTCTTCCTCCCTTTTCGACAGCATCCCGCTTTCCCCCGCTGTGAAAAAGGCGGAGGCAAACTTCCATGCCCCACCCTTGTCCAGAAAGGATGTCAGCTATGAATATCCACTGCAGCAAACAGGCCCTGCTTGACGCCGTCAGCAATGTCCAGCGGGCGGTCTCGGGAAAATCCACCCTCCCCGCGCTGGAAGGCGTCCTGCTGAAAGCCTCCGGGAACTCCCTCTTCCTTGCCGGCTACGATCTGGATCTCGGGATCACCACCACGATCGAGGCCGATGTGCGGGAGCCGGGGGAGATCGTCCTTACGGCAAAGCTTTTCGGGGACATCGTCCGCCGCCTGCCGGAAGAAACCGTCTCCCTGGCTACCGACGAAAAGCTGAATACGACCATCCGCAGCGGCCTGACCGAATTCACCATCATCGGCATTTCCGCCATCGAATACCCCGAAATCCCGTCGGTGAACGACGGGGTGGGCTTCACCGTCCCACAAAACACCCTCAAAAGCATGATCCGGCAGACCCTGTTCGCCGTCGCCCAGACCGATAACCGGCCGGTCCACACCGGCACCCAGTTCGAGATGGAGGGGGATACCCTCCGTCTGGTGTCGGTGGACGGATCCCGATTGGCCATGCGGTGTGAGGCGCTGCCGGCGAAGGAAAGCATGAACTTCGTGGTGCCGGGCAAAACCCTCGGCGAGGTGCTCAAGCTCCTTTCGGACGAGGACACCCCGATGTCCATGGCGGTGGGGCGCCGGCACATCGTGCTGGAAATCGGCGGGTATGCGGTGATTTCCCGGCTTTTGGACGGGGAATTCCTCCCCTACCGGAAAGCGATCCCCCAGACCATCACCACCACCATCAAGGTCCGCACCCGGGATCTCATCGACGCGGTGGAACGCGCCTCCCTGGTCATCAACGACCGGATCAAGTCCCCCCTCCTGTGCGAGTTCAAAGACGGGAAAATCAAGGTTTCCTGCACCACCCCGCTGGGGAGCGCCAGCGACGTCATCCACGCGTCGATTGAAGGGAACGACGAGGAAATGGGCTTCAACAGCCGGTTCCTGCTGGAAGCGCTGAAAAATACCGAGACCGACGAAGTGCGGATTGAGCTGGGGGGGCCCCTCTCCCCCATGAAGATCCTGCCGGCCAGCGGTGAAAGCTTCCTCTTCCTCGTCCTCCCGGTGAGGCTGAAGCGATGAGAGAAGTAACGCGCGGGATCTCCACCGACTTTATCCGGCTGGACGCGTTTTTGAAGCTGGCCGGCGCGGTCCCCACAGGCGGGCAGGCCAAGGCCTGCATCCAGGAGGGGATGGTACTGGTCAACGGTGAGCCTTGTTTGCAGCGGGGGAAGAAGCTCCGGCCGGGGGATACCGTCCGGCTGGAGGGCGGGGACGCGCTGTATACGGTGGGCCGGGCCGCGGCCGAATAGGGCCTGGAAAGGCGGTGTCGCGGGATGCTGGTAAGCCGGCTTTCCTTTGAAAATTTCCGAAACCTGGCGGCGGGGACGATTGAGCCTGTCCCGGGGGTCAATATAGTATATGGCAGCAACGCCCAGGGAAAGACCAATCTTTTGGAAGCTTTTTGGTTTTTTACCGGCGGGCGGAGCTTCCGGGGGGCGAAGGACGCGGAAACCGTGGCCTTCGGCGCGCAGCAGGCCGCGCTGCGCATGGAATTCACCGCGGCCGACCGGGAGCAGGAGGCCGAAATCACCATTGCCCGCCGGCGCCGGGCGGTGCTCAACGGGGTGCCCCAGCCGTCGGCGGCCCAGCTGGCCGGCCGGTTCTGCGCGGTGGTGTTCTCCCCGGCCCACCTCTCCCTTATCAAGGACGGGCCGGAGGGGCGGCGCCGCTTTCTGGACGCGGCGTACTGCCAGCTGAAGCCGGGGTATATCCGGATCCTGGCCGAGTTCCAGCGGACCCTCGCCCAGCGCAACGCCCTGCTCAAGGATCTGCGGGCGGGCTTTGGGGACAGGCGGCAGCTGGACGTCTGGGATGAGAGGCTGGCGCATGCCGGCGCGCAGGTGTTTGCCGCCCGCACCGCCTACATCCGGCGGCTGACCGGCCCGGCGAAGGAGATTTACGCCGGCCTGTCCGGGGGGAGGGAGGATTTCTCCCTGCGGTATGAATCGGCGGCCGGGAAAGAGGGGGCTTCCCCCGCGCAGGCGGCGGAGCGGCTGTATGAGCGGCTGCAAAGCGGCCACGCGGCCGACGAAGCGGCCGGTTTTACGACCGCCGGCCCCCACCGGGACGATCTGCTGGTGGACGTCAGCGGGCTGTCGGCCCGCACCTACGCGTCCCAGGGGCAGCAGCGCTCCGCCGTGCTCGCGCTCAAGCTGGCGGAGGCGTCGGTCCTCCGGGAGGTGACGGGGGAGCAGCCGGTGGCCCTGCTGGACGACGTCATGAGCGAACTGGATATCTCCCGGCAGGATTACATCCTCAACCACATCCACGGCTGGCAGGTGTTCCTGACCTGTTGCGATCCCAGCGCGGTCCTGCGGCTGTCCGCGGGGCGGGCCTTCCATGTGGAGGCGGGGCGGATACGGCAGGAAACCGTTTCGGGATAAGCCGCCCGGATCGGGGCGGCACAGGCGGGAAAAAACGGGCGAAAAGGGAGGAAACGGCATGTACCTTCATCTGGGGCAGGATACGGTGGTCCGATTGGACGAGGTGGTGGGTATCTTCGACATGGACAAATCCACCATTTCCAAGCATTCCCGGCAGTTCCTGGCCGACGCGCAGAAGGGCGGGCGGATTTTCAACGTATCCGAGGAGTTGCCGAAATCCTATGTGGTCTGCGTGGACAAGGAAGGGACCGAAACGGTGTATATCTCCCAGATTTCCTCCACCACGCTGAAAAAGAGGGCCGGCTTTATCGAAGGGATTTCCTACCGGCGGTCGGACGGAAAATAAAACGCCGCCGGGCGGGAAACCGGTTTTGCAAAAATTTTGCAGCAGAAGAACGAGCGTGCACAACGGCGCAAAGAACAGCTTGACAGAAGGATGAGATGAAATGGCGAACGAGCGAGAAAATGAGAAGAAGGAGAACATCGTCAGCCAGCCGGACGCCGGGACGGGCGGACAGGCGGAGGGCGGAGACGGGGAACTGGAAATCACGCCGGTCAACACCCCCTACGATGAAAGCCAGATCCAGGTCCTGGAGGGGCTGGAGGCGGTGCGGAAGCGGCCGGGCATGTATATCGGCTCCACCGGCCCGAAAGGGCTGCACCACCTGGTGTACGAAATCGTCGACAACTCGATCGACGAGGCGCTGGCGGGGTACTGCACCCATATCGACGTGGATATCCTGCCCGGGGACGTGATTTCGGTGCGGGACAACGGCCGCGGCATCCCGGTCGGGATGAATGAGAAGCTCGGGATCCCCACCGTGACGGTGGTGCTGACCGTCCTGCACGCCGGCGGCAAGTTCGGCGGCAGCGGCTACAAGGTGTCCGGCGGCCTGCACGGGGTCGGCTCCTCGGTGGTCAACGCCCTGTCCGAGTGGCTGGAGGTCGAGATCTCCCGGGACGGGAAGGTATACGCCCAGCGGTTTGAGAGGGGCAACCCGGTCAACGACCTGACCGTCGTGGGCGACGCCGAGCACGACGGGACCCTCATCCGGTTTAAGGCGGATCCCCAAATCTTTACCGAAACCACCGAATACGAATTCGAGGTCCTTCAGAAGCGGCTGCGGGAGCAGGCCTTCCTGAACGCGGGGCTGACCATCCATCTCAACGACCTGCGGGACGGGGAGAACCCGGTGCGGGAGGAATACTGCTACAAGGGCGGCATCTCGTCCTTCGTGGAATTCATGAACAGGGCGCGGGGGCATACGGTGCTCCATCCCGAGGTCATCCATATCGGGATGTCCGACGGGGATTCGATCGCCGAGGTCGCGCTCCAGTATAACGACAGCTACAACGAAAATATCGTTTCGTTTGCCAACAACATCCATACGGTGGACGGCGGCACCCACGAAACCGCGTTCAAAACCGCCATCACCCGCATCTTCAACGACTACGCCCGCAAGCACGGGATGCTCAAGGAGAGCGATTCCAGCCTGAAGGGGGACGACGTGCGGGAAGGGCTGACCGCGGTCATCAGCGTCAAGCTGAAGGACGCGCAGTTCGAGGGGCAGACCAAGGGGAAGCTGGGCAACACCTCGATGGGAACCCTGGTCAACACCCTGATGAACGAGAAGCTGGCTCCCTACCTGGAGGAGAACCCCCAGGTTGCCCGCGGGGTGCTGGAAAAATCCATCAACGCCGCCCGGGTACGGGAAGCGGCGCAGCGGGCCAGGGAGCTGGCCCGGAAGAAGAGCGGCCTCGCCTCCACCCGGATGCCGGAAAAGCTGGCCGACTGCATCTGGAACGACGCCGAGCGCACCGAACTCTACATCGTCGAGGGCGACTCGGCCGGCGGCTCCGCCATCCAGGGGCGGGACCGCAATTTCCAGGCCATCCTCCCGCTGTGGGGCAAGATGCTCAACGTGGAAAAGGCAAGACTGGACAAGGTGTACGGCAACGAGAAGCTGGTGCCGATCGTCATCGCGCTGGGCTGCGGAATTGGGGACGATTTCGATATCTCCAAGCTGCGGTACGGCAAGGTGATCATCATGGCGGATGCCGATGTGGACGGATCCCACATCCGCACCCTGCTGCTGACCTTCTTCTTCCGGTACATGCGCCCGCTGGTGGACGAAGGGCACGTTTACATCGCCCAGCCGCCGCTGTTTAAGGTTTCGAAGGGCAAGCAGGTGCGCTACGCCTTCTCGGATGCGGAAAGGGATCAGTTCATCGCGGAATTCGGCGGGAACGCCGACATCCAGCGGTACAAGGGCCTTGGTGAAATGGATCCGGAGCAGCTGTGGGAAACCACGATGGATCCGGCCTTCCGCACCATGCTGAAGGTGGAACTGGACGACGCCGCGGCCGCGGACGAGGCCTTCACCATCCTCATGGGGGATAAGGTGGAGCCCCGCCGCGAATTTATTGAGAAAAACGCCAAGTATGTGATGAACCTGGATATCTGATCCGGCGATGCCGGCGGGCTCCTTCCGCGGGGCTTTCCGGCAGACATCCCCGACAAAGAGCAGGTGACCCGATGGAAGAGATACAGGAACAGGCCCGGCCCCCTCTGCTGACGCTGCGGATCCGGATGAATGAAGAGGAAATCTACCAGTGCCTGATGCTGGGCACCCGCCGGGCGGGGCCGGCGCGGAATATCGCCGAGTCGGTGATCCTCGGGGTGATGGCGGTGTACTGCGGGGCCGCCTACCTGCTGGACGGTGCCAGGGAGCCGGTTTCCCTGATGCTGGCCGTCCTGTCCCTCCTGATTATCGCCGCCATCTGGCTGGTGCCGCCGCTGCGCATGAAGCACGAGGCCCGGCAGATTGCCGCGCAGGGCAACGAGGTTTTCCTTTCCCTGTATGAGGAGGAAGCGGCGTTCGGGCGGGAAAACCCGCAGTATGTGCCTTATTCCTCCTGCCGGGCCGTGGTGGGCGGGGAGATGCTGGCGCTGGCGATCGGCTATCAGCTGGTGGGGATCCCCCGCCGGGTGACCGACGAGGAAGGCTGGCGGACGCTGATGGAAAAATTCCAGCCGGAAGAGGGCCGTATTCGGAAAGGCAAAAGGGGGAAGGAAAAATGAATTCCGAAAAGGAACCCAAGGCGAGCTTCCCCCTGTCGGTGACCAGGGAGGAATACCGCACCGCCTGCCTTCTGGCCGCCAGGAGCCAGGGATCCCTGCGTTTCCTGCCGGTGCTGGGGATTGCGGCGGCCGTTTTGCTGGCGCTGGGGCTTTTGCTGATGGATTGGGACCGCCTTGCCTTTTCCACGGCCCTGGTGCCGCTTTTCCTCTGCCTTTGCTGCCCGGCGCTGCTGGCGTATATCCTGGTGCTGGAACCGCGGCGGCTGCTCAAAAAGGCGGACGAGGATTATTTGACCTATCAGATCCTGATGAAGGACGCGGTGCTGAGCTTTTATCCGGATTACGCCGTGACCAAAACGCCGGAGCTGACGCTGCGGGATCAGTATGCGCTGATGAAATGCTGCCTGGAAACGCCGGACCTCTTCGTTTTCCTCAAGGAGTCCGAACGGCTGCTGATCCTCCCCAAGCGCTGCCTGCCGCCCGAGCGGAAGGAGGAACTGCAGGATTTCCTGCGGCTCACCTTTACCCGCCGCCGTCGGGTGATGCGCAACTGGATTTTCTGACCGGCCGGCCTCCCTGCGGGGGCGTGCTTTCCCCCGGCGGTTGCCGGAGGGCGGGCGCCGGCCGCCCGGATGCTGCCGCATGGCTCCTTATGCCGCTTCCGCTTGCTTCAGGGGGAACCCGCGATCGCGGTTCCCTTTTCAAAAGGAGTCGCCGGAGGAAGGGCGGAACATGGATGGGGCATAGATAGAGCGTGGATAAAGAAGGAGAATCGCCATGGAACCGATACCCGATCTTTCGCTGAGCGTGCTGGTCACGCGGGAGGAATACAGCGAAGCCGCGGCCCAGCACCGCCGGGCGGCGGGGAAGAGGCAGGGCGCCGTTTTCTATGCCGTCGGCGCGGTGCTGGCGGCGCTGGGGATCGCCGGGGCGTTTTTCGGCAGCTATATTTCCCTGTCCTTTTCCGCGGCGTTCAGCGTGATTGTGCTGGGGGTGTTCCTGGCCTGCTATAACGGGGTGTTCGCCCCGCTGTTCAGCAGCGCCGCCGCAGCGAGGGAATACGACCGCAACGAGGACCTCCGCTTTGCGACCACCTACCGCTTCCTGGCGGACGCCGTGCAGGTGAAGAACGGGCGGATGGAGGGAACCCTCCCGTTTTCCGCCCTTTCGGACTGGACCGAGACCCCGTCGCTGTTCCTGCTGACCTTCGGGCGGGAATGCCGGTTCGCCATCCCCAAGCGGCTCATGGACGGGGGGCAGGCCGAGCAGCTGCGCTCCCGGCTCCCGAAAAAACCGTAAGGGCGCTTCGTCCTCATCTTATTTTCAGAAAAGGAGACGCGGTATGGAGGAACCAAATCGCAAAATCACCGACGCGGAGAAATCCGGGCTGCCGCTCAATAATAAAGAAGCTGCTCCCGCGGATCCGCCGGCGCCTGCGGAATCGCTGCCCGCAGGGATGCCGCCCGCAGGGACGCCGCCCGCAGGGACGCCGCCCGCAGGGACGCCGGACGCGGGGACGCCGGACGCGGGGGAGGGGGAGCCCTCCGCACCGCCCGAAGCTCCCGCCGGCGGGGAGGCGCCGTTTGACGACGGCTGCATCGCCGCGTTTCCGGCCGATCTGACCCGGGAAGAATACATCGACTTTAACGTGGTGGTCTCCCAGACCACCGGTCTGCTCCGGTTCCGGAAAGGGCAGATGATCCTTTTCGGCGTGCTGGGGGCCATGAGCTTGTGCATGATCATCCTGGATATCGTCACGCTGGGTTCGCTGGACCCGGTGCTGGTGCTGCTGATCCTTTTCCTGGTCGCGGCGGCGGGGATCCTGTTCTTCGGCATCCCGCGGTATGTGCGCAGCACGGCGGCCAAGGCCTATGACCAGAGCATTTTGAACGGGTACTCCTATTACGGGGAGATCCGCGCCTATCCCGACCGGGTGGAAAAGCAGGGCAAGAACACGGTGGTCATCCCCTTTGCCCAGAATGCGGCGTATATTGAAAACGAGCGGATGATGATCCTCCTTTCGCCGGGGACGCCGTCCATCGTCCTGCCCGCCCGCTGCATGACCCCCGCCGCCGCCGAAGGGATACGGCGGGCGGTGCTGCCGGGCATCCCGGCGCCCCGTCAAAAGCTGGCCGCCCGCCTGATCCCCCTGGCCCAGGCGCCGCTTTCCCCGCCCGAACAGGCGGCGGAGGAGGAAGAGGAAATCGAGCGGCTGGCGGTGGATGTGGAATACACCAAAGAGGAATTTGTAAAAATCGTGACCGACACCTCGCGGCGCGCCTTTACAAAAATGCTGCCGCTCTACTGCGGGATGTCCCTGCTGGCGGGGCTGATGTTCGGCCTCATGAACGGGCCGGTGATTGGGGCGCTGTCCTTCCTGCTGATTATCGGGCTGCTGTACGCCCTCAACATCGGGCCGGCCCGGGGAAGGGCATCCCGCTCCTTTGCCATGATGCCCGAGGGGGCGAACCATCTCCGGATATCGTTTTCCGACCAGGGGCTGACGGTGCGGTCGGAGCGGCCGGGCGAATCGATGCGGTTAGTCTGGAAGGCGGTGGAACGGGCGGTGGAGCAGCCGGACTGCGTGGAATTTTATACCGCCACCACCTTCCTGCGGATCCCCAAGCGCTGTATCCCCGCTCTGGAAGAGCTGAAAACCCTGGTGGACGCGCATGTCCGCCCGAAAAAGCCAAAAAGATGACGGGAGGCGCCCGCCGTGGAACCGCGGGGACGGCCGGAAGGCCGGGCTGCTGCTTCGGGCACACGGCCCTGGCGCCCGAAACGGGCGGCTGTGCCCAGCCTGTGAAAGGATGGTTGTGATGATGGCTCCTGCAGATTTCTATCCCTCCGGACCCCCGGCAGCGCCGTATGGGCCGGGATACCCGGGCGTGCCTCCTGCCGGGCAGGGCGCTTTCGCGCCGCCGATCCCCCGGGCGGAGGATCCCACCCGCCCGCAGATTGTCCTGGGCGGGCGCCGGCTGACCGACGAGGAGGCCGAACAGGTGCGGCGGATTTACGGCCGGCGGGGGACGGTGCTGAACATTGTCCTGCTGCTGTGCATGGCCGTTTTGCTCCTTTACGTGTTCCTGGGCTTTTTCAATATCGACTACTGGATGGAAAACCTGCTGATGCTGCTGGTGACGGTGCTGGTCTTCGGCGCCGGCTTCGGGCTGTTCGTATGGACGGGCGCCCGGAACCTGCGGAGGGTCTGCCGGGCCATCGACGGGGAGGGCGAGAACCGGGCGATCGAGATTTACAGCGACCGGATTGTGTCGGTATCCGCCTCCCAGCGGTTAGTCCTCCCGTTTTCCCGGGTGTACAAGGCGGTGGAAACGCCGGCGTTCTTCCTTTTCCTGGGAGCGGAAGGCCGGTATATCGCGGTGCGGGCGGCGGATCTGACCCCCTTTGACGCGCAGAAGCTGCGGGAGACGATCCTGCGGCGCTTCCCCGCGGCGCAGAGGGAGACAAGAGGCTGGCTCCTCCCCGCGCTGGGCAGCCCGCTTCCCATCCCGGTGTTTTCCTGGGGGGACCCGGAAGTCTCCCTCTCTGCGGAGAAGGCCTTTTCCCGCTACCGCCAGAAATGGGCGGAAATCGGGCGGGTCCTCCTGCTTTTCTATTCCTTTGCCATGGTAATGGGGGTGCGGCTGGCCAATTCCTTCTGGATTACCCCTTACTATATCCTGGATTCCTTCCTCTTTTCCCTGGCGGGGATGGCCGTTTTCCTCCTGCTGTACGGGATTGTGGCCGCCGCCGTCCAAGCTTCGGCGATGGGCCGGCTGCGGCATATCGGGGAGCTCCCCCTCCATATCGGGGTGTGCGGCGGGGATTTCCTCGTGGGGAACCGCTGGTACCTGCGGCGGGTGCCCCGGGCGGGGATGGCGGTGAAAAAGGCCCGCGGCGGGCTGGAATTCCGGCTGCGGAAAGGGAAGAAAAGCCGCTGGATCGCAACGGTTTCCCGCAGCGCCCTGCCCGATCCGGCGGCGGCGGACGCCTTCTTAAAATAAACGCAGAAAACACAGAAAACCCGCGGCTTCCCTCCCGCAAATGGGGGAGGGCCGCTTCCCCCGCAAGGGTCCCCGCAGCGACGCCTTGCGGGCTCAGACTGTAAAACCGTGCCTGCGGAGAAATGGGGCTGACCATGGACGAGCAAATCAATATCCCGAATAAGATTATCGGCGTTGACCTGGAAAAGGAGATGAAGAAAAGCTTCCTCGACTATTCCATGTCGGTCATCGTCTCCCGCGCCCTGCCGGACGTGCGGGACGGGATGAAGCCGGTGCACCGCCGCATCCTGTACACCATGCATGAGAATAACCTGACGCCGGACAAGGCCTACCGCAAATGCGCGGACACCGTGGGCGCGGTGCTGGGCCGGTATCACCCGCACGGCGACGCGTCGGTATACGACGCCATGGTGCGCATGGCGCAGGATTTCTCCCTGCGCTACCCCCTGGTGGACGGCCACGGGAACTTCGGTTCCATCGACGGCCACCCCGCCGCCGCCTACCGGTATACCGAGGCCCGCATGAGCAGGATGGCGCTGGACATGCTCGCCGATATCGACAAGGAGACGGTGGACTTTACCTCCAACTACGACGACCGCCTGCAGGAGCCGGTGGTGCTCCCCTCCCGGTTCCCCAACCTCCTGGTGAACGGGAGCACCGGCATCGCGGTGGGGATGGCCACCAACATCCCCTCCCACAACCTCTGCGAGGTGGTGGACGGGATCTGCCTGCTGATTGACAACCCGGACGCGGACATGGCCGCCATCATGGAGAAGATCAAGGGCCCGGACTTCCCGACCGGCGGCGTGATCATGGGGTATGCCGGCATCCGCGCGGCCTATGCGACCGGGCGGGGCCGGATCATCGTGCGGGCCCGCACCGAGATCGAGGAGCACCACAACGGGCGGTTCCGGATTGTGATTACCGAGATCCCCTATCAGGTGAACAAGCTCAACCTGGTCAAATCGATCATCGAGCTTTCGGACGAGAAGCGGATCGACGGCATCGCGGACGTGGTGGACCACTCCAGCCGGGAGGGGATGCGGATCGTCATCGACCTGAAAAAGGACGCCAACCCGCAGGTGGTGCTCAACCAGCTTTTCTCCTACACCCAGATGCAGACCACCTTCGGGGTGATCATGCTCGCGCTGGTGGACGGCGTGCCGCGGATCCTCACCCTCAAGCAGATGCTGGAGGAATACATCAAGTTCCAGTGCGAGGTCATCACCCGCCGCACCCTGTTCGAGCTGCGCAAGGCGCAGGAGCGCGCCCACATCTGGGAGGCGCTCAAGGTGGCGAGCGACTTTATCGACGAGGTCATTTCCATCATCCGCTCTTCCAAGGACGTGCCGGGGGCGAAGGAACGCCTCATGGAGCGGTTCTCCTTCGACGATATCCAGGCCGACGCGATTGTGAAGATGCGCCTCGGCCAGCTTTCCGGGCTGGAGCGGCAGAAAATCGAGGACGAACTGGCGGCGCTCCACGAGCGGATCGCGGAACTGGAGGGCATCCTGGCCGACGAACACAAGATCAAGGAAATCGTCAAGGACGAATGCCTGAAAATGCGGGACAAGTACGGCGACGAGCGCCGCACCGACATCTCCGCCGTTTCGGGCGAGGTGGATATCGAGGACCTCATCCCGGTGGAGGACTGCGTGCTCACCCTCACCCGCTTCGGCTACATCAAGCGGCAGGCGGTGGACGTGTACAAGTCGCAGCGCCGCGGCGGCCGCGGGATCATGGGGATGGCGACCCGGGACGAGGATTTCGCCGAAACCATGTTTATCTGCTCCAGCCACGACTATGTGATGTTCTTCACCTCGATGGGGCGGGTGTACCGGCTCAAATGCTACGAGGTGCCGGAGGGCGGCCGCACCGCCAAGGGGATGAACGTGGTCAACCTCCTGCCCCTGTCGCCGGAGGAAAAGGTCACCGCGATGATCCGGGTTTCGGAATTCGAGGGGGACCAGTACCTCTGCATGGTCACCCGGAAGGGGATCATCAAGCGGACCCGGCTGGACGCCTATTCCAACGCCCGGAAAAACGGGCTTATCGCCATCGACCTGGACGAGGGGGACGAGCTGGCCTGGGTGCGGATGACCGACGGCTACCAGACCCTGATCGTAGGCACCCGCAAGGGGATGGCCATCCGCTTTGACGAAAACGACGCCCGGGTGGTCGGCCGCACCGCCCGCGGTGTGAAGGCGATCACCCTGGACGAAGGGGACGAGGTCATCGGGATGTCGATCTGCCGGGAGGGCGGGATGCTCCTGACCGTGTCCGAAACCGGGTACGGCCGGCGGAGCGAGCTGTCCGATTACCGCATCCAGTCCCGCGGCGGCAAGGGCCTGACCAATTACCACACCGAGCAGTTCGGCGACGTCGCGGCCATCAAGGTGGTGGACGAAGGGGACGATATCATCCTGATTGCCTCCGACGGCGTGATTATCCGCATGAGCGCGGACGAGGTGCGGCTCTGCCGCCGCCCGTCCAAGGGGGTGCGGGTGATGCGCCTGGACGAGGGGGCCCGGATCGTCTCCCTGGCCCGCGCGCCCAAGGAAGAGGACGGGCAGGAGGAAGGAGGCTCCGGGGAGGAAAGCGTCCTGCCTTCTAACGGGGACGCCGGCGGGGAAGCGCCGGGCGCCGCCGCGCCGGACGGCGGGGAGGAAACCGGGGAATAAGACAACAGGGCGGCGAAAGGAACCGTCCGGCAGTAACGGAGGAAATGCCTTATGCGGACAGCGTCAACAGTGGCGAAGGTGATTATGTGGATCGCCGTGGTCTTTTACGTACTCCTTCAATTAGCGGCGATCGTGTCAATCCAGTTGGGGAACAATACGACGGTTATCGAACAGGGGCGCCCGGAAGAGGTGTATAACATTGTCCCCCTGCTGGTTACCACCGTGGCGATGCTCGCGGCGGTTATCCTGTTCACCGTATGGAAGAAGCGGCGGTATATCGGGGTGTTGATTGCGCTGGCGGCGGGGGTCGCCATCGTGGTGATTGCGTTCGACCTCGGGCGGGAGTTCCCGGTGCGGGTGTCGGGGTACGACACCGATCCCGGCCTGACGACCTGGAAGCTGGTTTGGCGGCATTTCGGGATGGTGCTGGTCCCGCTGGCGATGATCCCGGCCTGGCTGTGCGAACGGGCGTATATGAAAAGCGCGGAATTCCAGATTTCCCTGTCCCGGGAGCCGAGCTATGACCTCTCGGGCGCGGCCATCTTCGTCGACGAGGAGGGGCGCAGGGAGGTCCTGGCCGAGCACCGCTTGAAGAAATCCCTGCGGAAAAAGCAGCAGGCGGCCGCGAAAAAGGCGGAAAGAAAGGCCGAATAAAGCGGGGGCGGGGCCGCCTCCCCCGGGCGGCCGTCTTGCCAAGCCGCGCAGAATATGATACACTAAGGGGGTTTCCCCGGAAATACCGGCAGGCGGCGGGAGCTCCGTGCGGTATGCGGCGGGGCCCCTGCGGAAGTTTACTCTATGACGAAAGGGCTGTTTTACCCATGTCGGGACACTCCAAATGGAATAACATCAAGCGGAAAAAAGAGAAGACGGACGGCCAGAAGGCCAAGATCTTCACCAAGATGGGGCGGGAAATCGCCGTCGCGGTGAAGGAAGGCGGCAGCGGCGATCCCGCGAGCAACTCCAAGCTCAAGGACGCGATCGCCAAGGCCAAGGCCAACAACGTGCCCAACGACAACATCGAGCGGATTATCAAAAAGGCGATGGGCGAGGGCAACGCCGACAATTACGAGGCCATCCAGTACGAGGGCTATGGGCCGAGCGGCATCGCGGTGATCGTGGAGACCCTCACCGACAACCGCAACCGCACCGCGGGCGACCTGCGCCATTACTTTGATAAATACGGCGGCAACCTGGGGATGACCGGCTGCGTGGGCTTCCTGTTCCAGAAAAAAGGGGTTTTGGTGATTGAAGCCGAGGGCCTGGACGAGGAAAAGGTGATGGAGGACGCGCTGGAGGCCGGCGCATCCGATTTTTCCACCGACGGCGACGTGTTCGAAATCACCACCGATCCCGCCGATTTTTCCGGCGTGCGGGACGACCTGGAAGCCAAGGGCTACGCCTTCGTCTCGGCGGAGGTGGAGCAGGTCCCCGACGTGTACAACCAGATCGAGGATCCGGAAGCGGTTAAAAAGATGGAAAAGCTGCTGGAAATGCTGGACGACAACGACGACGTCCAGAACGTCTGGCATAACTGGGACCGCCCGGACGACGAGGAAGAGGAATAAAACCGAACGCCGTCAGCCCGTCCCCGTGTACTGCCGTACGCGGGGATTTTGCTGGCTGCAGGCTCCCCGGCTCTGCCTCGCGGGGGCCCGCAAAAGGTTTTCCGCCTTCCGTACTAGTACCGGGCGAAACGGGACGCCGGCGGGGAGGCTTTCCATACCCGCCAAAATGGCAGCCCGCCGTCCACGGGCCGCGGGGAAGGCGGGTGGGAGCAAATCCGCTGCAGCGTATCCTGGGGCGCCGCCCGGCAGCAGGCCCGAAAAGGGCCGCCCTGTTCGGGCCTGTGCCAGCCTCCGGCTTCGCGGGCAGCTGCGGCGTGAGGGCCTGCCGGCGTCCCGCTTCCTTGCCCGCTCTTTTCCCTGGCAGGGCTCGGGCTGCCGGGCCGCGGCCATCCTTTTCCGTGCGGCAGTTATCCCTTTCCGTGTGGCGGCTGCCCTGCCCGTGCGGCGCCTGCCTCCCTTTGGCCGGCGGCCATCCCTTGTTCAGCCGGCGGCCCCTGCGGCGGCGGCCGCCGATCCGCCGGGCCTCCCCCCGGTGTACCCGACCGGCCCTTATCCCGCCGGGGATCCCGCGCCAGACGGGCGGAGGGAGGGGGAAAACCGTCCGATCCCGGATAATATCGTATAATAGAAGGGTGATTATACAATGAGTAATTCCCAACCCGTCATCGCGGCGATCTCCACCCCCCTGGCCCCGGCCGGGCTGGGGGTGATCCGCCTGTCCGGGGAGGGCGCGGTGGAACTGGCGGAACGGGTGTTCCGCCCGGCGTCCAAGACCCGGCGGCTTTCCGGCCTGCCGGGCTACACCGCGCTGTACGGGACGGTCCATGACCGGGAGGGGGACATCGACGAGTGCGTGGCGCTGGTGTTCCGCGCCCCCCACAGCTATACGGGGGAAGAGGTGGTGGAGCTCTCCTGCCACGGCGGGCTGTACCTGCTCCAGCGGACCCTGCGGGCGGTGCTGGACGCGGGCGCGCGGCCGGCCGGGGCCGGGGAATTCACCCGCCGCGCCTTCCTCAACGGCAAGCTGGATTTCACCCGGGCGGAAGCGGTGATGGATCTCATCGCCGCGAACGGGAAGCTGGCGGCGAAGGCGGCGCTGGCGGCCCGGGAAGGGGCGGTCTACCGCCGGCTGGAGGAGGTCAAGGGGATCCTCCTGGGCGCGGCGGCCAACCTGTCCGCCTATGTGGATTACCCCGACGACGATATCCCTGAGCTCAGCCCCGAAGCGCTGGGGGCGCAGCTTTCCCAGGCGCGGGACAGGATGCGGGGGCTGCTGGATACCTACGACGCCGGCCGGGTCCTCCGGGAAGGGGTGGACACCGTCATCGTGGGCAGCCCGAACGTCGGGAAATCCACCCTGATGAACCGGCTGGCGGGGTGCGAGCGGAGCATCGTCACCCCCTTGGCCGGCACCACGCGGGACGTGGTGGAGGAAACGGTCCGGCTGGGGGACGTCCTGCTGCGGCTGGCGGATACGGCGGGGCTCCGCGCCACCGAGGACGAGGTGGAGAGCATCGGCGTCCGGCGCGCGCAGTCCCGCATGGAGACGGCCGCCCTCCTGCTGGTGGTGTTCGACGGCTCCCGCCCCCTGACCGAGGACGACCGCCGCATGGCGGAATCGGCCTCCCGGCAGAACGCGGTGGCGGTCATTAACAAGGCCGATTTGGGGCTCGATGTAAACGAAGAGTATATTCGATCAATATTTCAACGGGTAGTGGTTGTTTCCGCCCGGGACGGGGAGGGGATCCCCGTCCTGGAGCAGGCGGTCCGGGAGGCGGTGGGGCTGGCCGGTATCGACGGGACCCAGCCGCTGCTGGCCAACGAGCGGCAGCGCCGGTGCGCGGCCGCCTGCCTCGACTGCCTGGAGGAGGCGCTGGCGGCCCTCGCCGCCGGCATGACGCTGGACGCGGTCGGGGTGGACATCGACGGGGCGGTTTCCGCCCTGCTGGAACTGACCGGGGAACGGGCCACCGAAGCGGTGGTGGACGAGGTGTTCGCCCGGTTCTGCGTGGGGAAATAAACGCGGGGGCGGCGGGACCGCTTCCAGGAGACAGGGAAAAAGGGTCCGGACAGGCGGACGGGTCAGGGAGAATGTGATGAAATTTTTTGCGGGCGAATATGAAGTGGCGGTAATCGGCGCGGGGCACGCGGGGATCGAGGCGGCGCTGGCCGCCGCGCGCATGGGCTGTTCCACGGCGGTTTTTACCATCAATCTGGACTGGGTGGGGAATATGCCCTGCAACCCCTCGATCGGGGGGACGGCGAAGGGCCACCTGGTGCGGGAGATCGACGCCCTGGGCGGCGAGATGGGGAAGGCGGCGGACGCGACCTTCCTGCAATCCCGCATGCTCAACCGGGGGAAGGGCCCGGCCGTGCACTCCCTGCGCGCGCAGATCGACCGGCGGGACTATTCCGCCTATATGAAGCATACGCTGGAAACCACCCCGGGGCTGGACATCCACCAGGCCGAGGTGGTCGCCCTCGAACGGGAGGGCGGGAAATGGAAATTAACGACAAAACTGGAAGAAGAATACCTTTCACAGACGGTGATCATCGCTTCCGGCACCTTCCTGCAGGGGAAGATCTTTGTGGGGGACGTCTCCTATGACGGCGGTCCGGACGGGATGTTCGCGGCGACGGGGCTGACCGGCTCCCTGCGGGGGCTGGGGGTGTCTCTCCGCCGGTTCAAGACCGGGACGCCGGCCCGGGTGCTCAAGTCCAGCCTCGACTTCACCCGGATGGAGCGGCAGGAGGGGGAGACCCCGGTGGTGCCCTTTTCCTTTGAGACGGGCGGGGTGCTGGAAAACCGGGAGGTGTGCCACATCACCTGGACCACGCCCGAGACCAAGGCGGTCATCCTGGCCAACCTGCACCGTTCCCCCCTCTACGGCGGGAAGATCGAGGGGGTGGGGCCGCGGTACTGCCCGAGCATCGAGGACAAAATCGTCCGTTTCGCGGATAAGGAGCGGCATCAGGTGTTTGTGGAGCCCTGCGGCCTCCACACCGACGAGATGTACCTCCAGGGGCTTTCCTCCTCCCTGCCGGTGGACGTGCAGCTGGCCTTCCTGCGCACCATCCCGGGGCTGGAAAAGGTGAAGGTGATGCGGCCGGCCTACGCCATCGAATACGACTGCTGCGACCCCCTCCAGCTTGACGGGACGCTGGAGTTCCTGGATCTGCCCGGCTTATACGGCGCCGGGCAGTTCAACGGCAGCTCCGGGTACGAGGAGGCGGCGGCCCAGGGCCTGGTGGCCGGGATAAATGCCGCCCGGAAGGTGCAGGGGCTGCCGGCCATGCGGCTGGACCGGGCCTCCAGCTACATCGGGACGCTGGTGGACGATCTGGTGACCAAGGGCTGCACCGACCCTTACCGGATGATGACCTCCCGTTCGGAGTACCGGCTGGTCCTCCGGCAGGACAACGCGGACGAGCGGCTGACCCCGATTGGGCGGGAGATGGGGCTGGTGGACGACGTCCGCTGGGCGCATTTTGCCCGCCGGCAGGATCAGAAGCAGGCGGAGCGGCGCCGGCTGCGGGAAACCGTCCTCCCGCCCAGCGAGCGGCTGAACGCCCTGCTTGTTTCATGTGAAACAACGCCGGTTTCCAGCGGGGTCCGGCTGGAGGAACTCCTCCGCCGCCCTCAGCTCGACTATGCCAGGCTGGAACCGGTGGACGAGGGGCGGCCCGCCCTCGATCCGCTGGTGCGGGAGCAGATTGAGGTGGAACTGAAGTACGAGGGGTACATCCGCCGCCAGCAGAGTGCCATCCAGGAGATGCGGCGGCTGGAAAACCGGCTGCTGCCGGAATCGATTGCCTATGAAACGATCACCGGCCTGACCAAGGAGGCGCAGGAGAAGCTGAACCGGGTGAGGCCCCGCAGCATCGGGCAGGCGTCCCGGATCAGCGGGGTCAGCCCGGCGGATATCTCGGTGCTGCTGGTGTGGCTCGGCAGCCGGAAGGGCCGGCCGGGCGGAGGGGAGGAACCGCATGATTGACCGCGAAAGCCTGCGTTGCCAGGCGGCGGAGCAGGGGATCAACCTGTCGGAGGAGATGCTCGCCCGCTTTGACCGGTATGCGGCGCTGCTGGTCGAATGGAATGAGAGAATCAACCTGACGGCGATTACCGCGCCGGAGGAGATTGTCCGGAAGCATTTTGTGGACAGCCTTACCCTGCTCCCCTGCCTGCCGGAAGGGGAACTGCGGTTGATCGACGTGGGGACGGGGGCCGGCTTCCCCGGCGTGGCGCTGGCAATTGCCCGCCCCTCCATCCGGCTCACCCTGCTGGACAGCCTGAATAAACGGCTGGTTTTCCTGCAGGAGCTCTGCGGCGCCCTGTCCATCCCGGTGACCCTTGTCCACGCCCGGGCGGAGGACGGCGGCCGGAAGCCGGAGCTGCGGGAACAGTTCGATGCGGCGACCGCCCGCGCCGTGGCCGCGCTGCCCACCCTTTGCGAATACTGCCTGCCCTTTGTCCGGCCGGGCGGCGTCTTTTACGCGATGAAGGGGCCGGACGGGACGGAAGAGGCCAAAGCCGCCCAGAACGCAGCCCGGCTCCTGGGCGGGCGGATCGGCGTGCCCCGTGCGGTCCGGCTTCCCGGCGGGCCGGGGGAGGAAGCGCTGGAGCGGCTGCTGATTCCTGTCGACAAGGTATCCGCAACGCCGCCGTCCTATCCCCGCCCTTCGGCAAAAATCGCCAAGCAGGGACCGCTGAAATAACCGTTCGACAACCGGATCCGACACAATTGGAAAAGGCTTCCATGCTATACTGGCACCGCAGCGGGTTAATCGGGAGGGAGTTTGTCGGCTTTCCTTTGATTCCCGGATTGCGCGATAGAAGGGACGTGCCGGTATGGGGATGTTTAAAGCAAAATATAAGACAAGCGGGCGGATCCTGCTGATCCCGACGGGGGATATCCAGCCCAACCCGGATCAGCCGCGGAAGGAGTTCAGCTACGAGAAGCTGCTGGAATTGGCCCAGAGCATCAATGAAAACGGGCTCATCCATCCGCTCACCATCCGCTTCCAGCAGGACAAGCCGGTCCTGGTGGCGGGGGAACGGCGGCTGCGCGCCGCAAAAATCGCGGGGATCCGGGAGATCCCCTGCATTGCCGTGGAAGGGGAAGGGGACCGATCCGCCCTGCTCGCCCTGATCGAGAACCTCCAGCGGGAGGACATGAACTGCTTTGAGGAGGCGGAGGGGATCCGGCGGCTGATCGCCGTCTACGGGCTGACGCAGGAGGAAGCCGCCAACCGGCTGGGCTGCTCCCAGCCGACGGTGGCCAACCGCCTGCGGCTGCTGCGGCTCGCGCCGGAGGAGAGGCGGGCGATCCTCGCGGCCGGGCTGACCGAGCGCCATGCCCGCGCGCTCCTGCGGCTGGAGGAGCCGGCCGCCCGCGCCGCCGCCCTCAAACGGATTATCGAGGGGAAGCTGAACGCTGCGCAGACCGACCGCCTGATCGACGAGATGGTGCAGGGAAAAGCGCAGGGGGCAAAACCGAAGCCGAAGCGGCCCCTCCCGCTGGTCCGGGATATCCGGCTGTTCCTGAATACGGTCAACAACGCGGTGGACACGATGCGCCGCTCTGGGATTGACGCCAGCGCGGAGAAGACGGAAACCGAGGAATTCATCCAATACGTCGTCCGGATCCCCAAGGAGCAGGGAGGCAAGTCGCCGCTGGTGCTCCACCGGAAGAAGGACTGCACGGCATAAGGATACATAAGGATAGAAGGGAGCGCTCCGCAAAGAGGCGGGGCGCTCCCTTTTTGTTTCATGTGAAACATTTGCGCTTCTTCTGCAGCCGGAAGGGAGGCGGGCGCGGGGCGGGGACGCAGAAGCGGGGAGGCAGGAGAAGAGGCCCGGCGGCATCCGGGAAGGCGGGGAAGGGCGGGGAACAGGACAGGCAGGACGAGGGGGAAAGGAATGGAGAAAAAAGAGTAAAAAGCGGGGGAGGGGCGCTGAAAATGGGCGGAAAGCGGCCGGAAAGCCGCCAAAGAGGCAAAGGAGGGAGGAAAATTCCCTCTTTCCCCCTGCAGGGGATTGTGCTATAATAAAACCCGAGCCGCCTCTGCCTGGGCTGAAGGGGCCGAAAAGGACGAAAAACAGGCAGACGGCGGGAAAAAGACGGCTCAAAGGGCGACGGAAAGGACAGGTGCGGGGCAGATGGCGAAAATCGTTGCGGTCGTGAACCAAAAGGGCGGGGTGGGGAAAACCACCACCACCGTCAACCTCGCGTCGGCGGTCGGCGCCCGGGGGAAACGCTGCCTGCTGGTGGATGTGGACCCGCAGGGGAACGCGACCAGCGGCCTGGGCGTGGATAAGCGGGAGACCGCCCAGTCGACCTACGAACTCCTCATCGGGACGGCGGAGCCGGAGGCGGTCCTCCTCCATACCGAATATAAAAACGTCGATATCCTGCCCTCCGGCATCCGGCTGGCCGGCGCGGAAATCGAGATGGTGGACCTCAACCGGCGGGAAAGCCGGCTCACCGCGGCCCTGGCGCCGCTGCGGGGGCAGTACGACTACATTTTTATCGACTGCCCGCCCTCCCTGGGGCTTCTGACGCTGAACGCCCTGTGCGCGGCGGACACCCTGCTGGTGCCTATACAGTGCGAATACTATGCCTTGGAGGGGCTGTCCCAGCTCATGGCGACCGTGCGGCAGGTCAAGCGGCTGTACAACCCGCAGCTTGAACTGGACGGCGTCCTGCTGACCATGTACGACGGGCGGCTGAACCTCACCCAGCAGGTGGTGGCCGAGGTGAAGAAATTCTTCCCCCGCAAGGTCTACGCCACCGCCATCCCGCGCAGCGTCCGGCTTTCGGAAGCGCCCAGCTTCGGGAAGCCCATCAACTACTACGATCGCGCCTCCCGCGGCGCCCAGGCGTACGACGCGCTCGCAGCGGAGTTTATGCAGAAGAAATAAAGGAAAACGAGGGAGGAACGGCGAATGGCGGTAAAAAAAGGCGGATTGGGGAAGGGGCTCGAGGCCCTTTTCGCCGAAAACGCGGTGGAGGAGCAGGGGAAGACCATCTCCCTGCGGATTTCGGAAATTGAACCGAACCGCGCCCAGCCCCGCAAACAGTTTGACGAGGAATCGCTGGCGGAACTCGCCGATTCCATTAAGCAGCACGGGGTGCTCCAGCCGCTGCTGGTCCGGCCGCTCAGCGGCGGAAGCTACCAGCTGGTCGCGGGGGAGCGCCGGTGGCGCGCCTCCCGGCTGGCCGGCCTGACCGAGGTGCCGGTGATCGTCCGGGAGATGACCGACCGGGAAGCGGCCGAACTGGCCCTTATTGAAAACCTCCAGCGGGAGGATCTCAACCCGATGGAAGAGGCGCTCGGCTTCAAGACGCTCATGGACGGGTACGGCCTGACCCAGGAGGAAACCGCCCAGGCGGTGAATAAATCCCGCCCCGCGGTCGCCAACGCCCTCCGCCTGCTCAACCTCCCCCAGCCGGTGGCGGATCTGGTCGCCGAGGGGAAGCTTTCGGCCGGCCATGCCCGCGCGGTGCTTTCCTTCGGCAGCGCGGAGGAACAGGTCGCGGCGGCGCAGGCGGCGGTGCAGGGCGGCCTTTCGGTGCGGGAACTCGAAAAGCAGGCGAAGGCTGCCAAAACCGGCCGGTCCCGCCCGGCCGCCTCCGCCTTTTCCCGCAGCAGCTTCTACGACGAGGTGGAGCTCTCCCTGACCGAGCATCTCGGCCGGAAGGTCAAGGTCAGCCAGGGAAGGAAGGGGGGCGTCCTCCAGATCGAGTTCTATTCGCAGGACGACCTCCGGATGCTGGCGAACGACCTGGCCCCGGAGGAAAAATAAAACCCGCCTGCCCGGAAAGCCGCCGGGTTTTCCACCAAAGGCAGAGCGGATGTGGAAAAATCAGCAGGAGAAAAAGCAGGAGGAACGGATATATGTCGGTTGAAACGGTCAAAGAATACCTCTCCCAGTGGGGGAGGGAGAAGGACGTCCTGGAATTCCCGGTTTCCAGCGCTACGGTGGAGCTGGCGGCCCAGGCCCTCCATACCGCCCCGGGGCAGATTGCGAAAACCCTTTCCTTTGCCCGGGGGGAGGGCTGCCTGCTGGTGGTGGCCGCGGGGGACGCGCGGATTGACAACGCTAAGTTCAAAGCGGCCCTCGGCACCAAGGCGAAGATGCTGACCCCGGATCAGGTGCTGGCGATGACCGGCCACGCGGTGGGCGGCGTCTGCCCCTTCGCCCTGCCCGAGGACGTCCCGGTCTATCTGGACGAGTCCCTGCGGGAGAAGGGGGTCGTTTACCCTGCCTGCGGAAGCAGCAATTCCGCGATCCGGCTGACCCTGGAGGAACTGGCGGCGTATTCCCGCAGCCGCGGCTGGGTGGATGTCTGCAAGCGGACCGAGGCCGCGGAGTAAAGCGGAGCAAAATATACGGAGAGTTTATTTATGACAAAGTATACAATCGCCCCGGATTATACCTGGGATATCCGGATCCATTCCTATGAAGCCGGGCCCGACCGCCGGCTGCGCTTGTCCAGCCAGCTCAAGCTGCAGCAGGAGGTGGGGGAGCTCCATTTTTCCGCCGGCGGGCTGGGGTATGACGAACTGTACCGCCATGGGATCGCGTTCGTCCTCACCCGGACCCACAGCCTGATTTCCCGCGCGCCGGAGCTGGGGGAGCAGGTCCATCTGCGCACCTGGCACCGGAGTTCCCGCGGGGCGCAGTTTTACCGCTGCTACCAGTTCCTGGACGGCGAGGGCCGGGTGCTCGTGGACAGCGTGACCGCGTTCGCCCTGGTGGATGTGAAGGAGCACAAGCTCCTGCGGCCCACGGTTTTTCAGGAATTCGGGCTGGAGGAGCAGCCGGAGCGGAAGGGCGGCTGCCCCGATCCGGCCAAGTGGAGGCTCCCGGCAGGGCTGGAGCCGGCGGGGGAACGGCCCGTCCGGTGGTCGGACATCGACTACAACGGGCATTTGAACAACACGGTGTACGCCGACATCGCCTGCGACGTGCTGCCGGGCGGGATGGCCGGGCGTCATGTCACCGAATTTTCGATCGCCTTTGTGCACGAGGCCGTCGAGGGGGAGGCCCTGACGCTCGCCGCCGGGACGGGATACGGGGAGGATCCCTCCTGCCACTGGGTGAGCGGGGACCTGCCGGACGGCCGCCGCTGTTTCGAGGCCAAGCTGTTCCTGAGCCCGGATGGATCGGTTTGAGCAGGCGCGGGCCCGGGCGCTCGCCGGACTGCAGGAACGCCCGGGGATCGGCACCCTGCGGGAGCGGAGCCTGCACGCCATCCTGAAATACTGGGCGGATCCGGACGAAAGCCATCACGAGGCGGCCCTTCCCTGCCGCCTGATCGCCGACATCTGGGACGGGGAACGGGTGACCGAAATCCAGACCCGGGGCTTCAGCAAGCTGCGGCCCAAGCTGGCGCGGCTGCTGCCCGACTATGCGGTGACCATCCTCTATCCCGTCGCCCGGACAAAGCGGCTGATCTGGGTGGATCCCGAAAGCGGCGCATTGTCCGCCCCGCGGAAATCCCCCAAAACCGGGACGGCTTGGGACGCGTTCCGGGAACTGTATTATATCCGGGATTATCTGTGCTCCCCCCGCCTCTCCCTCCGCCTGGTGTATCTGGAGATGGAGGAATACCGCCTGCTCAACGGGTGGAGCCGCGACCGGAAAAAGGGATCCTGCCGGGTGGAACGGATCCCCACCGCCCTGCTGGGGGAGGAAACCCTCTGCGGCCCGGCCGATTTTGCGGCCCTCCTCCCGCCGGGGCTGCCCGCCCCCTTCACCAGCGGCTCCCTGGCGGAGGCGCTGCATATCCCGCCGAAACGGGCGGGGCAGATAATAAACGTATTGTATTCGATCGGATCGATTATACGAGAAGGAAAATCCGGAAGGGCGTTTTTGTACCGGAACGCCTGGCCGCAGGGCTGAAAACGGCCGCGGGCGGCTGCTCCCCGGATAAGCCGGCGTCCGGCCCGGAGCGCGGCTCCCCGCCGGTTCCGCGGAAAAGCGGCCGCCGGGGGCCGGAACGCCCGAAAAAAGCCGGCCTCCCTTTTCGCGGGGCGTTTGCCCGAAGGCGGGACGGCCGCGGGAGAGAGGCCCGCGCGGGAAACGAAAAGGGGATTGGGCGGGACGGCGGTGGTTTTTTCCGCCGCGGCCCGCATAGAATAGAGAATAGAGAGATAAAGAGAGGGAAAGTTAGAGGGAAAGGCGGAAAAGGAAGGGGGATTCCCGGCCTGCTGCCGCGCAGCGCCGGGGCGGGAATCCTGCTCGGGGCGTCCGGCCCCGCCCGGGAGGAAGGACGGCCGCCGCCTTGGCAGAAAGGAATGGTTTTGCGTGAAAATCGTGCTGGTCATCGACCAGTTTGACAGCGGCAACAACGGCACCACGGTCACGGCCCGCCGGTTTGCGCAGCAGCTCCAGCGGCGGGGCCATACCGTGACGGTGCTGGCCTGCGGGGAATCGGGCGTGCTGGAGGACGGGGTGCGGAAGGTCGGCGTGCCGGAGAGCCGCCTCCCCGTTTTCGACGGCCTGGTGAAATCCCAGGGGATGCTCTTTGCCCGGCCGGTGGACGAAGCGTATTACCAGGCGTTTAAGGGGGCGGACATCGTCCATTTTTACCTGCCGTTCCGCTTCTGCCGCCGCGGGGAGGAGATCGCGCGGCAGATGCACATCCCCACCGTGGCGGCTTTTCATATGCAGCCGGAAAACGTGACCTTCACCATCGGCATGGGGAACCGGAAGGCGGTCAACGATTTCCTGTACGGCTGGTGCTACCGGGAATTTTACAACCGCTTCACCCACATCCACTGCCCGAGCCGGTTTATTGCGGGGGAACTGGAGCGGCACGGCTATGACGCCAAGCTCTGCGTGATTTCCAACGGGGTGGACGACGCGTTCGTCCCCCGCACGGACGTGTCCCGCCCGGCCGCGTTTGAAGGGAAGTTCGTCGTCCTCATGGTGGGCCGCCTTTCCGCCGAGAAGCGGCAGGACCTGATTATCGAGGCGGTGAAAAGGAGCCGGCACCGGGACAAAATCCAGCTGGTGTTCGCGGGGAAGGGGCCCAAGGAGGCCGAATACCGCCGGCTGGGGGAGAGCCTGCCCAACCCGCCCTCCTTCGGCTTTTTCGGCCAGGAGGAGCTGGTCCGGCTGATGAATTGCTGCGATCTGTATATCCACGCCTCTGACGCCGAGATCGAGGGGATTTCCTGCATGGAGGCGCTGGCCTGCGGGCTGGTGCCGGTCATCTCCGATTCCTCCCGTTCGGCCACCAACCAGTACGCGCTCGACGAGCGGAGCCTGTTCCGGGCGGGAGACGCCGGATCCCTCGCGGAAAAGATCGACTACTGGGTGGAGCATCCGGAGGAACGGGCAAAGATGGGGAAGGAATACGCCCGGGTGGGGGACGGCATCCGGGTAAGCGCCTGTGTGGAAAAGGCGGAGGCGATGTACCGGGACGCGATAAAGGAATACCACGACCACGGGTATAAGCATCCCCGCCAGGGGCCGGTCAAGCGGCTGCTCCATCCCAACACCGAAAAAATCCAGAGGGCGGAGTTTGAATATTTCCCCTCCGCCCCCTGGAAAAGGGAGCTTTTGTCCCTGCTGACCAACCTGCTGACCCCGCTGCTCTGCCTTATCGATACGCTGTATTTCGGCCTGACGGTGGAGGGGCGACATTACCTGCGGGGGATCGGGGGCGGCGGCGTCACCGTGATGAACCACGTCCACCCCATGGACTGCACCATGGTGAAGCTGGCCACCTTCCCGCGGCGGCTGTACTTCATCAGCCTGCGCCGGAACCTGGAGCTCCCCTTTACCGGCTGGCTGGTGCGGCTGTTCGGCGGGGTGCCCCTCCCGGACACCCCGGGGGAAATGCTCCGGTTCCAGCGGCAGGCGGAGGAAGCGGTGGCGCGGGGGGAACTCGTCCACTTCTACCCCGAAGGGCAGCTGGTGCGGTACCATGAGTCCCTGCGGGATTTCCACCGCGGCGCCTTTTTCACCGCGGTGCGGACCGGGCGGCCGATCCTCCCGATGGTGCTGACCTACCGGGAGCCGGGGCCGCTGCTCTCCCTGTTTAAGAAAAAGCCCTGCTTCCGGCTGCTCGTCTGCGCCCCGCAGTTCCCGGATCCCACCCTTTCCCGCAGCGCGGCGGTGCAGGAGCTCATGGATCGGACCCGGCGGGTCATGAAGGCCCGGGCCAACGGCGCGTCGCCGGATTACCAGCTCCAGCCGGCCGAATCCGGCGACGTCGAAGCGTACGACGGGTACAACGGATAGGGTTGGCCGGCCGCGGAGGGGTATGGCCGCCGCAATCCTAAAGATACCGGCGGCGGGGTGGCGGTGCCGGAACGGCGCACCCCGGCGCATGGGCGGCGTGTTTTTCCCGCCCATGGGGCTCCGAAAAAGGGGGGGCGGGTGCCGGGATGGGACCGCGGAGGCTTCCGGGCGGTTGTGGAAAACTCGGTTGAAATTGGTGAAAGTTGGCATGCCCTGCCCGTTTTCCCGCAGGAAAGCCGGAAAAAAGTGGATGATGCCGGGGATTCACGGAAATAGAGCGCTGCAAAAATGGATTATGCAGCACTCCCCTTGAAAAAAGCGCTTGAGGGCGGTCGTGGCAGCCCTCAAGCGCTTTTTTGGTGTATCGTTCCACCACGCGACAGTCCGGCCCCCCGCCCGGGAGGGGAGCGGGGCCCGCACAGGCGGGAATTTTTCCACCCTTTCCAAAGCCGCTGTGGAAAAATGCAGAGCCGGAACGGATTATTCCCCTTTGGGCGGGGCGGCGTCCGGCGGGCAGAGGTGGACGTCCAGCTGGTTGTACGGGATGACAATCCCGTTTTGGTCGAACAGCGCTTTCACCTTTTCGTTCAGGTCAAAGCGGAGGTTCCAGTACTCCGAACTGCTGCACCAGAGCTGGGCGGTCAGGTTGATGGAAGAGGCGGCGTATTCCGTCACCACCACGCGGGGAGGGGCCGGCTCCTTGAGCACAAGAGGATGGCTTTCCACCAGCTCGGTCAAAAGGGCTTTGGCCTGGAGCAGATCGTTCTCATAGCTGATGGAAAAGACCATATCCTGCCGCCGGCAGTCGTGGGCGGAATAGTTCACCAGGGTTTCGGTCATCATTTTGGTGTTGGGCACGGCGATGCGGGTGTTCCCGGGCGTGTCGAGATAGGTCTGCATCAGTTCGATCTCGGTGACCGTCCCCCCCAGGTCGCCGATTTCGATGTAATCGCCCGCCTTGAACGGCTTGGTGAAAAGCAGCACCACGCCGGAAGCGAGGTTGGCGAGATTATCCCGGATGGCGAGGGCCACCGCTGCGCCGACCGCCGCGAGGACGGTGAGGAGGCTGGTGACCGGGATCCCGAGCTTATCCAGCGCCATGACCGCGATCAGCACCCAGAGGGAGATTTTGATCACCCTCTGGACATATTTGATTGCCACCGGGTCGATGCTGGTCCGCCTGAGCATCGCGTTGACCGGCTTGGGGAGGATCCGGACCGCCAGGAGGCCGATGACGAGGATCAGGACCGCCTGCAGAAGATGGGGGAGGAAGGCGAGCAGGCCGGCGGTAAAGGAGTTCCATGCAGCGTATAAATGTTCCATAGACATCGTTATCCTTTCTACGACCGATTCGTTTACCGTCCCGCCCTCCGCGGGGAGGGGGAATGCCGGGAACCGGGACGACATGACAGGGTTCCTCCTTTCCATTTTAGGGAAAAGCGCCGGCGCTGTCAACGGGACTTTTGGGGAAAAGGCGGGAAAAGGCGCGCCTCGACCCGCCGGCGCCTCCGGCCGGGAGCAGTGGTGGAGGGAGCGGCGGGCCGGGAGGCGGCAGATGGACGCCGGCGGGGCGGGGCAGAGAGGGGAAAACGGCGGGAGCAGGGGAGGGAGGACAGGGCCGGACCGGGGAAGATAGGGGATGACAGGGGACACGGGGAGAAAAGGCGGGAAAGAGATACGCAGAAAGCCGGGCAGAAAACCGGTTTTTTTGTGCGAAGGGGCATTTTTCAAAGGCCCCCCTTGAAAAATACGGCATTCTATTATAAACTATTCTATTAGAGGACTTGTTTACTTTTTAACAAAAGAAAAGAAAGGGTGTCCGTGTTGAACTACCTGAACAAAAAGACGATTGAAGACATTGACGTCTCCGGCAAAAAGGTGCTGGTGCGCTGCGACTTCAACGTGCCGCTGGCCGACGGCGTCATCACCGACGACAAGCGGATCCGCGAGTCCATCCCCACCATCCAGTACCTGGTGGACCACGGCGCGGCCGTGATCCTCTGCTCCCACCTCGGCCGGCCGAAGGACGAGGAATCCAAGAAGAAATGCACCCTCGCCCCGGTTGCCAAGCGCCTGTCCGAACTCATGGGCCGGGAAGTGAAATTCACCACCGACATCATCGGGGAGGAAGCCCACGCCATGGCCGCCGCCCTCAAGCCCGGCGAAATCATGGTGATTGAAAACGTCCGCTTCTACAAAGAGGAGACCAAGAACGATCCCGACTTTGCGAAGGCGCTCGCGTCCCTGGCGGATATCTATGTCAACGATGCGTTCGGCACCGCCCACCGCGCCCACGCCTCCACCGCCGGCGTGGCCGATTACCTGCCCGCCGTCTGCGGCTACCTCATCCAGAAGGAAATCAAGGTGATGGGCGGCGCGCTGGAAAACCCGAAGCGCCCGTTCGTCGCGATCCTGGGCGGGGCGAAGGTTTCGGACAAGATCGGCGTTATCACCAACCTTATCGACAAGGTGGACACCCTCATCATCGGCGGGGCGATGGCCTACACCTTCAACGCGGCCCGCGGCATCAAGATCGGCGACTCCAAGTTCGAAGCGGACAAGGTGGATCTGGCGAAAGAGATCCTCGCCAAGGCGCAGGCCAAGGGGATCAAATTCCTGCTGCCGGTGGATAACGTGGCGGCGGACGCGTTCGACGTGAACGCCAACACCAAGGTGTTCGAAGGGGATATCGACGACGGCTGGATGGGCCTGGATATCGGCCCGAAGACCCAGGCGCTCTTTGCGGAAGCGGTCAAGGACGCCGGCACGGTTATCTGGAACGGCCCGATGGGCGTGTTTGAGATGGCTCCCTTCGCCAAGGGCACCATCGCGGTGGCCAAGGCGATCGCCGACTCGGATGCGATCTCCATCATCGGCGGCGGCGATTCCGCGGCGGCGGTTGAGCAGCTCGGCTTCGCGGACAAGATGACCCACATCTCCACCGGCGGCGGCGCGTCGCTGGAGTTCCTGGAAGGGCTGGAGCTGCCGGGCATCGCCTGCCTGAACGACAAATAAAACCCTTTCCGCTGCCTGCCCGGGGTTTGCCCGGGCAGGCGCGGCCGTATTATCACCAGATAAAGGAAGGAAACGTGACTATGAGCCGTAAATATGTCATTGCCGGCAACTGGAAGATGAACAAGAACCCGGTGGAGGCCACTGCGCTGATCAATGAACTCAAGCCCCTGGTGGCGGACGCCTCCTGCGACGTGGTGGTGGGCGTGCCGTTCGTGGATCTGCCCGCCGCGCTGGACGCGGTGAAGGGCACCCGGATCGGGGTGGCCGCGCAGAACTGCCATTGGGAAAAATCCGGCGCCTTTACCGGGGAGGTATCGGCGGAGATGCTCAAAAGCATGGGGGTCGGCTACGTCATCCTCGGCCACAGCGAGCGCCGCACCTATTTCGGGGACACCGACGTGACCGTACAGAAGCGGGTGCGCGCCGCGCTGGACGCCGGGCTGACCGTGATCCTCTGCGTGGGCGAGTACCTCGAGCAGCGGGAACAGGGCGTGACCGGCGAGGTGGTGGCCATGCAGACCAAAATCGCGCTGGGCGGCGTGTCGGAGGAAGAGATGGCCCGCGTTATCATCGCGTACGAGCCGGTCTGGGCGATCGGCACCGGCCGCACCGCGACGGCCCAGCAGGCCAACGAGGTGTGCAAGCTCATCCGTGAGACGATTGCGGGCCTGTACAACGCGGCGGTGGCCGACAGCGCCGTCATCCAGTACGGCGGCTCGATGAACGCCGGCAACGCGGCGGAGCTTCTCGCGCAGCCGGACGTAGACGGCGGCTTAATCGGCGGCGCGTCCCTGAAGCCGGCGGACTTTGCGGTGATCGTGAAAGCGGCGGAATAAAGCCCGCAGAGAAAACGGCCGGCCCGCTCCGCCGGGGGAATCCATCCGGCGGAACACAAGGGCCCGGCCTGGCGGGGCGGCGGTGGAAGCGCCGCCGCCCTGTTTGTTTTTTTGGAAGGGGCCGGGCGGCGCATAAAACCGCCGCCCGGACAAAGGATAGAAGGGTAGGGAAGAACGATGCGGTATACGATTGAAGGCGGCAACCTCCCGGTGGCGATCTGCACCCTGAGCGACGGGGAGCAGATGCTGACCGAGAAAGGCGCCATGAGCTGGATGACCCCGAATATGGAGATGAAAACCTCGATGGAGGGCGGCCTGGGGAAGGCGTTCGGCCGGGCGTTCAGCGGGGAATCGATGTTTATGAACACCTATACCTGCCGGGGCGGGGAAGGGATGATTGCCTTCGCCAGCAGCTTCCCCGGCCGGATCCTGGCCGTCCCGATCGCCCCCGGGGCCGAAATCGTCGTGCAGAAGACCGCGTTCCTGGCGGCGGAAGCCGGGGTGCAGCTGAGCATCCACTTCAGCCGGAAGGCCAGCGCCGGGTTCTTCGGGGGCGAAGGCTTTATCATGCAGCGCCTGTCCGGGCAGGGGATGGCCTTCCTGGAACTGGACGGCCATGTGGTGGAATACGATCTGGCACCCGGCCAGTCCCTGATGATCGATTCGGGGCATCTCGCCGCGATGACCGCCTCCGTCCAGCTCACGGTGGAGACGGTCAAGGGCGTGAAAAACGTCGTGTTCGGCGGGGAAGGCCTGTTCAACACCCGCCTGACCGGCCCGGGGCATATCTGGCTCCAGACCATGCCCTTCAGCAAGCTGGCCGGCCTGCTCGCCATTGGGAAGCAATAATCAAAACAAATTGTATAGACGAAAGCCGTTTCAACCGCGGGTTTTACACGGGGCCGGGGCCGGCGCCTGTTTCGGACGGACCGCGCCGCGGGGCGCCGCGCTTTCACGGGAAAGGAAGTCACAGCAATGAAAAAACCGGTTACTCTGATCATCATGGACGGGTTCGGGATGAACCCGGACGCCCGCGGCAACGCCGTCAAAGCGGCCCGCACCCCCAACCTTGACCGCCTGTTTGCCCAGAACCCCTTCACCACGATCGGCGCGTCGGGGATGGACGTGGGCCTGCCGGACGGGCAGATGGGCAACAGCGAGGTCGGCCACACCAACATCGGCGCCGGCCGGGTGGTGTACCAGGAGTTGACCCGGATCACCAAATCGATCCAGGACGGGGATTTCTTTGAAAACCCGGTGCTCAAGGAAGCGATGGAAAACGCCAAAAAGCCGGGTGCGGCCCTCCACCTGATGGGGCTGCTGTCGGACGGCGGTGTGCACAGCCATAACGCCCACCTCTTCGCCCTGCTGGAGATGGCCAAGCGGAACGGGGTGGAAAACGTCTATGTCCACGCGATGCTGGACGGCCGCGACGTCCCCCCCGCGTCCGGCAAGGAATATGTCGAGGAACTGGAAGCGAAGCTCAAGGAAATCGGCGTGGGCAAAATCGCCACCCTGATGGGCCGGTACTACGGCATGGACCGCGACACCCAGTGGGGCCGGGTGCAGAAGGCCTACGACGCGATGGTGCTGAGGGAAGGGATCCAGGCGGACGATCCGGCCGCCGCGGTCGCCAAGTCCTACGAGACCATCGACGAGGAAGGCAAGCACATCACCGACGAGTTCGTGATCCCCACCGTGGTGGCCGGCGGCGCGCCGGTGAAGAGCGGGGACAGCGTGATCTTCTTCAACTTCCGCCCGGACCGCGCCCGCGAGCTGACCCGCGCCTTTGTGGACCCGGATTTCTCCGGCTTTGAGCGCCGGGGCGGGATGCTCTCCCTCGATTTTGTCTGCATGACCGAGTATGACGCGACCATGCCGAACGTCAAGGTCGCCTTCGCCCCCAAGGAGCTCACCATGACCATGGGCGAGACGGTCAGCAAGGCCGGCAAGACCCAGCTGCGCATCGCCGAAACCACCAAGTACGCCCACGTCACCTTCTTCTTTAACGGCGGGGAGGAAGTGAAGTTCCCCGGCGAGGACCGGGTGCTGATCCCGACCCCCGATGTGGCGACCTTCGACCTCAAGCCGGAGATGAGCGCCTATCCCGTGTGCGACGCGGTGGTGGAGCGGATCCGCTCCGGGGAGTACGACATGGTGGTGCTCAACTTCGCCAACTGCGATATGGTCGGGCACACCGGCATCTTCGACGCGGCGGTCAAGGCGGTGGAAACGGTGGACGAATGCGTCGGCCGGGTGGTGGAGGCCACCCTGTCGATGGGCGGCGTCGCGCTGATTACCGCGGACCACGGCAACGCCGACAAGATGAGCGAGCCGGACGGCACCCCGTTCACCGCCCACACCACCTTCCCGGTGCCCTTCTGCGTGGTCGGGCATCCCTGCAAGCTGCGGGAAGGCGGTCGGCTGGCGGATATCGCGCCGACCATGCTCCAGCTCATGGGCCTGCCCCAGCCGGAGGAGATGGACGGCAAGAGCCTGATCGTGGGATAATCGCCCCTTTTCCAAAGGATACGGAAAGCCCCAAAAAGATACACAAAGAGCCCCGCGCCGGTACCGGCGCGGGGCTCTTTGTATTGCCCGCTGAAGCGCTGCGGAACCGCCCGTTCCGCTGGCGGCAGGGGGAGGCAATTATGCCACTGCTCCGTTCGCAGGCGGCGGGGCGGGAAATGGCAGCGCTCGATGGCCCCTTGGGGGGTAAAATCAGATAGTACACCCCCGCCAGTGCCTGTGAATACCGATAACTCACGGCTTTTTGCGGGGGAGCGGGGGCATCCCGCCGGATACCTTTCCAGCCAGCGTTCCGGCGATAAGCGCGGGAAACCGGATAGCCGCCGCTCCCGGCCTGGGGCCTTTCACGGGCCGGGCAGAGACGGGCCGCCTGCCCCGCCCTCCGGCGTAAGCGGGAATGTGCCGCCCGGGGCGCCTCCCCATAACCGGGGGCAAAAAGTCCGTGCCGGTTGCCAATCAACAGCGGCGGCCGGCACTTCCTCTTTTTGTTTAACTGTTCCCGGCGCGTCCCTTTTTATCCGGCACCGGAAAGCTTCTGCAAAGCGGGAGAAAAAACTCGCGCTTATGGCCGGGCAATAAAAAAGCAGCCGGCAACCCATTACAAATTGCCGGCCGCAGCCTGTTCCGCCTGTATCCGGATGATCTCGCGGACGTCCTCGACGGAAGCGGGGGGCGGATCGTGCGCATACCCTTCCGATGCCAGCCGGTCCCAATCCGGGTTCTCCAGCGCGCCGCTATCCGCGATGCGCACGGCCCACCAGGGATTGTCCTCCATATATCCGATCGGCACGGTTTCGTAATCCTCCGGGACCGGGACGGCAAAAAACAGGTACGTCTGCCCTTCCTCTACCCAGTCCAGGTATCTTGCCGGCAGCTCGGCGGGGATATCACTGCCCGCCGGGACATCCCCCTTGAGGGCTTCTTCCACCCTGACCGTGGCCGAGATGAAATCCCAGCCGGGCTCGCCTTCGCCCCGCCCGAATTTTACATAGGACGCGGGATCAATGCTGGCCACCCTGCCGGTATAGATGTTTTCGGAGAGGAGGACGGCGTCCCAGGCCGGCAGGATCCGCGCGGGATCGATGTTGGGCTGCCCCCTGCACCCGCTCAGCAGAAGCAGCGCGAGGATGGTGATGGACGACAGTACCTTCTTCATACGGCCCTCCTTTTTTCACGGTTTTAAACGAAATGCAGAGGGGAACAAATGAGGGCAAAACGGGAACAACTTACGAAGGAAATTCTACCATAAAGCCGCCGGGTCCGCAAGCGCCCGTGCCCATCCCGTGCCTCCCCGCGCCTGCCTAACGCCTGCCCCGCGGCCTGGGCGTTTTCCCGCGCCGGGGAGGGAGTTACTGCCGCGCCTCCGGGGCGGGCGGCTTCATGGTCAGGGAGATCCGCTTTTTGGCCACGTCCACCGACAGCACCCAGACCTTGATCACGTCCCCGACCTTTACCACCTCGGAAGGGTGCTTGATGAAGCGGCCGGCCATCTGCGAAATGTGGACCAGCCCGTCCTGGTGCACCCCGATGTCCACAAACGCGCCGAAATCGATGACGTTGCGGACGGTGCCGTCCAGCTCCATGCCCGGCCTGAGGTCCTCCAGCCCCATCACGTCGGTGCGCAGCAGCGGGGGAGGGAGCTCGTCCCGCGGGTCGCGGCCGGGCTTGGCCAGTTCCGCCGCGATGTCGCGCAGGGTGGGCGCCCCCACCCCGATTTCCGCCGCGAGGGTTTCCTCCCCCAGTTCCCGGATTTTTTCGGGCAGGGAGCCGAGCGCGCCGCTTTTCACGTCGGCTTCGGTCGCCCCGCAGCGGGAGAGGAGCCGCCTGGCCGCTTCGTAGCTTTCGGGGTGGACGGCGGTGTTGTCCAGCACGTTTTCGCTTTCGGGCACCCTCAGGAAGCCCGCACACTGCTCGAACGCCTTCGGCCCGAGCTTCGGCACCTTTTTGAGCGCGGCGCGGGAGAGGAAGGCGCCGTTTTCCTCCCGGTAGGCGACGATGTTCTTCGCCACCGTCCCGTTGACCCCGGCCACCCGGGCGAGCAGGGGGGCGGAGGCGGTGTTCAGGTCCACCCCCACCGCGTTTACGCAGTCCTCCACCACCCCGCCGAGGGCTTCGGAGAGCCGGGCCTGGGGCATATCGTGCTGGTATTGGCCCACCCCGATGGCCTTGGGGTCGATCTTCACCAGCTCGGCGAGCGGGTCCTGCAGCCGGCGGGCAATGGATACCGCCGAGCGCAGGGAGACGTCGTAGTCGGGGAATTCCTCCGCCGCCAGCTTGGAGGCGGAATACACCGACGCGCCGGCTTCGCTCACCACCATGTAGGACAGGCCGCAGTCCAGTTCTTTGATCAGCCCCGCGGCAAAGACCTCCGTTTCGTGGGAGGCGGTGCCGTTGCCGATGGCGATAATCTGCACCCCGTGCTTCTGGATGAGCCGGGTAAGGAGGGCTTTCGCCTCCGCCGTCTTATTGTGGGGCGGGGCGGGGTAGATGACGCCGGTGTCCAGCACCTTGCCGGTGCCGTCCACCACCGCCACCTTGCAGCCGGTGCGGTATCCCGGGTCCAAGCCGAGGGCGACCTTCCCCTTGACCGGCGGCTGCATCAGCAGGTGGCGCAGGTTGAGGGAAAACACCTTGATGGCCGCCTCGTCCGCCCGTTCGGTCAGTTCGTTCCGCAGTTCCCGTTCAATGGAGGGGAAGATCAGCCGGTCGTAGGCGTCCTCGGCTGCCGCGCGGACGGTTTCGGTGCAGGGCGAGCCCTCCTTGACATGGGTGGAGGCGGTGATGGCAACCCCCTTGTCCCGGTCGAAGGCGACGGAAGCCTTCAGCACCCCTTCCCGTTCCCCGCGGTTGACCGCGAGGATCCGGTGCCCGGCGACTTTCCGCAGCGGCTCCCGGAACTCCTTATACATTTCATATACGCCGAGATCCTCCTGCGCGCCCTTGGCGGTCAGCTCCCCGTTCGCCATGCAGACCACCCGGAGCCGCCGGCGGATCCCCGCGTCGTCCGAAAACTGCTCGGCCAGGATGTCCTGCGCGCCCTGGAGGGCGTCCTGCGCCGTCTCCACCCCCCGTTCCTCCGACACGTAGGCCGCCGCCAGTTCCAGCGGGGCGGGGGAGTGCTTGTCCTGGGCATAAACCGCGTCGGCCAGGGGCTGCAGCCCCTTCTCCCGGGCGATCGAAGCGCGGGTTTTCCGCTTGGGGCGGTAGGGGCGGTAGAGATCCTCCACCTCGGTCAGGGTGGCGGCGGCCTCCAGCGCGGCGGCGAGTTCCTCAGTCAGCTTCCCCTGCTCCTCAATCGCGGCCCGCACCTTTTCCCTTTGCTCGTCCAGGCTGCGCAGATAGGAAAGCCGCTCGTCCAGCGCGCGGAGCACCTGATCGTCCAGCGAGCCGGTCATTTCCTTGCGGTACCGTGCGATAAAAGGGATGGTATTGCCGTCGTCGATGAGTTTCAGGGTGTTTTCAACCTGGGCGGGGCGCAGATGGAATTCCTGCGCCAGTACAGCGGGTATATTCATGAACCAAAGCCTCTCTTTTCTCCGGGAATAATTAACATAAAGTATAACATACCGGCGGGGGCGATGCAATCCGAAAAAAATCGAACCGATGTTCGATTTTTTCTTCCAAACCCCTTGCAATTTCCTTTCGTTCGTGTATAATAGGGGTACATCGAAACCGAACACTTGTTCCGAACGAACGTTTATGCGGCGCCGGCCCGGACGCGGCCGGCCGTCTGCGGAAAGGATGAAGAAAGATGATCCTCAGCCTGTGCAGCATCCTTGCCATGACCGGGATGTTCCTGTATATGTTCAATAAGGCGGTGCTGACGAGCACCCGGAAGATGGCGCTGCTCCCGCTGCTCTGCGCGGTAATCGAGGGGCTGGCCGCCGGCGCGCTCACCCCCTCCCTTTTCCCGGGGCTGACCGCGGTGCTGGTGGTCCTCCGGCTGGCGATTCTGCTGTGCTGCGCGGGCGCGATGCGGCGGGATGCCGCCGCTGCCCGCCGCCGGGAAAGGAATCGCCGCCGCCGTGCCGCCGAACAGCGGGCCGAAGCGATGGTCACCCTCCCGGTGGCGCGCCTGCTGTCCATGGCTCCCTCCGCCGCGCAGAAGGGCGCCCGCCCGACGGCCGGCCGCTGCGCCTGATCCCATCGGTTACAGCCGCTCTCCCCGGCGGTTTGTAATACATAGGGTTCCCGCGGGCCGTCCTTCCCCTGGCCGGCCGGCGGAACCCGCATGGGCGCGCTGCCTCAGGCAGCAACACGCCCCATGTCCCCTGAAAAGGCCTGCCGCAAAACCCAAAGTTTTGCGGCAGGCCTTTTTTCTGGTTGCGGAACTCGCCAGCTCTGCCGGGTTGCGGAAAAGCCTTGGCGTTCCATGGGAAAATCCTATGGAAAAAGAAGACGGGGCGGGGCCGGCAGGCGCTTTTACGGACGTCCTGTCGGGCGGCGCGGCCGGCGTCCCGTCCCGCCGGGGGGACAGCGTTCGACGGATTTCAAAAAATATGAACAAACTTTGTACAGGAACTTGATTTTTCCTTATTCTTCTACTATACTGAAGTAGTGAATTTCCCATCCGGGAATCGCGTTTTCTGTATGGTTCCAATAGAAATATGAGGGGGAAGAACATGGACAGGTTGTTTAAACTCAAGGAGAACGGTACGAATGTGCGCACCGAAATCGTGGCGGGTATCACCACCTTTTTCGCCATGGCGTACATTATTATCGTGAATCCGAACATGCTGGCCCAGACGGGCATGCCCTGGGGCGCGGTATTCCTGGCGACCATCATCGCTTCGGTGATCGGCACCCTGGTGATGGGGCTGTTTGCCAACGTCCCGTATGCGCAGGCTCCCGGCATGGGGCTGAACGCGTTTTTTGTGTATACGGTGTGCTTCGGCCTGGGCTTCACCTGGCAGCAGGCGCTGGCGATGGTGTTTATCTGCGGCATCGTGAATATCATCATTACCGTCACCAAAGTGCGCAAGCTGATTATCAAATCGATCCCGGAAGGGCTGCAGAACGCTATTGGCGGCGGTATCGGCATCTTTATCGCCTACATCGGCATTAAAAACGCCGGGCTGATTCAGTTTACCTCCGATCCCGGCACCTACACCCTGCTGGAAAGCGGGACCGTAGTGGCCAGCAGCAGCGCGGTTCCGGCGATTGTGACCCTGAACACTCCCGCAGTCTGGCTGGCGCTCATCGGGCTGGCGCTGACCGTGGTGCTTCTGGTGCTCAAGGTCAAGGGCGCTATCCTCATTAGCATCGTGGCGACCACGATCCTGGGCATCCCGATGGGACTGACCAGCATGGGAAGCACGCCGATCAGCTTCATTGACGCGTTCCAGCAGCTCCCCACCACCTTTGGCGCGGCCTTTGGCAGCGAAGGGATGGGCTCCCTGTTCTCGGATGTTTCCAAGCTGCCCCTGGTCCTGATGACGATTTTTGCCTTCAGCCTGTCGGATACCTTCGACACCATCGGCACCTTTATCGGTACCGGCCGGAAGTCGGGGATCTTCAGCGCGGAGGATCAGGAAGCGCTGGAAAGCAGCAACGGCTTCAAGTCCAAGATGGACCGGGCCCTGTGCGCCGACGCGGTGGCCACTTCGGTTGGCGCGGTTTTGGGCACCTCCAACACCACCACCTATGTGGAAAGCGCGGCGGGCATCGGCGCCGGCGGGCGGACCGGCCTGACCAGCGTGGTCACGGCCCTGCTCTTCATTGTCAGCATCTTCTTCGCCCCGCTGGTCAGCGCGGTGCCGTCGGCGGCGACCGCCCCGGCCCTGATTGCGGTGGGCATCATGATGCTCAGCGCCTTCAAGGAGATCAAGTGGGAAGAGCTTGAGGATGCGATCCCGGCTTTCTTCGCCGGCATCTTTATGGCGCTGTGCTACAGCATTTCCTACGGCATTGCGGCCGGCTTCATCTTCTACTGCATCGTGAAGACGGTCCGCGGCAAGGCGAAGGAAATCCATCCGATCCTCTGGGTCGCGACCGGGCTTTTCGTGCTGAACTTTATCGTTCTGGCGTTGCTGTAATCCACACGGCGCCGGGAAACCGTACAAACGCAGGGAAGCGGGTACCCCACCGGGGTTCCCGCTTCCCTTTTGCCTGCGCGTCCGCTCAGTCCGCCGCACCCTTGTGCTCCGCCAGCCATTTTTCCGCGTTGGCGGCGGACAGGGGCTTGATCATTTCCTTTTTATAAGGGGATTCCTCCCCACCCAGCGCGTAAAGGAAAAAATGCCCGTCCGCCGTGCGGTACAGCGTCTCGCTGTATCCGGCCGGATCGCCGAAATAGCTGACGTTGCAAACGAAAAGCGGTTCGGCCGTCCCGGTATCGTAAACCCGGCCGCGAAAGGTCTTCTTCATATCCAATTCCCGTCCTTTCCGGGCCTCCGCCCGCCGTGCGGGGCCCCTGGCAGCAAGCGGAGCCTGTCCTTGAGGGAACGGGGCTGCGCCGGTTCCTGCGGCGGGAGGCCGGCTCCGGTGGTTGCCCGGATTCCCCTCCCGCAGCTTCCCCGCGGCGGGAAATCCGGATGGCTGTCTTCCTTAATTATAGAAGGGATGCGGGGAAAGTTCAACGGGAAAAAGCGCGGATTTTCTGAATCCCGCAAAAAACAGAAAAACCCGGCAGGCCGGGGGCGGGCGCCTCCGGCTTGCCGGGCCGTGCTCAGGATTTGTCCCCCGATTTTGCAACCAGGGCGCAGAGGAACCCCAGGAATATCGAGGCGGCCACGCCGCCCGCCGTGGCGGTAATGCCGCCGGTCAGGGCGCCGATTAGCCCCTGCTCCTTCACCGCTTCCTCCACCCCCTTGGCCAGGGAATAGCCGAACCCGGTCAGCGGGACGGTCGCGCCGCCGCCGGCAAACTGCACCAGCGGCTCGTACAGCCCGACCGCGGTGAGCGCCACCCCCATGGTCACGAAGAGGACCAAAATCCGCGCCGGCGTCATCGCCGTGTAGTCGATGAGCAGCTGGCCGATTACGCAGATCCCGCCCCCCACCAGGAACGCCTTGAGAATCATCATCCAGTCCATACGCCATCCAACCCTTTCCGCAGCCCGTTGCCGGGTATTTACGGGCATAGCATGCGCCAAAAGGGGGGCGATTATTCCGGAAGCCTTCCAAAGCGAAGGGAAAGCTACCGGAACTCGTCAAAGGGGAGGATGTACCGGCATTCCCGGCGGTCCCCCTGCCGGTAGAGGGGATGATCGGGCGGCAGGAGGACGGTATTCCGCAGCTTGGCCCCCAGTTCCTCACAGACGCGGCGGGAAGGGAGGTTGTCCGGCCGGCAGGTGATCACCACCTGCGGCATGCGGTGGAGCCTGGCCAGATCCAGCAGGAGGCGGCAGGCTTTCAGGGCGTAATGGTGGCCGCGGTAGGGCTCGTCCACGTGGTAGCCGATATTTCCCGCGTAATACAGTACCTCGCTGAACCCTACCCGCAGCTCACAGCCGCCCACCGCCCGGCCGTCGGCCTGGCGGACGATAGCGAAGCGGTAGGTTGGCACGCCGCCCAGTTCCGGCGGGGCGGGGAGGGTCGCGGTCTGCCGCAGCTGGATCTCCCCGTCCTCCAGGGAAAGACCGTTGATAAAGGGGAAAACAGCCTCCATTTTTCGCCACCTCCTTTGTTTCGCTTTTTCTTTATATCGCTCCCCGGTGGATTTGTCAAGCGCTGTCGGGAGGTCTTTGCGCCGGGGAATCGGACGGCGGCAGCGGGCCATTTGCGGGGCGCGGGACCGGCAGGCGCCGGGACACCGCCCTGCCGATCCCACACGTGTCCGCCAGCTCCCCGGACGTGTAGCTGGGCTGCCGGGCGGCGGCCTCTGCCCGGGAAAATGGATGCGGAAGGGCCGGGCCGATCGCGCAGAACCGATCGGCCCGGCCCCTGTCCTTGTGCGGGGAAACGCCGGGAATCAGGAATTGGCAAATTTCTGCTTGACCTGCTGGAGCTTCTGCTGCTCCGCCTGCTCGGACGGGTACCAGCCTTTGGCCGCCATCTTTTTATAAAGGTCGTCCTGCATGGCCAGGCAGTCCTTCAGCGCCGCGTCAAAGGCGCTGTGCACGTTCATGGTGCTGGACTCGATGGTGCCGTGCAGGTACAGGTCGCAGGCGCCCTTGGTGGTAAGCAGAAGGTTTTCCATTACGCATTGATCGTTCATGCTGCATTCTCCTCTTTCCGCCCGCCCCGGCAGAGGCTCCGCCTGCCGCCGGCTGCATGCGGGCGATGGTTTGATGGGAAAGGCTAGACCAGCTGATAGAAGCTGTCGAACAGCTGCTGATGCTTATTGAGCATCTGCTGGACGCAGTTTTTCAGGTCCCCGTCCTGCAGGGTCTGGACTGCGTCCTGGCACTGGGTTTTCAGAAATTTTTCGTGGCCCAGTGCGTCTTCGATATACATCAGTTCCTTCGGGCTCATCGCTTTTCACCTCCGGGGGTAGTATTCCACCCGCCCGGGGGGCTTATCCGCCCGGGAGGAGAAATTTTCCCCGAAAGGCCGCCCGGCCGTCCCCGTCTTCCCGCCGGCCCGCGCCGCCGCCTGGCGGGAGGCGCCTGCCCGCCGGGCATCCCCGCGCCGGGAGCAGATTCCGGGGAGGATGGCCGGGCAAAAAAGAGAAAACCGGCAGGAGGGGTGGGGACCCTCCGCCGGTTTTCTCTTTGGAAA
Source organism: Candidatus Avimonas merdigallinarum (assembly GCA_904377855.1). GTDB lineage: Bacteria > Bacillota > Clostridia > Oscillospirales > Acutalibacteraceae > Avimonas > Avimonas merdigallinarum. The sequence continues at coordinate 59,853 of CAJFGS010000005.1, forward strand.
ATATAGGGAACCAAAAATAAGGGGAACGCGTGGTCAGCGGTAATACACCGCCAGTTCGGAAATCCCGGTATAGGTCCAGGTGCCGCCCGGGGTACCGATGATCCGGATCCCGTCGCCGTCGATTTCGTCGAAGGTGAGGGTGTAGGTGGTGAAAGGCTCCACGTTCGCGTCGTAGGAATACTCGGGGGAGACGGTAAGCCCCTCCACGTCGACCCATTCGAACCCGCGCCGCACCTGGACGCGCAGATCGGTAAAGAACCCGCCTTCCGCGGCGACGTTGCCGGTGGTGTATTCCACGGTGTTGAAGTTTTTGTAATCCGAATAGGTGTAGCCCCAGAAATCCTCGTCTTTGTTTTCGCCGGTCCAGCTGTCCTCGGCCGAGGTCTTATCCTCGTCGTTAAGGACAAATTCCTTCCCGTACCGGCCGCTGCGGGTATAGGGGACGGCGTCCTCCAGGGCGAGGTTTTTGTCGGATTTCGCATTGGACGCGCCCTCGGGATCGTAGGGCTCCACCGTCAGCTTGCGGGCAGTGAAGCGGTACTGCTGCGCGCCCCCGGCAAAGGTGGCGGATAGCACCCACATCTCCGTCCCGTCCTCGCTGATGAACTTGGAGGGGATGGTGCAGGCATAGCCGCCGTGCTTATCGGCCGTCCAGGGATAGCCGCCGAAATCCTTCTGCAAAAAGAGCTTCCAGGGGCCGTAGGGGGTGGGGGACTCGTAGAACTCGAAGGTATATTCGGTCCAGGAGGTGTAGATATACCGGTCGAGCGGCTTATTGTACACGATGCTTCCCTGGGAAATCACCGACATGTTGTTCGCGCCGGTGTAAGCCGGGTTGACGTTGGAATACACCCGCCTCTCGTCATGGAGGACCGCCTGGCGCTCGGCGATGTCGCTGCTCCACAGCGGCTGGCCGTCCCCGTCGGTGCCGGCGAAGAACTCCCACTGGGAGCGGTCCTGGACGGCGTCCTTGGGTACGCGGGCGAGGTACAGGTCCACCGGATCGATCACCCGGTTGGTAAAGGAATCCCGCCAGTTGTTGTCCAGGCCGTAGGCGTACACATAGTCGTCGGGGCAGTTCTCGCTGTTCTTCCCGTAGTCGAGGAACATGACGGTGGTAAAGGTGTAGTTGTCGAACATGGGCTCGTCGGTCCCCGTCCAGGTCAGGCCCTTGTCGGTGGACTTATAGATGGAGGCGGCGGGCACGTCGTCAAAGATGCCGATGGTGGTTTTCCGCAGGTCCTGCACCGCCAGATACAGCACCCCGTCCACGCAGACCATGCCGGTGGGCTTGCGGTTGTACTGGGTGGGGTCGCTCCAGACCTTCGCCACGTCGTCGGCCCAGGCCAGGTTGGTGCCGGTGAGGCTGTTGTCCCACGGGTTCCCCCGCACCCGGCCCACGACAATATCCTGCCAGGAAGCGGAGGTATTCAGCCCTTTGCCGTCGCCGTTGGCGACATACAGGAAATCATCGTCCGCCCAGGCGGAAGGCCAGAGATCCCCGTCGCTCAGCGGGATGGAGACGGTGTTTTTCTCCTCGATATGCACGGTGGAGAAGAAGGTGCTGTTGGTTTCGCTTTCCACAACGGATGGCGTTTCTTTCATGGTGGAACCTCCTAAATTACAGCCAGATATAAAGAGGATGGCTGCACAGGCCATAGCGGAAATGGCGGCGCTTTTTCTCTTTCGCATGGCATTCCCGTCCTTTCTTGGGTCAGCGGTAATACACCGCGAGCTCCGTCACAGTGGTGTACCGCCTGGAGCCGCCCGGCCGCCCGATAATCCGGATGGCGTCGCCGGAAATCTCGTCAAAGCGGATGGTATAGGTCGTATTGGAGCCGGTGCTCATGGTCTTGGGATAATTGGGGGATACCGAGCCGTTTGACACGTTCACCCATTTGCCGTTCTGCCGGACCTGGACGCCGAGGGTGGCAAACCAGCCGCCGTTGTTTTTCATCTCGCCGGTGGTGTACTCGATGGTATTGAACCGGCAGATCTTGTTAAAGCTGTATCCCCAGCAGTCGATATCCTTCATTTCGCCGGTCCAGCTCTGCTCCTCGTATTCGACGGAACCGTCGTTGAGGCGGTGGGGCCGCCCGTTCCCGTTGCTGGTGCTGATGATCACCGGGTTCAGGCTGTCGTCCATCGCCAGGTTGTTGGAGCCCTTGGCGTTGTTCGCCTGCGTTTTGGGGGCGAGGGACACCGTCATCTTCCGCATATTGTAACCGTACTGCTGGACTCCGTCGACAAAAGTGTTGGAAATGATATACATTTCCAGCCCATTGGAGCTGATGAACTTGGAGGGGATCACACAGCCGTAGCCGCCGTACTTCTGGCTATCCCAGGGATAGGAGCCGAAATCCTTGCGCGCGAAAAGGTTGAACGGGCCGTAGGGGGTGGGGGACTCGTAAAATTCGTAGGTATATTCCGTCCAGGAGGTGTAGATGTAGCGGTCCAGCGGCTCGTTATATACGATGCTGCCCTGGGAAAGCACCGACATGTCCCGCACGCCGGGCACGCCGTCGGTCACCCGCTCATACACCCGGCGGGTATCGGTCAGCACCGGCTTGCGGGCGTTGATGTCCTTGCTCCACTGGGGGGAAGAAGAGGTCCCGGAGAAGAATTCCCACTTGGAGCGGTCCATGATGCTGTTCGCCGGCACCCGCGCCAGGTACAGGTTGACCGGATCGTCCACCTTCCCGGAGAAGGAATCCCGCCAGTTGTTGTCCAGGCCGTAGGCGTAGACGTAGCCGTCCGGGCTGTTTTCGTTGTCCTTGCCGTAGTCGAGGAACATGATGGTGGTGAAAACATAGTTGTCGAACATCGGCTCGGAGGTGCCGGTCCAGGTCTTGCCCTTGTCGGTGGACTTGTAGATGGAGGCGGCGGGCGCTTCGTCGAACAGCCCGTCGGAGGTGGAGCGCAGGTCCTGCACCGCCAGGTACAGCACCCCGTCCACCGAGACCATGCCGGTGGGCTTGCGGTTAAACTCGGAACCGGACCAGATCTCGGCGACGCTGTCGCCATAGGCCAGCCCTTCCCCTTTTATGCCGGTGGAAGGGGTGCCGCTGATACGGCTGACCACGATATCCGAATTGACGCTCCCGAAGCCGGTGCCGTCGCCGTTGGCGACATACAGGTAATCGTCGTCCGACCAGGCGCCCGGCCAGAGGTCGCCGTTGCTTCCCGGGGCGGTATAGGTGTTCCGCTCCTCAATTTCCACCGAGCCAAAGAAGGTGCTGGTGATATCGTCGTCGGTAGAGACCGTATCCAGCGGCGTGCCGGAGGATGCCGGGGGCGACGTCTGGGAGGAGTCGGAGGAACCTGGGTCGGATGAGGAATTGTCGCCCCCTCCCGATCCGCTGTCCGGAACCGAGCCGCCGGTCCCGCCGGACGGATTGGAAGAGGCGCCGCCCGTCCCCGTGGTGCCGCCTTCCCCCGTCGTCCCGGTGCCGCCGGTACCGGTGGTGCCGTCGGCACCGGAGGACGTGGGAGAAGAGCTGGGATCCGACGGGGTGGATTCCGTGTTCCCGCCGCAGGCGGTCAGGAACAGCAGGGCGCCGCAGAGCAGGCAGGCTGTCAGCGGGCGCAGCCGGTAAAACAGACTTTTCATAAGCGCTCCTTCTTCATCAAAGAGTCAAAGGGGTGAAACCGCCCGGTTAGATGACTTCCAGGTAATCCTTGTCCGCCAGCGGGGGGAAGGGAGCGGTCGGCAGGGTCTGGTACCAGAAGGCCACCGAAGCGATGTCGTCCTGCAGGGGCAGGTACCGGCCTCCCTCCCGCCAGCCGAGGGCCTGGATGGTGACCCGCAGATCCGTCTCAAAGCGGATGGGATCGGTGATGTGCCAGCGGTACAGCCCGAACCGCATCTGGCTGCTGTACAGCTTGTTCGGCGTGATCACCTGGTGCAGGCCGGAATAGGGGGTGGTGAAGGGGACGTATCCATCGTGGGTGACGGGGTTTTCAAAATTGTAGGATCCGCAGAAATAGTCCTCGGTGCCGGTGCCGCAGATGGTGGGATATTCGCCGTCGCCGTCCATGTAGAACTTGATTTCGCCTTCGCCCCACCAGCCGCAGTTGTTGACGCCCCAGGCCATGTAGGTGCCGACATACTGGCCGCGGCCCTTCACGCCGTCCAGGATGGTGTAAACTTCCTTGTAGGGCAGGGGGTTGACCCGGTTGAAGCGGGCGTGGAAGTACGCACAGTCCTCCGGGATCTCGGTCAGGGTGTAGTCGATCTGATAGTAGTAGGTCACCGGTTCCGCGTCCCGGTTTTCCAGGGTGATGCGGCAGCTCTTGCGGAAGGGCATCTGCCAGTAGCAGTTGAACGCGCTGCCCGGATTGACGCAAACCGCCAGGGAAGAAAGCTGGGCGTACTGGTTCCAGCCGGAGCAGAAGAAATCGCCGACCGGCGCTTCCACCGAAGGATTCTCCTGGCCGTCCCAGTACATCCGGATGATGGTGTTGCGCCATTTGCCGGTGGGGGTCATCCAAATGTGCTGGATACAGCCCATCCCCTCAATCGCGGCGATCTCAAAGGTTTCCCCGGCGGGGATGACGATATAGGGATTGACCTTCCAGCCGGTGCCCAGATCGCGGGCCGCATAGCGGGCGCTGCCTTCTTCCAAGGGGCACATGCCGCCCTTGCCCTTCTCCCCGGTGAAATTTTCCGGGCAGATGGAACGGGTGCGGGCGTCCGAAAGACGCGTCAGATCTCCCATTGAATTGCAGATTCCGTTGAATTTCATTGTGATGACCATTCCTTTCTTCGTATCCGGAGGAATGCGGCGGGCCGCATCCTCCTTCCCAAGGGGGCGGGAAGCCCCCCTTTTTGACGTGTGCCGTGAATTTTTCTGAAACCGGGGCCCGAAAAACGGAAACACGAAAAGGCCATATGGTTTCCAGTGGTTTCCATACAGCCCGCGGTCTCCGTTTTCCGTTGTGACATCAATGTTACATCCAGCATACCCAAGGAAACGAAAAAAGTCAATATAGAATTTCAAAAACAGGGATATATTTGTAATAAATTCCATTTTACAAACGATTGATTATGTATATAGCACAAATTTTTATCCCAAAAATCGATTTGACATGTGACACTGCTGTGTGATATAATCCATCGCAGACAGAGAGGTGCGTAGACATAGCCCGAATGATTACGGGTTGGAGGCGGCTTTATGAGTAATATCTATGAAATCGCGAAAAAGACCAAGCTTTCCCCGTCTACGGTGGCGCGTGCCCTCAGCGGGCGGGGATACTGCAGCCAAAGGGCGCGGGAGATCGTACTGAAAGCGGCAGAGGAAATGAATTATGTACCCTCCCAGGCGGCCAAAACCCTTCGCAGCAACATCACCAACAAGATCCTCCTCTGCATTCCGGATATTTACAACCCCTTCTATTTCCGGATGATTAAGGGGGTCGGGGATATCTGCGAAAAGTTCCAGTACCGGACAATCCTGGTACATACCAACCACTCGTTCGAGAAGGAAATCCAGACGGTGGAATCCATGCGGGAGAAGTTTGCCGACGGCCTGATTATGGTGTCCTTCAACTTCAACGAACCGCTGATCGAGCGGATCAAGCGGTGCGCCGTACCGGTCGTGCTGACCAACTATTACGAGGATTACAGCGAAAAAAGCAATTTCGACTGCGTTTATGTGGATCACACCAAGGCGACCTACCTCGCCACCAACCACCTAATCCAGAACGGGCACCGGCAGATCGTTTTCGTCGGCGGCAGCCGGGAGGAGCAGACAGGCGGCGAACGGCTGCAGGGGTATATCAAGGCGCTGGGCGCCAGCGGCCTCCCGTTTCAGGAAGAGTACTTCCTCCCGGCGGATTTCCGGCGGGAACTGGCCCGGGATAAATTCCGTGAATTTCTGGATTCCGGCCGGCCGGTGTCGGCGGTGGTCGCAGCCAACGACCTCATGGGGGAGGGGGTTATCGATGTCTGCCATGAGCGGGGACTCCGGGTCCCGGACGACCTCTCGATCGTGACGCTGGACAACACCGACTACTGCACCTGTATCTATCCCAACCTGACCTCGGTGGATATGAAGCAGGAGGATATTGGCGCAATGGCGGCGGAGCTGCTGTTCGAGCGGATTCGAAACCACCGGGGCTTCCGGAAAAGCGTGGTTCTGGAGCCGGCGTTGGTACCCCGCGGCTCGGTAATGGCGCATAAGGCGGATCTGTAATTGTTCACAAATAAAATGAAAGAAATTTTAAGAATGTATTGACAAATTTCGTTGTCGGCACTATGATGAAATCGAAGTCAGAACGAAGTCAAAGTGATGTTGTTTATATTTGGCACAATTTTGTTGGTAGCTGTGGAGAAAACCGCCAGGCATACCCAAAAGTTGTGCTTGTTTTAGAGGAATTGAGACATCGATATCACTTTCTTGCGGTTCACAAGGAGCTGTAAGGGGGAAAGAGCAAAAAATCAGCTGAAACGGCCGAGAAAAATTGCTGTTAATGCACATCGGTTGAAATAAAATAGAGGCTTTAGACAACTTCATTCGACAAGCTTTGACGAATTGAGAGGGAGGGCCAATTATCCGCGGTGCGAAGGCACGTTGTATGACATCGATGTTATTTTGACTTGGGGGGTGTCGTCCGCCACACTGCCGCCGGACCCGGCGGTTCCCCGGCTGCCTGTGCAGCCGGCTCCCTGGATTTCCGCGGAGCTTTTCTGTGATTGGGAAGGCCCGCGGAAAGGTTTGTATGGTTTTCAATTTGGACGCAGAAACCCTGCGTCTGCATCCGGAATATCCGGAAATATTTCTGAAAAGGAGAGATTACCCAATGAAAAAAATCGCAAGATTGTTCAGCGTGCTTTGCGCGGCGACCTTGGTGGCAGGGTTCGCGGCCGGCTGCGCGCCGGGCGCCGAAGACAGCACGCCGGGCGGAGGCGACGGCCAGGAAACCGTTACCATTACGCTGGCGAGCTGGGAGACCAACGCGCTGAAAGCGCCCTGGATGGACAAGTTCATGGAAGATCACCCGAATATTAAAGTGGAGCTGGCTGAGGAAGGGAAATGGCTCGGCACCGAAGACCTGGCGCAGCTGGCGGCGGCCAGCAAGATGCCGGACATCATCAACGTGGAGAACATTTACACGCCGGTCAAGAACAACTGGCTCATCGACCTGTCCTCGTATTATGAGGCGGACGAAAACAAGGCGATTTACGAAAACTTCATCGAATTCGGCTCGATCGGCGATAAGCTGTATGTCCTGCCGAGCAACGTGTTCCTGCATGGGATTAAGGTAAACCTCACCCTGCTGGAGGACCTGAACATCGAGAAGCCTGGCTATGACTGGACCATCGACGAATTTATGGACATTATGGAAGCCGCGTCGGTGCCGGGCGAATCCATTGGCGCCAACAACATCATCTGGCTTATGAAGCACCTGCCGGCGCAGATGAACGACGACCTCGGCTGGGCGACCTACAATTACGAAACCCAGCAGTATTCCCTCGGCAGCGAGTGGATCGAGACCGTGAACATGATGAAGACCATCGTGGACCGGGATTACGTCATCTGGGAAAACATCGACGCCATGGGCCTGCCCGCCAACTTCGAAGAAGGCTCTGCGGAGCAGGAAGCGCTGATTGAACAGCGCAACGATTACCTCATGCAGACGGTGGGCACCACCGAGAACCCCTGGCCGCTCGGCAGGGTCGCCTTCCAGGAAGACTTCTCCTGGACCCTGCGGTTTGACAAGACCGACCCGGCCTACACCGGCTTTGAATGGGACTATTATCCTTTCCCGTCCTCGGGTGAAGGCGACGTATCCCGCCCGGGCCTGAGCGTGGACTATTACGGCATCACCACCAGCTGCGAGAACCCCGACGCGGCGTGGGAGCTCATCCGGTACATGAGCTATGACCTGGAAGGCTTCCGCGACAAGGTGGACATCATCAACAACTACGATAAAGCGGCCACCGCGGAGAAATACCCGGAAATCGCCGCCGACCTGCCGGACGCCATCGAATCCCTGTCCCTGCCGCCGATCAACGATCCCGAGGCGATCGAGCTGTGGAAGAGCATGGACGTCGGCTACAAGCCCGGCATCGATTATATGCTGGAGAACTTCGGCCGCGGCTATGTGGACTGCTGGCGGATTGTGCCGGAGTATCCCAACACCTGGGAAACCCTGGTGACCAACCAGGTGACGCAGAATATCCTGTACACCGGCTCCCAGACCGCCGCGGACATCGCCCAGACCCTCCAGGATACCATCAACTCAACGACGGAGCGGGCCTGGAACGACGTCACCGGCTGACCGATATCAGTAAAAACCGATTGAAAGCATGAGCCCGGCCGCCCGCAATCCTGCGGGCGGCCGGGATATCCAGATAAGGAGGCGTCCGCAATGCAAAGCCGAATGAAACGCGTTGGGGCGGCCGGGACGGCAATGATCCTGGCGGCGTTCGTTTTCCTGGCCTGTCCGCCTTTTCCGGCGGGCTCGCTGACGATGGATACGCTTCCTTCCTATTACCAGTCGATGGACGAACGGCTGGAAAGCTTGGTGGACGCCGGCGCGGCGTTTACCGTCTCACCGGACGATATCCAGCTGACGGAAGACGCCTCCGGGGTGACTCGGACGGAAGGAACCGACGAGGAAGGAGCAGCTATCCCCATCCTAGCGCTGGAGGAGCAGGCGCGCCTTTCGTTTACCGTCGACTGCGCCGTGGCGGGCGGCTACATTATCAGCCTGGATTACCGGATCCCGGAGGAAAGCACCCAGGATCTGGCGATTTCCGTACAGGTGAACGGCGAATATCCCTTTACCGACAGCCGGGAAATCACCCTCCCGTCGGTCTGGAAGGACGAGTCCCAGGATTATAAGACCGACCGTTTCAACAACGAGGTGTATCCCCAGCCGGTCCATGTCCCCACCTGGCAGAAAAAGGCCCTCAACAGCACGGTGTACAACCTGAAAATCCCGCTGGTTTTCGAACTGGAGCAGGGGACCAACGTGATTGACATCCAGCTCAACGCCCTTTCCTGCGAAATCCGGGGGATCGAGTTCGGGACCTATGAAGAGCGGCCCTCCTATTCCGGATACGCCCAGTCCATCGCTTCCGAGGAGAGCACGGTGACGGAGGATACCCAGGCCATCGTGCTGGAAGCGGAAAAGTATACTTCCAAGTCGCATTCCTACATCCGCGGGGAAAAGACCCGCGACTACAACTGCACCCCCTATTCGCCCGATTCCAGCCGGATCAACATGCTCTCGGCCTGGATGTGGGCCGATCCGGGAAGCGCGGTGTCCTACACGTTCAACGTCGAGCAGAGCGGCGTGTATTACCTGGCTTTCCGGTACAGCCAGTCGGACAAGACCGATATGCCGGTCTTCCGCAATATTTACATCGACGGGGAAGCGCCGTTTAACGAGCTGCTCAGCTATTCCTTCCCCTATACCGGGCACGGCATGGATACCGCCACGGTGAGCGTGGACGGGGCGCCGGCCGGCATCTACCTGACCGCGGGGGAACATACCCTGACGGTGGAAACCACCGCCTCCCCCCTGTTTGAAACCTATGAGATGCTCCAGGAAGCGATCAACCAGATCAACAGCATCGCCCTGGAGGTCAAGAAAGTCACCGGCAATAAAATTGACGAAGAACGGGACTGGAACCTGGAAGAGTTCCTTCCCGATATCCGGTCGCAGCTGGCGGACATCGCCGGCATGGTGGGCAGCGCCTATGAGGTGGTGTCGGCCATGGCGGACGGGAAGGATGTTTCCGCCATCTCCGACCTCCAGGTCGCGGCGACTACCCTGACGCGGTATTCGGAGGATCTGGATTATTTCGTAAACAACATCACCTATTTCTCGGAGGGCAGCGGCTCGGTTGCCGAGCGGGTGTCCCTGATTATGGACGAGCTGCTGGATCAGCCCATGGGGGTGGACGAAATCCTGCTTTCCCCCCGTACCGAGGATCTGGAGCACCACGAAGTGGGGTTCTTCGCCTCCATCTGGAAGCAGATTGAAAAGCTGTTCTACACCTTTACCGCGGATTACGACGTGGCCTCCAACACCTCGGAGGACGAGCTGAACGTCTGGGTCGGCCGTTCGACTTACCATGTGGAGGCGCTGCGGGAGCTGGCGGAGCGCAGCTATGGGGACGGGGTCAACTTCTCCCTGATGGCGGACGAGCAGAAGCTGCTCTTCGCGGTGTCGGCGGGCAGCGCCCCCGATGTGGTGCTGGGCACCACCACCTACCGGCCGTTTGACTTCGGGCTGCGCGGCGCGCTGTACGACCTGCGGCAGTTCCCGGATTTCGGGGAGGTCATCCAGGACTTCCATTCGGAAATGATCACGATTTTCTGTGTGGACGACAAGTGCTACGGCCTGCCGGAAACCTCCAACTTCGTGGTCCAGTTTTACCGCAAGGACATCATGGAGAACCTGGGGCTGGAAGTGCCGGAAACCTGGGATGACGTGCTGGAAATCCTGCCGGTGCTCAGCCGGTACGGGATGAGCTACAACACCTACCTGGCCAACCTGGAATCCCTCAAGCACTTCGGCGCGACCATGCCGTTTATCAACCAGTTCGGCGGCAAGCTGTATTCGGAGGACGGCAGCCAGGTGCTGCTCGGCGACCCGGATACGGTGGAAGCGTTCACCCTGATGACCGATCTGTACACCCGGTACAGCCTGCCCATCTCCATCCCCAACTTCTACAACAACTTCAAGAAGGGGATTACCCCGATCGGCATGTCGGATATCTCTACGTACATCCTGCTCAAAAACGCCGCGCCCGAAATCAAGGGGCAGTGGGGCATCGCCCTGTCGGTCGGCGTGGAGCAGGAGGACGGCACCATCAACCGCAGCCAGCTGTCGGTCAGCAACGGCTGCGTGATCATGCAGGACAGCGACAAGCATCAGGAGGCGTGGGATTTCCTGAAATGGTGGCTTTCCGCCCAGACCCAGATCGACTATACCCGCGAGATGTACCTGAAAAACGGGCCGGAGTATATCTGGAACACCGCCAACCTCACCGCCCTGAAGGAAAGCACCGCCTTTGAGCCGGAGGATCTGGAGATTATCCTGGAGCAGATCGAGCAGACCAAGGAGGTCCCCCGCAACCCGGCGTACTATGCGGTGGAACGCGAGCTGTCCAACGCCTGGAACAGCGTGGTGTACAGCGGGGAAACGCCCCGTGCCGCCCTGGACAAGGCGATCCTCACCTGCAACCGTGAAATTGCCCTGAAGCTTCAGGAGTTCGGGTATATGGACGCGCAGGGGAATATGGTAAAGCCCTTTAAGACCGTCACCGGCGAGGAGGTGGACCAGTGGAAACAGGAGTAACCGTTAAAAAAGCGAAGGCGTCCCGCGGCCGCAAGGGGCGGCATCTGGGGGATATCTTTGCGAATTCCGTGCTGCTGGGCCCCTACGCCCTGCTGTTCCTGTTTTTCGTCGCCGCGCCGATCGTGGTGGCGATTATCCTCAGCTTCACCTATTTCAACATGGTCAACCCGCCGGAATGGAACGGCCTGGCTAATTATATCCAGGCGCTCACCCAGGACGACGTGCTCATGCGCAGCGTCCTGCCCAACATGATCATTTTCTCGGTGGTTGTGGGCGCGGGCGGCTTTGTTCTCCAGTTCCTGCTCGCCTGGTCGCTGGCGCAGATTTCCCGGTGGCCCCGCACCATCCTGGCGCTGATTTTCTACTCCCCCTCGATGACCGCCGGCGTCACCCTGTCGGTGGTGTGGAAGGTGGTCTTCGCCGGGGACGAGTACGGCTACCTCAACAACCTGCTGCTTACGCTCGGGTTTATCGACACGCCAATCCAATGGCTGGTGTCGCCCAATTACATCCTGCCGATTATGATTGTCGCCTCCCTCTGGTCCAGCATGGGCGTGGGCTTCCTGTCCATGCTCGCCGGGGTACTCAACGGCGACACCGAGATTTACGAGGCGGGGTATATCGACGGGGTGCGCAACCGCTTCCAGGAGATCGTGTACATCACCCTGCCGTCGATGAAGCCCCAGATGCTTTTCGGCGCGGTCATGGCGATTGTCAACGCGTTTTCGGCCGGCCAGATCGGCATCGACCTGACCGGGGCCAACCCGACGCCCCAATACGCCGGGCAGACCATGGTCAGCCATATCATGGACGAAGGGTTCCTGCAGTACAACATGGGGTATGCGTCGGCGCTGTCCGTCCTGCTGCTGCTGCTCATCCTTCTGGTTTCCCAGCTGGCGAATAAATTCTTTGCGGAGCGCGATTAACGAGGGAAGGAGAGAAGCCCAGAATGTCCAGTTTCCAAGGCAGCAAAATCAACCCCAGCCGGTTCAGCCTGTCCCAGGTGAAGATTTACGCTTATCTTCTGCCGCTGGCCGTGGTGATGCTGCTTCCCATCATCTATATCTTTTCCACGGCGTTCAAGCCAATGGACGAGCTGTTTGCCTATCCGCCCCGCTTTTTCGTGCAGAGGCCCACGCTGGAAAATTTCTATGACATCTCCTCCTCGATTGCCGCCTCCGGCGTCCCGCTGTCGCGGTATCTGTTCAACAGCGTGCTTTCCTCCCTGCTGGCGGTGGTGTTCACCCTGGTGATTTCCCTGAACGCGGGCTATGTGCTTTCCAAAAAGCAGTTCCGCGGGAAGGGCCTGCTCTTCACCATCAACACCATGGCGCTGATGTTCGTCCCGCAGGCGGTGCAGATCCCGCGGTACCTGATTGTGGAAAAGACCCACCTCATCGACCAGTTCGTGGTGCTGTTCCTGCCGCTGCTGGCCATGCCGGTGGGGCTGTTCCTGGTCAAGCAGTTCATCGACCAGGTCCCGAACGCGCTGATTGAGGCCGCCCGGATCGACGGGGCGGGGGATTTCCGGATTGTTTACAGCATCGTCGCCCCGATTGTAAAGCCGGCGCTGGCGACGGTGGCGATTCTGGCCTTCCAGAACTCCTGGAACAACGTGGAGATCTCCACCTATTATGTGGACAACGACCTGATGCGGACCTTTGCGTTTTACCTCTCCAGCCTGATTGTGGGCATGGGGAACACGGTGGCTGGCCGGGGCGTCCTGGCTGCCGCGACCCTTATTATGTTCGTCCCGAACCTGATTATCTTTATCTTCATGCAGAACAAGGTGCTCAACACCATGGCGCATTCGGGGATCAAATGAGGACGGGAACGGCAAAGGGAAAAGACCGTTATGTCCGAGAAAGGAAGGGAGCCATGAAACGCCGTATTCTCCGCCGCGGCCTCCTGACGGCGCTGATGATTTTGTCGCTGTGCCCGGCCGTCCTGGCGGACGCCGGTTCCACCAGCTATACCGTCTCGCCCACCATTAACGGCGGGATGGAAATTTCCCCCGACGCCTATCTCCCCGTCGGCGTGTACAGCGGCCTGGGACTCAACCATGCCCAGGACCTGTACGTACAGGGGCATACCCTTTATATCGCGGACAGCGGCAACCAGCGGGTGATCGTCCTGGATACCCAGGAGGAAACCGCTTTCACGGTGGGGGAAGGGATCCTGTCCAACCCCCAGGGCGTGGCCGCCGACGAAGAAGGGCGGATTTATGTGGCCGATACGGGGAACGGCCTGGCCTACCGGTTTTCCCCCGAGGGGGAAGTGGAACAGGTGTTTGAACGCCCGACCACCCCGGCCTTCGGGAAAAACACCCGGTTCTCCCCGCTGAAGATTGCCGCTGCCGGAGCCGGCGGCGTCTACATCATCAGCGAGGATTCCACCACCGGTATCATCCATATGGACGGCACCGGGGAGTTCCTGGGCTTTTTCGCCTCCAACGACGTGAGCAAAAGCCTGTTTGAAAAGCTCCTCGACGTCGTGCTGACCGAAGAACAGCTCAACCAGTTCCTCCCCAGCATCCCGCCGAGTTACGGGAGCATTTTCACCGGGGCGGACGGGCTGGTGTATACCATCAACAAGCAGTCGGGCTCCACCGTCCAGCGCCACAGCCTGAACGGCGTGGATCTCTTTTCCGGCCGCAGCTACCTCCCCACCTTTGATTCGGCGGGCGACCTCTTTGTGACCGAGGACGGCCGGATGCTGGTGGTGGACAACGCGGGCTATATCACCGTGGTGGATCAGGACGGGCATTTCCTCTGCCGGTTCGGGGGGAACTCCAACGGCACCGAACGGGTCGGCCTGTTTGACCTGGCCACCGGGATCGGCGAGGACGAGGACGGGCGGCTGTACGTGCTCGACTCCCAGCGGAACTATATCCAGATTTTTGAGCCGACCGACGTCCAGCAGAATATCTATACGGCCCTCGACCTTTATTCCGACGGGCAGTACGACGAAAGCCGGACCATCCTGGAATCGGTCCTCAAGCGCAACAGCACCTCCTACTTTGTGCGGCTGTATATGGGCCAGAACTATATGCAGCAGGGCGAATACGCCCAGGCGATTGAGGAATTCCGGATAGCCGGCGCGAAGGACGAATACAGCGAAGCCTACTGGGAACTGCGCAACCTCTGGCTGCAGGACAATATGCTGTATATCCTGCTGGTGCTGCTGGGGCTGGCGGTCCTGGCGGTGGCAATCAAAACGATACGGCACCGGCCGAAGAAAGCGGCGGCGACGGCGGCAGCGCTCCCGGCCGGGCAGGCGCCCAGCCCCGCGAGGAAGCTGGGGCAGGACCTGCTCCTCATCAAGCGGTTTGCCATGCACCCGATCGACACCGCCTACGAGGTGCAGGCCGGGCGTGCGGGCAGCGTGCTCTCCGCCACCCTGGTGTACCTCATCTTCTTCGTGCTGTATGTGGTGTACCAGCTGGCTTCGGGCTTCCTCTTCTCCCAGAAGGCGGAGGATTTCTCGGTCCTGACGACCTTCCTGTACCTCACCGCCGCGTTCGGGCTGTTCATCCTCGGCAATTTCTTCATCAGCTCGATCCAGGACGGGAAAGGCTCCCTGCGTTCCATCTACATTGTGACCATTTACAGCTTTTCCCCGGCGATTATGCTGCTGCCGTTCCTCACGCTGGTGCTCAACGCCCTGACCTATAACGAGCAGTTTATCCAGCAGATGGCCCTGCTGTTCATCATCGCGTGGGTGGTCAGCGCCCTCATGGCGTCGCTGATACAAATCCACGACTACTCCTTCGGAAAGCTGATTAAAAACCTGCTTCTGACCGCCTTTTTCATGCTGGTCGCCATACTGGTGCTTTCGCTGGCCTACCTGCTGGTCAAGCAGATCTTCACCTTTATCGGCGATATCATAACGGAGGTGAGCCTGCGTGATTAACAGGATAAAAGCGAAACGGTGGCTGCTTTGCGCGGCTTCCCTCCTCGGCGTGGCCGCCCTCCTGACCGGGAGCGCGGTGCTGGGGGCGGAGGACGAGGCGGAAGAGATCGCCCCCCTCCTCCCGGAGGCCAGCTACGACTATACGGTGAAAAAGGACATCGAGGGGACGGCGCAGAGCGAGACGCTGCTCGAAACCGACCGGCTTGTCTGCGAGAACGACCGCCTGGCGCTTTATGTGGACGAGGAGGAGTTCATCCTCAAGGTGCTGGATAAGCAGGGGGATTACCTCTGGTCCAGCGGCGCGGCGGAAAACGAGGCGCAGCAGATGACCGGCACCTGGCGGCGTTTCTCCCAGGCGTTCCTGACCATGGATTACTTCAATTCCACCGGCGCGAGTCTGCGCTCCTCCGCCCGGTACAGCAAGGAAACCGCCGACCTGGAGTATACCGGGGACGGCCTGGCCGCCACCCTGCGGTTCCAGGAACCGGACGCCACCGTCCGCGTTTACATTACCCTGACCGACGAGGGCTTCTCCGTCCGGGTGCCGGACGACGAAATCGTCTTCAATAAAGAGGAAAACAAGCTTGCCAGGCTGTATGTCATGCCTTTCCTCGGCTCGGTCTACGCGGACAGCATCCCGGGCTACTTCTTCATCCCGGACGGGTGCGGCGCGCTGATGCGGTTTGAGGAGCCCAACACCTACAATTCCTCCACCCTCCTGCGGGTGTACGGCACGGATTACAGCGTCCAGGCGCCGACCGCCTACCAGAACGGGCTGGCGCCCACCCCCGTCCGGAACCTGCTTTTCCCGGTCTACGGGGCCGTGCACGGCTACAACCAGAACGGCTTCATGGGGGTGATCACCGGCGGGGAGGCCTATTCCGGCTTTGAAATCAGCCCCGCGGGGGTGAAGATCGACTTCCACTGGATGTCCCCCGTCTTCATTTACCGGGAGCAGTACCGCCAGTCCACCGGCTCGTCGGAGGGCTTCAGCGTGGTGCAGCAGACCCCGAACACCGTCAACGCCGAAGTGACCTACACCCTGCTCAGCGGGGAAGACGCCAGCTACGCGGGGATGGCGGAGGCCTACCGCGGGCAGCTCCTGGAGCAGGGCGGCCTCCCGGAGAAGCAGGAAGCCCTGGAGCATATCCCGCTGTACGTGCAGGCGTTTATGGCGGACCAGGCTTCTTCCCTGTTCGGCACCACCACCAAGGTGTTCACCACCCTGGAGGATGTGACGGACTGGGTCGGCCGGCTGCGGGAGGAAGGGATCCCCAACCTCCTGGTTTCCCTGTACGGCTTTGAAAAGGGCGGGTACAGCGGCGGGGACGCCGGCAGCTATAAGCTGGAGAGGCGCGTGGGCAGCGAAAAGGAGCTCGAAGCGCTTTACAACACCCTGAACACGGCGGGTTCCGGGCTCCTGCTCAGCAAGGAATTCCTCCGCGCCTATGAAGGCCAGTACAAGGAAAGCGGGTTCCTGTACGCCATCAACCGGGTGTTCACCTATACCCCGGACACCGGCTACCTGTTCGACCGCCGGTACTATCTGGACGCGCCCACCGTGTCCCGCCTGGTGGAGTCCTATACGTCCCTGCCGTCCTATAAGCGCAACGCCGCCCTGCCGGGGATCGGCAGCGCCCTGTACAGCAATTTCAAGGAAGGGCAGGAGATGTCCCGCGCCGACATGCTGGAGGCGACGCAGGAAAACCTGAAGGCCCTGCGGGAAGCCAGCGGGATTGTCGCGCTGGAGGCGCCCTCCCAGTATGCGCTGGCGTATGCGGACGTCCTCTACAACGTGGACATGCAGCATTCGCGCTACATCTTTGAAACCGACACCGTCCCCTTTGCGCAGATGGTGACCGGCGGGCACATCCAGAGCTTCGCCCCCTGGCAGAACCTCAGCGCGGGCGGGAGCTCGGCCATCCTCCAGATGATCGATTACAACACCTATCCCGCCTACCTGCTCACCGAAGCGGCGTCGGACGAATTTGTCCAGTGCCACACCAACACGGTGTATTCCTCCCGCTTCGACGACTACCTGCAGGAGATTTCCGAGGTATACAAGACGGTGGACGCGGTGCTCTCCCAGGTGTCGGGGGCGGCGGTCGTGGGGCGGAGCTGCCCTGAGGACGGCGTCTCGGTCATCCGGTACGACAACGGCCGGACGATCCTGGTGAATTACAACAGCTACGAAGTCGAGATTGACGGCGCCACCGTCCCTGCGGAGCAGGCCGTCTGCATCCAATCGATGGAATAACCGGAAAGGAGGGGAAAGCCGGCGTGAAAGTCATGAAATATTCCACACGGAAGAAGCTGTTCGGTTTCTGCCTGATCCTGCCGTGGCTCATCGGGTTCCTGGTGTTTTTGGTTTACCCGCTGTCCCAGACCATCCTGTACAGCTTTTCCAACGTTACCATTACCCCGACCGGCACCCAGACCACGCCGGTGGGGCTGAAGAATTACACCGACGTTCTGTTTACCGACCCGGACTTTACCCTGGGGATTCCCACCTATCTCCAGCAGATGTTCTTTATGGTGCCGATGATTGTGGTGTTCTCCCTGCTTTTTGCGCTGATGCTGAACAGCCACATCCGCGGCCAGCGGATTTACCGGGCGATTTTTTTCCTGCCGGTTATCCTAATCAGCGGCCCGATCCTGGAAAAGGTACGGGACGTGGGGGCGACCGAGCTCCCCGGCGTGGGCGATTTCTTTGTCTTTGAATTTATCAACACCCAGGTGCCGTCCCTTCTGGCGGCCCCCATTCAGTATATCATCCAGAACATTGTGCTGATTTTCTGGTTCAGCGGGGTGCAGATCCTGATTTTCCTGTCCGGCCTGCAGAAGGTGGACCGCTCGCTGTACGAAGCTTCGATGGTGGACGGCGCCTCGTCCTGGCAGCAGTTCTGGAAGATCACCATCCCGATGGTCAAGCCGTTTATCCTGCTGATTGCGGTGTACACCGTGGTGGACATCTCGATGTCCTCCCTCAGCCCGTTTATCAGCGTGATTAAGGACGGGATGTTCGCCCCGTCGCAGGGCTTCGGCTTCTCCTCGGCGGCGTCCTGGCTGTACTTCCTGTTCATCCTGGCGGCCCTGGCCATTGCGTTCCTCGTCTTCGGCCGGAAGGAAAAGGATATCCTCAAGCAGAAGGAAAAGGATCTCCGCAAGCGCCGCCGCCGTTTGGCCCGGCAGCAGAAACGGCTGGCCAGGCGGTATGGGGTCAAGGGGTAACCGTTTTTCATGAAAGGAAGGGTAAGCCGCATGACAAAATCGCGTTCGTCCCGCCTGGCGTCGAAGGTGCGGGTGAGGCGGCTGATCACCGGCTCCGGCGGCAAAGCGTCGATCCTGTCCCGGGTGATCATCTATATCCTGCTCACCGGCGTCAGCTTTACGTTCCTCTATCCAATCCTCTGCTTCCTTTCCGCCAGCGGGAAGGACGCGTACGACCTGGTGGATCCCCTGGTGCGCTGGATTCCCAGCCAATTCAATACCGATAACTTCGTCAAGGCGTATAACGCGCTGGGCGGTTACAAAACCGCGCTGACCACCCTGGTGTGCATGGGGATTATCGCCGTGGTGCAGACCGCCGTTTCCGCGATGATCGCGTACGGGTTTGCCAAGCACGATTTCCCGTTCAAGAAGATCCTGTTTGGGCTGATGATAGCCACCTTCTTTATCCCGAGCCAGGTATCCTTCCTGCCGGAATACGTGATGTTCACCTCATACAGGCTGGATAATTCCATCCTGCCGGTGCTGCTCCCCACCCTTCTCGGGCAGGGGCTCAAGCAGTCGATTTTCATCCTGATTTATTACCAGTTCTTCCGGATGTCCCCGCCCTCGCTGGACGAGGCCGCGTCGATCGACGGGGCGAGCCAGCTGGGGATCTTCCTGAAAATCAACCTGCGCACCGCGACGCCGGCCACCATTGTCGTCTTCATCTTCTCCCTGGTGTGGAACTGGAACGAC
Source organism: Candidatus Avimonas merdigallinarum (assembly GCA_904377855.1). Lineage (GTDB taxonomy): Bacteria > Bacillota > Clostridia > Oscillospirales > Acutalibacteraceae > Avimonas > Avimonas merdigallinarum. Next base: position 79,047 of record CAJFGS010000005.1, read on the forward strand.
ACCTCGGCGGCGGACACCTATTTCGGCAGCGACCTGGTCACCCTCCCGCTGGCGCTCGAGCAGTTCCGCGATAACTTCCTGCGGATGTATCCCTCGGTGGATACCAGCAGCATCGAGGCCCAGCTGAACGAAGGGATCGAAATGGCGGCGGCCGTGCTTTCCATCATCCCGCTCCTGCTGATTTACGTCCTGGTGGAACGCAAGCTGATTGAAAGCATTGACAAGAGCGGGATTACCGGGGAATAAGGTCTGCCCCTTCCGGGCGGCTTATTCATAGATTTGTCCATACACAAGGAAGAGAATTTATTAAGGAGGTCACTGTATGAAAACCGTGAAAAAGGCATTGTCCCTGGTTCTGTCCCTCTCCATGGTGTTCGCCGCGTCGGCGACGGCGTTTGCCGCCGAGCCCGGCACTGTCTATGAGTGGGATATCAACAACTTCTGCACCGGCGGCGATTTTGAAGACGCGCCGGCCGGCGCCCTGCCCACCCTGGAGGCGACGCCGGCAGACGACACAGGGCTAGAGGCGACCGGCGGCTGGTTCTCCAACATATGGGATATTCCTGGCACTGTCGCGGAAGGCGAAGGCTTCAATGGCGGCGACGCCCTGAAGATTGCCGGCAACGGGAGCAGTCCCTACGGCGCGGCGTTTTACAAGCTGCCGGTGAGCGCCGAGGAATTCGGCGATAAGGACGTCATTGCGGTTTCCTTCCTCTACAAGCTCTCCGACGCGATGAAGGAAGGCGGCGTCCAGCTCCACGCCCATATCATTACCGGGAATTCCGTAACCGCTGCAGGCGAGCAGATTATCGGCATCAAGAACGATCCGGGCGAGAATATTACTTACGGCATCACCGAGGTCGGCACCCCGGTAGGGGACGGCTGGTACCGCGTGACCGGCACCATCGCCTGCGAAACATTCGGCGACCGCCAGAGCCTGCGGCTGTTCGCGGACTTCCGCCAGCCGGAAGGGGTCCTCGGCAGCGACGCGTACGTCCTGTTTGACGACGTGCAGGTCGGCGAGGCGGCCCTGGCCGTGGACGCCGACGCGCAGGAGAACCGCAGCACCACCAACCTGATCAAGGCCGGCGACTTCGAGGATTACGGCCTGGGCGAGCAGCTTGCCACCACCTATGACGACAACGGCTGGGGCTCCACCACCTGGGATTATGAGTCCACCTCCATCATGCGGGACGGCGATTCCAAGGTCCTCCGCCTGGCGGGGAACGATTCCCTGGCCTACGGCGTGGCGCTGTACCAGCTTCCCGAACTGACGGCAGACCACACCTACCGCCTGTCCTTCGACTACAAGTTCATCGACAACACCGACGAAATCAGCCTGCAGGCCCATGCGGAAATCCTCAACGACGGGGCCGTGCAGACCCTGGGCGCCGGCGGGCTGTACAACATCAACCTGCTCACCAACCCCGGCGAGGAGCTGGACAACGGGTATACCCGCGTGACCATGGACTTCACCCCCTCGGCGTTTGAGACCTCGCTGTTCACCGACCTGCGGTTCTTCATCCAGCTGGGCGGCGCCGGCGCCGACACCGGCATCTACCTCGACAACGTCTCGCTGTACGATCTCGCGGACGTAGACGAGACGGGCGACACCACTACGACCGTGGAGGGCGGTTCCACCACCACGACCGTGGAGGGCGGCGCCACCACAGCGACCAACCCGACGACAGAGCCGACGGACGCTGACGGTACGAACGATCCGGATACCGGCGTTGCTTCCGCCGTTGTCCCGGCCCTGCTGCTGACGGCCGCTTCCGCCATGGCGATCGGGGCGTCCCGCCGCCGCCGCGGATAATCTGTCCCGTTAAGGGAGGAGGCAAAACCCATGAAAAAAATAATCAGCCTGGTTGCAGCGGCCCTCGTGCTGCTGACGTCTGCCGCCATCCCGGCGGCGGCTGAGAACCAGTCGGGCACCGCATACCGGGTCACCGCCGGAGAAAACTTCTGCACCAGCGGGACCTTTGAGTCGGTGCCGCTGACCGATCCGGGAAAACTGCCCCAGGATGGCACCTATGAGGAGCTCACGGAGACCCTGGGCTGGCGCACCAACAAGTTCGACTATCCGACCGTCAGCATTGCGAACGAGGGCTACCAGGGCGGGCGCTGCCTGAAAATTGCGGGCAACGGCGAAAACCAGTACGGCGCCGCCTATTACATCTTCCCCACTGGGAATATCCAGCGCTCGGAAACCTACCAGGTCAGCTTCATGTATAAGGTGACCGACAACCTGACCAAGACCAACCAGCTCCACTGCGACGTCATGGACGGCGGCTGGGGCGACGTCCACGACATCATCGCCGGCCTGGCGCCCCTGCCCGGGGAAGAGCTGGAGGACGGCTGGCGGAAGGTGACCGGCACCTTTGTGGTGGAATCGCCCGGCTCCTTCAAGGCGATCCGCTTCTTTGCAGATTTCGCGTACAGCGGCTCTATGCTCGGCGCCGACGACTACCTGCTGATAGACAACGTGGAGGTTTCCAAGCTGAGCCTGACTGCCGGCACTACCGAGGCGGTGAACCTCTCCTCCACCAACCTGGTGAAGGGCGGCGACTTCGAGTACAAGGAAATCGACAGCCTGTACGATCCCGCCTTCGATGTAAACGGCTGGTGGACCGTGGACGGCGACAAGATGGCCTCCACCGTGGTCGAGGACGGCGGCTCCAAGGTGCTGCAGATGCAGGGCAACATGATGCTCAAGTACGGCTCGGCCTATGTCAATTTCCAGGAGAAGCTGCAGGCGGGCAAGACCTACCGCCTGATGTTCGACTACAAGTTCCTGGGCACCACCCGGGAGGACAGTTTGCAGGCCCACGTCGCCTTCATGGCGGACGCGGACATGCAGGTGGGCAACCCCGGCGGCTGGAGCAACGTCAACCTGATAAAGAACGACGTCGGGGAAACCCTCTCGAACGGCTATAAGCGGGTGATTGTGGAATACACCCCCACGGCGTTCGAGGCGGAGGCGATTTACGGCCTGCGGCTGTTCATCAACCTGGCGCAGCAGCCCGCCGGCTTCGGCATCATGTTTGACAACGTCCGTGTGAGCGAAGTGCTCGGCGCGGCCAGCAGCGAAGAGACGCAGCCCCCTTCGGGCGGCGGGGACGACGAGCCTTCCGACGAACCGTCGACTCCGGGCGACGAATCTTCCGATCCCGACAGCTCGGACGTATCCGGTGAGACGACCACCGATCCCACCGATACCGGCGACGGTACCACCGGGGATGAGACCAGCACCACCGGCGACGGCAGCGAAACCGATTCCTCGGTGACCGATCCGGCCAATCCGGTTGGCGGGGACGACGGGGAGTCGTCTTCCGGCGGGCTCCCCGGCTGGGGGATCGCGCTGATTGTGGTGGCCGTGGTTATCGTTCTTGGCGGCGGCGGGTTCTGCCTCTGGTACTTTGTGATCCGGCCGAAAATGGGCGGGACCACCCCTCCGGACGGCGGGGAAACCCCTCCCGATGACGGCGCTTCCCCGTCGGACAACGGGACGCCGCCCGCGGACGCGGAATAATCCCCCGCATTCGCACTGATTTTCAAAAACCTATTGCGGAAAGCCGCCGGCAGGACTGCCGGCGGCTTCCTTTCGTTGGGCGGGGCTCCCATGGCCCCGCGCGCAGGGCCCTCAGGCCTTATCCGGAGGCCGGGCGGGGGAAAACGGCGCAAAAAAGCCGCGGACAATCGTCCGCGGCGGGTGGCACCCCCTACCTGAGTCGAACAGGTGATTAGCCCTTAGGAGGGGCTTGTTATATCCACTTAACTAAGGGGGCGTGTCGGCGCGCGCCGGAAGGCCGGCGGCCCTGGATAACAGGGAATAGTGTACACCATGCGGGGGGGATTTGTCAATTCCCAAGCGGGACTTCTCCCGCATTTTGTGGTATACTATCCCTGGAACCCTCCGGAAGGCCTGAGCGGTCGGGGAGCCCGGCAGGACGGCGGCCTTTCGGGGAGAAAATACGGAAATTTTCAGGAGGGATCGGCATGGAACAGAAAGCCGCGATGCTCGACGCGCTGCGGGACGGGATTGTACGCCTCTGCTCGCCTCTGCGGATTTATGTGTACAACCAGAAAACCAGCACGGCGGGGGAGCTTTCCTCGGTGAAGCTCTGCGTCGTTATCCCGGACGGGGATTCCCGGGAGGTGGAATGCCGCCTGTATATGGAACTGGAATCCGACCTGCCCTTTGACGTGCTGGTGTATACCGAGGCGGAATGGCAGGCCCTGCTGGAGACCAAGCTGAGCTTCGCCCAGCATATCCGGGAGACGGGGAGGCTGCTGTATGCGATCGACTAGGCACTCCAAGGACAGCCGGAAATATTTTGACTGGCTGGAGATAGCGGCGGGGGATCTGCTCGCCGCCCGCCTGCTGATTGAGCAGGAGCAGTGCGCGGAGGCTGCGGCCTTCCACTGCCAGCAGGGGATGGAAAAGGCGTTCAAGGCCTACCTCATCGACCGGACCGGCGCGCTGGTGGACGGGCATAACCTGACCTGGCTCTGCCGCCAGGCGATGAAGCACAGCCGCGGCTTCTCCCGCTGGCTGGACGCCACGGCGAAGATGAACCGCCTGTATATCGAAACGCGGTACCCGTCCGACATCGATTTGCGGCTGTCGGACGAGCGGGTGCGGGAGATATACCAGACCGCGCGGGAAGTATACGACTACGTCTGCACCGAGGTGTATGGGGAAGAGGCGATGGAGGACGAATAGGGCTCCCGCCGGGAGCCCTGCCCGCGTCAGGCGGGACGGGCGGCCTGCGGGGTGAGGGCCCGGTTCCGCCGCCTGCCCGAGGGCGGGGACGCAGGGAAGGGGCGGAGGGAAGGCCTCCGCCCCTATTCCCCGGCCGGCCTGGCGGAGGGGACGGCGCTCCCCGGCCCGTCCTCCACAATCCGGCCGTCCTGGATCCGCACCACCCGCCGGGCGGAGGCGGCGATGCCGCTGTCGTGGGTGATGAGGATGACGGTGCGTCCCTCCCCGTTGAGATCCTGCAGGATCTGCATCACCTCCCGGCCGGAAGCGGTATCCAGGTTGCCGGTGGGCTCGTCCGCCAGGAGGATGGGCGGGCGGGCGGCGATGGCCCGGGCGATGGCCACCCGCTGCTGCTGGCCGCCCGACATCTCGGCCGGCCGGTGCCGGAGCCGTTCCCCCAGCCCCACCCGGGCCAGGCTTTCCGCCGCGATCCGCCGCCGCTCGTCCCGGGGCATCCCCCGGTAGAGCAGGGGCAGCTCGACGTTTTCCAGCGCGTCCAGGCTGGGGATCAGGTGGAACCCCTGGAAAATAAAGCCGATATGGAGGTTCCGGATATCCGAAAGCTCCCGATCGGAGAGATGGGCGACGTTTTTCCCTTCCAGCCAGTACTCCCCTTCGGTGGGGGAATCCAGGCAGCCGAGCATGTTCATCAGGGTGGATTTGCCCGACCCGGACTGGCCGACGATGGCAACGAACGCCCCTTCCTCCACGGTGAGGGACACGCCGTCCAGCGCCCGCACCTCCCCCGGGCCGGGGTTATAGATTTTATACATATTCTGGATACGGATGATGTCCGCCATATGCGGGACCCCTTTCTGCGGCTGCCGCTTTTTTGCTGTACGCAAGATAGTATGTCCCGTTTCCCCTCCCTGCCGGCGGGGAAAGCGGCGAAAGGAAAAATAAAAACCGATTGCCGGGCAAAATTTGCACTCCCCCTGCGCAGGCCCTCCCTTCCTGCGGAAAATGCAGATGACAAAGCCGCAGGGAAACGGTATAATAGGCGGTAGCAGCCGGGGAAGAGGGAAAGCCGCCCGGAAACGAAAGGAAAGAACATCTATGTTGAATGCCGATTGGAAACATTTCAAGAGCGGGACCGACATCCGCGGCGTCGCCGTCGACGGGGTGGCGGGGGAACCGCTGGATTTGACCGACGAAGCGGTGCAGGCCATGGCCGCCGGGTTTGCGGCCTGGCTTTCGGAGCGGGTGGGGAAGCCCGCGGATAAACTGACCGTATCGGTGGGGCGGGACAGCCGGATTTCCGGCCCCCGCCTGCGGGACGCGGTGACGGCGGCCCTGACCGCGGCGGGCGTCACCGTGCTGGACTGCGGGCTGGCCTCCACCCCGGCGATGTTTATGACCACGGTGGATCTCGGGTGCGACGGCGCGGTGCAGATTACCGCCAGCCACCATCCCTACCACCGCAACGGGCTGAAATTCTTCCTCCCCTCCGGCGGACTGGAGGGGAGCGACATCGAGGCGGTGCTAAAGAACGCCCAGGACGGCGTGAAGCCCGCCCCGGCGGAAGGGACCTGCCGTGCGGTGGATTACATGACCCAATATGCGGCCCGGCTCCGCCGCCTCATCTGCGAGGGGGTGGGCGCCGCCGATTACGATCACCCGCTCGCCGGGTTCCACATCGTGGTGGACGCGGGCAACGGCGTGGGTGGCTTCTACGCCGGCGAGGTGCTGGCCCCCCTGGGGGCCGACGTTTCGGGCAGCCAGTTCCTCGACCCGGACGGCCGTTTCCCCAACCATATCCCCAACCCCGAAAACGAGGACGCGATGCGTTCGATTTGTGAAGCGACCGTCCGCGCCGGGGCGGACCTCGGCGTTATCTTCGATACCGACGTGGACCGCGCGGGCTGCGTGGACGGGCAGGGCCGGGAAATCAACCGGAACCGGCTGGTCGCGCTCGCGGCGGCGATTGCGCTGGAGGGGAACCCCGGCGGCACCGTCGTCACCGACTCCATTACCTCGAGCGGGCTGAAAACCTTTCTTGAAAAGGAGCTCGGCGGGGTGCACTGCCGGTTTAAGCGGGGGTACAAAAACGTCATTAACGAAGCTATCCGCCTGAACAAGGAGGGGGTCAACTGCCCCCTGGCGATCGAGACCTCCGGCCACGCCGCCCTGCGGGAGAACTATTTCCTGGACGACGGCGCCTACCTCATGACCAAGATCATCATCAAGGCGGCCCGGCTGCGGGCCCAGGGGAAGACGCTGGACAGCCTGATTGCAAGCCTTGCCGAGCCGGTGGAGGGGGCCGAGCTGCGCTTCCCCATCCGGGAGGAGGATTTCCGCGCCTGCGGGACCGCCGTGCTGACGGGGCTGGAAGCCTACGCCCGGGAAAAGGGCTGGGCGGTCGCGGACGATTCCCGGGAAGGGGTGCGTGTCTCCTTCGGCAAAGGGGAGGGGGACGGCTGGTTCCTGCTCCGCCTGAGCGTCCACGATCCGGTGATGCCCCTGAACATCGAGAGCGACACGGCCGGCGGCTGCCGGGTTATCGCGCAGAAGCTGGCGGGATACCTGGCCGGGTGCGCGGGCCTCGACCAGTCCGCGCTGCGGGACTACCTCGCGGAGTGACCGGGAAACCAAAGCGGGGCGGGTGAGCCCGCCCCGGATAGGAAAGGATGGGGATGCGCATGGACTGGACCGAAGTGAAGATTACCGTCCCGGCAGCCGATACCGACCGGGCGGCGGATATTGCCAACATGGTGGTGCCCTACGGGGTGTATATCGAGGATTACAGCGATCTCATCGAAGGCGCGCGGGAGATTGCCCATATCGACCTGATTGACGAGGAGCTTTTGTCCCGCGACCGCACCCGGTCGGTTATCCATGTTTACATCTCCCCGGAGGAGAACCCCGCCGAGGCGGTGGCCTTCCTGCGGGAGCGGTACACGGCGGCAGGGATCCCGCACGAGGTGCTGACCGGCGAGGTCAGAGAGGATGACTGGGCCAACAACTGGAAAAAGTACTTCAAGCCCCTGCCGGTGGGGGAGCGGCTGCTCATCTGCCCGACCTGGGAGGATACGCCGGAGGCGGCGGGGCGGGCCCTGCTTCATATCGACCCCGGCATGGCCTTCGGCACCGGCGGGCACGACACCACCCGACTGGTGCTGGAAACGCTGGAGAACCATATCCACGGCGGGGAAACGCTGCTGGACGTGGGGTGCGGGAGCGGCATCCTTTCGATTGCCGCCCTGCTGCTCGGGGCCAAAAGCGCCGTCGGGGTGGACATCGACCCCCTCGCGGTGAAGACCGCCGTGGAAAACGGGGAGCTTAACGGCCTGCGCCCCCCCGCATACTCCATCCGCCAGGGGAACCTGGTGGACGCGGTGGAGGGGACGTTCGACATCGTGGCGGCCAATATTGTGGCGGATGCGATCATCGCCCTTTCCGCCGGCATCCGCCCCTTCCTGAAGCCGGGCGGCCTGTACATCATGTCCGGGATCATCGACACCCGGGAGCAGGACGTGCTCGGCGCGCTGGCCCGCTGCGGCTTCACGGTGCGGGAGCGGCTCGAGCACGGCGGCTGGCTCTGCCTGGTGGCCCAATAACCGAAAACGGTTTGTTGAATGAACGGAATTGAACCATCACCATAGAGTATCCTGCGGCGGGCGGGGGCCGGCGGCTCCGCCGCCCCGCGGGGAAGGGAAAGGAAGCGGAGGATGCAGGAGTGGCTTTCCAGGGAAGCGATGCTGCTCGGCCGGGAAGCGGTGGAGCGGCTGGAACAGGCGTCGGTCGCCGTTTTCGGGCTGGGCGGGGTCGGTTCCTACACGGCGGAGGCACTCGCCCGCGCCGGGATAGGCCGGCTGGTGCTGGTGGACGGGGATACGGTGTCGGACACCAACCGGAACCGGCAGCTCGGCGCGCTGGTTTCTACAATCGGCCTTTCCAAGGCGGAGGTGACGGCCGCCCGGGTGCGGGACATCAACCCCGTCTGCCGGGTGGAAGCGCACACCCTGTTTTACCTCCCGGGGGAGGAAGGGGGGCTGCTCGACGGGCTGGACTATGCGGCCGACGCGGTGGATACCGTGGCGGCCAAGCTTTCCCTGGCCGAAGAGTGCCGCCGCCGGGGGATCCCGCTGGTCAGCGCCATGGGCTGCGGCAACAAGCTGGACCCCACCGCTTTCCGGGCGGCGGACATCTATGACACAAAGGTCTGCCCCCTCTGCCGGGTGATGCGGCGGGAACTCAAGGCGCGGGGGATCCCTTCGCTCCGGGTGGTGTATTCGGAAGAGCCGCCCCTCACGCCCCTTCCCGGCGGGGAGGAGCCGGCGGAGGGGAAGCGTGCCCTGCCGGGGAGCGTGTCCTTTGTGCCGGGGGCGGCGGGGCTGATCCTGGCCGGGGAGATTATCAAGGGCCTCGCCGGCCTCGGGCCGGAGGCGGGGCGGGAATAAACGTCCCCGCCCGCGGGAAGCCGCCGGGCGGACGGCGGGGAGGCGGCGGGGCTGCCGCGCCCCCGCCCGATTGAGACAGCAGGAAGGGGGCGGCGGGATGCCGCGTTTTTTCACAGAGGTTCCCGGCGGGGAATCGGCCCTCATCACCGGGCAGGATGCGGTGCATATCCGCCGCGCCCTGCGCATGAAGCCGGGGGAGAATCTCACCCTCTGCGACGGGCAGGGGACCGACTATTTCTGCGAGATCACGGGGTTTGAGGGGGAGGATGTGCGGCTGAAGGTGCTGTACCACACCCCCACCGCCTGCGAGCCCTCGGTGGAAATCACCCTGTACCAGGGGCTCCCCAAGGGGGAGAAGATGGAGTGGATCCTCCAGAAGGCGGTGGAACTGGGGGTGTCGGCCGTCGTCCCGGTGGCCATGGCGCGCAGCGTGGCCCGGCTGGACGGCAAGGAGGAACGCAAGCGCGCCCGCTGGCAGAAGATTGCCGACGAAGCGGCCGGGCAGTCCGGGCGGGGGATCCTCCCGCCGGTGGAGCCGCCCCACTCCTGGAAAGGGGCGCTGGAGCGCATGAAAGCCGCCGGCGTCCCGGTGGTCGCCTTCTATGAAGGGGGCGGCCTCCCGCTGGCAGAACTGGTGGGACGGGAAACCCGCCGCCTGGCGGTGGTCGTCGGGCCGGAGGGCGGGTTTGAGCCGTCGGAGATCGAGGACCTGCGCGCGCTCGGCGCACAGGTGGCCACCCTCGGCCCCCGGATCCTGCGGTGCGAAACGGCGCCGCTCGCCGCCCTCGCGGTGATTATGGCGCTGACCGGCAATATGGAATAGCCGGCGGGGGGACAGCGGCCCGGCCCTTCCCGGGCAGCCGGGAAAGGCCGGGCGGATACGCTGCCCGAGGCCGGCCACACTCTGGTTCAGCCGTGCGGCTGCTTCGCGGGGGAGCGGGCGGCTTCCCTCTCCCCGGAGGCCGGGGCCGCGTATCCCCGCAGTATAATTGAAACGGAAAAGGGCGCGGGGCGGGGACGCCGGCGCCCGGAAAGGCGGTTTTCCATGATCCTGCATGACATCAGCCGGGAGCTGTTGGGCTGCCCGGTGTACCCCGGTGATCCCGCGCCCAGGCTGGAGCCGCTCTGCCGGCTCGAGTGGGGGGATCCGTGCAACACGTCGGCCCTGTCCGCCTGCCTGCATAACGCCACCCACCTGGACGCGCCCCGGCATTTTGTGCGGGAGGGGGCGGACGCCGCCGCCCTGCCGCTGGACCTCTGCGTGGGGGAGTGCAGCGTGGCCGCGTTTGAGGGGATCCTCCTGGGCGCGCAGGCGGAGGAAATGCTCCCCCGCCTGCATAAGCGGGTGCTGTTCAAGGGGGAGATGGAAATCAGCCCCAGCGCCGCCTTTGTGCTGGGGGACGCGGGGCTTAAGCTGGTCGGGGTGGAGGCGCAGTCGGTCGCCGGGCCGGAGCATACCGCCGCCGTCCACCGGCAGCTGCTCGGCAGCGGGATGGCCCTGCTGGAGGGGCTGGACCTGTCCCGCGTCCGGCCGGGGGATTACTTCCTTTTCGCCGCGCCGCTGAAAATCGCCGGCGCGGACGGGACGCCGGTGCGGGCGGTGCTGGTGGAAAAGGAACGGCTGGATATCGGCTAGGCGGGGCGTACGGGCAGCGTATATATAACGTATATAAGATGCGCGGGAGGGGAGAGGGCCGCCTCCCCTCCCGCCCGGCAGGGGCGGTCCCCCCGGCCGGGGCAGGGCGGAAACGGCGGTTGCTTTTCCCGCCGGGATCGGGTATAATGAAAGCAATTGCAGAAAGGAAGGGATGCGTATGCCTTCGCAGGCGGAAACGGTGATCGCCGTAAATGTAATCGGGTTTGTCCTGGCCATGCTTCTGATCTGGGCGATTGTGGTGGCCGGCGCGGTGTTCCTCGGGCTGTGCGTGTATAACGACGCGCGTTACCGGCAGAACCCCAACGCGGGCCTCTGGGGGGTGCTCTCCGGCTTTTTCTCCATTGCCGCGCTGATCTACCTGATTGTGACCCTGACGACGAAGGACCAGCCCCGGCGGTGCGTGCGCTGCGGGAATTTCCTGCCCTCCAGTTATCCGGGTTATCCCGGCTATCCCGGCTATAACGTTCCCGGCGGGGAATTTTGCCCCTTCTGCGGCCAGCCGGCGCCTTTCCTGCACCCGGCGGAGGCCGAACTGTATGCCCGCCGCCGCAAGCGGTACCTGATCCTGTGGATCGGGTCGATGATCCTTGCCGTGGTCCTGGCCGTGGTCCTGGCGGTCGCCTCGGCCGCGATGTCCATCATGGCGATGACGCCCTTTATGGCGATGACGCCCTTTGCGTATTGATCCTGCGGCCAGCCCGGTTTGGGGCGGATTTTCCGCCGGCTGAGGGGCGGGCAGAACCGGCTTCCCGGCGGCCGCAAAAAATTTTCAAAAAAATGAAAAAAGTACTTGCATTTCCCCGCGGGGTATGGTATAGTACTATTCGTTCCCCACAGAAGGAACCAGTTGGTGTCGATGGCGGTGAGGGTACACCCGTTCCCATCCCGAACACGGCAGTTAAGCTCACTTGCGCTGACAATACTTGGCTGGAAGCGGCCCGGGAAGATAAGCAGATGCCAACACAAAAGCGTCGGCCCCGCTCCTCGGATCAGGAGGGTGCCGGATATAAAGAAAGGGCAGACGAGATTATCGCCTGCCCTTTCTTTATACATATTCTTACTATTATCAATCAAATGCGAAAAGCGGGACGGATCCGCGCGGGCCTTAGCTGCCTCCCTGGTTGCCGCCTTTTGTGCGGGGGAAGGAAGGCAGCCGTCCCGGCGGGAACGAAGGGGCCTGCCTCCCCCTTCCCTAACAGCCGTCCGGACAGGCCGGCGCCCCTCCGGAAGGAACGGCCCGCGGCAGGGCGCGCCGATGCTGCGACTATGCTCCGGCGTTTTTCTAGGCGTCCGGCTTTGCGCAGCCGGAGCGGGAGGATATCCCGGCGGCCGGGGCGGGAACGCGCCGCCTATACGGGCGGGAACGGCTCTGCATGGCCGGACTTACTTTGCTCCCGCAGACTTCTGCCTACCCTTTTGCCTTCTTTTGCTTTATAAAATGCGGCAGAGAGGGTTCCGGATGCCGGCAGACAGAACCAGGCGGGGAAAAGAAAACAGCTATCTTTGATGCGGTGGGCTTGATAAACGGGCATGGCCGGCTCCTAGCTAAAATTCGGGAACAGGGGATTCTGCCTGGATTTATAGCGGCGGAGAGCGCCGGCTGCGCAAAGCCGGCGCTCTGGGCCTTTTGCCAATTGTCCATATGTCACAGGGATCCCGGCCGGTGTATAGGCATAACTCTAAGATCCCTCCGGCCAATACCGCTTTTATGAAAATACCGCAAATTGAGACCACAAAAAGCATAAAGCGTGACATTGTATTTGGAAGATTTCGTATGTATGCTAGGAAGTGTAAAGGACAAAGCAGAACCAGTGGGGGGATATTCGGCGTACAGCTCCGGCTTGCTCCGTCCCGGTACTTTGGGAGCGGGCGGGAAGCCGCGGGCGAACGCGGGGGAATCGCATGGGCTGCCGATATCTCGGCGGATGCAAAACACGGCGGCGGGGCTGGACAACGCCCCCGATTTGGCCGTGGCGGGGAGAGCGGCGCTCTTTGTCAAAGGGGATGGGAATGATGAAGAAGGAAGAGAAAGAGATCCGGATTGGGAAGCATTTCCACTTCGATAAGAATTTTTGGAGCTGCCCGATACGCCTGGGGGTTCTGGACCTTTACCAGATCGGCGAGCTCTGCTGTGAGCGCGGCTTCAAGGTGGATAGGCACGAGCAGAGCGTGTATGAGATCACTTACGTGATTTCCGGCAACGGGTTTTCCTATACCGACGGGGAAAAGATCCCCTTGACCAAAGGGGACATCCTGATTAATTCGGTGGGGCACTGGCACGCAATGGAGGCGGCGGAAACCGATATTTTCCGTTATGCCTACATCGGCTTCCTTTTCAGCGAAGAGGAGGGCGAGGGGCTGGGCGACGGCGCGGCGGCCGGCCTGAAAAAGCGCTATGACGAAAAGCCGTGGCGGCTGCTGAAAAATCAGAGCGACATTTTTCTGCCCTTTATGCAGTGCATCGACGAATTCTATACCCAGACGCTTTACAGCCGGCGGATGATCCGGAACTACTGTGAAGCCATCGTGATTATGGCCATACGGGGGACGGATTCCACCCAAAAAGTGCCCTCCCACACCAGCCAGCGCCCGCAGTCGGATCGGCCCGCGGTATACGCGGCGATCCGTTATGTGGAGGAAAACATCTTTACCATCGGCACAATCCAGAAGATGGCACAGGATCTGGGATACAGCTATACCTATCTATCCCACCTGTTCCGGGCGCAGACCGGCACCACCCTGCAGAATTACATCCACCTGAAGAAAATCGAGCGTTCCGTACAGCTTTTGCGCTACGGCGGGCTGAGTATTACCCAGGTCGCCGCCATGCTCAATTATGAAAGCGTTCAGACCTTCAGCAAATCCTTCCGCACGATTATGGGGATCGCCCCCACGCAGTACATCCGCATGGACTCGGACGGCGGCCAAGCGGCGGCCCCGCTGCCGGAGGGCTCGCCCGAACAGCCCGGGCGGAAGGAATAAGGGCGCGGAAAAGCGGGCCGGCCTCCAGGCCGCTCCCGCCGCGGCTTTGCGGGATCCGGGAAAGCGGCCGCTTGACGGAGGGAATCCCGCCGCGCCGTGCTTGTTCAGGAAGGCGTGGGGCTTTGCCGGCGTGACAGCAGGGCCTCAGACCATATATTTTATTATTAAGCATAGGAGGAGACAATCATGAAGGTAGCAGTTATCGGATGCGGAAATATCGCCAACAACGCGCATATTCCCGCCTACATGAAAAACCCGGACGCGGAAATCGCCTATTTCTGCGACATCATCCCCGAGCGTGCCCAGGCGGCTGTGGAAAAGTACGGCTGCGGCAAGGCGATCGTCGATTACAAGGAAGCGCTGGCGGATCCGGAAGTGGAAGCGGTTTCTGTCTGCACGCCCAACAACGTCCACCCGCTGATTGCCATCGACGCCCTGCGCGCCGGGAAGAATGTGCTGTGCGAGAAGCCGGCGGCGAGGACCTATGCCGAAGCGCTGGAGATGCAGAAGGTGCAGCACGAAACGGGGAAGGTGCTCAACATCGGCGTCGTTAACCGCTTTAACGACAGCGTCAACCGGATTAAGGACTATATCGATTCGGGCAAGCTGGGCGAGGTTTATCATGTGTACATCAGCTTCCGTTCCCACCGCAGCATCCCGGGCCTGGGCGGCGATTTCACCACCAAGGCCGTGGCAGGCGGCGGCGCGCTCATCGACTGGGGCGTGCATTTCCTGGATATCGTGATGTACTGCTGCGGCGATCCGAAGCCCCTCACGGTGACCGGCGAAACTTTCTGCAAGCTGGGCAAGGAGATGGGCGGCTATGTCTACACCAACATGTGGGCCGGCCCTCCGAAGCTGGACGGGACGTATGACGTGGACGACTCCGTGACGGGCATGGTGCGCACCAGCGGGCCGGTGATCACCTTTAACGGCGCCTGGGCGCAGAACATCGGCGAGGACGAAACGTACATTGATTTCCTCGGCACGAAGGCCGGCATCCGCCTGCAGTACGGCCAGGGCTTCACCCTGTACACCACCGAAAACAACGCGTTGATCGCCTACGCACCGAAATTCACGATGCGCAACCATTTTGAAACCGAAATCGACTCGTTCCTCCGCTGCATTCGTACGGGCGAAAAACTGCCTTCCCACATCGATACCGTGGTCATCACGGCGCAGATGATGCAGGCGATTTATGATTCGGCGAATGCACATCGGGAAATCGAGCTGTAACCGGAAAGGGGAGAGGAACAATGGCTGCGTTTTCGATTGGAATCATGGCGGATTCCCTGCGGCTGCCTTTTGCTGAAAGCCTGAAAAAATGCCGGGAATTGGGCGCGGACGGCGTGCAGCTGTATGCGGTGGAAGGGGAGATGTCCCCGGAAGCGCAGACCCCGGAGACCATCG
>CAJFGS010000006.1 GCA_904377855.1 Candidatus Avimonas merdigallinarum
TGCGCGGATTCGTGACATCACTTCTTCCCGTATCCCTGCTGCATACTTTTTCATTCCTTTTTTCCCTGCCATACAAATACCCCCTATGTAGTTCTATTTCCCTACATAGGGGGCTTTTTGTCTATTGTACGGTTTTTCTGAACCGGTTCAGTCTCGGCAGGGCGGCCTTTTCCTGCGGTTGGAGGGATGCCCCTTTGTGAAAAGGCGCCGGATATGCTACAATGGCCGGGTAGGGGAGGATGGCCCGTCTGCCGGCTCGCCGTCCCGGATTAAGGCGTATCCGCCGCTTCGCAGCGCCGCCAGCAGCTCTGCGTTGGTGGAAACCGGGTCAGGCAGGAGGAGGCCGCCCCGAGCCAGATCTTCGTACTCGTGGTAATCGCTGCCGGAAGAAATGGGCAGCGAATGGCGGCGGGCAAAAGCAGCGGCGTTGGGGTTATGGTTTTGGTGCCGGCAATTCCCGTTGTATGCCTCCACCCCGTCCAGGAAGGCGGGGTCGCGGGGGGCGCAGGGGATGCGGCAGGGATGCGCCTGGAACAGCAGCGCGCCGTAATCGTGGCAGGCACGGTAGACCTCCTCCTGCGTCATGTCGTACAGGCGGGGATACTCGTACAGGAAGTCCCGGCCGATCCCGTAAAGGAGGAAATCCTCCGGCCCCCCGGCGAGGCAGCTCTCGGCCCCGAGCAGGACGGCGACGCCCTCCCGTTCGCCCGCCTCCCGCGCCGTCTCAAAGCCGCGCAGGTAGCGCCCGACCTTTTCCCGCGGGGAGCCGGGGAAGCTTTCCAGCACGTACCGGTTGAAATGATCGGTGATGACGACGGCGCCGTACCCCGCCCGGGCGTATTCCCGCACGGCCGCCGCCGCGGGGACGGAACCGCAGGGGCTGGTTTCGCTGGTGTGGCAGTGCATTTCGATTTTCATGGGAAGCCTTCCTTTCCTGGATGCGATGGAGTGACGGGGCGGCCCGCTGCCTTTAGCGGGTAAGGCGGCGGATCCAGCGCCCGCGGTTGACCTTCACCACCGCGACAAAACATTTGAGAATCTGATCGGATTTCAGGCAGATAAAGACAATCAGCGGGGACAGATGGAATGCGAACGCCGACAGCGCCGCGCTGGGGAGGACGATGAGCCACATGAAGATAAAGTCGTTTATCAGCACAAAGGTGGTGTCGCCCCCTCCGCGGACGATGCCGGTCAGCACCGCCACCTGGTAGGAGGTGCCGACCACGGTGACGCAGAGCACCGTGATAAACTGGGCGGCGAGCGCCCGGGTTTCGCCCGAAATCTGGTAAAAGCTGAGGATGACGTCCCGGCAGGCGAAGAGGAGCAGCCCTGTGCCGACGCCGATGCACAGATAAAGGATCTGCAGGGTTTTCGAGTAGGCTTTCACATCCTCCAGCCGGCCCTCCCCGATGGTTTTGCCCACGATCACCGCGCTCGCGCTCGCGGCGCCGTAGGACACCACCGTCAGGATCTGGAACACGGTGGTGGCGATGCTGTTAGCCGCAATGGTCGCCTGCCCCATGTGGCCGAGGATGGCGGTCTGGATGGCCATGGCCAGCCCCCACATGGTGTTGGAGAGGATGACCGGCAGCCCGACGCGCAGGTAGTCCCGCAGGAGCGCCCCGTCGATTTTCCGGAAATCCCGCGGACGGGTACGCAGCTTTTTGTCCGCAAGCTGGGTGTACAGCACCATAATCAGGAATTCCACCACCCGGGAAACCAGGGTGGCGATGGCCGCCCCGCGGATCCCCAGTTCCGGCGCGCCGAAGCTGCCAAAAATCAACAGATAATTGAGGCAGCAGTTGATAAGCAGGGTGGAACCGGAGACCAGGAAACTGATTTTGACCGTCTCCACGCTGCGCAGGGAAGCCAGCAGGATATTGGTCATGGCAAAAAAGACATAGGAAAAGCAGATGATCTGCAGGTATTTCGTCCCCTCGGCAATCACGGCGCGGTCGTCGGTCAGCAGCCCCAGGCATCCGCCGGGCAGGAAAAAGACCAGCGCCCACAGCACGAGGGAGGCGCCCACGGCAATCCGCATGCCGATATTCTGGATCCGCCGGATCGGTGCGGTTTCCCGCCGGCCCCAGTACTGGGAGGACAGCACCACAATCCCTTCTCCTACCCCCATGACGATCATCTGGAGGAGGAACTGGATCTGGTTGACCAGCGCGCTGCCCGCCAGGGCGGTTTCGCTATATGCGCCCAGCATCACATTGTCCGCGAGGTTGACGCTGAAGGTGAGGATGTTCTGCAAAGCGATCATCCCCGTCAGGCGGAAGAAGGAACGGTAAAAGCGGGAATCTTTGACGAAAAAACGCATGGCGCACCCATCCTTACAGAAAAATCAGGATTTATTCAACACAATATCTTGGATCCCATTGAAAAGGAGAACCCCCCCATGGTTCAGCACTCTGCAAAATACCCCGAAATCCTGGCGCCGGCCGGCGACCGCGGCCGCCTGGAGGCCGCGCTGCGGTACGGCGCGAACGCCGTTTATCTGGCGGGCACCCGTTTCGGGATGCGTTCCGCCCCCGCCAATTTTACCGAGGAGGGCCTGCGGGAAGCGATCCGGCTGGCCCATGCCGCCGGGGCAAAGGTGTATGTAACCGTGAACATCCTCCCCCGCAGCCGGGAGATGGACGAGCTGCCGCCCTACCTGGAACTGGTGCAGGACGCGGGGGCGGACGCCCTCATCATCGCCGACCTGGGGGCGCTGGATTTCGCAAAGCGGTACGCGCCCCGCTGCGCGCTCCACGTCTCGACCCAGGCGGGGGTGGTGAACTATGCCGCCGCCCGCATGCTGCACAGCCTGGGGGCGTCCCGCGTCGTCCTGGCGCGGGAGCTTTCCCTGGAGGAGATCGCGGAAATCCGCGCCCGCACGCCCAAAGAACTGGAAATCGAATGCTTTGTCCACGGGGCGATGTGCGTGTCGGTATCGGGGCGCTGCCTTTTGTCCAATTACCTGGCCGGGCGGGACGCCAACCACGGGGACTGTGCCCAGCCCTGCCGCTGGAAATACCGGCTCCTGGAAGAAAAGAGGCCCGGCGAGGAATACGAAATCGGGGAAGGGGAAGACGGCGCGTATATCCTCAACGCCAACGATCTGTGCATGCTGGAGCATATCGCCGATTTAGCCCGGGCCGGGGTGGATTCCCTGAAAATCGAGGGGCGGGCCAAGGCCGCCTATTACGTGGCGGTGGCGACCAACGCCTACCGCTGTGCGGTGGATTCCTACCGGGCGGCGGGGTTTCCGCCGGACTTCCGCCCCGCCCCCTGGATGCGGGAGGAGCTGGATAAAATCAGCCACCGGCCGTACGGCACCGGCTTTTATTATGGAGCGCCGGAGCAGAACACCCGCTTCGGCGGGTACATCCGGGAGTACGAGGCGGCGGCGGTGGCCGAAGGCTACGAAAACGGGCGGCTCCTGCTTTCCCAGCGGAACCATTTCCGCCGGGGCGAGACGCTGGACGTGCTGGAACCGGGAAAGCCGCCCTTCCTCCTCACTGTGGAGGAACTGTACGACGGGGAGGGCGCGCCGCTGGAGGCCGCGCCCCACCCGCTCATGAAGCTGCAGGTCCCGTACCCCCGCCCGCTGGCGGCGGGAAGCTATCTGCGGCGCAAGACCGGGGAAGAGGCTTTGTAGCCGGGATTCCCGGCCCCCGGAAAGCTGCCCGTCCTCCACAGGCGGGGACGGCGCGGGGGGGACAACCGGCGGCCGGACGGAAAGCGTCTCTGCCGCCCGCGGGCAGGGTGTTCCCTCCGCCGGAATGCGCCGCCGTGCGTTTCCGGCGGGTATGTGACTGTGTGTTCCCGCAGGATGCCCCTGCGCGCAGGCCTGCACCAGTATACCACCCCTTTTCCCTTATTACAAGCACGCCGGCTGTTTAATTTCTCCCGAAATCGGGCAGACTAACCGCATGGATTCCCGGACGCCTGCCCGGGAAAATCGGTGGGAGGGATGGCTATGCGCCGGCGTTCAATCAGCTTTTTTGTGATTTCCCTTTTTTTAATGGGCGGGTTAATCCTGCGCCTGTATACCCTGACGGACGGGGCGTATACGCAGGCGGCTGAGCAGCAGTCCAGCCTGACGGTGGCCATAGCCAATGCCCGGGGGACGATTTACGACACCAATCTCAAGCCGCTGGTAAACCGGGGTACGGAATGCCGCGCGAGCCTCACCGCCACGCCGGAAGCGCTGGCGGCGGTGTCCGGCTCCCTGACGGGGGAGGAACTCGCCGCACTGACCGAACGGCTGCAGGGCGGGAAGCCGGTCGCGGTGACGCTGAACGGCTTCCCCGCTTCGGCGGACGGGCTGGTGTTCCTGGACGCGCCGGTCCGCTATACCGAGCCGCTGCTGGCCCCCCATGTGCTGGGATATCTGGACGGGGACGGCCTGCACGGGGTGAGCGGCGCGGAATTGGTGTTCGACGAGTGGCTGAACGCCTGCGCCGGCAAGGCGGAAGCGACGTATACGGTGGACGCGGTGGGGCGGCCTCTGCAGGGGATCCCGCCGGTGGTGAGCAATACGCTGGATTCCGCCAGGGCGGGGATCGCCCTGACGCTGGACAGTGAAATCCAGAAAATCGCGGAAAACGCGGCGAAGGAGCATATCGCCAAGGGCGCGGTGGTGGTCATGGAACCCGACACCGGCCGGATCCTGGCCATGGTCAGCCTGCCGGACTACCAGCCGTCTACGGTGGCGGAGAACCTGGAAAACGAGGACGCGCCGCTCCTCAACCGCGCGCTGGCCAACTACAACTGCGGGTCGGTGTTTAAAATCGTGACGGCCGCGGCTGCGATTGAGGCGGGAATCCCGCTCGACACCGCCTTTACCTGCACCGGGAAGGTGGACGTGGGCGGGGTGACCTTCCACTGCCACAACCGGCTGGGGCACGGCACGCTGGATATGACCGAAGCGTTCGCCCAGTCCTGCAACCCGTATTTTATCCGGCTGGCGCAGCGAATGGGCGGGCAGACGCTGTATAACATGGCGGTGGCGCTGGGCTTCGACCGCCCGATCATCCTGGCCGAGGGGTGGAAGACCGCCCGGGCGGTCCTCCCCAGCGAAACCGAGCTGCTTTCCCCGGCGGCGGTCGCGAATCTGGCGTTCGGCCAGGGGGCGCTCATGGCGTCGCCGGTGCATATCGCCCAGCTGGTGGCCGCGGTGGTCAACGACGGGGAGATTATCCGCCCCACCCTGCTCAAGGGGATCGTGGACGCCCAGGGGAATTTGACGGAGGAAGCGATCGCCCCTGCGCAGTCGGCCTTCTCGGCCTCCACCGCCCGGACGCTGCGGGAGATGATGCGGGTGGTGGTGGACGAAGGGACCGGCCGCTCCGCCCGCCCGTTCGAGCTGGGGGGCGGCGGGAAGACCGGGACGGCGGAAACCGGATGGGAGCAGGACGGGAAAGCGGTGGTGCAGAGCTGGTTCGGCGGCTTTTACCCGTCGGAGGATCCGGAATATGTCGTGGTGGTGCTGGCGGAGGATGCGGAAAACACCGGCGGCCAGTCCTCCCCGGTGTTTAAGCAGATCTGCGAGGAACTGACCATGCTGGAAAAGCAGCGGGAAGCAGAACGGGAGGCGGAACAGGAGGAACAGGAGGCGGAAGGCGGGGAATCCCAGCCCCTGCCGTAAAGGGGACCCGGCGTCTTCCTCCCTCTGAAGCGGCGCGGAAGAACCGGCTGTTCCGGCTGGAGCGGCAGGCCGCCGCTGGCGCGCCTGCATGCGCGCCGTCTCCGCCCGGAACGTCCGTTTTCCGAAGCGCAAATGCCTGCCCCCGGCGGATACAGCCGCCGGGGGCTTTTCTCTGCCGCGGAACCCTCGAAAATCCGGAAAAGGGGCCGGGACTCAAGCGCGGCTTTTCTTTCCCTTTTTCGTAACCGTATATCATTACAAACTGTGCAAAAATACAATCGTATACATTCCCATCTGCCCGGTAGAATAAAGGGGGAAAGGGTGGGATACAAGTTATGCTTGACAGAGACGACGAGGTTTACGATTTTGGCCGGCGCCTTCGCGCCTTGCGGGAAGAACAGCGGCTGTCCCAGGCGAAAGCGGCAAAGAAGGTCGGCGTCAGCAAAAATTCCCTGTACCGGTATGAGAATAACCTCCAGGAACCGACCTTCAGCACGCTGGTCCGGTTTGCCGTTTGCTACCACACATCCCTGGATTATCTGGCCGGGCTGGATAACGCCGCGGTTGTTACCGTGCAGGGCCTCTCTCCGGAGAAAAAGAAGCTGGTCTGCGATTTTATGCGCTGTTTCGTGGAAGGGCAGGCGGCCGATAAATAACCGGGCGGCCCAAAGCGGGAGCGGGGACGGTCGGCCGGGACGCTCCCGGCCGTGAGACGGCAGGCGGACGCTTCCCAGCAGCCGCCCGGATCGGGCGCGTCTTTGCCCGCCTGCGCCCCTTTGGCAAAGCGGTCGGGACCAAGCCGCGCTGCGTTTCCGGCTCCGGCGCGCCGCCGCCTGTCCAGAGCCATCGGCGGGCGAAAAATTATGCTTGACAAATAAGCGGGGATTCGGTACAATAAATCCAAATAACAGAAAAGCGATGACGGGGACAAGTACAGCGCCTTCCTCATTCAGAGAGCCGCCGGTTGGTGCAAGACGGCTGAGCGGGCGTTCGAATATCACCTCCCGAGCTTTCCGCTCAAACGGCTTCGGTCGGAGTAAGCGAGAACGGTTTTCCCGCCGTTATCGGGGATCGCATTCGGCTGGCTTTGCGCCCGCCCGATGCGCTGAGCGGCCCGTTTCCGGGCAAAAAGAGTGGTACCGCGGAGTAGGATTTGGAAGTCCCTTCGCCTCTTAAAGGAGAGGCGAAGGGGCTTTTTTTCAACCGTTTGGCCCGCCTTTGGACTCAGAGGCGGAAATCCCGAAGCCCCGGCGGAGCCGCGGTGGTGGGAATCGAGAAAGGATGGTTTCGATATGCTGAAGAACGGATCGGACGTGCTGGTGGAATGCCTGCTCGAGCAGGGGGTAGATACCGTGTTCGGGTATCCCGGCGGCGCGGTGCTGAATATTTACGATGCGCTGTATAAATACAGCGACCGCATCCGCCATGTGCTCACGGCGCATGAGCAGGGGGCCTCCCACGCGGCGGACGGCTATGCCCGCGCGACGGGGAAGGTCGGGGTCTGCATCGCCACCTCAGGGCCCGGGGCGACCAACCTGGTCACCGGGATCGCGACCGCGTATATGGATTCCGTCCCGCTGGTGGCGATTACCGGCAATGTGGCCGCCCCGCTGTTAGGGCGGGATTCGTTCCAGGAAGTGGACATCACCGGCATCACCATGCCGATTACCAAGCATAACTTCATTGTGAAAAGGGTGGAGGAACTGGCGGATACCGTCCGCAAGGCCTTCTGCATCGCGCAGAGCGGGCGGCCGGGGCCGGTGCTCATCGACATCCCGAAGGATATCACCGCGGCAATGACCGAGTACGAACCGGCTCCCGCCGCGCAGCCGAGGCCCTGCCCCCCTCCCAAGGAGGAGCGGCTTGGGATGACGCTGGAAAAGCTCGCGGCGTGCGAGCGGCCGCTCATCTATTTCGGCGGGGGCGTGATTTCCTCCAGCGCCGAGGCTCAGCTGCTCGCCCTGGCGGAAAAGCTGGACATCCCGGTGTGCGCATCCATGATGGGGCTGGGCGGCTTCCCGCCGGACCACCGGCTCTGGCTGGGGATGGTCGGGATGCACGGGACCCTCGCCGCGAACAAGGCGGCCAAGGACTGCGACCTGCTGCTGGTGTGCGGCGCCCGTTTTTCCGACCGGGTCGCGGGGAGCCGCACCGGCTTCTCCCCCAACGCGCAGGTGATCCATATCGACATTGACCATGCGGAATTTGATAAAAACGTCACCGCCGCCGTCCGGCTGGCGGGGGATTTAAAAGAGGTGCTTGCCCTGCTCGTCGAGCGGGCGGAGGGCGCTTCCCACCCCGCCTGGGTGGAGGAGGTGGCCGGCCGCCGGCACGCCTGGACCCCCTATACCGCCGATCCGGCGACCGCGCCCGATCCGCTGTACATCCTCCACACCCTGCGGAAGCTGACACCGGACGATGCGATTATCGCCACCGACGTGGGACAGCACCAGATGTGGACGGCGCAGCATTATGAGTTCCGCCAGCCCCGCACCCTGCTCTCCTCGGGCGGACTGGGGACGATGGGCTACGGCCTGGGGGCGGCGATCGGCGCGCAGAGCGCCTTCCCGGGCCGCCGGGTGGTGCTGGTGTCGGGGGACGGCAGCTTCCATATGAACCTCAATGAACTGACTACCCTGGCCTCTTACGATCTGCCGATTGTGGTGCTGGTGATGAACAACCAGGTGCTCGGCATGGTCCGCCAGTGGCAGAAGGTGTTCTACGGCCGCCGCTTCTCCGCGACCGATCCCCACCGGAAGACCGACCTGGTCAAGCTGGCCGAGGCCTTCGGCTGCAAAGGGATGCGGATCACCCGCACCGACGAGGTGGAGCCGGTGCTGTCCGCGGCGCTGGCGGCGGGCGGGCCGGTGGTGGTGGACTGCCGGATTTCGCCGGATGTGAACGTCCTGCCGATGATCCCGCCCGGCGGCACGGTGGACGATACCATTGAAACCATGGATTGAGGGAGGAGACGGACAATGAGCGACAACAAAGCGGTTTTCGCTGTGCTGGCGGTCAACCATCCCGGCGTGCTGCTGCGGGTGGCGGGGCTTTTTTCCCGGCGCGGCTTCAATATTGATTCCATCGTGGCCTGTACCACGGAAAACCCGGCCTATTCCCGCCTGACCCTGCTGGTGACGGGGGATGAGGCCACCTTCGCCCAGCTGACCCGGCAGCTTCTTAAGCTGGAGGATATCCTCACCGTGAAGGTGCTCGAGCCGGAGGAGTGCTCCAACAGCGAGCTGCTGCTGGTGAAGGTGCGGGCGGCCG
Source organism: Candidatus Avimonas merdigallinarum (assembly GCA_904377855.1). Lineage (GTDB taxonomy): Bacteria > Bacillota > Clostridia > Oscillospirales > Acutalibacteraceae > Avimonas > Avimonas merdigallinarum. The sequence continues at coordinate 8,909 of CAJFGS010000006.1, forward strand.
GCCCGGCGAGGAGCACGGTGCTCAAGATGGTGCAGGCGTACGGGGCGCGGGTGCTGGATATCGGGGAGGCGACGGTTACCCTCGAAATGACCGGGCAGACCGAGGAAGTGGACGTGTTTGTCGGCCAGCTGGAGCGGTACGGCATCCTGGAAATGGCCCGCACCGGCATCAACGCCCTCCAGCGGGGGGACGGCACCATTCACGACGAGAACTGAGCCCGGCCGAAGGCTGTGCGAAAGGGAGGTCCAACCCATGAAACCATTGGTGGAAATATTCGATTCAACCCTGCGCGACGGCGCGCAGGGGGAGGGAATTTCGTTTTCGGTGGAGGATAAGCTGGCGGTGGCCCGCCTTCTCGACGGGCTGGGCGTCGCGTATATCGAGGCGGGGAATCCCGGCTCCAACCCCAAGGATTTGGAGTTTTTCCGCCGGTCGGGGGAATTAAAGCTGCAGAATTCCCGCTTGGTAGCCTTCGGTTCTACCCGGCGCAAAGGGATCCGGGCCGAGGAGGACGCCAACGTCCAGGCGCTGCTGACGGCGAACACCGACGCGGTGGCCCTGTTCGGCAAGTGCTGGGACCTGCACGTGCGGGATATCCTCCAGACGACCGAGGAGGAGAACTTCGCGATGATTGCGGACACCGTCGCCTTTTTCAAGGGGCGGGGCAAACGGGTGGTGTTCGACGCGGAGCATTTCTTCGACGGGTACAAAGCCAATCCCCGGTTCGCCATGAAAGCGCTGGAGGCCGCCGCCGACGCCGGGGCGGACGTGCTCGCCCTGTGCGACACCAACGGCGGCGCATTCCCCCAGGAAATCTACGATATTACCCGCGCGGTGGTGGAACGGTTCGGCCCGATGGTGGGCATCCACACCCACAATGACGGGGGGATGGCGGTGGCCAACTCCATCATGGCGGTGACGGCCGGCGCCACCCATGTGCAGGGGACGTATCTCGGCTTTGGGGAGCGGAGCGGCAACGCGAACCTTTCCACCATCATCCCGAACCTGCAGCTTAAGCTGGGGTATGCCTGCATCCCCGAAAACAATATGCCCCGGCTGACCGAGACCGCCCGCAGCATGGCGGAGGTGGCGAACATCCGGCTGGGCCGGGGGGAGCCGTACGTCGGCTCGAGCGCCTTCGCCCACAAGGCGGGGATGCACGCCGACGGGGTGCTGAAAAACTCCGCTACCTTTGAACATATCAACCCCGAGGCGGTGGGGAACGAGCGGCGCTTCCTCATGAGCGAGGTGAGCGGCCGGGGGGCGGTGCTGGAAAAGATCCGCCGCTTCTGCCCTGCTATCCAGAAGAGTTCGCCGGAGCTTAAGGATATCATCGACCAACTCAAGCGGATGGAACTGGAAGGCTATCAGTACGAGGGGGCGGACGGCAGCTTCGAACTGCTGGTGCGCAAATGCCTGGGCCGGGTCGCCTCGTATTTTGACCTGGTGTATTACCGGATCACCGGCGAAAAGCCCCACGCCCCGGAGCAGAGCGCGGTCGCGACCCTGAAGGTGCAGGTCGGGGAGCAGTCCCAGATTGCCGCCGGGGAAGGGAACGGCCCGGTCAACGCCCTGGACAAGGCGCTGCGCAGCGCGCTGGCCGGCTTTTATCCGTCCCTCGCCAACGTCCACCTGGTGGACTACAAGGTGCGGGTGATGGATTCCAAGCAGGCGACGGCGGCCCGGGTGCGGGTCCTGATTACCTCCACCGACGGGGTGAAGGAATGGACGACGGTCGGGGTCGCCGGGGACGTCATCGAGGCCAGCTGGGCGGCTCTCAGCGATTCCATCGAATATAAACTGGTTTCCGAGGAGGAAGCGGCCGCCGGCTGACGGCGGGGGTTCCTATCCTGAACATATATAGGCGGAAAACGGATTCTTTATCAAAACTAGGAGGCATCAGAATTATGGGCATGACAATGACGCAGAAAATTCTGGCGGCCCACGCGGGCCTGCCGGAGGTCAAGGCCGGGCAGCTGATTGAGGCCAAGCTCGACCTCTGCCTGGGCAACGACATCACCTCGCCGGTGGCGGTCAACGAGTTTGAGCGCTGCGGCGCCTGCGGCGTGTTTGACAAATCCCGCGTCGCGCTGGTAATGGATCACTTCACCCCCAACAAGGACATCAAAGCGGCCGAACAGGTCAAGCGGGTGCGGGAATTTGCGTCGAAGTACGACGTGGAGAACTTCTTTGACGTGGGGCGCATGGGCGTCGAGCACGCCGTCCTGCCCGAGCAGGGGCTGGTCGGCCCCGGCGACTGCATCATCGGCGCGGACAGCCATACCTGCACCTACGGCGCGCTGGGTGCATTTTCGACCGGCGTGGGCTCCACCGACCTGGCGGCCGGCATGGCGACCGGCACCGCGTGGTTCAAGGTGCCCTCCGCGCTGAAAATCGTGCTGACCGGCAAGCCGGGGAAATACGTCGGCGGCAAGGACGTCATCCTGCATCTCATCGGGATGATCGGGGTGGACGGCGCGCTCTACCGTTCGCTGGAATTCACCGGCCCGGGGGTTGCCAACCTGACCATGGACGACCGCCTGTGCATTGCGAACATGGCGATCGAGGCCGGGGCGAAAAACGGCATCTTCCCGGTGGACGCGGTGACCATGGCCTATGTGGAGGGCCGCTTCCAGCGCACCCCGGTGGTGTATGAGGCGGACGCCGACGCGGAATACGACGAGGTAATCGAGATCGACCTCGCTTCCCTGCGTCCCACCGTGGCCTTCCCCCACCTGCCGGAGAACACCAAGACCATCGACGAATGCAGCGGGCAGGTGAAAATCGACCAGGCGGTCATCGGCTCCTGCACCAACGGGCGGATCGAGGACCTGCGCGCCGCGGCGGAAATCCTGAAGGGCCGCAAGGTGGCCAAGGGGGTGCGCTGCATTGTGATCCCCGCCACCCAGCAGATCTGGCTGGATGCCATGCACGAAGGGCTGTTCGACATCTTTGTCGAGGCCGGTGCGGTGGTTTCCACCCCGACCTGCGGCCCCTGCCTGGGCGGGCATATGGGCATCCTCGCCGCGGGCGAGCGGGCGGTTTCCACCACCAACCGCAACTTTGTGGGGCGGATGGGCCATGTGGACAGCGAAGTCTACCTCTCCAACCCCTATGTGGCGGCGGCGTCCGCCGTTACCGGCTATATCACCGATCCGGCGTCGCTGTAACGGCGGCGCGGCGGAAGGCTCAATCAGCGTGAAAGGATGGTCATCAATATGATTGCACAGGGCAAAGTCCATAAATACGGCGATAACGTCGACACCGACGTCATCATCCCCGCGCGGTACCTCAATACCTCCAAGCATGAGGAACTGGCCGCGCACTGTATGGAAGACATCGACAAGGATTTCGTGAAGAACGTGAGGGCCGGCGACATCATGGTGGCGCGGAAGAATTTCGGCTGCGGCTCCTCCCGCGAGCACGCCCCCATTGCGATTAAGGCGAGCGGCATCTCCTGCGTTATCGCTTCCACCTTCGCCCGGATTTTCTACCGCAACGCCATCAACATCGGGCTGGCGATCCTCGAATGCGACGAAGCGGCCCAGGACATCCAGGACGGCGATGAGGTCAAGGTGGATTTCGACACGGGGGTCATCCAGAACCTCACCACCGGGAAAACCTACCAGGCCGAGCCCTTCCCGCCCTTTATCCAGAACATCATCGAAAAGGGCGGCCTGCTCAATTCCATCAAAGACCGGCTGTAAGCCCGGCATCTGCTCAAACAGCACACGGCAAGCGCCGTGTGCTGTTTGTCTCAGGGGAAGAGGAAGGGAGCGGGGAGGCCAAGCCTCCGCACGCCGGGCGCCGGGGGAATGGCGCTTCCCCCCTTTATCGCCGGCGCGGCGGCGATGCAGCCGGACAGCCCCAGCTTTCAGGCGCAGAATACAAGCAGGGCCCCCGCCTCAGGCAGGGGCCCTGCTTGTATAATATATCGAGCGGTGTGCGCCGGCTGCTAAAGCGGCCGTCAGATGACGTGGATGTTCATCCACTTCCCCTGGATAAAGCGGATGACAAAGGCGACGTCCCGGACAATCCAGTCGATGAACATGGCCAGCCATACGCCGAGCAGCCCGAGAGCGAGCCCGGTGGGATTGGCCAGGACATAGCTCAGCCCGATCCGGAAAACAAACATCGAAACCATGGACACCACCATGGTGAATACGGCATCGCCGGCGGCGCGCAGGGCGTTGGGCAGGGTGAAGGCGAGCGGCCAGAACAGCATGGTGAAGACCGCGCACCAGCGCAGCACTTCGGCGGCCATTGCCGCAGAAGCCGGCTCCAGGTTAAACAGGGAGACCAGGGGATCGGCTATCAAGAGCAGGATTAGGCAAAGCACGCCCATGGAAAGGTAGGTTGCGCCCATGAGCTTTTTGGTATAGGAAACCGCTTCCTTTGCACGGCCTGCGCCAATGCATTGCCCGACGACGGTGATCATTGCCAGCCCGATCGCCTGGCCGGGAACGTTGATGACGCTGGCGACGCTGTTGGCGATGGCGTTTGCCGCCACGGCGTTGGTGCCAAAGGAGGTGATCAGGCTGAGCACCAGCAGCTTGCCGATTTGGAACAGGCCGTTTTCCAGCCCGTTGGGGATGCCTACCACCAGGATCCGGCGCACCATCCCTCCCTGAAACTCCGGACGGAAGAGCTTTTCCATCCGCAGCAGGCAGTTGTGCCGCTGCAAAAGCACAAGGATCACCACCGCCGCGACGATGCGGGAAACCAGGGTGCCGATGCCGGCGCCCAGCGCTCCCATTTGGAACCCATAGATCAAAAGGGCGTTCACCGAGATATTCACAATGTTGACCAGCAGGGAGTTGAACATGGATACCTTGCTGTTCCCCATGGCGCGGAAGAGGGCGGCGCCGGCATTGTAAACCGCCATAAACGGATATGCCAGCGCGGTGGAGAGGAAATACGCCAGGGCGCTGTCCATGACGTCCGGCTCGATATTCCCGAAAATCAGGGAGAGGATATGTTCCCGGAAGACAAGCGCCAGGACCATCAGCGCGGTAGAGACAACCGTCACCGTATACAGCAGCTGCTTGGCGGCGGTTCGGGCATTGTGGATGTCCTGCCGCCCCAGATACTGCGAAACAATCACCGTTCCGCCGGTGGAGAGGGCGGTAAATATCTGGATGAGCAGAAGGTTGATGTTGTCCACCAGGGATACGCCGGATACGGCGGCTTCACCGGTGGCGGTCACCATGACGGTGTCGGCCATACCTACGCTCATGAGCAAAAACTGCTCGATTATCAGAGGAATAATAAGACGAATTAAAGACTGCCGGTTGAACAAAGGGGTGCTCGGCTCCTCTTGGCTTGTCCCGGCCGGGGATAACGCCGCTTTCACTGCTGACCAATCCCTTCTCGCTGGAATTGCTGCGGGGCGCCGCGGAGCATCCGCGGGGATGCCGATTGGACAGAAACGTTCCTTTTTCGCCCCAATCCTACATTATAACAGCACCTTCCCTATTGTACAACCAGAATTTTCTGACCTACTGGCAGACAGGCTGCCTGTATACGTCCGCCCTTGACAAAACGCGCAGGCCGCCTATAATTGATATATCAATCGTTGATGTGTCAATGGGAGGGGAACGGTGTGGAGAAAACGTTCCACATGCTGCTGTACCGTGCTTTTCACGCGCAGCGGAATTATCTGCGCCCCTTTGTGGGGGAGATTGGCCTGGGCTCCGGCCAGCCGAAACTGGTCGCGTACCTGGCGGAGCGGGGGCCCTGCCGCCAGCGGGAACTGGCCGGGTATTTTGAAATCGACCCGGCGGCGGTCAGCCGGATGCTGGACGCGCTGGAAAAGGGCGGGTTCGTCACCCGGCGGGTGGACGAGAGCAACCGCCGGGCGGATATCATTTCGCTGACGGAGCAGGGGCTTCAGGCGAATGCGGCGTGGCAGGGCCACTGCCGGGAGGCGGAGGAACTGATGCTGGATGGGTTTACGGCGGCGGAAAAGGAACAGTTTGCGCAGTATCTTACGCGGGCTTACCATAACCTGCGCCGGCATAAGGGGTAAGGAGGGTCTTGCGTGAACGATTTGAAGCGGCTGTTTGGTTACCTCGGCCCGTACCGCCGGGATTTGGTGCTGGGGGCCCTCCTGGTGCTGGTGGAAACTGTTTTTGAACTGGTGATCCCGATCCTCATGGCGGATATTATCGACGTGGGGGTCGTCAATCACGACGTCCCGTATATCCTGCGGCAGGGAGGGCTGATGGGCCTTTGCGCGCTCATGGCTTTGCTGACCGGCCTGCTGTACGCCCGGTATGCCGCCCGCGCGGCCTACGGGCTGGGCGCCCGGGTGCGGGAGGCGGAATTTGCGAAGGTGCAGCAGTATGCCTTCTCCAACCTGGACCATTTTGAAACATCCTCACTCGTCACCCGGATGACCACCGACGTCACCGTGCTGCAGAACGCCTTCACCGGCGGGCTGCGGCCGATGGTGCGCGGGCCGTCGATGCTCATCCTCGGCGTGGGGCTGTCCATTTATATGAACGCCCAGCTTTCCCTGGTCTTTTTTGTCAGCGCGCCGATCCTCGCCCTGATCCTCTTTTTCATCGTGCGCAGGATCGCCCCCATGTATTCCCGGCTGCAAAAGGCGGTGGATCGGCTGAACAATGTGGTGCAGGAGGGGCTGACGGCCATCCGCGCGGTCAAGGCGTTTGTCCGCGGGGAATATGAGGAGGAAAAGTTCCGGGCAGTGAACGAGAACCTGCAGCAGACCAGCCAGAAGACCTTCCATTACGCGGTGCTCAACCTGCCGGCGTTCCAGTTCACCATGTACGCCGCCGCGGTGCTGATTATGTGGTTCGGCGGGAACATGATCCTGAACGGGCGCCTCCAGGTGGGGGAACTGACCGGCTTTATGAGCTATGTGCTCCAGGTGATGAATTCCCTGATGATGATCTCCAACGTCTTTCTCCTCCTTACCCGTTCGCTGGCCAGCGCCAAGCGGGTGGTGGAGGTGCTGGAGGAAACGCCGGAGGTTTCCTCCCCGGAAGGGGCGGCTGCCGACGTGCCCGACGGCAGCGTCGAGTTCCGGGACGTTTCCTTCAAATACCACCGGGACGCGCAGGAATACGCGCTGTCCCATGTCAGCCTTCGGATTTCCGCCGGCCAGACGGTGGGGATTATCGGCGGCACCGGCTCGGCCAAAAGCACCCTGGTCCAGCTGATCCCCCGGCTGTACGACGTGACCGAAGGGCAGGTGCTCGTCGGCGGGCGGGACGTGCGGGAGTACGATCTGCAGGCGCTCCGGGATGCGGTGGGGATTGTCCTTCAGAAGAACGTGCTCTTTTCCGGCACCGTGCGGGAGAACCTGCTTTGGGGGAACCCGCAGGCGGACGATGAAACCCTCTGGGAGGCCTGCCGGGACGCCTGCGCGGACGAATTCCTCGAGCGGATGCCCGAGGGGCTGGACACCGACCTCGGCCAGGGCGGGGTGAACGTATCCGGCGGGCAGAAGCAGCGGCTCTGCATCGCGCGGACCCTGCTCAAGCAGCCGAAAATCCTGATTTTCGACGATTCCACCAGCGCGGTGGATACCGCGACGGAGGCGAAAATCCGGGCGGCCCTCGCAAGGCGCCGGGACGTGACCAAAATCATTATCGCCCAGCGGGTTACGTCGGTGATGAATGCGGACAGGATTGTTATCCTGGACGACGGCCGGGTCCACGCGGCGGGGACCCACCGTGAGCTGCTGGCGTCCGACCCGATTTATCAGGAAATTTACGCTTCGCAGAGGAAGGGGGCGGAAGAGCATGGCGCGGATACTGAGCGGTAAGCGCCCGCAGAATCTCAAATTCACCGTCCAGTCCCTCCTGTCCTATATGGGGCGCCACAAGGCCCTGCTGGGCGTCGTCGCAGTGCTGGTGACGATCAGCGCGCTGGCGAACCTGCTGGGCACCTATATGCTCCGGCCGGTGGTGAATTCCCTGGCCTCCGGCAATATGGGGGATCTGGTGCGGGGGGTGGCGGTCACCGCCCTCATTTACGGGGTGGGGGTCCTGGCCGCCTACGGCTATACCCAGACCATGGTCAAGGCGGCCCAGAAGGTGCTGTTCGACATCCGGCGGGATCTGTTCGCCCATCTGCAGAAGCTGCCGCTGCGCTTCTTCGATTCCCGGCGGCACGGCGATATCATGAGCTATTTCACCAACGACGTGGACACCATCTCGGACGCGCTCAACAACAGCTTCGCCATGGTCATCCAGAGCTTTATCCAGATCGTGGGGACCCTGACGCTGCTGTTCATCCTCAACTGGCGGCTGACCCTGGTGGCGGTCGTCTGCTACATTGTGATGTTCTGGTATATCCGGTACAGCGGCAAGCGCAGCAAGGCGTATTTCAACCGCCAGCAGGCCTGCCTGGGCGATCTGGACGGCTATATCGAAGAGATGGTCAACGGCCAGAAGGTGGTCAAGGTCTTCAACCATGAGGCGGAAAACCTGCGGGCTTTCCGGGAGAAGAACGAAAAGCTCCGCCAGGCGGGGACCGGCGCGCAGAGCTACGCGGCCACCATGGTGCCGGCGGTGGTCAGCATCTCGTATGTCAACTACGCGATTGCGGCGGTGCTGGGCGGCATCATGGCCATGCAGGGCATGACCGACGTGGGAAGCCTGGCCAGCTACCTGGTTTTCGTCCGGCAGGCGGCCATGCCGATTAACCAGTTCACCCAGCAGAGCAATTTCCTGCTGGCGGCGCTGGCCGGCGCGGAGCGCATCTTTACCGTGATGCTGCAAAAGCCCGAGGCGGACGACGGGAAAATCGACCTGGTCAACGTCCGGCAGGAAGCCGGGCGGCTTGTCCCCTGCGGGGAAAAGACCGGCCTCTGGGCGTGGCGCAGGACGGACGGCGGGCTGGTCCCGCTGCGGGGGGACGTGCGCTTCGAGCATGTGAGCTTCGGCTATGAGGATTCCCGCCGGATTCTGAAGGACGTCAGCCTGTATGCCAAGCCGGGGCAGAAAATCGCCTTCGTCGGCTCGACCGGCGCGGGGAAAACCACCATCACCAACCTCATCAACCGCTTTTACGACGTGCAGGGGGGGCGGGTGGTTTACGACGGGATTGACGTCAGGGATATCCGCAAGGATTCGCTGCGGCGCTCGCTGGGGATTGTGCTGCAGGACACCCACCTCTTCACCGGCACCATCGCGGACAATATCCGCTTCGGCAAGCTGGACGCTACCGAGGAGGAGATTGTGGAAGCGGCGAAAATCGCCAATGCCGATTCCTTCATCCGCCGCCTGCCGCAGGGGTACCGCACCATGGTGACGGCGGACGGCGCAAACCTCTCCCAGGGCCAGCGGCAGCTTCTGGCCATCGCCCGCGCGGCGGTGGCCGATCCGCCCGTGCTCATTCTGGACGAGGCGACCTCCAGCATCGATACCCGCACCGAGGCGCTGATTGAAAAGGGGATGGACCGGCTTATGGAGGGGCGGACCGTTTTCGTCATCGCCCACCGCCTTTCCACCGTGCGCAACGCGGACGCCATCATGGTACTGGAGCACGGGGAGATCGTGGAGCGGGGGAGCCACGACGATCTGCTGGCAAAAAAAGGGGAGTACTACCAGCTTTATACCGGGATGTTCGAGCTTTCCTAGGAGCGCGCCGCGTCCATAACCGGAAGGACAGGAACGGCGCAGGCCGCGAAAGCGGGCCGAAAAAAGGAAAAAGCCGCAGGGCTGCTGCAAAATGGAAATTTTGCAGCAGCCCTTTTGCATGCCCGGGCGCCGGCAAAGGCCTTCCAGCGCGGCGCGGCCCCGGCAGCGTGCGGCGGATAAGGGCAAAAGCGGGCATAAACGGGAGAAAGCCGGCGAAGGCCCTCGAAAGCGGTGATTCTGTGGAAAACCGGCGGGCTTGGGACGGACTTTGGGGGAATGCGGGGTGAATTCAGGGAAATGATGGAAAAATCCACAAATTTGCTTGAAAAACATTGTCTGAAAAATTAACTGAACCCTTGCAATTTCATAAAACAGCCTTTATAATGATAGTTAAGTGGTGGAAAGTAGTGGTAAGTGGTGGAGAGTGGAGGATATCAACACTTTCCACGCAGTTTTCCACAGCAGTTCACAGAGGGAACGGACTTTTCCACACAGACCGCCCGATTCCTTCCGCCGGAGGCGGAACATGGAACAGGAAAGACAGGAAGACGCCGATGCTGTACGGACGCTATCAACACAATATCGATGCGAAGGGGCGCATCTTTGTGCCCGCGAAGCTTCGGGAAAAGCTGGGCGAACAGTTTATCGCCGCGGCCGTGATGGATCATTGCGTCAGCCTGTATTCCATGGAGGAATGGGACAAGCTTCAGCAGGGGCTGGCCGATATGCCGTTCACCAAGGCGCGCAGGCTTCAGCGGTACCTGTCCTCCAACGCGGCGGACGTCCAGGTGGATTCCCAGGGGCGGATCCTTCTCCCCAAACACCTGCTGGCCTATGCCTCCCTGGAAAAGGAGGCGCTGGTGATCGGCGCCGGCAACCGCGCGGAGATCTGGAACCCGGCCAGTTATGAAGAGGACAGCGGCGCCATGACGCCGGAAGAGGTGGAAGCCGAGTTTATGGAATTGGGCTTCTGATTCGGACAAGCCGGGTCCGGGAGAAAGGGCGGTGCACGGCGCATGGAAGAAAACCGGGCGGGGACATACCACATCCCCGTACTGCTGGAGGAGACGCTCTGTGCGCTGGATATCCGTCCGGACGGCCTATACCTGGATGGGACTGCCGGGGGCGGCGGGCATTCCCTCGCCATTGCCTCCCGGCTGGACGGCGGCCGCCTCATCGCCCTGGACCAGGATCCCGACGCGGTGCGGGAAGCCGGCGCACGGCTGGCAGGCCTTCCGGCGGCGGTGGTACAGGCAAACTTCACCGAAATGGGCCGGGTGCTGGCCGAACAGGGGCTGGGCCGGGCGGACGGGATCCTGCTGGATATCGGGGTATCCTCCCACCAGCTGGACACCCCGGAAAGGGGATTTTCCTACCACGCGGACGCCCCTTTGGATATGCGCATGAGCCAGAGCGGCCGGACGGCCGCCGACCTGGTGAATACGCTGGACGCGCAGGAACTGTCCTCCATTTTTTACCGGTATGGGGAAGAAAAATACGCCCGGCCGATCGCCCGCGCCATTGTCGAGGCGCGCCGGACGGCGCCGGTGGAAACCACGGGACGGCTGGCGGACATCATCCGGGAAGCGGTACCGGCATCCTACCGGAGGGACGGGCATCCCGCCCGCCGGGTGTTCCAGGCGCTGCGGATCGCCGTCAACGGGGAACTGGACTGCCTTTCGGAGGCGCTGGACACCGCGTTCGACTGCCTGAAGCCGGGCGGAAGGCTGGCGGTCATCACCTTCCACTCGCTGGAGGACCGCATGGTCAAGCAGCGGTTCGCCGCTTTCTGCCGGGGATGCACCTGCCCGCCGGATTTCCCGGTGTGCGTCTGCGGGAAAACGCCGGCTGCACGGCTGGTGCTCCGCAAGCCGGCGGAAGCCTCGGCGGAGGAGCTGGAGAGGAACCCCCGGGCGCGCAGCGCGAAACTCCGCTGCGTCGAAAAAGTCCACGAAGCCAATCGGGATACGGAAGCGGGATAACCGATAAGGGCAACCGTTTTCGATGAATATAAAGGAAAGGGGACGCGTTATGGCGGACAATCGGGGCACGGAAGCCTATGATCTTTCTCTGTTCGAGCCGAAACCGGCGAAAATCGTCGAACTCAAGCCGAACAAGAAGCTGATAAAGGCACAGAAGAAAAAAGCGAAAATCCAATCCATCCTGAATACCATGGCGACCCTTTCGGTGGCCGCGCTCACAGTGACGGTCCTGGGGCTGATGCTTGCCAGCCGGATCCGGATGACCGAATTGGACAGCGCCATCAACGCCCGCGAGGAACAGCTGGTGGTCCTCCAGAGCGAGGAAACCCGCCTGTCCGACGAACTGGCCCGCAAGGTTTCGGCAAAAAGCGTGGAGGAATATGCGCAGAATACGCTGGGCATGCAGAAGATAGAAAGCTATCAGGTGGAATATATCAGCGTGGAAAGCGGAGACAAGGTGGAATTGGCGGCCGAGGACAACGGCAGCATCCTGGAGTCGATTGGCTCCGCAATCTCGAATTTTTTTGCTCAGCTGGCATACCTGTTTGAGTAAATCCATAAGTATGAGGTGGGGAACACCCCCTCGCTGCGCTGAGAGTTGGGATGAACAGTCTTGACTCTCGTTTTCTTATCGGAGGGCGAAGGCCTCCGCACTCGCACATCTGCACGGGAAAGAAAGGACCGATGATATGGCAAAACCCAAAAAGGCTCCGGTGAATAACACCCCCACCACCAAAGCCCCCACCCGCCAGATGTGGCGGCGTTCGATTGTCGTGCTGGTCATCCTCATCGGCTTCTGCTTTTCCGCGGTGATCGGCAAGCTGTCGATTCTGCAGATTGCGCAGGCGGACGAATGGCGGGAGCGCGCCGTGGCGCAGCAGATGAGCGACAGCATCATTTCCCCGAAGCGGGGGACGATTTACGATACGAATATGACGGTGCTCGCGCAGTCGGCCACGGTGTGGACGGTCATCATGTCCCCCAAGGACATCAAGGATGAGGATACCCGGGTGAAAATTGCGGACGAATTATCCGCCATGCTGGAAGTTGACCGGGATACCCTGTATAAAAAGACGTTAAAAACCAATAGTCAGTATGAGGTCGTGAAATCCAAGATCGAGCACCCCCTCGCCGAAACCCTGTCCACCTGGATTCAGGATAACGACCTGACCGGCGTGTTCCGGATTATCGAGGATTACAAGCGGTATTATCCCCTGAATTCCCTGGCGTCGGAGGTGCTCGGCTTCACCGGCACCGACAACAACGGCCTGTACGGGCTGGAGGCGTATTACGAGGAGACCCTGGCCGGCAAGCCGGGGCGGATCGTCACTGCTAAAAACGGCTGGGGCGACGAGCTGTCCGCCAAGCTGAAATTTGAAAAGACGGTGGACGCCGAGGACGGCAACTCCCTGGTGCTGACCATTGACAGCACCGTCCAGTATTATGCGGAAAAATACCTGGAAATCGCGGTCAAGGAAAACGGCTGCACCAACCGCGGCGCCTGCATTATCATGGACGTCAACACCGGCGCGATTGTCGCCATGGCCACCAAGGGGGACTTCGATCCCAACGACCCAATGACCGTCACCGATCCCGACGCGGCGGCGGCCATCGCCCTGCTTTCGGGGGACGAGCGCTCGGAGGCGCTGATAAAGGCCCGGGAGGCGCAGTGGGTCAACAAGCCGATTTCGGATTATTATGAGCCGGGTTCGGTCTTCAAGGTGTTCACCTCCGCCATGGCGCTGGAGGAAGGGGTGGTCAACGAAGAGACCCCCTTTTACTGCAACGGGTATATCAACGTTGCCGGGGAGAGGATCGGCTGCCATAAGCGTACCGGCCATGGCTCGGAGAACTTTGCCCAGGCGGTGTCCAATTCCTGCAACCCGGCGTTCGCGGAAATCGGGCAGAAGCTGGGGCGGACGCTCTTCTGGAAGTATTACCAGGGGTTCGGGTTCACGGAGCGCACAGGGATCGATATGCTCAGCGAGTCCCGCGTTACCTCGGCCCTGTATCACAACGAGGAACAGCTGGACATCGTGCAGCTGTCGGTCTCCGCGTTCGGGCAGACGTTCAAGGTGACCCCGATCCAGATGATCACCGCCATGGCGGCGGTGGCCAACGGCGGCAAGCTGATGCAGCCCTACGTGGTGCAGCAGGTCCTGGACGCGGACGGCAACGTGGTGGAGAATACCGAGCCCGTCGTCAAGCGCCAGGTGATTTCGGAGGAGACCAGCGATCGGCTGTGCAAGATACTGGACGTGTCGGTCAACAGCGGCTCCAAAAACGCGTATGTGGCGGGATACCGCGTGGCGGGGAAAACCGGCACCTCCGATAAGACCGACCAGAACCTCCAGACCGGGTCCAACGACGTCGTCGCGTCCTTCGCCGGTTTTGCCCCTTCGGATAACCCGCAGTATGCGATCCTCGTCCTGCTCGACGAACCGCAGGTGTCCGTCCGTTTCGGGGGCACGATTTCCGCGCCGGTCGCGCAGAAAATCATGGCGGAAGCACTGCCCTATCTCGGGGTGGAGCCGGTGTACACCGACGAGGAAATCGCGTCGATGGAGCGCACCACGCCCGATGTGATGGACAAAGAAGTTTCCACCGCCCAGACCATGCTGACCAACAGCGAGCTGCGCTATAAGGTGGTGGGCAGCGGGTCCACCGTCATCAAGCAGGTGCCCGGCAAAGGGGAAACCATCCCCAAGAACGGGATCGTCGTCCTGTACACCGAGGAAGGGGAGCTTTCCAGGACGACGACGGTGCCGAATTTCAGCGGCATGACCCTGGCCCAGGCGAACGTGGCCGCGGCGAATGCCAACATCAATATTCAGATGTCCGGCCTGGGGTTGGAGAGCGGCGAAGCCAAAGCGTCGACCCAGAGCATCGCAGAAGGGACTTCCGTCCCGCTCGGGACCGTGGTGGAAGTGGATTTCCTCTACCAGGACGCGATTGAATAACGCAGGCCGATCATCAGGGCTCGGCTCAGCAGGGGAATGAGCGGCTTTTAGAAGGGGATGAAGCCATCGTGAAGCTATATGAGTTGTTGCGGGATATCCCGTCGTCCGCCCTCGGGGACGCCGGCGGGCAGGATATCGCCGGTATTACCTGCGATTCCCGGCGCGCAGGGCCGGGATGGGTGTTTGTGTGCATCCGGGGGGTAAAGGCCGACGGGCACCGCTATGCCGCCCAGGCGGAACAGGCGGGGGCCTCCGTCATCGTGGCGGAGGAGGCGATCGGCTGTCCCGGCTGTACGGGGAGCGCGGCGCAGGTCCTGGTTCCCTCCACCCGGAAGGCCTGGGCGCAGATGTGCGCCAACTGGTTCGGCCGTCCGGCGGAACGGCTGCATCTGATCGGCATCACCGGCACCAATGGGAAAACGTCCGTCACGTATATGCTCAAAACCATCTTGGAAGCCTGCGGGCATAAAGTGGGGCTCATCGGCACCATTCAGAATATGATCGGGGATCGGGTGCTCCCCTCCGCGCACACCACCCCGGATCCTTACGACCTGCACAGCATGTTTGCGCTCATGGCGGCGGAGGGCTGCTCCCATGCGGTAATGGAGGTTTCCTCCCATGCGCTGGATCAGGAGCGGGTGAGCGGGTGCGCCTTTGACGCCGCGGTGTTCACCAACCTGACCCAGGATCATCTGGACTATCACGGGACGATGGAAAATTACCTCGCCGCGAAAAAGAAGCTGTTCCAGATGTGCCGCTGCGCGGTGGTCAACGCGGACGATCCCTGGGCCGGGAAGCTGACGGAAGGCCTTTCCTGCCCGATCGTCACCTTTTCCGCTCAGCGGGACGAGGCGGATTATGTTGCAAAAAACATCCGTCCGCGGCCGGACGGCGTGGACTTTGAACTGGTGGGCACCGCCCGCATCGGCCGGGTCCGCCTGGCGATCCCGGGGATGTTTTCGGTGTATAACGCGCTGGCGGCCGCGGCCTGCGGCCTGACGCTTTCCCTGCCGTTCGACAGGCTGGTGGAAGCCCTCTGCCATGCCAAAGGGGTGAAGGGCCGCGCCGAGGTCGTGCCGAC
Organism: Candidatus Avimonas merdigallinarum; assembly: GCA_904377855.1. Taxonomy (GTDB): domain Bacteria; phylum Bacillota; class Clostridia; order Oscillospirales; family Acutalibacteraceae; genus Avimonas; species Avimonas merdigallinarum. The sequence continues at coordinate 24,543 of CAJFGS010000006.1, forward strand.
CGGCCGGGATTTCACCGTGGTGATCGATTATGCCCATACCCCCGACGGGCTGGAGAAGATCTGCAAAACCATGAAGGAATGCTGCCGCGGCCGCCTGGTGACCCTGTTCGGCTGCGGCGGGGACAGGGACCGCAGCAAGCGGCCCAAGATGGCGGCTGCGGCCGCCGCCCTCTCGGATTATCTGGTGATTACCTCGGATAACCCCCGTACGGAAGAGCCGGAGGCGATTATCGCGGATATCCTCGCCGGCCTGCCTTCCGGGGAGGATGCCGTGCCCTATACGGTGATCCCGGGCCGGGTGGAAGCCATCCACTGGGCTGTCCGGAACGCGCAGCCGGGGGACACCCTGCTGCTGGCCGGGAAGGGCCATGAAACGTACCAGGTCCTGAAAGAGGAAGTGATCCATCTCGACGAGCGCGAGGTGGTGGCGGACGCGCTCCGGGAGCTGGGGCAGCCGTAGGCGGCATGCACGGTAAGAAAATGAGGGGAACACCGCGGGGCGGACGGCAAAGGGAAACGATGGCGCCCCTGCGTGCGGAAAGGAATGGCCATGCCAATGGAGATAACAAAACTGACGACGGTAGCCGCCACAGCGCTGGCCGGCTTCCTGATTTCGGCGATAGCGGGGCGCTGGGTGATCCCGGCGCTGCGGCGCCTGCATTTCGGACAGACCATCCGCGAGGAGGGGCCCTCCTGGCATAAAAAGAAGCAGGGGACGCCGACAATGGGCGGGCTGCTTTTTATCGCGGCGACGGTGCTGGCGTTTTTGCTGGCGGTCGGGGTATCCCAGCTTTTCCTGCGGGAAAAGGTGCTCGAGTCCACCCCCCTGGTCCTGACCCGGCTGTTCGGCGGGCTGCTGATGGCCCTGTGCTGCGGGGCGATCGGCTTTGCGGACGATTATATCAAGGTGGTTAAAAAGCAGAACCTCGGCCTGACGGCCCGGCAGAAAATGTTCGCCCAGCTGCTGGTTGCGCTCGGCTACGCCCTGTCCCTGTGGATGGCGGGGGGCACCGAGGTGTACGTCCCGTTCGTCGGGACGGTGGATTTCGGGCTCTGGTTTATCCCCTTCTGCATGTTCATTGTCGTGGCGGCCACCAACGCGGTCAACCTGACCGACGGGATCGACGGGCTCTGCGGGACGGTCAGCTTTGTGGCGACCCTGTTTTTCCTGATCGCGGCGGGGATTACCGGCTATTTCGGCCAGGGCCTGCTGTCCGCGGCGCTGGCCGGCGGAGTGGCCGGCTTCCTGGTGTGGAACCTCTACCCGGCGAAGGTGTTCATGGGGGACACCGGCTCGCTTTTCCTCGGGGGGATGCTGACCGCGCTGGCCTTTGGCATCAACCAGCCCTTCCTTTTAATCCCGGTGGGGATCGTGTACATCGTGGAAACGCTGTCGGTGATCCTCCAGGTGACCTATTTCAAGCTCACCCACGGAAAGCGCCTGCTGAAAATGAGCCCGCTGCATCACCATTTTGAAATGTGCGGCTGGAGCGAGAATAAAATTGTGCTGGTCTTTTCCCTGGTCACCCTGTTCGGCGGCCTGCTTTCCTGGTATCTGCTGCTGGTGGCTTAAGCCGCGTTTGTGCGGCGCTTGTGCATAAATTCCGCCTGATTCCGCATACTGTGTAAGGGTTCCTGCGTTTTGAGTAAGCCGCCCGGCGGCTGGAAAGGCGAGGTCGATTTCATGGCGTCAACCAAACCCGCGGCGCTCCCGGCCGCATCTCCAAAACCGAAGAAGCGATTTCGCCTGTTCTCCGTTTCCCAGGGGTTCGACATGCCGTTTTTGATCATCCTGATGATCATCCTGGTGGTGGGGCTCATCAGCCAGTTTTCCGCCGGATACGCCTACTCGTACTACTGGAACGACGGGGACAGCTTCTATTTTATCAAGCGTCAGCTGGTTTTCGCCCTGATCGGGGTGGTGGCGATGCTGGTGATCTCCACGGTGGACTACCATATCCTGCATCACTTCGCCATCCCGCTGATGCTGGTTTCCCTCGCCCTTCTGGCTGTTGTGCTGTTCCTGCCGAGCTCGACCGGCATCCACCGCTGGATCCGGCTGCCCGGCCTCCAATTCCAGCCGTCGGAAATTGCGAAATTCGCGCTGATCCTTCTGTTTGCCCACCTGATATCCCTGAACCACAAAAAGATGAAGACCTTTTTGGGGGGATACCTGCCCTTTATGCTGATTCTCGGCCTCACCTGCGGCCTGGTGTTTATCGAACCCCACCTCTCCGGCACCATCCTGCTGCTGGGGATCGGCATCGTGATGATGTACGTGGGCGGCACCCGCCTGGCCTACCTGCTCGGGACCCTGGGGCTCGGCGGCGCGGCGGTCTTTTATATGATCTTTGTCAAAGGCTATGAGCAGGACCGGATCAGCGTGTGGCTGGACCCGATGAAGGCCTACGCCGAGAACCCGAACCAGGCCTGGCAGACCGTCCAGTCGCTGTACGCCATCGGCTCCGGCGGCGTGATGGGGCAGGGGCTGGGCAATTCCCGGCAGAAGCACCTCTTCCTCCCCGAACCGCAGAACGATTTTATCTTTTCGGTCATCTGCGAGGAAATGGGCTTTGTCGGCGCGGTGCTGGTGATTATCCTTTTCGCCCTGCTGCTCTGGCGGGGGATTACCATCGGCATGAAATCACCGGATAAGTTCGGCTCCATGCTGGCGGTCGGGCTAACGGCCCAAATCGGCCTGCAGGCGTTCATGAACATGGCGGTGGTCACCAACACCATCCCCAACACCGGCATCAGCCTTCCGTTTTTCAGCTACGGCGGCACGTCGCTGGTCATGCTGCTCGCCCAGATGGGGGTGGTGCTTTCGGTCTCCCGGAATGCGTCGCTCGGGCGGGAACGGGAAAAACGGGATTTATGACGGGGAAACGGGCCGCGAAGGCGCCGGGGGGGAATCCCTGGCGCTCGGGGGATGCGGCCTGTGAACGGCAGACATTCTGCCTGCCATAAAACGGGAAGCTTCCTGGGAGGAATCCTCATGCGCGTATTGATGACAGGCGGCGGGACAGCGGGGCATATCAATCCCGCGCTGGCGATCGCCGCCAAGATCCGGGCTGAGCAGCCGGATGCCGAAATCCTTTTCGTAGGGGCGAAGGGCCGGATGGAAACCCGCCTGGTGCCTGCGGCCGGATACCGGATTGTGACGGTGGACGTGCGGGGATTCCAGCGCAGGCTGTCTTTGAAAAACATCGGCCGCAATATCTCGGCGGCGGTCCATGCGGTGACGGCGGAGGCCGCTTCCTCCGGGATCCTGCGGGATTTCCGCCCCGACATCGCCATCGGGACGGGCGGCTATGTGAGCGGCCCGATTCTGCGGAAAGCCGCCAAGATGGGGATCCCCGTGCTGGTGCACGAATCGAACGCCTTCCCCGGGGTCACGGTGAAGATGCTGGCGAAATACGCCGCGGTGACCATGCTCGCTTCGGAGGAGGCGCGCAAATACCTCCCTGCCGGGGCGAAGGCGACGGTGACCGGCAACCCGCTGCGCCCGGAATTCCTCCACCTGGACCGGGAGAAGGCCCGCCGGGAACTGGGGGCGGACGACCGGCCGCTCATTTTGTCGGTCGGGGGCAGCCTGGGGGCGGCCCGGGTGAACGCGGCGATGGCGGAGGTGCTCGCCCGCAGCGCCAAGGACGGCCGGTTCCAGCATATCCACGCGACCGGCAGCGCGGGCTGGGAATCCACCTGCGCCCGCCTGCGGGAGCTGGGCGTGCCGGAAAATGCCCCCGGGATTACCGTGCGGGAGTACATCGACGATATGCCCCGCTGCATGGCGGCTGCCGATCTGGTGGTTTCCCGCTGCGGGGCGATGACCCTCAGCGAACTGCCGGCGGCGGGGAAGCCCGCCATCCTGATCCCCTCCCCCAACGTGGCGGAAAACCATCAGTTCCACAACGCTATGGCGCTGGTGAAAAAGGGGGCGGCCGTCTGCCTGGAGGAAAAGGATCTCACTGCCGAACGCCTGTGGGGGGAAATCGAGAAGCTGGCCTCCTCGCCGGCGGAGCTCCGCCGGATGGCGGAAAACGCGCGCAAAGACGCGATCCTGGACGCCGACGACCGGATTTACGCCGTGGTGGAGTCGGTGATGAAAAACGGCGGCCGCTGGCCGGGATAACGGTACTTAAAATAGAATCCAATGAAAATATATCATAAAACACCGCGAAAGCTGGCCGGACCCCGGCTGGCTGGAAGCGGTGTTTTTGCTTTGCGGGAAGGGGCCGTCCGGCTCTTGCCCGCCTGCATGCCGCAACCCACCGTTCCCTGGTGGGTTTTTGTTTGCCCTGCGGCAGAAAAAGAGAGCGAAAACGCCCTCTTTTCACCTTTTCCGCCCCCTTCGCATAGGATAGGCTTGCAGGCGCGGCATCGCGCGCCGACGGGGCGGGCGGTTTCCCGCAGAAAACCCCTGCTGCTTTTCCGGACTATCTTCTGCGGAGAAATGGGGCTGAATATGGAGATACTCAGAATTGACGGCGGCCGCCGCCTGGACGGGGCCGTCACTATCCACGGCGCCAAAAACAGCGCGCTGCCGCTGCTGGCGGCATCCCTGCTGGCCCGGGGCACCAGTGAGATAACCAACTGCCCGCAACTGTCCGACGTCGCGGCTTCGGTGAACATCCTCCGGCACCTCGGTTGCCGGGTGGAGCGTTCCGAGGGCACGGTGGCGGTGGATTCCCTCCCGCTCAGCCGCAGCGACGTGCCGGACAGCCTGATGCGGGAAATGCGCTCCTCCATCATCTTCCTCGGCGCGTTGATCGCCCGCACGGGGGAAGCCCATATGTCCTTCCCAGGCGGCTGCGAACTGGGGGCGCGCCCGATCGATCTCCATCTGGCTGCCCTGCGGCAGCTGGGCGTGAAAATCATCGAGGAGCGGGGACGGCTCCTATGCCGCGCCGGCGGCCGGCTGAAGGGGACGGCCATCGCCCTGGATTTCCCCAGCGTGGGGGCGACCGAGAATATCCTGCTGGCCGCGTCCACCGCCGAGGGGAAGACCACGATCCTGAATGCGGCGCGGGAACCGGAAATTGTGGATCTCTGCGCCTATCTCTCCCGCTGCGGGGCCAGGATCCAGGGCGCGGGGGAGGGGGCGATTACCGTGGAAGGGGTGGAACGGCTGACGGCCGCCCCGTACCGGGTCATGCCCGACCGCATTGAAACGGTCACTTACCTTGCCGCCGGGGCGGTCACCGGCGGCCGCCTTGCCCTGCGGGGCGCGGAGCCGGCGCATATCGCCACCGTGCTCCCTGTGTTTGAGGAGGCGGGATGCGAATTGACCTGCCGGCCGGGGGAACTGGAAATCCGGGCGCCCGCACGCCTGCGCCGGGTCCGCTCTATCCGCACCATGCCCTATCCCGGTTTCCCCACCGACGCCCAGGCGCCGCTTATGGCCATGACCAGCGTGGCGGACGGGACCAGCGTCTTTGTGGAAAATATTTTTGAAAACCGCTATAAACACGCCGGGGAATTGATCCGCATGGGGGCGAATATCAAGGTGGAAGGCCGGGTCGCCGTGGTGGAGGGGGTTGAATCCCTTTCCGGCGCGCCGGTGGAATGCACCGATCTGCGGGGAGGCGCGGCGCTGGTCATCGCCGGGCTGGCGGCGGACGGAACGACCTCTTTGCGGGAAATCCACCACCTGGACCGGGGATACGAAGGGCTGGATTCCGCCTTGCAGGGACTCGGGGCCCATATCCAGCGGATTGAAGAATAATAAAATATAATTTAATTAAATTAAAAATAAAATAAATATTGACATAAACAAAATTAAACTTTATACTGTACTTAATGGAGCAGCGGGAGGGAGTGCGTTGGCGGAGGTTCCCGAATGGATGCAGGGCTTGGAATCGGAAGATTTCGAGTTTATCCGGCATTTTCTGCTGTCTTCCGGCTCCCTGAAGGAGATGGCGGCGATTTACGGCGTCACCTACCCGACCATCCGCCTGCGCCTGGACCGCCTGATTCAGAAAATCCGGTTGAATGAAGAAAGGGCCGGCGACCCGTTTGCCGCCTTGGTCCGGCAAATGACGCTGGACGGCAGGCTGAACATGGACGCGGCGGACACCCTTCTCAAGGAGTACCGGCGGCCGAAAGGGGGAGGAGGCTCATCCTGATGGACGGGGGCGTGGGATTTTCTTAAGAGAGGCTTAAAAAAGCCTTTCCGGGGACGGAATTCGGCGTTTTCCCCTTTTCTTTTCTCCTGCGTTTTGGTATGATGTTTGGTATTGGACAGCCTAAAAATCCCCCGATGCGGAAAGGCAAGGAACGGAAATGAAGGATCCGAAACAGAAGGCGGCGCCTCCCAAGGCGGCGCCGCCGAAAAAGAGGAAAAAGCGCCGTTTAAAGCCGGCGCGGGTCGCCGTTTTCGTGCTGATCCTGCTTTTGCTGATCGCGGGGATCGTCGCGGCGGTTGTGCTCCTCCTCCGGCCGGGGTCCCCGTCTTCCGAAGAGGGAGGCGGCAACCAGGCGGTCTTCGGCCTGAAAAGCATCGTGGTGGAGGGCGACACCCGCTACACGCAGGAGGAAATCATCGCGGCGAGCGGCCTGTCCGTGGGGCAGAGCATTTTCTCCGTGAAAAAGCGGGAGGCCGCGGAAAAGATTCTGCAGGCGTTCCCTTATGTGGAACGCGTCAGCGTGGACAGCCCGTCTTTCAGCACCATCAAGATTACCATTGAAGAGGCGGAGCCAATCGCCGTGGTGGAAGCAGAGAACGGCTGGTTCATCCTCGGCGGGAACGGCAAAGGGCTGGAGCTGCTGCCCGACGGCAGCGGGCGGCTGGACGGCTATATGAAAATCCGCTGCACCCTGGCGGACGGCGCCGGCGTGGGGAACACGCTGATGAGCGACGAGGATATGGAACTCCTGCAGTCCCTGTTTACCTCGATTTCGGATCATTCGCTCCAAAATGTCCAGGAGATCGATCTGCAGGATCCGACCGATATCCGTCTGCTCTGGAACGATCAAATCACCGTCCTTCTAGGCAACGATCTCAATTTGGATCACAAGATTGCCATGTATGCTTCCACGCTGCCCCGGATTCTGGAGAAGTATGGGGAGGATACCCGGGGGCAGATGGATCTCCGGGCCTATTCCAACTCCGATCCGGATCAGCAGCAGGCGGTGTATACGCCCGAAGAAGCTCTGACCACGGCTCCGCCAGCCGGCACCACCACCGGGACGGGCAGTACAACCGGCACAGGCAGCACGACCGGGACAACCGGGACGTCGACAGCGGCGCCCGCCGCCTGAGAGATGGGAACCGGCTGAGGCGCCCGAGCGCCAAAGGGAGATTTTTCCGGATTTTCTTTGGGGTGAATTTGCCGGGAACGGTTGAATTTGGACACGGGGCATGATAAGATAAAGGATAAGAATAAAAAGGCAGTACATATAGGATGTATGGAAAGTTTGGCATAAGAAATTCAGCCGCTGGGCCGGCTTCAGGAAATAAAGCTGGGAGGAAGTTACATGGGTTTTGAATTTGACAACGATTTTATGGACGGCGTTCAGATAAAAGTGGTCGGCGTCGGCGGCGGCGGCGGGAACGCGGTCAACCGCATGGTGCGCGCCGGCGTGCAGGGCGTGGAATTCGTCACGATCAACACCGACCGGCAGGCGCTGGCCCTTTCGCAGGCCACGCAGAAAATCCAGATCGGCGAAAAGCTGACCCGCGGGGAAGGGGCCGGCTCCAAGCCGGAGATCGGCCAGCGCGCGGCGGAGGAAAGCCGGGACGAGATCATGGCGGCGCTCAAGGGGACCGACATGGTGTTCATCACCGCCGGCATGGGCGGCGGCACCGGCACCGGCGCGGCGCCGGTGGTGGCGGAAATCGCCCGGGATTTGGGGATCCTCACCGTGGGCATCGTGACCAAGCCGTTTGCGTTTGAGGGCCGGAAGCGGATGGAACAGGCCGAAAACGGCATTACCGCGCTGCGGGAGCAGGTGGACAGCCTGGTGGTGATCCCGAACGAGCGCCTGAAAATGGTGAGCGAGCAGCGCATCACCCTGGCCAACGCCTTTGAAATTGCGGACGACGTGCTGCGCCAGGGCGTGCAGAGCATCTCCCAGCTGATTAAGGTGCCCGGCCTGGTCAACCTTGACTTTGCGGACGTTACCGCCGTCATGAAGGACGCCGGTTACGCCCACATGGGCGTTGGCCGCGCGGAAGGGAAGGAAAAGGCGGAGGCTGCCGCGAAGGCGGCGATTTCCAGCCCGCTGCTGGAGACTTCGATCGACGGGGCGAACGGCGTGATTATCAATATCACCTCCTCCCCGGATATCGACCTGGAAGATGTGGAACTGGCCTCGTCGATGATTTCCCGCGCCGCCCACCCGGATGCGAATATTATCTGGGGCGCGGCCTTTGACGAAACCATGGACGATGAGATCTGCGTGACGGTCATTGCCACCGGCTTTGCAAACGACGGCCCCTATACAGCGCCGGAAATCGGGGCTTCTTCCACGGGGGCGTCGGGTGCGGGCAGTTCCTCCTCTTCCACGCTGGATGATCCCGATTTTACCAGCATCATGGATATTTTCAAGAAAAAGCGGGATTAAAACCGGGCGGCGTCCGGGCAAACGGGCCGCAAAAGAAAAAACGGATAGGGATTGGGCCGGCGCGGGGCATATGCCCCGCGCCGGCTTTTCGCTTTGTCCCGACATTGGTCAAATTGAGCGGTTTTGGCCGGAATTTGTCCGCTTGGTCGGGTGAGATCGCTTGATTTCCTGAAATCGCTCCATTTCGCTTGCAATCTTTCCGTTTTGTGCTATAATAGCGAATGGAAAAGCCGGCGATATGGTGATAGGGGAGCGATGCTGTGCAAATCCCCTGCCGGCCTTAAAAACGATGGAGGTGGAGACGGTGAGCCCTGACCCTGGCCGAAGTTGCCTGAAAAATCACATAACCGGGGCGCGCCGGTTTCCTTAAGGCGGCGCATCCCGGGAAAGGGGGATGCGCGTATGCTGCATTTTTACAAGACGGTGAACGGCCGGATCCGCGAGCTGGAAGAGCTGGAGGACGGCTGCTGGATTGACGCGGTCAATCCGGACGAAAAAGAGATCAATTTCCTGATTCAGCGGTTTTCCCTGGAGCCGGATTTCCTCCGCGCGTCGCTGGACGAAGAGGAATCCTCCCGTATCGAGAGCGAGGACGGGGTCACGCTGATAATCATCGACGCGCCGGTTGCCGAGAAGGGCGATACCGGAATCACCTATTACACGATGCCGATGGGGATTCTGGTGACCAAGAGCAATGTCATCACGGTTTCCCTGCGGGAAAACACGATAATCGCGGAATTTGCCGAGGGAGTGGTCCGCGGCGTCCAGACCGAACTCAAGACGCAGTTTGTGCTGAAAATCATCCTGCGGGTCGCTACCCGGTATCTGCAGTACCTCAAGCAGATCGATAAGGTGTCCAACCTGCTGGAACGGCAGCTGCGCAAATCCATGAAAAACAAAGAGCTCATCCAGCTTCTCGATGTGGAGAAATCGCTGGTGTACTTCTCCACCTCCCTGAAGTCGGACGAGACCACCCTGGAAAAGCTGATGCGGGGCCGGTATATCAAGCTGTATGAAGAGGATCAGGATCTTCTGGAGGATGTGCTGATTGAAATCAAGCAGGCCATCGAAATGTCCGGCATCTACCTGAACATCCTTTCCGGCACCATGGACGCCTTTGCGTCGGTCATTTCCAATAACCTGAATATTGTCATGAAGGTGCTGGCTTCCATCACCATCGTGATTTCCATCCCCAATATCATCGCCGGGTTTTACGGCATGAATGTGGAAGGCCTGCCGTTATCCCAGTTTTTCTGGTTCCCGATCGTCCTGGCGCTGGCGCTCATGGGCGTGGTCGGGTTTATCCTCCATAAAAAGGATATGCTCTAAAGGGTGCGCCGCGTTTCGCCTCCCGGCCGATATGCGGCCGGGCGCCGGCTGGTCCTTCGATGCAGGCACAGACGCTGCCGCGGTACAGCGGCGGGGCGGTATCCCCGAAGGATCCCCTATAAGCGCGGGGGACATTTTTCGGTATATTGCGCCCTTGGCAGGCGTCCCCGGCCAAGGGGAAACGGTTGCCGCGCCGTTCTGAATTATCAAAAGCCGCCCAAGGGGCGGCTTTTTTCAACGCCCGAAACGGAGGAAGCCTCCGCAGAATCCACGCCGCAGCAAAGGCGCCGCGCCGTTTTGGACAGCGCTTTCCCTTTTGCGCGCGGCGGGAGAGCGCGGCGCCTCCGGCGGATTGGGCAGGCGGCAGCGGAAGCCCTTCGTCCAAAACGGCCTTTGCTGCCTGGAAATCTGCGGAAAAAAGCAGGGCGGCAGCGGAAAATGGAAAAATACGAGAAGCCCTATTGACAAGCGGCAGGGGAGTATGATACGATAAGCTTAGTTAGTTTAAACTAACGTTAAAAAGCAGGGGATAGAGAGGGGTTCTTTTTTATTCCCTTAAAGTTAGTTTACGCTAACTAAAACGGCGGAATTCTCCGCTTTCTCGGCGTTTCCCGAGGTACCGGAAGGCGGGTCCGCCAAAGCCCGTGGCAAAGGGAGGCCAGCCGGGCGGCCGGCGGATAAAACCGGTTTTTTTAGGCAAAAGCGCGTCTCCCATGTGGAACACGAACGCACACTGCTTTTCCGTATGCGGGCTGCTAAGCTGCACGGTGCGGCGCTGCGGACGCCGGAAGGAAAGGGGTCAAAGCCATGAGCGTAGTTATCGTGGGCGGGAACGAACGGATGGCCTGCCAATATGAGACCATCTGCAAGGGGTATGGCTGCAAAGCCAAGGTGTTTACCAAGGAAAACGGCTCCCTGAAGAAAAAGATGGGTTGCCCGGATTTGCTGATTCTGTTTACCAATACCGTATCCCATAAGATGGTGATCAGCGCCTTCCAGGAGGCGAAGCGCAACAACATCCCGGTGGCAAGGATCCACACCAGCAGCGCCGCAGCCCTGCACACCGTATTGTCCGAACACTGCGCCGCTGTTTAAGGGAGGGAGCGTTTTGCTCGAAAAGTATTTGATTGCGCATTGTTCCCCCACCCTGGCTTCCCTGAAAACCGCCAGCCTGTTCCGCCTTCCCGTTCCCTCGGCGGCGGATTTGCAGGCGCAGCTGACGCAGTGGAACCGGACGCTGGCGGGAAAAGGGATCACCCTGCTGGCTTTGCAGCGGTGCGGGGGCACGGCGCTTGTCTACGTTTTCCGGAAATCCCGCCTGCGGGAGGATTTGTGCAAGCCGGAGGTGGCGCGGTTCCTTTCGGCATATGGGTATGAAAGCGCGGAACCGGATGCTGCCATCGGGACCCTCAAGAGCCGGCTGGAGGCGGAGGGGGGATTCCCCCATGAAATCGGCCTGTTCCTGGGGTATCCCCTGGGGGATGTGGCCGGGTTTATCCGCAACGCGGGCCGGAATTTCAAATGCGCCGGCTGCTGGAAGGTATACGGCGACGAGCAGGAAGCCGCCCGGCAGTTCGCCCGGTACAAAAAGTGCCGGGAGGTTTACGGGCGGCTCTGGAAAGAAGGACGGAGTGTTTGGCAGCTCATCGTAGCCGCTTGACATAATTTTTGACAGGAAAGAGGCATAGGATCATGAGTAAAATCGCTGTTGTATACTGGAGCGGCACCGGGAATACCGAGCAGATGGCGCAGAAGGTCGCGGAAGGGGCGAAAGAGGCCGGGGCGGAGGTCACGCTGTTCTCCGCCGCGGCGTTCGACGGGGCGAAGATGGACGATTTTGACGCGGTAGCCTTCGGCTGCCCCTCAATGGGGGCGGAGCAGCTGGAAGAGGGCGAGTTTGAGCCGATGTTTGCCGGCTGTGAGCCCAGGCTGAGCGGGAAGAAGATCGCCCTGTTCGGTTCCTACGGCTGGGGGGACGGCGAATGGATGCGCGCCTGGGAGGAGACCTGCGCCGGGGACGGCGCAGTCCTGGCGTGTGCGAGCGTCATCTGCAACGAAGCCCCGGACGATGCCGCGCAGGAGGCGTGCGCCGCTATGGGCCGGGCGCTGGCCGGAATTGTGGAATAGGCGGGTATGAGAAAAACAGGAGGCGGGAAGCATTGGCTTCCCGCCTCCTGTTTTTCCAGGGAAGGGGCGCCGGCCGAGCGAAAAGCGGCCGGCGCCCCGTTTTGCCGAATTGACACCGAATCGGCGCCTGCCGGCAGGCGGTCTCCGCTTTTTAGCGGCGCTTTTTCCCGATAAGGACCGCGCCGCCGGAGACAGCCGCCAGAGCAAAGGCTGCCGTCGGGAGGGCTACGCCGGTCTTGGGGCTGTCGGTCTTGCCGTCATTCCCGTTGGCGTCGCCGTCCCCCGTATTCTCATCGCCGTCGTCCGGCTCGCCGGGATCTTCCGGCGGCGTGGTCTCGGTGTATTCCACCAGGGAGAGGTCATCCCAATAGATCGCGTTTACAGGGAAGGTAACGCCCTCCTGCGGCATGGAATACTGGGCGAACAGGCCCATTCGTTGGAGGTGACCAGCTTGGCGTCAAGGGCCGCGTCCTCGCTGGCCATGGAAAAGACGATCTCAAACGGCTGCCACTCCGTGGTGACGTTCAGCCCGGTTTCCGCCGAAGTGATGCACAGGCCGTAGTAGGTTTCCATGATATGTTTCTGCTGGTTGGCGGGATGATAGGCCTGGACGTCCAGGATCAGGTTTTCTTCGCCCTTGACATAGCCGGAGAACTTGTAGGTTTTCCCCTTTTCCAGGGACAGGTTGCCTACCCGCATGTTGATCCAGGCCGGCCAGCTGTCGCCGTTTTTGTCGCCGCCCATCTGCAGCGCCTTGGATCCGTCGCGGCCGGCGCCGTCCACAATGATGGGGTTGTTTTCCGGCATCCCGAGCTGGAAGCCGTTTAACTGGGACAGGTCGCTCCCTTCAAAGTCGCCGTTTTTGATGAGGTTGCTCTCCTCGGCCGAGGCGCTCAGGCAGAGGGTGAGGGCCGCCGCTGCCGCGACGAGGGTGCTGAACAGTTTCTTCATTTCCATTCTCCTTCTTCCTTATTTTAAGCTCCATGAGCTCAAAGGCTGCGTTTTGCGGTTTCAATCATTGCCAGGTAGTTTTCAAACGGCACGTACTCTGGGATGCTGTTCCCGCTGCCCAGGGCGTACCCGCGGCAGCCGGTCTTTTGCAGGATGGCCTCGCAGCGTTCCCGGATTTGCTCGGGGGAGGAACGGACCAGGAAATCCATATCGATCCCGCCCATGACCGCGATTTTCCCCTGGAACTGCTCGTATGCCTTTTCCACCGGGATGATGTTGTCCTCATAGGAATGCCGGCCGTCGTAGCCCAGGGAGAAAAGATCGTCGAGGATCATGGTGTAGTTGCCGCAGGAATGCAGGATGACGGGCCGGCCGCAGGAATGGGCCAGATCGATAATCGCTTTGTGCCACGGGAAAACGTACCGGCGCAGCTGGGACGGCGACAGCATCGGCTGGGTGTTGAATCCCCAGTCGTCGTTGAGGACGATCGCCCCGACGTTATCCGCTGGACCGGCTCATAGGCAATTGCATCGCGGTGGATTTCACCGACAAGGCCCCCGGCGAGATGATGACCCTGCCCGAGATGCAGGAGCGGGCCGCCGGCGTGCAGAAGGGGGATATCGTATTCCTCAAAACCGGCATGGATAAGCATTTCAAGACCCCCGACTGGGAGCTGCAGCCCTATCTGGCCGAGGATGCGATGGCTTGGTTAATCCAGGAGAAAGCCCCCCACATCATCGGCACGGACGCCTCCGGCTTCGAGGTGCCCGGCACCGAATACCAGCCCAACCACCTCAAAATGTTCCAGCACGGCATCGCCATGATCGAATCCGCGACCAACCTGGACGCGCTGGGGGAGGGCCGCGCCCTCTGCTTCGTCCTCCCGCTGCGGCTCAAGGGCGTGGACGCCTGCCCGGTCCGCATTGTCGCCGTGCGGGAAGGAGGGATCATCGATGGATAAGGAAAAGCTGCTCTCGTATTACCGGAAAATGACCCTCCTGCGCAAGGCGGATGAGCATTGCCTGGAGCTCAAGATGAAGGATTTGGTGATGGACGGCTTCCATCCCTACCGCGGGGAGGAAGCCTGCGCCGTCGGGGTCAGCGAGTCGCTCCGCAAGGACGACGTGGTGATTTCCAACCACCGCCCCCAGGGGCACAGCCTGGCCAAGGGTTCCCCGCCCGAAAAAATCCTGGCCGAAATGCTCGGCCGGCGCGGCGGGGTGAGCGACGGCATCGGCGGGCCGATGCAGTGGATCGACACCGAAAACAACTTTTACTGCGGCTCCATTGTGGGCAGCGGGATCTCCATTGCCACCGGGGTGGCCATGGCCATGAAGCGGGAAGGCAAAGGCCGCGTCTGCGTCTGCTATTTCGGGGACGGGGCCTCCAACACCGGCTCCTTCCACGAGGGGCTCAACCTCGCCGCCATCTGGGAGCTGCCCGTGGTGTACATCCTGGAAAACAACCAGTATGCGGAAGCGATGCCGGTCGGGGAGTTCGTTTCCTGCCAGCCGATTTCCAAGCGGGGCGCCGCCTACGGCCTGGAGGGGATCACCATCGACGGCAACGATGTGGAACTGGTCGCGGACACGGTGGCCAAAGCGGTGGAAAAGGCGCGCACCGGCGTCGGCCCCTTCCTCATTGAGTGCGTCACCTGCCGCACCCGGGGGCATTACGGCGGCGACCCGGAGCATACCTACCGCACCCGCGAAGAGGTGGCGGAATGGGAGGAAAAATGCCCCATCCTCCGCCTCAAGGGGAAGCTGCTCTCCCTGGGCGTCGACCCGCAGGAGCTTTCCGCGGTGGAGGACGAGGTGGAAGCCGAGGTGGAACAGGCGGAGGCCTGGGCGCCGGCCCAGCCCTATCCGACGGTGGAACAGGCGACGTCGCACGTCATGCTCCCGCTTGATGAATAAGGAGGAACAGCCATGGAAACCAAACGGATGACCTACTGCGACGCGCTGCGGCTGACCACTGCGGAGGAAATGCGCCGCGATAAAAACGTATACCTGATTGGGGAGGACGTCGGCCGGTGGGGGAACCTGTTCGGCGCCTCCAAGGGGCTTTTGCAGGAATTTGGGCCGGAGCAGGTGAAGGACTGCCCGATTTCCGAAGCGGCCCTGGCCGGCTGCGCGGTCGGCTCGGCGATGATGGGGATGCGCCCCATTGCGGAAATCATGTACATCGACTTTATCAGCATTTCGATGGATCAGATCATCAACCACGCGGCGAAGTACCACCAGATAAGCGGCGGCAAGGTGCGCATGCCGGTTGTGTTCCGCACCGAGCAGGGGGTGGGGATGCGCAATTCCTCCCAGCATTCGGCCTGCTACGAGAACTGGTTTACGGCGGTGCCCGGCCTGGTGGTGGTCGCCCCCTCCACCCCGGCGGATATGAAGGGGCTGCTGACAACGGCCGTGCGCAGCGACAACCCGGTGGTGCTCATTGAACATAAGATGCTGTACTTCACCAAAGGGGAGGTGCCGGTGGGCGAATATACCGTCCCCTTCGGCGTGGCCGACGTCAAGCGGGAGGGGAAGGATCTCACGATCATCGCCACCTCCTGGATGGTGGTCAACGCGCTGAAGGCCGCGGAGGAGCTGGAGAAGGAAGGGATCTCCTGCGAGGTGGTGGATCCCCGCACCCTCTGGCCGCTGGACAGGGAGACCCTGGTGAATTCGGCCCGGAAAACCGGCCGCTGCATGGTGGTGGGCGAGGCGCCCGCCGAAGGGAGCGTCGCCGCCGACATCGCTTCGGTGGTGGCGGAAGGGGCTTTTAGCGAACTGAAAAAGCCGGTGAAAAAGGTGTGCGGGATGCGCACCGGCATCCCATACGGGAAAATCGAGCGGGAGGTTGTCCCGAGCCCCGGCTGGATTGTCGAGGCGGCCCGCGAACTGATGAAATAAAAGGGGGAGAGCGTATGGATTTCGTAATGCCCAAGATGGATCACCTGTCGGAGGAGGCCACCATCGTGGAGTGGCTGAAGGCCGAAGGGGATCCGGTGGAAAAAGGGGAAATTCTGCTCCGGGTGGAGACCAACAAGGCGGAGCTGGAGGTGTAGGCCGACCGCAGCGGGGTGCTCACCGCGATTTACCACCAGGCGGGCGAAGAGGTGCCGGTCCTGACGCCGATTGCGGATATCACATGAGCGGGCGGGAAAAAACGGCCGAGCGGCTGAGCGAAGCCGGCTTCGCCCCCTTTGGGGTTTATCTGCGCCGCCCCGTCCGGACGCCGGACGACGGGGACCCCTTCCACGATTACTGGCACGGGACCGCCGCCAGCTTCTTCCAGGGGGAAACGCTAACCACGGGATACCTGGAAATCCGTTCCCATGAACCGCGGGTGCGGGAAATGGAGCGGCACCCCGCCTGCGCGGAGGTTTTTGTCGCCGTAGAGGGGGAAAGCGTGCTGGCCGTGGCCGATCCGGAGGAACTGGCCGGCGCTGCGGACAAAGCACAGGCCCTGCGGTATTTCCGGCTGGAGCCGGGAGATGCGGTGCTCATACGCCGCGGGGTGTGGCATAAGCTGCCCGTCCCCGCGGGGGAGCGGGCCGGTTTTCTGATGCTGGTGCCCGACCGCATTTTGCAGGATATGGAAAAGGCCGCGGTGGATGCGGCGGTGCCGCACTTCTGATACGGGACGGCGGCCGATTCCGGCCGGCGCGGGCTGCGCAGGGACGGAAAGCCTGGATGCGCCGCCGGCCGGCGCCGCCCTCCTCCCGCGGGGAAGCGGGAGGCCCGGGCGATGACCCATGATGAACAGGGAGGCGGGGGAGCGATGGATACGGGAAAAGCGGCGCAGATACTGACTGCCGGGGAGATCCTGGCGGAGATTATGACCGTGGCGGACGATCAGCCCCTGAACGCCCCGGGGGAACTGGCGGGGCCGTTCCCTTCGGGTGCGCCGGCGATTTTCGCCGATTCCGCCGCAAAGATCGGCGGGGACGTGGGGATTATCTCCTGCGTGGGGAAGGACGCCTTCGGCGCGCTCTGCCTGTCGCGGCTGAAATCGGACGGCGTGGATGTGAGCGGGGTGCAGGTGGATCCGCAAAAGACCACGGGGACGGCGTTCGTCACCTACCGTTCGGACGGGGAGAGGGAGTTCCTCTTCCACTTTGCCGAGGCGGCGGCGGGAAACATCCGGCTGAGTGAGCGCGACGAGGAACGGCTGCGCCGCTGCCGGTATTTCCACGTTATGGGCTGCTCGATTACCGGAAGCGACGCCAACGCGCGGGCAATCGCACGGGCGGTGCGGATAGCGGCCGGGAACGGGGCGGTGGTGTCCTTCGACCCCAACATCCGCCGGGAGCTTCCCATGACCGAAACGGCGCGGCAGGCGACCGAGCAGGTGCTGGCGGCCGCCTCCATCCTTCTGTCCGGGAAGGAGGAACTCTGCTGGCTGAGCGGCCGGGACACCCCGGACGAGGCGGCGGCCTTTTTCCTGGACGGCGGGGCGGACATCGTGGTCCTCAAAAACGGCGCGGGCCCGGTGCGCCTGCTGACCAGGGGGGAGGAGCTGGTCTGCCCGTCCCGCTCCTTCGGGAAAGCCGTGGATCCGACCGGCGCGGGCGACTGCTTCGACGGCGCCTTTATCGCGGCGGTTTCGCAGGGGCGCCCCTATGGGGAGGCGCTGCGGATCGCGACGGCGGCAGGCGGGCTGAGCGTGCTGAAAAAGGGCCCGATGGAGGGGGCGGCAACCCTCCGGCAGGTCGAACAGGCGCTGTCGGAAAGGTAACGCAGCCGGCTTTGAAAAAGGGCTTTTGGACGCCGCGCGCTTCTGCGTCCGGCGGCGCCGCGGAGGGCTCCGCGTCCCCCGGCGCCGGATACTGCCGCACAGCGCGGGAAAGGAAGGGTTGCAACAATGGGGCTTCTATCTTCGCGGGAACTGCTGGCGGACGCCAAATGGCACGGCTATGCCGTCCCCGCCTTCAATTTTGAAAACCTGGAAATGGCGCAGGCGATATCCCGGGCCGCCGCCGCGGCCCGCTGCCCGGTGATCCTGCAGACCACCCCCTCCACCGTCCGGTATATCGGCCTGGAAGCCGCCAAAGGGATCGCGGAAGGGGTGGCCGCCCAGACCGGGGCGGATCTGGCCCTGCACCTGGATCACGGGAACAGCCTCCTTCTGCTGAAAAAGGCGGCGGCCGCCGGCTATTCCTCGGTGATGATCGACGGCTCCCGGCTGCCGCTGCCGCAGAATATCGCCCTCACCCGGAGGGCGCGGGCCCTGTGCGGCGGCATCCCTCTGGAAGCGGAACTGGGCCGGGTCGGGGGGAAGGAAGACGACCTGGCGGACGCCGGCGCTTTCCGGACCGATCCGGACGAGGCGGCGGCGTTCGTGGAACAGACCGGGGTGGATTCCCTGGCCGTAGGGGTGGGGACCGCCCACGGCATCTACCAGGGCACCCCCCTGCATCCAGATGGAGCTGATCTCGGCCCTGTCCACCCTTCTGCCGGTGCCGCTGGTACTCCACGGCGCGTCGGGGCTGAAGGACGAAGTGGTCCGGGAGTGTATCCGCCGGGGAATGCAGAAGGTCAATTTCGCCACCGAACTGCGCATCGCCTTTTCCGACGGGGCGCGGGAAGCGCTGCGCGCCGACGAAAAGGCGTTCGACCCCAAAAAATACCTGGCGGCGGCCCGGGAACGCGTGGAAGCATTGGCGGCGGAAAAAATCGCCCTGTGCTATCGCCGCGGATAAGCGCCGCATTTGCAAAGGGAGGAAGACGGCTATGGGAAACCCCGCTTGGTTCCGAAGCGCGTACCACCGCAATGTGGTGGATATGCATATATCCGACTGCGACGAACGCTTCCTGACGGAATTTGACCCGCAGGCGTACGTAAAATGCCTGAAAGAAGCCAATGTGGAGGCGGCGGTGGTCTACACCCACCCCCACGTGGGGATGACCTATTTCCCCACCCGCTGCGGCTACATGCACCCGAACCTGAAGGGGCGGGATCTGTTCGGCGAGGTCAGTTCCCTGCTCAAACGGGAAGGGATCGCGGTCATTGCCTATTTCAGCCTGATTTTTGACAATTTCGCGTATAACAACCATCCCGACTGGCGCATGAAGACATGGACGGATAAGCATTGGGGGGAAAACGGGCGTTTCGGTGTCTGCTGCCCCAACGCGGAGGGGTACCGCCGCTACCTGAAAAACATCGTGACCGAGCTGTGCCGGGGGTACGACTTTGACGGGATCCGCTTCGACATGACCTTTTGGCCCGGCTACTGCTACTGCCAAAACTGCCGGGAGCGGTACCGGAAGGAATACGGGGCGGAGCTTCCCGAAACGGTGAACTGGCGTTCCCCCGAGTGGGTGCGGTTCCAGCGGGCGAGGGAACGCTGGCTGACCGAGTTTGCGGGATATATGACCGACGTGGTGCGCTCCGTCCGCCGGGACGTCACGGTGGAGCACCAGGCCTCCACCTTCAACCAGAACAGCGGCTACGGCGTTTCGGCCGACCTTGCGGGCACGGTGGATTTCCTGCAGGGGGATTTTTACGGGGGCTACCTCCAGGGCTCCATGGCCTGCAAAATGTTTTACAACCTGAGCCCCAACCTGCCCTTCGGCTATGAAACCTGCTGCAATGAAACCCTGCGGGACCACACCACCCTGAAGACCCCCGCCATGCTGGAAGCGAAAACCTATATGGCGCTGGCCAACGGGGGCGCCTTTGTATTCATCGACGCCATTGACCCGCTGGGGACGCTGAATCCCCATGTGTATCACACTTTCCGGGATATTTTCGCCCGTTCCCGCCGGTACGAGAAGGAATTGGGCGGCCGGATGGTGCAGGATGTGGGGATTTATCTCAGCACGGAATCCAAATGCGATTTTGCGGATAACGGCAAACCGGTGTCGGCGCTGGCCAACGGGCAGCATTCCGCGCACGGGGACGCCCCGCTGGGGGCCTCGGGGGCGCTGATAAAAAACCATATCCCCTTCGGGGTGATTACCCGCCGCAACCTGGATCGGCTTTCCGACTATCCGGCGATTCTGCTCCCCTCGGTGCTGATGATGAGCCGGGAGGAAGCGGAGGCCTTCCGCGCCTATGTCGCGGGGGGCGGGGTGCTCTACGCCAGCGGCTACACCGCCCTGACCGACGCCCAGGGGAATCCGCAGCCGGATTTTCTGCTCGCCGACGTGTTCGGGCTCCACTACGCGGGGGAAGAGACGGATAAGATAACCTTTATCGCTCCGGCGGCGGAGGGGGACGCCCTGCTCCCGGACTATGTCACCGACCGGTACCCGCTGCATCTGGACGACGGGCAGATCCTGGTCAAAGCCGACGGCGCGCAGGTCCGCTGGCGGATGGGGAAAGCCTATGCCACGCCGTACGCCGCCTGGCCCTTCGCTTCTATCCACTCGGATCCGCCGGGTAGCATCACCGACTGGCCTTCCCTGACGGTGAACGCCTATGGAAAAGGCCGGGCCTATTACTGCGCGGGGCGGCTGGAAAGCCAGCCCTATCAGGGGGATGTTTTCGCCTCGCTGGTCCGGGAGATGCTGGGGGACGGCCTTTCCGCCGGAGGGACGCTCCCGCGGCAGGCCGAAATCACCCTGTTTGAGGGGGAGGATTTCCTGCGCGTCAACCTGCTGACCTTCCAGCAGGAGCTTCCCAACCTGCCGATCCCGCCGTCCGAGATTTGGGTGAAGCGCCGCGGCAGGGACGTTGCCCGCGTCCTCCACTGCCCGGACGACCGGCCGGTGGATTTCCGCGTGGAGGGCGACCGCGTCCTCTTTACGGCGGAGGCGTTCGACACCTTTGCCATGTACCGGGTGGAATGGGCTGAGCAAGAGGGATGAAAGGGACGCTGCATCCCCGGCCGCCGTCCCCAGCGGGCGCGGCGGCCGGGAGGCCTCCGCCGTCGGCGAAGAGCCCGCGTGCTCTGCGCGAACAGGCGGAGCGGGCGGTTCCGGAAGAAAGGGGGCGCCGGCCATCGCTACGATGAAAGACGTCGCCAGGGAGGCCGGGGTTTCCATCGCCACGGTCTCCAATGTGATAAACCACACCCGCCCTGTCAGCGATCCCCTTCGGGAACGGGTCCTGGAAAGCATGGAAAAGCTGAATTATTCCGTCAACCCAATGGCCAAAAACCTCCGCAGCGGCGCCAGCCACCTCCTGGGCGTCGTGCTGCAGAGCGTGAACGATGTTTTTTTCTCCGAACTGCTCATGGGGCTGGAGGCGCGGGTGAGGGAAAGCCGGTACCGCCTGCTGTTTATCAATACGAATTACAGCCTGGAACAGGAAAAAAGGCGATTCAGGATCTACACGGCCTGTGGATCGACGGGATCCTCTTGGACAGCTGCGCGCAGGAGAGCGACCTGCCCGCTTACCGGAAGTATCTGGAGGAAACGGGCAGCGGGGGCAAGCGGGTCCCGATCGTTTCGCTGGAGCGGGACCTGGGGTTCGGCTGCAACGCGGTGGAGGCTGAAAATTATCAGGGGGCCGCGGCCGCAGCCGGTCACCTGTTTGCCAATGGCAGGCGGCGCATCTTGTTCCTCACCGGCGACAGGGACTGGAAGATGCTCAGCGAAAGGGCCCGCGGCTATCGGGAGGCCCTCGAGCCGCACGGCCTGCCCGCCGTCGTCCTCGCGGAGGAGGGCGGCATGTCGATGCCTGCCGGCTATCAGGCGATCCGCCGGGCAATCGAGCAGGGCCGGGAATTCGACGCGGTTTTCGCCGCAAACGATCGGATGGCGGTGGGGGCGATCCTGGCCCTGAAGCAGTACGGGCGGGCCGTCCCGCAGGAGGTTTCGGTCGTCGGCTTTGACAATATCGACGTATACCAGCTGTTTGAGCCGGCGCCCAGCACCGTGAATGTCCCGAAATATCTCATGGGATACCGCGCGGCCGAAATGATGATCCACCTGGTGGAAGGCCGCGCCCGGACGCTGCCGGTGGTGCGGCTGAAAACCGACTTGGTCGTCCGGCGTTCCTCGGACAAAGACGCCCGGGGGAGCCTTGTCCTCACGGGCCTGTAACGGCCGGGCATATTCGCGGCGCCGGCCGGATAGGGCGCGGGCTTGGATTTTGTGGAAGGAAGAAAATGAAAACGGATCTCTTTGTAATCGGCGGAGGGCCGGCGGGCTATAACGCGGCGAAACGGGCGGCGGAGCAGGGGATGTCGGTTGTCCTGGCGGAGGAGCGGCGTTTGGGCGGCGTCTGCCTGAACGAAGGCTGCATCCCCACCAAATCCCTGCTCCACGCGGCCAAGATTTTTGACCAGGGGAAAAAGGCGGCGGATTTCGGCGTCGCTTTCGACGGGGGGGGGCGTTCCAGCATGCCATGGCGGCCGCGCACAAGGACAGGGTGGTTGCCTCCCTGATCCGCGGCGTGGCCGCGCAGATGAAGGCGGCGGGGGTGGCGGTCGTCAGCGCGCGGGCGGCCCTGCAGGGCAGGAACCCGGACGGCACCTTCGCCGTTTCCGCGGGCGGGCAGGAGTTCACCGCCCGGTTTGTACTGCTCTGCACCGGTTCGCAGGCGGCGATCCCGCCGATCCCGGGGATACGGGAGGCGCTGCAGAGCGGATTTGCCGTCACCAGCCGGGAACTGCTCGAGCGCACGGAGGCGCCCGCCCGCCTGGTGGTGATCGGCGGCGGGGTGATCGGGCTGGAGATGGCGTCTTACTTCCGCAGCGCCGGTTCGCAGGTGACGGTGGTGGAGATGCTCGAGGAGATAGGGGGCGGCATCGACGGCGACATGGCCGCCGTCCTGCGGAAAAATTACGAGAAGGCCGGCGTCGTTTTCCATACCGGCGCCCGGGTGGAATCGCTGGAAAACGGCCGGGTCCTCGCCGCCTGCAAGGAAGGGCCGCAGGCGCTGGAGGCGGACTGCGTCCTGGTCTGTACCGGCCGGCGCCCGGCGCTGGAAGGGGCGGGGCTGGAGACCGTCGGCGTCCTGACGCAGGACGGGCGGATCCCGGCCGACGAATACGGGCGGACCAACATCCCCGGCCTGTACGCGGCCGGCGACGTCCTCGGCCGGTATATGCTGGCCCACGCCGCCTACCGGGAGGGGGAGGTGTGCGTTTCCCACATGCTGGGGAAGGAGGACGCCATGAGCTACCGGGCGATCCCTTCGGTGATTTACACCAGCCCTGAGGCGGCGGCCGTCGGTCTGACCGAGCGGCAGGCAGCCGAGCAGGGGCGGGCCGTAAAGGTCCGCCGCCTCCCCCTTGCTTACAGCGGGCGGTATGTGGCGGAAAACGGGATGGGGGACGGATTCTGCAAATTGCTGACGGATCCGCAAACGCATACCCTGCTGGGCGGGCAGATGGTCGGCCCGTATGCGTCGGAATGCATCACCGCCGTCACCGCCCTGATTGATAAGGATGTTACGGCGGAAGAGGCGAGAAAAATCGTGTTCCCCCACCCGACCGTGTGCGAGGTGTTCCGGGAATGCCTGTTTGGATAAGGAGGGACAGAGGATGGAAAAGAGACGGCCCCTGGCAGGGATGCGAAAGACCATCGCCCAGCGTATGCGCCTCAGCCTGGACACCGCGGCCCAGGCGTCCCACCATGTCCGGGTGGATATGTCCGCCCTGATAAAGGCCCGCGCCGCGTATAACGCCGCCCACCCGGAGGATAAGGTGTCGGTGACCGACATCCTGGTTTCCTGCACGGCCGACGCCCTGCGGCGCAACCCCTCGCTGAACGTCTCCCTGCAGGAAAAAGAGATCGTCGCCTACGAGGAAATCCATATCGGGGTAGCGGTAGCGGTGGAAAACGGGCTGGTGGTTCCCGTCGTGAGGGACTGCGGAGGAAAATCCATCCCGGCGATCCATAACGAGCTGCGGGAACTGGTGCGGCGGGTGCGGGAAAAGCGGTTCACCCCCGCGGATATCACCGGCGGGACCTTCACGGTGACCAACCTGGGGATGTACGGCATCGACGGCTTCACCGCGATTATCAACCCGCCGGAAGCGGCGATTCTGGCGGTGGGCGCGACGAGCAGGCAGCCGGTGGTGCGGGACGGGGACATCGTCGTCCGGGATGTGTGCGAATTGACGCTGACCTACGACCACCGGGTAGTGGACGGCGCGCCGGCCGCGCAGTTTTTAAGCGATCTGCGGGGAATTATCGAGAATTTCTCCGCCGTGGAACAGCGGCCGGAAACAGGGGCATAAATGGGCGCATAAATGGGCGCATAAATGGGCGCATAAATGGGCGCATTAAGATAAAAAGAAAGGCAAAAAGGCAGAATAAAGCCGGAGGGAAACAGGAGGGAACAGCATGCTTTTATGGGAAAGCCCCTCGACCGATCCCACCTACAACCTGGCGATGGAAGAGGTCTTTTTTACCCGGAAAACGGAGGAGATGGTTTTCCTGTGGCGGAACGCCCCTTCGGTAATCGTCGGGGTGAACCAGAACACGGCGGCCGAGGTGAACGCCCCCTTCCTGGCTGAAAGGGGGATCCCGGTGGTGCGCCGGCTGACAGGGGGCGGGGCGGTATACCACGATCTGGGGAATATCAATTTTTCCTTTCTCCAGCGCTGCCCGGAGCAGCCGGCGCTCGGCCGGTGGGAAGCGTTCACCCGCCCGGTCCGGGATTATCTGTGCCGGCTGGGGGTGCGGGCGGAGCTGCAGGGGCGCAACGACATCGCGGTGGACGGGCGGAAGATTTCCGGCAACGCGCAGGCCGTCCGCCAGGGCCGGATCCTCCATCACGGCACGCTGCTGTATCAGGCGGATACGGCCGATATCGCCCAGGCGCTCCGGGTCCGGCGGATAAAATGGGAGAATAAGGGGATCCGTTCGGTCTCCGCCCGGATAGCGAATATTGCCGACTTTCTGGAATCTCCTCTGCCGGCGCAGGACTTCCTGGCCGGCCTGTACGCCTATTTCGCCGCCATGGACGGCGTCCAGGAATATACGCCGTCCGCGGAGGAAGAGCAGGAGGCCCGTCAGCTCCAACGGGAAAAATACCGCACCTGGGAGTGGAATTACGGGCGGTCGCCGGCCTGCGGCTTTACGGTGGAGCAGGCGTTCCCCTCCGGGCTTGTGGAGGCCGGCCTCACCCTGAAAAACGGGCGGATCGCCCGGCTGCGCATCCGGGGGGATTTTTTCGGGCTCCGCCCCGCCGCGGAACTGGAGCGGGCCCTGGAGGGGACGCCGTTTGCGGCGGAGGAATTGGCGGCCCGGCTGGACGCCCTCCATCCGGAGGAATATATCCACGGCGTAAGTGCGCGGGAATTCCTCGCCCTTCTCCTGTATCAGGAGAGGGACGGGGCCGCAGAGGAAGAAAAGGGGGATACCGATGAACGGGAACGAGAAGGCTATTAAGCTGCGGGTGGCGGAAATCGGCGGGGCCATGGGCGCTTATATCGAGCGGGACGGGAAAGAGCCGGAGCTGTACGACGATATCCAGTACAATACCTACCAGTACGCCCCCGGCAGCGAGCTGGCGGAGCATCTGATCCAGACCATGGCGGACAACGGGACGAGCACCTTCGGTTTCATGGTCAGCCTGGCGGAATGGCCCCAGCGCTGGACCGAACCGGTCTGGCGGTATCAGGAGGGGGAAAACCAATACGATTTTTCCCAGATTGACGACCGGATTGCCATGACGCTGCGCTGCTGCCCGGAGGCGAAAATCATCGTCCGCCTTTTTGTGGGGGTGGATCCTGTCTGGCTGGCGGAGCATCCGGACGAGCGGGTGGTGACCATGCGGGCGGACGGGAGCCGGTCCCACCGGTACGATCCCACCGTCATCGCCGACCCGTCGCTGGATTACGTCTCCATTGCCTCCGCCCCGTGGCGGGAAGCCGCCGGCGAAGCGCTGGCGGCGGCCATTTCCCATACCGAGGAACGGTACGGGGACCATGTAATTGCCTACTGCATTTCCGGCATGTCCTCGGAGGAATGGTACCACCACGGCTGGCATACCGCCTCCCTGGACGATTACAGCCCGCCGATGCAAAATGCCTTCCGCGCCTTTGTGCAGCGGAAATACGGGGGGGATCCGTCCCGCCTGCAGGCGGCCTGGGGGAAGGGGGAGGGCTTCGCCTTTGACCAGGTGGAAATCCCCGCCTATCACCGCCGCATCACCGAACTGACCTCCACCTTTTACCGGCTGCCGGAGGAACAGGACGTGGTGGATTTTTACCTGTTTTACAATGAGATCATCCCGGAGACAATCGAGAGCTTCGCCCGCTATGCAAAGCGGGCCGCGCCGGATAAGCTGATAGGCGCGCTGTATGCCTATCAGCTGGAATTCGGCGAAATCGTTTCGGGGCACCACCGGCTGGGGCGGTTTCTGGAAATCGAGGAGATCGATTATATCCTGGTGGAAACCGGGTATGTGCGGCGGCACCCGTCCCGGGGCGGGGACAATGTCCGCAACCCCTTCACCTCGATCCGCCTGCATGGGAAGATCGATATCAACGACAACGATACGGCGACCTGCCGGTTTGACGAGATCCACCCCGAAACGCCCCTTCGGGAAACCTACCGCCAGCAGCTCGGCGTGGCGGATACGCCGGAGATCTCGGGCGAGGTGATCAAGCGGATCACCGGCTTTGCCATGGCCAACGGCTTCCTGTCCACCTTTTTCGACCTGCACGGCGGGTACTACGATCATCCCGTCATCCTGCAGAAGGCGGCGCAGGCGCAGGGGGCCTACCGGAAGCACCTGCGCATGGACCGCACCTCCGCGGCCGAAATCCTGATGGTGTTCGACGAGAAGAGCGATATGCATGTGCGGATAAGCCCGGTGGACGACAACAGCGGGAATACCTTCCTGCGCACCCAGCTGACGGTGATGTCCTCCTCCGCGGTGAAGCTGTGCGCGCCGTTCGACGCGGTCCTTCTGCAGGATCTGCCCCGGCTGGACTGCTCCCGGTACAAAACCCTCTTTTTCGTGAACGCCTATGCCCTCACGCAGGAAGAATACGGGTGGATTGAAGCCCTGAAAGGGGGCGGGCGCACCCTGGTATTCGGCTATGCGCCCGGCCTGTTCCTGGACGAGGAGCGGGATATCCGCCGGGTGGAACGGCTGACCGGGATCCATGTCGAGGAGGGGACCCGGGTTGCGCAGACGGCGTATTTTTTCCGCCCGTCGTCCGATCCACTGGGTGACGCGCTGTATCGGGTGACGGGGCAGGAAGCGGAAACAGGGTGGATGTCGGGGTACCGGTACGGGGAGTACTCGGTAGCCCTCCGTCCCTCGCTGGCCGGGGAGAAGCATTGTTATGCGGCGCCCGGGGCTTTTGTCACCGAGATGTGGGCGGACGATCCCCGGGCCGTCCCGCTGGCCTTCCAGACCCTGTACGACGGCCGGGAAGCCGCCGCGTTCGCCTGCCGCCGGTTCCCGGATTACACCACCGTGTACATGAATACCATGGCGGTGACCTCCGCCGTGCTGCGCACCCTGTGCGAACAGGCGGGCGTCCTGCTCTATTCCGACCGGGAGGACACGGTTTTCGCCAACGCGAGCCTGGCGGTCATCCACGCCTTCGGGGACGGCGTGCGCCGCATTACCCTGCCGTCCCCGGTGCGGCGGGCCTATGACCTGGTTACCGGGGAGACCCTGGCGGATTCTGCCTCCTTCCCCCTTGCCCTGCAGGACGGGCACACGATATACATCGGGATAGAGCGCTGAGGCGAGCGGGAAACAGCCGGACGGGAGGCGGAGGGGCCCTCTGCCGTGCGGCGGACAGGCGGGGCGGGAAGGGCATCCGATGCCGCTCCCGCCGGGTGAGCCTGCCCTTCCCGTCATGGATAAAAACAAAAAAGAAGGGGACGGACAAAAGCCGTCCCCTTCTTTTTTGTTTTTATCCGTCTGCTTCCCCGGGCCCCCGGATTTCTGCCGCCGGGACAGGCCTTCCCGCCCCGAAAAGGAACGGCCGAGGTCCGCCGGCTGCGCACAAGAAAGGAAGCGTGCTTATTCCGCCTGCGTCAGCTTCCGGTAGATCGTCTGGGCCGCGTTGGCAGGCTGTATCCGCTTTAAGCTGTCGGCCATCTTCGCCCTCTCGTCGTCGTCCAATAAAATGCGGGTGCAGTGATCCACCAGGGCGTCGGGCGTGTCGGCCTCCACCGCCGCGCCCCGGTCGAGGAAGAAGCGCATATTATACGATTCGCACCCGGCCACGGCGTTAATGAACGCCATGGGCAGCCCCTTGACCATCGCTTCGGTGACGCTGATGCCGCCCGGCTTGGTCAGATAGAGATCCGCGCTGTCCATAAGCAGCGGGATGGAATCCACATACCCGTATATGTGGATCCGCCCGTTCGAAGCGAATTCCTTTTGCAGCTGCTCCTGCAGCCGGGTGTTGGTGCCGCACACCACCGATGCTTCGATCTGGGGCACGGTGCTCAGCTTTTCCACCATTTTTTGTATGGGGCCGCAGCCCATGCTCCCGCACATCAGCAGGATGTGCTTGTGCCCGGCGGAGATACCCAGCTGCGCCTTGGCCTCCTCCTTATCGATGTGCGAGTAAAATTTTTCCCGCACCGGGATCCCGCTGGGGATTATCCGCTGGGCCGGGATCCCGTTCTGGACAAATTCGCCTTCCAGGTCGCCGTCCGGGATGAAGTACCAGTCCAGCCGGCTTTCCCCGGCGCTCGGGCTGCAGGTATAGTCGGTGGCGACAAACGCGGTTTTGATGGAGGGCGAATATTTCTGCAGGATTTTCGTCATGATCAGCGCAGAAAAGACGTGGGTGCAGATGACCAGTTCATATTCCCCGTCGCAGAGATAACGGTACAGGCGGTCCGCCCCCGCGGTCAGGAATTTGTAAACCCCCGACGACTTCTTGAAAACCTTCGAATGCTGCTCGCTGTACCGGTATCCCCAGCGGAACAGCCCCGGCATATACCGGTAAATTCGGGTGTGCCAGCCGCAGATGAAGCGGGACGCCCTTTCGGAAATAAAGCCCAGGGCGTCCACCGTATCGCAGGAATCGCCGTGGTTGAGAAAGACTTCCTTCACCGCCGCTGAGCAGGAATTGTGCCCCTCGCCGGTGTTACAGCTCAATATTGCCACTTTCATAGGTAAACTCCCGTCCCCAAACCAATATTTTGGCATCATTATACCCCGAAAACCCGAACAACGGAAGAAGCTTAATCAAAAATTAAACAGAAAATAATCCCAAAAGTCTTTCGGCCTGCCCTTTGCGGCGCGTCCGGCAGAAAGCCTGGACGCGCCCCTCCGGCCCCGCCGCAAAGGGGCCTTCGGTCAAAGATAGCGGTCGATTTTCTTCGAACAGGCAATGGCGAGCGCCCCGGGCCCGATATGGCAGGAGACGCTCAGCGACAGCGGATCGCAGTAGACGATTTCCGTCCCCAATTCCTTTGCCACCATCTCCGCAAAGGAATTGGCCGCCGCCTCGTTATTGGTGTGCGCCACATAAACCCGCACCTGATCGATGCCGCCGAAGCGGGTGTCGATGTCCTTGCGCATGGCGTCCAGCATGATCGCCCAGGCCAGCTTTTCGTTCCGTGCTTTGGCAAAGGCGTCCAGCTTTTCGCCCTGGATCTGCAGCACCGGCTTAATCCGCAGGACGGTGGCGACCGCAGCCGCCGCAGGGGTGACGCGTCCGCCCTTTTTGAGATATTTCAGCGTATCCAGCATGATGTAAATGCTGGACTCGAACTTGACTTCCTCCAGGATGTCCCGGATCTCCGCGGCGGATTTCCCCGCTTCGGCAAGGGCCAGCGCATCCATGACCGATTGGCGCTGGGTGACGGAAATCCGCTGGTTGTTCACCACGACCACCCGGCCGTCGTAATCCTCGGCAAGGGCGGCCGCCGTCGCGCAGGAGCCGGAGAGGCCGCTGGACATCGGGATATGCACCAGGGCGTCGTATTCCTCCAACACCCGGTCCCAAAGATCCAGGACGTCCCCGACCATCGGCTGGGAGGTGGAAATTTCGGCGTCGTTTTGCAGCTTCTCATAAAACTCAGCCTGTGAAAGGCTGATATCCTCATAATAGGTTTCTTCATTGATGACAAACGGCATAGGGAGGACAAAAACCCCCAGCTCTTTCGCCAAATCCTGCGTGATGCCGCTGTTGCTGTCGGTTACCACCGCTATTCTGGGAGGCATATCGCTGTTCACTTCCTTATCCTTGTTGGGCGGCGCCTTATCGGGCGCGGCCGCCTTTTATATACCGGCGCAGCTCGTCGAAACCGCCGCGCTCGAATACCGTAATGTCCCTGGATCCTTTGTTTATCAAACAATCGGTCAGCAAAAAAACATTCATTCCCACCGACTGGGCGGCCATATCCTCCTGCACGTCGTTGCCCACCATCAGGCACTCCTCCGCGCCGGCCCCGAGCCTGGAAAGAACCTCGCGGTAATAGGCGGGGTTCGGCTTGCAGTAATGGGAATTTTCGTAGGTGGTGTACAGCGCGAAATCCTCCGGCTCCAGCCCCGCCCAGCGGATCCGGCTTTGGGTGGCAGCCGTGGGGAAGATGGGGTTGGTGGCGAGCGCGACGCGATATCCCGCCCTTTTCAATTCGTCCACGATTTCCCTTGCCTGCGGATTAAAGCCGCAGGCCGGCGCGACCTGCTGGAATTCCACCCGGTAGTATTCGTCAAAGACGGGTCCGTCCTGCAGGACCCTGTCCCCGCATTTTTCGGAAAAGCGCTTCCAGAACGCTTCCTCGTTGGTGCGGCCGCCGTCGTTTTCCACCATGGCGGTCATGCCAGCCCAAATGCCGTCAATCAGCGCTTTCGGCTCATACCCATGCGGCGCGAGCTTGGCCGCCAGGCTGTGGAAATACGCTCTGGTAAAGACATCCTGATCCATTGGCAGCAGGGTGCCGTCCAGATCGAACAGAACCGTTTTCAGCATACCGTGACCCCCGCGTAAAAAGTCCGGGCAATATTATAGCACATTTGTAAAGAAACGTCATGGCTTTTTTGCAAATTGTTTCTTTTCCTTTTTCCGCCCGGGATCCGGGCGGCGT
The DNA here is from genome assembly GCA_904377855.1 of Candidatus Avimonas merdigallinarum. Taxonomy (GTDB): domain Bacteria; phylum Bacillota; class Clostridia; order Oscillospirales; family Acutalibacteraceae; genus Avimonas; species Avimonas merdigallinarum. The sequence continues at coordinate 55,430 of CAJFGS010000006.1, forward strand.
GCAAGAATCATCAAAAAGGAAAGGAAAATGAGAAGGAATAGGAAGAATCGGGCTGCAAAAAGCGGTAAGAAACAATTAGGGGGAAAATCCGGAGGATGGGAAAGGGCTCCTTTTCTCCGGAAACCAAACGTCAAGAAAGAAGGAAAAATATGAAGCTGTCTTTTCGTTGGTACGGGGATGCCGATCCCGTGCCGCTTGCCTATATTCGGCAGATCCCCGGCATGCGCTCGGTGGTTTCGGCCGTCTACGCCGTGAAACCGGGACAGGTATGGCCGGAGGAAAGCCTGGCGCGGATCCAGGCGCAGTGCCGGGAGAACGGCCTGGTTTTCGATGTGGTGGAGTCTATCCCCGTGCCGGAAGATATCAAGCTGGGCCGCCCCAACCGGGATGAGCTGCTGGAAGTTTACTGCGAGAATATCCGGCGCTGTGGGAAGTACGGCGTCAAATGCGTGACCTATAACTTCATGCCGGTATTCGACTGGACGCGGACCCAGCTGGACAAAAAAGCGCCGGACGGCTCCACCAGCCTGGTGATGTACTGGGATCAGCTCAAGGATTTGGATCCGCTTACCGACGATATTGATCTTCCCGGCTGGGACGCCAGCTACACCAAGGAGGAAATCAAGGAGCTTTTCGCCGCATACGCCGCCCTGGGGGAAGAGGGGCTGTGGGAAAACCTCGCCCGCTTTTTGGAGGCCGTGATCCCGGTCGCAGAGGAATGCGGGGTGCGCATGGCCATCCACCCTGACGATCCGCCCTATCCCCTGTTCGGGCTGCCCCGCATCGTCACCTGTGAGAAAAACCTCGACCGGCTGCTCAAGCTGGTCGACAGCCCGGCGAATTCCCTGTGCCTGTGCACCGGCAGCCTGGGCTGCGCCGGGTCGAACGATGTCCCGGCGCTGGTGCGCAAATACGCTGCAATGGACCGTATCGCGTTCATGCATATCCGTAATGTCAAGATTCTCGAGGACGGCTCCTTTGAAGAACGGGCCCATCTGTCCGCCTGTGGGAGCCTGGATATGTACGCGATCGTCAAGGCGCTGGTGGACAACGGCTTCGACGGCTATGTCCGGCCGGATCACGGCCGGATGATCTGGGGCGAGACAGGGAAACCGGGCTACGGCCTGTATGACCGGGCGCTGGGCGCCGCCTATATCAACGGGCTTTTCGAAGCGTGCGAAAAAGCCGCCCGGGAAAACGGGAAAAAGGAAAACATGGGAATTTAAGGAGGCATCGGTATGGAAAAAAATGTATTGAGCACCGACCTTCATGGGAAGGTCGCCGTGGTTACCGGCGCGGGCGGCGTACTCTGCTCCGGCTTTTCGAAAGCGCTGGCGCGCGCCGGGGCGAGGGTAGCCCTGCTGGACCGGAACCTGGAAGCGGCTCGGAAATGGGCGGACGAAATCATCGCCGAGGGCGGGACGGCGCGTGCTTACTGCTGCGACGTGCTGGATAAAGCGGTTTGCTTGGAGACGGCGGCCGCGGTGGAAAAAGACCTGGGGCCGTGCGATCTGCTTATCAACGGCGCCGGGGGCAACAACCCGCGTGCCACGGTGGATAAGGAATATTACGAACCGGGCGATCTGGACGCCGACACCAAAAGCTTTTTTGATCTGGATGCCGACGGGGTGGGCTTTGTCTTTAACCTGAATTTCCTTGGAACATTGATTCCCACCCAGGCCTTTGCTAGGCAGATGCTGGGACGGAAGGGCTGCAGCATCCTCAACGTATCCTCAATGAATGCGTTTACGCCGCTGACCAAGATTCCCGCCTATTCCGGCGCGAAGGCGGCGGTTTCGAATTTTACCCAATGGCTGGCCGTCCACTTTTCGAAGGCGGGCATCCGGGTAAACGCCATCGCGCCCGGATTTTTCTCCACGGCGCAGAATGCAGCGCTCCTGTGGAATGCCGACGGTACGCCCACCGCCCGAACCGGCAAGATCCTGGCCGCCACCCCGATGGGGCGTTTCGGCGAGCCGGAGGAGCTGGAGGGCGCGCTGCTTTTCCTGCTGGACGAGAAGGCAGCCTCCTTTATTACCGGCGTGGTCCTGCCGATAGACGGGGGCTTTTCCGCCTATTCCGGCGTATAAGGAAGGGGAAGAGCCGAATGAATGCGATTTTGAATACGATCCATGTTATCGGCATCGTCCCGGTCATTGCCTTGGACGATGCGGCGCAGGCCGTTCCGCTGGCCAGGGCGCTCGCGGCCGGTGGCATCCCGGCGGCGGAGGTAACCTTCCGCACCGCGGCGGGGGAGGAGGCCATTGGCCGGATCGCCCGGGACTGTCCGGAAGTTCTGGTGGGAGCCGGTACCGTCCTGAATATTGAGCAGTGCCGCCGGGCGGTGGACGCGGGCGCCCGCTTCATTGTATCGCCGGGGTATAACGAAGAGCTGGTGGCGTACTGCCTGGAGAATGGGCTCCCCGTCCTCCCCGGCTGCGTGAACGCTTCCGACATGACCAAAGCGGTCAACGCCGGGCTGGAAGTGGTGAAGTTCTTCCCCGCCGAACAGTCGGGCGGTTTGCAGGGGATCCGCGCGCTCGCCCCGGTATTCCCTAAGCTGCGGTTTATGCCCACCGGCGGGGTCAATACAAAGAATATGTTGGATTACCTCAGGGACGACCGGATTCTTGCGTGCGGCGGCACGTGGATGGTGAAGAAGGAATGGATCGCGGCCGGCGCGTGGGAGGAAATCACCCGGATAAGCCGGGAGGCGGTAACAGCCATGCTGGGCCTGTCCTTACGCCGTGCAGTCCTCCCCCGCACCTGTGGGGAGGGAGAGGACTGCTTGCCGCAGGCCCTGCGCGGCGCCGGCTTGGATGCCGGGGCGGACGGGGTGATCGAAGTCGCCGCCAACAGCGTTGAGCGGGCGGTCTATCACTTAGGACGGCAGGGGTTGCGTTTCGACGAGTCCACCCAGGAGACGGAAAAAAACGGACGGCTGGCCGCCGTTTCCCTTGCCGGGCGGTTTGGCGGCTTCACCCTCCGCCTGGTCCGGGCGTAAGCGGCGCCGGCGGCATCGGGAAATTTTTGGAAAGGAAGAAGGCAGGATCATGGGAAAAATTGTCACCTTTGGAGAGATTATGCTGCGGCTTGCGCCCAACGGGTATTACCGCTTCTTTCAAAACGATCAGCTGCAGGCCACCTTTGGCGGAGGGGAAGCGAATGTCGCGGTCTCCCTCGCCAATTTTGGGGAGGATGCGGCCTTTGTAACTAAGCTCCCGGCCCACGCCATCGGGCAGGGGGCGGTCAACGCTCTGCGGGCATTGGGCGTGGATGTCTCCTGCATTGTGCGGGGCGGCGACCGTGTCGGCATTTATTATTTGGAGAAAGGGGCGTCCCAGCGGGGGAGCGTCTGCATCTACGACCGCGCGCACTCCGCTATCCAGGAAGCCGTGCCGGAGGATTTTGACTGGGACACGATTTTTGAGGGGGCGGACTGGTTTCATTTCACCGGGATCACCCCGGCGCTGGGACCCAACCTGGTCGAGATCTGCCGGCAGGCCTGCGCTGCGGCGAAAAAGCGGGGGGTCACGATTTCCTGCGATCTCAACTACCGGGGGAAGCTGTGGACGCGGGCGCAGGCGCGGGAAGCGATGACGGCGCTGTGCCGCTATGTGGATGTCTGCATTGCCAACGAGGAAGACGCCAAAGACGTGTTTGGCATCGAAGCGGAGGGCTCCGACATCACCGGCGGAAAACTGAACAAGGAAGGCTATCGGTCGGTGGCCGGGCAGCTGGCGGATATGTTTGGGTTTTCTCATGTGGCGATCACCCTGCGCACTTCCCTGTCGGCGAGCGACAACAAATGGGCGGGCATGCTCTACGATGGGAAAACCTGTTGCTTCTCCAAAGAGTACTCCCTGCATATCGTGGACCGGGTCGGCGGCGGGGACAGCTTCGGCGCAGGTCTCATCTATGCGCTGCGCCGCGGAAAACCGGCCCAGGAGTCTATCGAGTTTGCGGTAGCAGCCTCCGCCCTCAAGCATTCGATCGAAGGCGATTTCAACCGCGTTTCGGTCGCGGAGGTGGAGAAGCTCGCCGGGGGGGACGCTTCCGGCCGGGTGCAGCGCTGACAGATGCCGACGATTATAGGGAAAAGCCCCAAGGGGGCGCCGTCCAATCGGAGGGCGCCCCTCCCTTTGATGTCGTCCGGCCCGGCAGCGTCTTTTGCCCTGAAGGGCTTGGGAATTTGCATCTTGTTTTAACGGGGACCTGAGACCCGGGCTTAACATTTTTTAATCGGCGAAATAGGCTTGCTCCCTACCCAGCGCTGTCCGGCTTGGCCGCCCTCCGAAGCGTGGCGCGGCAGCCTGTCCCGACGCGGCGGGTCCTTTCCTTCGGCCATCGGCGGTTTATTACGGATAGTGGTATATTTCCATAATATTTGAAAAGAAACCGATTTCTCCGGCTGGTATGATAAAAATGAATCCTTGGTAATGTTGAAAACTATTGTTGAAAGAAGGTGTTCCCTGTATGGCGATGATCCCCCGGCCGAAGCAGACGGAAATCTTTCCGGCTCAAATGCCCGCATGGCGATATGCCGCGACCAATGCCGGTCCCTGGGCTGAACGCTGGCTGACGTCTCGCAGCAGCGGCAGCCTTTCCATAAAAGCGGACGGTTTGTTTTACGCGGTGCTGTCTACGCAGGAGCGGGATGATACGCCCTTTGCGCTGCCCGATGTGCTGCGTGGAACGGGACGGGAGGACGGCTATTACATAGAGGCGCAGGCACAGTATGTGCACATCCTCTCCGCGCATCCCCGCGGCGTCATCTACGGCTTGCGCGCTTATGAAGATTTGCTGGTGGAGAATGGGCCTTTTCATGGGACAGTAATCGATTACTCCGACACTTCCTTCCGGGCGTTCCATATGGATATGCGGTATGGGTTCCCCCGGGTAGAGCGGCTGCTGGAGATTCTGGAAGAGCTCTCGGCCGCCCGGTTCAACACCTTCCTGCTGGAATATGAGAACCGCTTTCCCTTTACCCGGCACGCGGATATCAGCGATCCCGCGCATTATTCGCCCGAGGATTTGCGACAGATCCAGGAAAAGGCGGCGGAGCTGTACATCGAACTAATCCCGCTCCAGCAGACCATCGGGCATCTGGAGTATATGCTTAAGCTCCCGCAGTACTATCCGCTGCGGGAGATGCGGGAGTTCCCTTCCCTGCCGGAGCCGTACGGTTTCAATCCGACAGGTTTCAAGCATTTCAACGATATTGACGAGATCTGCGCCAGCAACGAAGAGGCCTACACCGTGGTGGAGAGCCTGCTGGACGACGTGATGGCGGCCCACCCGGCCAGCCGGTATGTCCATTTGGGCTGCGATGAGGCGTGGAACCTGCTCAGCTGCCCGGACTGCCGGGCGCGGTTCGGGGAAGACGGCAAGCACCGGCTGTATATCGGGCATATCAACCGTATGGCGGCCCGCGTGCTGGCCGCGGGGAAGATCCCGATTGTCTGGGACGACATGCTCCGCGGGTTTTCGGACGAGGAGCTGGCGCAGCTTGACCGGCGGCTCGTCATCATGATCTGGCTGTATTACGAGAGCAATTACGCCCTGGCCAAACGGCTGATCCGGCGTTTCCAAGCAGCCGGCTTTACTGTGCTGGGGGCGGCCGCCGCCAAGTGCGGCGAAGGGCCGGAACCCCAGTACCTGGATATGCCCTGGTACGAACTGCGGATGGGCAATGTGGATATGTGGGGCCGCCTTTGCGGCGAAGAAGGGCTGGACGGCTTCTGCATGACGGTTTGGTCGAATTACAGCGGCACCATCGCCCCGCCCCACCCCTTCTTTGATACGGTCTGGTACCCGGTCTTATTCGCTGCTGAGAAGCTGTGGAATCGGGACGCCGTGCGGGAGGGGTTTGACGGCCGCTTTTCTTCCGCTTTCTTTGGCGTGCAGCAGGAAAACCTTTTCCATGGCGGCAGTGCGGATCGTTATGAGCGCATCTGCCGGGTCTGCCGGAAGGCGGTGCGTCACCAGTATGAGGCGGAGGCGATCCGGGTGATGGAATTGGCCAGCGTTTACCGGCTGAAGGCCTTGGCAGTTGGCCGGGAACTGTACAAGCTTCGTATGGACGTCACCGAAGCCGAAAAGCGGATCGTCCGCAACCGGATGGCAGAAGTCAAGGCTATGAGGGAAGAACTCAAGCCGCAGGTCCGTCGGATTGTAGAGACCCATTATACCAAAGAGGATGCGGAAGTCTTCGTCCGTTCCCGCTTTGACGCGGACGAGGAACTGTTCCGTCTGTATGCCGCCTCCGTCGGCAGCGATGCGGCGGAAGCGCAGGAATAAAGCAAGCAGTCGAGGCTTTCAAACGGAGAAAGGCAGGTATTTTCCATGAAACGGCGCAGAAAATTATGGAGTCGTGGTCTTGCCGCTGTGTCGGCGCTGCTTATCGTGTTGGCAGCCACGGGCTGCGGAAACGGGGAAACCTCATCGCCCGGCGAGACATCCGGTACATCGGGAAGCAGTACGTCCGACTCGCCGACATCCGGAAATTCAACGACGGACCCGTCCACAACGGAGGAAAGTATGATGACAACGACAACACAGGCGGCTACCACCCCCGCCACGCAGTCCCCCACCACGTCCACCCCCGCCACCAATCCGCCCTCTACAAGCACGGAGGATCCCGGTGCCGCCCAGGTGGGAAGCGCGGATTTCCAGCCAGGCTCCTTGTACAAAGGGCCGACCATTGATTTCCGCAAGGACGGCGACGGCACTACACTCGGCGTTTGGTGGTGGACCTTAAGCGGCATTGTCAGTCCGGTGGACGGCGTGTCGGTGGATATGATTCTGGACATGCTGATCGCCAACAACGTGACCGAGATTTATCTGGACGTCAGCAAGATGCTGCCCTGGGACGAGGAAGTCGCGCAGGGCGGCTTGAGCGAGGACGACATAGCGGCCGGCATGGTCAGTGAGCGGTATGTCCGGGGGTTTGTGAAGAAGTGCAACACATACGGTATCCGGGTGGCGGCCTTGACCGGAGCGTCGGGGGACAGCGTCCTGCGTTGGATTGACCCGGACAAGAAATATTATTCGCTCACCTCCTTCGTCGATAAAATCGGAGGGTATCAGAGCCGGGCTGCCTCGGACGAGAAATTCTATGCGATCCATCTGGATGTGGAGCCCCATACCATGGGCACCAAGTGGGACAACAACCGTGCCAAGTATACGCAGTGGATGGCGGATATGGTGGTGGAAGCCCGCGAGCAGTGCGACAGCATCGGCGTGGAACTGGAATACGATATCTGGTCCTGGTTTACGCAGGAGGATACGGTGACCGATCCGAGCGGGGCGACGGTGAATATCCTCGACCTGATGACCACGCAGTGCCATTCACTGGGGATTATGTCCTATTACAACACCGGCTCCGGCCAGTTTGACCGGGCGACCAACCTGGAGCTTGATTATGCCGAAAAGAATGGCTGCCGCCTGATTGCGGGGACGGAAACCATTCAGATCACCCCGACCAATATCACGTATTACTATTCCGGCAAGGATAAGCTGATTAAAGAGCAGGGCGTGCTGCGCTCCCTGCTGGATTCCACTGGCTACAATAAGCTGGGCGGCGCTATCCACCATGTGTACTCCTGGTATGCTCTGATGACCAAATAGGCAAAGGGCGCCCGCCAAACTTCTGCGGGCGGCGGATAAATCCAAACTATATGGAGAGGAAGGCGTTACCAATGAAACAAGCAAAATGGGCGGCTGCTTTCACCTGCGCCTGCCTGGCGGCGTCACTGTTGGCCGGCTGCTCGTCCGAAGCGGGGGAATCGGAGGTTTCGGATTCCCCTGCGTCCGATCCCACGACAACCACGACAACGACGACGGAGGCTGCGGAAAAGAATACCACCATTCAGTTCCGCACCCAGGAAGATACCGATACCCTGGGGGTTTGGTGGTGGCAGATAAACACCATCCAGGATTCCGACGGCCTTCTGGGCTTCCTGCAGGATAATGCGGTGAGCGAAATCTACCTGTGTGTGGACGGGATGGAGGACAACGACAGCGCGAGGGCGAGTTTTGCCGATGTGCGCGCGTTTGTGAAAAAGGCGGGCGATATGGGCATGCGGGTCGCCGCCTTGACCGGCGATTACAGCTGGATCGAACCGGACAGTACGGGTTTTGAAAGGTATGTGGAAAAATTCAACGCCTATCAGCAGGCGGCTGCGGAGGACGAAAAATTCTACTCTATGCATCTGGATGTGGAACCGCACCAGCACCCGGAGTTCAAGACCGGCGACGAAGGCCGCGCCGAAGTGATGCAGATGTTTGCGGATTTCGCCGTGCAGAAAGCGGCCCCTGCCGCGGAGGAGTCGGGAACGATTTTGGAATGGGATATCCCCTTCTGGATGACCGATATCGTTAAGGACGGGGACGGTCAGGAAATCGAGCTGGCACGGCTGATGGCGAGAACCTGCGATACCATCGCCATCATGTCCTACCGGGATACGGCGGAAAAAATCCTGGATGTAGCCAAAGAGGAGATAGAATACGCCAAGGAGTACGGCTGCAAGATCATCCTCGGCGTGGAAACCCGGTCCTCCGAAGGGGACGCGGTGTCCTTTATGGAGGAAGGCAAAGCGGTGATGGTTGAAGAGATGGGAAAGGTTCATGAATCCCTCAAATCCACCTTCCCCGACGGGAATTTCGGGATGGCGGTGCACCAGGCGTCCGTCTGGTATACCCTCCAGGACTGATGCGGGGCGGCGTCCCGATTTTTCAGCAGACTATTCGGCATATTCCGCTGCGGGGCCCTGTCGCAAGGGCTCCGCAGCGGCGCAGGCAGTAATCGATTGCTGCATAGAGGCAAAAACAGTTTCTACCTTTTGGGAGAGAAACAGAGCGGCGATACGTGTTTCCGCGGTCGCCGGAACAGCAGTCCATATCCATGCAGACCATTGGGAGAGGCGAACGATGGCAACGAAAAATATCACCATTTACGACGTAGCCCGGCATTGCGGCGTGTCGGTAGCGACTGTGTCCCGCATCGTAAACAACGCGGATTATCCCGTCAGCAGCGAGTTGCGTGCACGGGTCCGGGCCTCGGTGCGGGAGCTCAACTATAAGCCCAATTTGCTGGGGAGATACCTCAAGTCCAACCGCACCGACGAGGTGGGCATTATCATTCCGAATATTTCCAACTTTTATTACCCCGACCTGATCGCAGGAATTAACGATTCCCTCATCCACAGCGGATACAATGTCCTGCTCTGCAATTCCTACCGGAACCCGGAATATGAAAAGAAACAGTTCCTTTCCCTTCTGCAAAAGCAGGTGAAGGGGATTATCCTTGCCACGGTCGGCGACGACACCTCCTGGATCGGAGAGATCAACACGGAGGGTGTGACAGTGGTAGCCATCGAGCAGTCGCTGCATGTACCGACCCACCGCGTTTGCTTTAACTATTACGGCGGGGGATATATGGCCGCACGGTATTTGGTGGAGATGGGGCATCGGGAGATCGCTTTTATTAGTGCGCCTCTGACCTATGCCAGCCGCCGGCAGCGTTTGGACGGATTCCGGGCCGGCCTGCGGGAAAGCGGGATTGAGCTGACGCAGAACTACCTGCGGATCTCGGACTCTGTGCAGGAAGACGAAAGCTCCTATGAATTCAATATCGGCTCCCGCCTGGCGGAAAAGCTGATGCGGCTGGACGCGCCGCCGACGGCCATTTTCTGCATTAACGATATGATGGCTATCGGCGTAATCCGGACCCTTCAGAATCTGAGGATTCGCGTGCCGCAGGACGTGTCGGTGCTGGGGTTTGACAATATGACCATTTCGAAAATGATTACCCCCGCCCTAACAACGATCGACCAATGCACCCGTGAGATCGGTTCCCAAGCGATCGAATTGCTGAAGAAGGGCTTTGAGAACCCGTCGGCCCCGCCGGAAACCGTCCGCTTCAAGCCTAAGCTGGTGGAACGGGAATCGGTGGCTCGGCGTGCTTAACCAGAGACGTCTGCGCGGCGGGTTCCCTTCGAAGCTAATGGAAATCCACCGTGCCTTTGGCATGCTGCCGGCGGATGGGATTTCTCCGCCGGCTTCCCTCCTTTTGATTGGAAAGTTGAAGGAGGAATGGACGTTCCATGGAATTATTGGAAATCAGTGGAAAGTTTTTCGGTAAAAACAACTGGATAATGGAACGTTTTAATAAGATATGAAAAGCAAAAAAACCCCACTTAGTATACTATTAACGTATAAGTTCTAAATAGTTGACAGGACTTTAGGTAATTAGACCTTGGCCGAAATATCAAAATGTTTTTCTGCAAAATAAAGAAGCCAAGCGGAGTGCAGGCGCTGGGATGAAAGCAGGATCTCGGCGGTTTTATTTGGCTAAGGCAGAAAACGATTTCTGTATCCGTGGATTGTGGAAATTATAGGGTGTTTCTGCCGCTTCCTGACACACGGTAGATGCCCTTGTTTGCTGGGGATGCAGTGATGTGCAAAAGCGGCTGAAGGCGCAAGGGGTATTCCCTGAAGGCGCAGAAATCGATTACTGTGTCTTGCTCTCCCTTTGGCAAATCCCGTGAAAGAGCGGGTTTTCATAAAACAGCGGATTTTATAGCTGGATTCTTGGAGAGGATTTCGAGGTGACGGGCCCTGAACGTCAATGGTGTTGTTGTTTTCACAAAGTGCATATCGATCGCCTGCGGCGGCTCGGTCCCCTTATCCTTCGTTGATTACACCCGTTTTGCCGAGGAGAATAAGCCGGAAAACATCCTGGCTATCTGCCGCATCCAGCGGGGCAGCGGGCGCGTGACGGCCGGCAGCGTTTCAACCGAGGTGCAAGTCGGAGGCCTTTTGCTGCTGGGCTGCGAGGAAAGCTACGTGTTTACCGCAATGGAAAACGTGTTGGCCAACTTGATTGTCTTTGACCGCCGCCTGTTCAGCAATTCATATGCCTGCTCTTTGGGGCGGGAAGCGCTGGCGCCGATTCTGGTCATGGCCAGAAATTGCCGGCTTCTGACCGAAAAGGACACCTGCTATCCGGGAGTGCTCGCCTCGGTAGAAACCATCTGGCGGGAGGCGGAGGCGGGAAGCGCGTCATCGCCGTTGATGGCGGTGGCCATGCTCTGGCAGTTGGCCGCCCTGCTTAAAAAGGAGATTGAGCGGGAGGGAAGCGCGTTGGGTACCGTGCGGGAGGCGCGGAATAAAGAACGGCTGGAACCCGCCATCCGGTTTATTTACCAGCATTATGACCAGAAGGTCACTCTGGCGGATCTGGCGCGGGAGGCCAGCATGAGCGTGCCGAATTTCAGCTCGGTTTTCCGCCGGACATACGGCCTTTCCCCGATGGAGTATCTCAACCGCCTGCGGCTGCAGAACGCAGTCGACCTGTTGCAGAATACCGATAAAAAGATTATCGATATTGCAGAAGAATGCGGCTTTTTCAGCATTTCGAATTTTATCAAAGCGTTCAATAACAATGTGGGGATGTCCCCTTCCCGCTATCGCAAGGAGTGTGGGGCTCTGAAAGATGCTCCCGGCGTCGGGGAGACAGGGGATTCCCGATAAAACCCATTGCCTGAAACGGCGGCTGCAGCCGCCGGTGATAAAGGAAGCTTGTTGGAAAATCGAACGAATACAGGACTGGAGGAAAAGGAAATGAAACGGAACTTTACCCGGGTACTCACGGCGGCGGTTTCCGCTTTGCTGATTGCGGCAATGACCACTGGCTGCAACGGCGGGGAGACAAGCTCCACCCCCACCTCTTCTTCTTCGGAAGATGAAACCACCTATGATTTCGGCGGTATTAAAATCACCTTTGCCGACACCTGGGGCAAAGACCTGACGCCGGGCAAGGATGCGGAGACCGACGCGCTGATTGCCAAAATCGACGAGGTCGAGCAAAAGTATCATATTGAGTTCGAATGGATCAAGGTGGATTCCGGCCCTTATTGGGACAATATGGCCAGCGTTATTATGAGCGGCGAACCTTTTGGCGACATTATGTACTCCTTCCCCTGGATGATTACCGACTGGATCAAGGCGGGCGCTGTGAAGGACGCGGGTGCGATCGCCGAGTCGGTGGGAATTGACTTCCACGATGGGACCTGGAACGATTTCATTGTCGATGAAACGACTTATGGCGATACCATTTATGGCTTTTCTAAGGAACAGAACTCCATTCAGTCGGGCCTGCTGTACAACAAGCGCCTGCTGCAGGAGGCACAGCTGACCGATCCCAACGAACTGATAGCGAGCGGCGGGAATTGGGATTTTGCCACTTTGGAGGAGTATGCCCGCCAGCTGACCAAGCTGGATTCTTCCGGCAACACCGTCCAGTGGGGGCTGTCCACAATGGATTCCTACTGGCTGATGACCACCTTCATTGTGAATAACGGCGCCGACCTCGTCGATTACAGCACCAATCCGCCCACCTTTAACATGGACAATCCACAGTCTCTAGCCGCGCTGGAAGTCTTCAACCGGATGCTCAATACAGATAAGACCATCTATCTGCGTCCCAACGGCAGCGATTGGAAAGTCACGGTAGACGCGTTTGCCAATGGTACGGTAGGGATGTTCCGCGTGGAAGAGTGGGTTATTGAGTACATACGCGATGTCATGACGGAAAATGGTACCAACGAGGAATACGGCCTGACCTACTTCCCGCAGGGCCCGAATTCCACCGGCTTTGTGGACGAAAGCTACGGCGGCAACTCCTACTTCATCCCCGCTTCGATCAGCGACGAAGAAGCGCAGGCGGCCCTGCTGGTCTATCGTGATCTGCTGGATCCGTCGGACGACGGCTATACCAAGGAAGAACGCATCCGCAACACGGGCGAATCCCTCTTCCCGGATGAGGCGTCGGTGGAAGTTTACGTAGATCTGATGTACAACAACAAGATAAAGTCCAACGGTGTCTGCCGCGTCGGTCTGCGGGAAGCCATGATGGAACTGGCTGGCAGCTTTGCGGAAAACGCCGGCACGCCGCAGTCGATTATTGCGGAGGCAAAGCCGCGGTATCAGGGCGTGATTGACGACAGCGCTTATACAGCGGTCATCAATGCACAGAATCAGTAAGACGGCCTCTAGCATTGAAGCTTGATGGGCTTATTCGGGCGGGCGTTGTTCTCACTCTTTTTGAGGAGGGAACGGCGTCCGCCCGGGAAGCCGCTTCCTCATAATTTAGCGGTGCTGTTTGCACCCCCGGCCAATCCGGGGACGGGAACAGGACTGCGGAAAGGCACGGTTCCCCTATGTCGCGAAGAATATTGGCTTTGTTGCTCAGTGCCGCGCTGCTGCTGTCCCTGGCGTGGGCGGCGCTCCCTGCCGCCGCTGCGCCGTCGGAAGAATCGTCTTCCCCGGAATCGACGGAGGTAACGGGGGAGGAGATTGCCGGCGCCCGGTCATATACGGACTTTTTGGAGGAGCAGGGGATAACGGATGAAACCGCAGCGCCCTCTGCCGGCCCGGCAATCATCCTGGACGCCGCGCAGCTGGCGGCGGGGACGGGCGATTTTACTGCGGAAGACGACTCGGTGCTGATTGAGGAAGAGGGAAGCCTGACCGTCTCCTTTGCGGGACAGCCGGGCCTGTATAACCTTATTATCGAATACGATCCCGTTGAGGGGCGTTCCAACGACGTGGAACTGGCGGTGCGCCTGAACGGGGAGCTGCCCTTCCAGGAGGCGGGCAGCCTGACGCTGACCCGCCTGTGGAGGGACAAGGGCGGCAAGATCGAGACCGACGCCAACAATAACGATATCCGTCCCTCGCAGGAGGAGATCCCCTTTGAAGAACGGGGCTGGCTCACCTGCCTGGCCAAGGACAGTTCCGGATACCATACCCAGGCGCTGCTTTTCCCCATCGAGGCGGAAAGCACGGTGACGCTGTATGCGTCCCGGGAGAGCGTCCATATCCACAGCATTACTTTCCAGCAGGCGGAAAGCCTCCCCACCTATGAGGAGTACACGGCGCAGCATGCGGACGCAACGGATGCGACCGTTTCCCTTCCCAGCATTGAGGCGGAACTCCCCGCCTGGAAGAACGACGCGACGATTGTGGCGGCTTCCGACCGGGTTTCCCCGGCTACCACCCCTTACAAAGGCTCGAAAATCAGTTTGAACAATATCGGCGGTTCCGCTTGGGCCAGCCCCGGCAAGGAAATCGCCTGGGAATTCACCCCCGAGGAAACCGGGCTGTATGAAATCCGGCTGCGTGTCCGTCAGAATTATACGCGGGGTTTCTATGCGACCCGCGCCCTGAAAATCGACGGGGAGGTTCCTTTTGTAGAGGCACAGAACCTGCGCTTTACCTACAAAAACGGCTGGATCATCTATACGGTGTCCATCGGTGACGAGCCCTGCAAGTTCTATTTTGAAGAGGGCCGGACCTATACCTTGTCCCTCGAGGTGACGCTGGGCGATTTCGGCGAGATCCTTGGCCGTACGCAGGAGTCGGTGGATGTGCTCAACGACATCTATCGGGAACTGCTGATGATCATCGGCTCCACGCCGGATACCATGCGGGATTATAACCTGGACGAGCAGATCCCGGAAACAATTGAGGAGATGCTGGTGCAGGCCGAAAAGCTGGAGCAAATCGCCAGCGATATCCAGGAGATTGCCGGGTTTTCCGGCAGCGAACTGGCCAGCCTGCGGAAGATGGCGGAGCAGTTGCGGGAATTTCACGAGGATCCGCGGGAAATCTCCAAGCGGATGTCCTATTTTAAAGATAATATCGCCGCGCTGAATACCTGGATGCTGGACGCGACAAGCCTGCCACTGGACGTCGATACGGTCACGATCGCCGCACCCGGCACGCCGTTGCCGAAGGCCGACGCCAACTTCTTTGAAATGGCGGGTTACATGTTTCAGATGTTTCTCGCCTCCTTTGTCGAAGATTATAACTCCCTGTCCGGGACGGGCGAGGCAACCGATACCGAACTGACCGTATGGTCCACTACCGGACGGGATCAGGCGAGCATCCTCAACGATTTGATCCGTTCCTCCTACACGCCGGGCAGCAAGGAAACCCTTGGGAAGACGGTAGGCGTCACCTTGCAGGTGGTACAGGCCGATGCCATCCTGCCTTCCGTCGCGGCGGGCAACGGCCCGGATGTGCTAATGAACGCCGGCATGCAGCTTCCGGTCAACTATGCGACCCGGAAGGCGGCGGTCGATTTGAAGACGGTCGCCGACCCCGACGATTTTGAACAGGTGATCTCCCGCTTCCGGGAAAGCGCGATGACGCCTATCAGTTTTGACGGCGGGGTATACGGCCTGCCGGAGCAGGAGACGTATCCGGTGATGTTTTACCGGACGGATATCCTGTCGGAGCTGGGCATACCCGCCCCGACATTGGACGACCCCTGGACATGGGAGGATATCATCCGGTATCTTCCGGTGCTGCAAAAGAAGAATATGAGCTTCCTGATGGATACCGGCACCAGTGTAGGCGCCGATGTCAGCGTGGGGATGACCACTTTCGCCATGTTTGTCTACCAGGCGGGCGGGCAGTTCTATCGGGACAACGGCATGGCGACCGACCTGGACAGCGAGGTGGCGGTAGAGGCCTTCAAGACCTGGACCAAGTTTTATACCAGTTACGGCCTGCCCACCAACTTCAACATTGCCAACCGGTTCCGTACCGGCGAATCTCCGATTGTTATTGCCGATTTCTCACTGTATAACCAGTTGGCGGTATCCGCCCCCGAAATCAAGGGTCTGTGGGAAATGAGCCTAGTGCCCGGCACAACGCGGGAGGACGGCACGGTGGATCATTCGGTCCGTTCGACCGTGACCGCCTGCATCATGTTCACAACCGCTGAGGATAAGGAAGCGGCTTGGGACTTCATGAAATGGTGGACCAGCACCGAAACCCAGGTGTCGTATTCCCGCGAGATGGAAAGCCTTTTGGGTACCTCGGCCCGGTACCCTTCGGCGAATGTCGAAGCAATGGGGCAGCTTCCCTGGTCTTCGCGCGATTACCGGGTGCTGGAGGCGCAGGCAGCATGGGCCAAAGGCGTGCCGGAGGTTCCCGGCAGCTATTATACCTCTCGCCACATCAACAACGCGTTCCGGGCGGTCTGCATCAAAGAGGACGCGGACGAGCCGCGCGAAGCGATCCTGCAGTACGCGAGCATCATCAACGACGAGATATACGACAAGAGGACAGAGTTCGGGCTGCCCACGGAAGAACGATAGGAGGAACGGGATATGCCCCAGCAAATCAAAAAGTCTCCTGGCCGGCTGGGCCGGATCGGGCGCAAAATATGGCATGACCGGGTTTCTTATGCGTTTTTGTTCCCCTATGCGCTGGTGTTTATCACCTTTACGGTGCTGCCGGTGCTCGTCAGCATTTTTTACAGCTTCACCTACAACAACATTTTTGAACCGGCGCGCTGGGTGGGATTTGATAACTATGTCCGCCTGTTCACCCGGGACGACGTCTTCCTGACCGCTCTGCAGAACACGCTGGTATTCGCGGTCATTACAGGCCCGGGCGGCTATCTGCTCTCCTTTGTGGTGGCGTGGCTTATCAACGAGCTTTCCCCCTTCCTGCGCACCCTGTTTGTTCTGATCTTCTATTCTCCTACCATTGCCGGGTCGGTATACGTTATCTTCGGTACGTTGTTTTCCGGCGATATCTATGGCTATGTAAACGGCGCGCTGATAAATTTTGGGTTTATCACCGATCCTATCGAGTGGCTGACTGACCCCAAGTACATCAAGTTTGTCATTATCCTCTGTATGCTGTGGGGAAGCATGGGCGCCGGATTCCTGTCCTTTGTAGCGGGTTTTAAGAACATCGACAAGCAGTATTACGAGGCTGCCGCTATTGACGGGTTGCGCAACCGCTGGCAGGAGTTATGGTATGTTACCCTGCCCATGATGAAGCCCCAGCTTCTTTTCGGTGCGGTCATGAGCATCACCAGCGCCTTCTCCATCCATGAGGTGACCGTGGCGCTGGCCGGGTTCCCCTCCACGGAATACGCCGCCCACACGCTGGTTAACCATATGTGGGACTACGGCTATCAGCGGTTTGAGATGGGATATGCTTCCGCTATCGCGGTGATCCTTTTCCTGCTGATGTATATTTGCCGGAAGCTGATAAATCTGCTGCTCGATCGGGTCGGTCGGTGACGGCCGGTCTGCCGGGAGCAGAAGCGCTTCCGTACCAGGGCTTTCGCTTTCCGGCGGGAGCGGGGCCCTGCCAATTTGGTCAAGGCCGCCGGAGAAAGGGAGCCCGACATGGAAGCCAATGTGAAAAAGCCTCATCCAGCCAGGGATACGTTCGGGAAAATCGGCCATGGCCTTTCCGCAGGGCTGAGGACGGTGGGCCATTTCCTGCGCAAGCTGTTAAAAGTCCGGACCACCCGCAGCCTGGCCGGGGATATTTTCAACATTATCTTTTTAACACTCCTGGCCATTTTGATGGCGATACCGCTGGTTTATGTGGTCTGTAATGCCTTCAAGCCGATTGACGAGCTGTATCTGTCGCCGCCTCGCTTTTTTGTGCAGAACCCAACGCTGGACAACCTCAAGGATCTGCTGTCGGTGATGAATAATTCCTGGGTGCCGATCACGCGCTACTTCTTTAATACCCTGTTTATCACCGTTACGGGAACCGGGCTGCATGTGATTTTCGCTTCAATGGCGGCTTATGTGCTGGAAAAGCATAACTTCTATGGCCGCAACGCCTTTTTCAGCCTGGTTGTCATGACGCTGATGTTCTCCTCGACCGTTACCTCGATCCCCAACTTTATCATTATGTCTGCGCTGGGGTTTGTGGATACCTACCTGGCGCTTATTGTACCGGCGATCGGCTCCTCTATCGGCTTGTTCCTGATGAAGCAGTTTATGGTGACGGTACACGACTCTATGCTGGAAGCAGCGAAGATCGACGGGGCAGGGGAACTGCGGATATTTTTCCGCATCGTCATGCCCACCGTAAAACCGGCATGGCTGACACTGATTATCTTCTCCTCCCAGACGCTGTGGAATTCCACCGGCGGGGTGCTCATCCGCAGCGAGGAGCTGAAGCCTCTCCCGTATGCCCTTAATCAGATTGCCGCAGGCGGGTTTGCCCGGGCGGGTGCCGCTTCCGCCGTAGGACTGATTTTGATGAGCGTTCCCATTCTGATCTTCATTTTCAGCCAAAGCCAGATTTTGGACACCATGTCCACTTCGGGTATTAAAGAATAGGAGGACAGCAAATGAGAAACACAACAGCTTTCCTCCGAAGAAGCGCGGCCGCGGTTAGTACGGCGCTGCTGCTGGGGGTTCTCCCCGCGGCGGCGGACTCCGGTCAGATATATGCACCGGAACTGTCCTTCCGCAGTTATACATACAGCCGGTGGGGCGATCCGATTGCCTGCCCGGATCCTTATACGGTGGAAAAGGTAGCTACGGGAGTAGACTTGGGGATCGGTGACTTAAAGAAGCCCAATGACCTTTTCGCTTCGGAGGATGGGTATCTGTATATTGCCGCCAGCGGCGACACCGCCGCGGACAACCGGATTGTGAAGCTGGACAAAGACTTGAATGTCCTTGAAATCCGGACCGGGTATCTCGGTTCCGACGGGCAGGAGGTCGCTTTCCAGGAACCGCTGGGGGTGTTTGTTACCCCGGAGAACGATATTTATGTTGCGGACGGGACTTCGAAGAACATCGTCCATATGGATTCTGAAGGGAAGCTTAAGCGTTTAATTGAGGCGCCGAGCCATGAAGACAGCGCGATTATCGACGAGGATTTTGTGGACCGTTACCGCCCTTCCAAGCTGGTGGTGGATTCTTCCGGCCGGATCCACGTGGTGGCGATCAACGTCAACGAAGGGATTGTGGAGTTCGATCCGGACGGGGAGTTTGAGGGCTTCCTGGCCGCGGGGAAGGTAAACGCCAACCCTATTGAAGTGTTGTGGAAGAAGTTTTCTACCCAGGCGCAGCTTGACCGGATGGCGGACTTCGTGCCGATTGAGTACAACAACATTTCCCTGGACGATGAGGATTTTCTCTTCGTTACCTCTTCCGCCATCGACGAAAAGGTGGTCATCGCCGAACTGGGGAGCGACAACGGCTCTCAGGAGGGGGCGCTGGTCCGAAGGCTGAATATGTTGGGCGAGGACATCCTCCGCCGCAAAGGGTTCGGCCCCCCCTCCGGCGACCAGGAGATCATCCAGGATACCGATAATATCGATTCCCCCTATATCGGGATTTCCCGGTTTGTGGATGTTGCTAATGGGGCGGACGGCACCTTCACAGTGCTGGACAGCAACCGCTGCCGGCTGTTCACCTACGATTCGGAAGGGTATCTGCTGTATGCCTTCGGCGGCCCCGACGTGACGGCCGGCGGGTTCCGGACGCCGGGCGCTCTTGCTCAACTGGACGACTGCCTGTACGTGCTGGACAGCAACACCCGTGCCATTACGATGTTCCGGCGGACGGATTTCGGCAACCTGGTGGCTTCCGCCATCTCCTGGCAGGAGAGTGGAGATTATCAGAAATCCGCCGAGGAATGGAGCTTGGTCCTGGAAAAGAACGCTAATTACGACATGGCTTACACCGGCCTCGGCAAGGCGGCTTACCGCGATGGGGAATATGAAGAAGCGATGGAGCTGTTCAAACTGGGAAACAACGTGGATTGGTATTCCCGCTCCTATAAAGAATACCGCAAAGCGGTGGTTGCGCAATGGTTCGCGCCCGTCGCGTCAGTGGTGGTTGTCCTGGCCGTCGGCCTGCTGGTTGTTATGAAGATACGAAAATTCCGAAGAAAACGCCGGGAAAATGAGGGGAGGAATATGCCTTGAAAAAAATTGGGAAAGGGCTGAAATATTCCTTCACGATTATGGCGCATCCCATCCGCGGCTTTTATGAGATGCGGTTTGAGAATCAGGGCAACGTCATTTCTTGCCTGCTGCTGGTCGTGTTGCTTATCCTTGCTTTTATCTGCCAGGGGCAGTATGCCGGCTTCATTTTCAACGATTCCAATCCCAAAGAATTCAACGTGATCCGGCAGATCTGCAACGTGCTGGTCCCCCTTCTGCTCTGGTGCGCGGCCAATTGGTCAATCACCGTGCTCATGGACGGGGAAGGCCGCTTTGTAGATATTTTCATGGCGACCTGCTATGCAATGGTGCCGTATATGATCACCGTTTTCCTCAGCGTGCTTATGAGCCGCTTCATGACCCAGGATGAGAGCACGTTTATCGGCATCGTCACGGGGATCGGTCTGGTTTTCACGGCGCTGCTGCTGTTCTGCGGGATATTGACGATCCACCAGTTCACAGTAGCCAAAAATATCTTTTCCATTATCCTGACCGTTGCAGGAATGGCTTTCATCGTTTTCTTGGTGCTGCTGTTTGCCAGCATCTTCGATAAGCTGTTCAGCTACGTGGCAGGAATATTCACCGAAATTCAGCTTAGGATGTGACGACATGCGAACCAACCGAATTTACCGCGCGCTTGCCGTCCTCCTGGCGGCATTGACGCTCTTGACTTTTGCAGGCTGCGGGGACGCAGCGCTGTTGTTTCCGGAACTGCCTGCAGCGGATGTACAGGAATGGTCGACCGGTGATGCAATTACCTTGACCCAGGAAATGCTGGGGCTTTCTCAGATGAAGAAGGTCGCTTCCAAGGATGGGCTGACACTGTACATCCACGAAACTACCACGGAAATTGCCGTTGAAACAGCGGACGGGACCGTGTGGTATTCCAATCCGCAGAACCGCCTGGATCTAAGCCCCTCTTCTCTGGGCAGATATTCCTCCCCAGTGTTGGTTTCGGCGATTGACTCCGCGGAAGCGTCTAAGCAAATGAACGCTTATGACGACAGTGTGAAATACGGGCAGTTTGTCATCGAATCGATAACAGACGGCGTGCGGGTGGAATACCGTTTTGGCAAAGTGGTGGAAACGCCGCTGTATCCGCAGGTGCTTACACGGGAACGATTCGAGGAACTGATCGCATCGCTGGAGCCGACGGAGCAGAACAACATGAAGCGGTATTATCTGGAGGTCAACTACGACACCGTGACCGACCAGCAGACGCTTAATAACCTGGAGGAAACCTATCCGAACCTGCCGGAGGTTCTGCATATCTATGTTCTCAAACAGTCGCCTTCGGCACTGGAAACCAGGCGGATTACCGAGTACTTTACCAAACTCGGCTATACCCAGGAACAGCGGGAGCAGGACCATGCGGCGGTGGGTTATGTCGATCCGGACAAGGCCAACGGTAATTTTGTCCTCCCGGTGGAATACACGTTGGCAGACGGGCGGCTGAATGTCCGGATCCCAGTCGAGGAGATCCAGGTCACTTCCAATATGAAGCTGGACACTGTGACGCTGCTCCCTTATATGAATACCGCCGCCGGGTTGGAGGACAGCGAAGCAGTAGTGCCGGACGGATCGGGAGCGGTAATTGGTCTGAGCCGTGTGCGCTCCAGCAATACCGCGGAGTATAACGAGAGCTTTTACGGCCGGGATTATGCCCTGTACCAGCTCTCCCAGGCGGCAGTGAAGAAAACCCTATACCTCCCTGTTTATGGCCTTTCCGCCCCTGACGGAGCGATGATGGCCGTGATTGGGCAGGCGGACGCCACCGCCTCCATTTATGCCGCCGCCCGGGCCTCCGAACAGGAGATCGGCGCAATTGGCACGAGATTCAAGCTCCTCGATTACGCGCAGGTAAAGCTGACCTCCACCGATACCAATACAGTCAATAGCTATCCGGAACAATCCATTGGGGACGAGATTGCGGTGGACTTCACTTTCCTGGATGCAGGGCAGAACCAGTGGACGGATATTGCGGCCGCTTACCGCAACCGGCTGAAGGCGGAAGGGGCGCTGAACGGCTCTTCCGGCGATAAGCTGCCAGTCATGGTGAACATCATTGGGGCAATCGATGATAAAATGCCGGTGCTGGGGGTTCCGCGGGAGATTCTCCGGCCGCTGACCACCTTTTCCCAGGCAGAAGAGATTGTAGGCCGGCTGGCAGAAGCGTTTGGAGGGGATCGACTGGTCATCCGGTATTCCGGCTGGCGGAAAGGCGGGGTGAAATCCTCCCTGCTCAACGGGTTTGACCCGGAAGGAAAATTGGGCGGTGAACAGGGCTTGCTGGCCCTGGCGGAAAAGCTGACGGGCATGGGCGCCCGGCTTTTCCCCGACGCGGACTTTCAATACGTTTACCGCGACAGCCTGTTCGACGGGTTCAGCTCGACCAACGACGTGGTCCGGTTTATCACCAGCGAATCCGCCTACAAGCCGGCATACAACAAAGCAACATTTGTGGCGGACAAGGAAGGGCTGTTCGGATACATTCTCCAGCCGGACAAGATGCCCGGAAACGCCGACCGCTTTCTGAAGGCAGTGCAGGGGAAAGGGCTGACCGGCTTCAGCTTGCCCTATATTGCCTCGGATCTGTCCGGCAACTTTAACAAGGATGCTTTTATTACCCGCAACGAGGCGGTGGAGTATTCGGTCCAAGTCCTGCAGAAGATGCAGGACGCCGGATACCAAACCATGTCGGCCGGCGCGAATGCATATACCCTGCCGCTTCTGGATGTGGCGGTGGATATCCCGACCGATTGCAACACGCACCCCCTGCTGGATCGCGCGGTGCCCTTCACCCAGATGGTGCTTTCCGGCAGTGTGCAGTATAGTGCCGGGGAGCTGAACAACGCGGCGGACAGCCGGTATTATCTGCTGAAATGCATAGAGACCGGTTCGGCCATGTATGTTTCTGCCATTGCCGCCTCCAATTCGGAGGTCAAGGATACCGCCTACGACGAATACTTCTCGGTCAACTTCGATACGATGGAACCGCAGATTATCGAGGCGGGGAACGAACTGATTGAAGCACTTTCTCCGGTATACGGGCAGGCTATGACCGGCCATACCGTGCTCGCCGACGGCGTGGTCCAGGTGGATTACGAAGACGGAAAGAGCATCCTGGTCAATTACAATGAAACCGAGCAGGAAACGGCGGCAGGAGTTGTTCCCGCTGCCGGCTGGCTCCTGATTGAGAGGGAGGGATGAACCGGTGAGCAAGCGAAGAGAAAGCAAAAGTACGGCGCCGCGGCATCGTTCCGACCTTATGGCCCGCCGGAACCGTACCGGATATGTTTTCATTACCCCCTTTTTGATTGGATTCGCCGCGTTCATTCTAATCCCCCTGGTCCAGTCGCTGATCTTCAGCTTTAATGAGATCCGGATTGTGGAGAACGGCTATACCCTAATTCCCCAGGGGATCTATAATTACCAGTACATCCTTACTATCGACACGGAATTCCGCCAGCGGATTGTCAATTCTTTCATTATGACACTGCGGGATACGCTGGTCGTGGTGCCCTTCAGCTTCTTCTCCGCTCTGATCCTCAGCAAGGAATTCCATGGACGTACCGTTGCCCGGGCGATTTTCTTTCTTCCGGTCATTGTGTCCACCGGCGTGCTTGCCACCATGGATTCCAACAACGTCATTTCGATGATGATGGATCGGAATACCGCTTCCGCCGCTAACAGCATGCAGGATGCGTTTTCAGCGTCGGGGCTCATTACCGCCCTGTTTTCCGACAGCCTGCCTGTCGAGATGGTGGACTTTATCACGGCAGCCACTTCCGGCATCTATGACATCATCATCAAATCCGGCTTGCAGATCATCATTTTTATCGGTGGCCTCAACACGATTTCCCCGTCCCTGTTTGAATCGTCCGATATCGAAGGGGCCACCGCATGGGTGAACTTCTGGAAGATCACCTTCCCTATGTGCGGGCCGTATATCCTGCTCAACGTCGTGTATACCATCATCGATTCCTTCACCAATCTCAGCAACCCGCTGATATCCCAAATCCGCAGCGATTTGATGGGGTTGAAGAACTTCGGCATCGCCTCTGCGGCGGCTTGGGTATATTTTATCGCCATTTTCGCCGTACTGGGCATCGTCTTTGCCGTGATGCAGAGGAGGGTATTCTACCATGAATAGAAGCACAGCTGCCCGCCGGTGGAGCAAGCCGAAAGTGCGCAAAACCACGCTGAAATGGCTTTTCGCCCTGTTCCGCACCGTGTTTATCATCGGTATATGCTTTACCATCCTCTATCCGCTTCTGACCAAAGTTTCCATGTCCTTTATGGACGAGACCGACCTGTACGACCAAACGGTCAAGGCAATCCCCAAGCACTTCACTCCGGAAAATTACCCGGAGGCCGCCTCCTATATCCAGTATGGGAAGCTGCTGTTCAATACCGTTGTCTTGTGCACAATCGTCTCGGTGCTGCAGGCGTTGTCCTGCACGGTGGCCGGATATGGCTTCGCCCGCTTCCATTTTAAAGGGCGCGGTATCCTGTTTGCGCTGGTGGTGCTGTGCATGGTGGTACCTACCCAGGTTATCCTGACTCCGCAGTACCTGAACTTCAAAGCCATGGGAATGCTGGGAAGTTTCGCCCCCTTTATCGCCTTGGCACTGACCGGGGTGGCCCCACGCTGCGGGCTGTATATTTTCCTGGCACGCCAATTCTTCCGGGGCATCCCGCGGGAGATCGACGAAGCGGCGGCTATCGACGGCGCAGGCCCGTACAAGACCTTCACCAGCATCATGCTGAAGAGCGCGCTGCCCATTATGGTGACGATTTTCCTGTTTTCCTTTGTGTGGCAGTGGGGGGAGAATACCTACACCACTCTGTTTTACAGCAGCTACGGCACCGTTGCTAAGACGCTGGACAGCCTGGGCTATGCCCTGGAAAACATCCAGCAGAGCAGTGGAAGCCTGGTTTCGGTGTCTGCCCAGATGGCATATCAGTCCATTCTGAGGGCGACGGCGACCCTGCTGGCTATTTTCCCGCTGATTATCCTGTTTGTGTTCTGCCAGCGCTCTTTTATCCAGTCGGTGGAGCGCACCGGCATCGTCGGGTAATACCGGTGGAGGGCCGAACCCGCTTGCGGCGGGCCCGGCCTGAACATCTCCCGCAAACGGCTCATACGGACCGGCCGGCCGTTCGAAATCGACGGCTGCGCTGTGCCGTGCGATAAAGACCTCCGTTTGGAGACCAAAACATCCGAATCCGGAGAAATAAGGAGGAACTGCAGCAATGAAAACCGTATTGTTCAAACGAGGGGCCGCCGCCTGCCTCGCCCTGCTGGTATCGGCCAGCCTGCTGACATTTTCGGCTTCAGCGGCGCCGCTGGAAAAGGATCCACCTATGGGCTATGCGACTTCGCTCCCCAGCCAAAGCGACGCCGGCGTGCTGACCTATCAGGACTTTGAGACAGATACCATCGATGAGGAAGGGCAGGTCGGCAAATTCTCCGCGACCCAGCCGGACGACACTTCGATTCCACCCGCTACTATCGAGGTGGTCAGCGGCGTGTCCCATTCCGGCTCCAAATCGCTGTTGGTCTCCGCCCGCGGGCAGAGCGCTGACGGCAGCCCTCAGGGGTATAATACTCTGACCTATGCGGACATCGGCGTGGACATCGGGGAAAAGTTTGTGAAGGATTCGTCCAACGCTAACAAGACCGAGACCTACTTTATTTCCGCCTGGATCCGCAATGCGGATCCGTCGATCACCCAGTATTTCTGGCTGCAGCTGCAGTATGGCGGGTCAGGCGAAGTATGGCTGCCCGGCCAGACCTATTTTGAGGTCAAGGGCGACACATGG
The DNA here is from genome assembly GCA_904377855.1 of Candidatus Avimonas merdigallinarum. GTDB lineage: Bacteria > Bacillota > Clostridia > Oscillospirales > Acutalibacteraceae > Avimonas > Avimonas merdigallinarum. The sequence continues at coordinate 81,048 of CAJFGS010000006.1, forward strand.
ACCCAGATCGGGATTGCAGTGGTGAACGGGGAGACCTACTATGTGCCCTTTATCGAGGATACCACGAAATCGGGTATCTACGCGCCGCGCGCCACTTCTACCTGGTCGGGGCTGAAGTTTATCACCAAAAACCCCAAAGTAAACCCGGCCGACACCAATGAAGCGGTTGTACAGACCAACGGCGACTTTTATGTCGACGATATCGTGATCTGGCGGGTGGACGATGCCTCTCAGCTGGTAGCCGAGCTGCCGCAGGAGGAGACGCCGACGGAGACCCCCACCACCAATAACCAGACCACGACGCCCCAGACCTCTCCGGAAGTAAGCGGCGACGATCCTACCGAGCAGGAAGGGGAAACCACGACCCCCGAGGAATCCGGCGAAACGGGCGACACGACGGAGGAGGATGGTGCCACGGAATCCACTTCCGGAACCAGCGGTTCTTCCGATGTCCCGACAGATACCTCCGAACCCGGGGAGCAGGGCGGCGGCCTGGGCGTTGGCGCCATTGTGGGGATTGTCATTGCGGTTGTGGTAGTCTTGGGCGGCGGCGGATTCGCCCTGTATTGGTTCAAGTTCCGCAAGAAATAAGGGCTTCCGTTTTCGGGCGATACCGGAAGGCGCGGCTAACCCCGTCCGCATTCCGGTCTGTATAGATGCCAATTTGGAAGAAAAAAGGAGGATTTCCAGTGAAAAGCTTGAAACGGTTCCTGAGCGCCACCCTGTCGGCGGCCCTGTTGTGCAGCCTGGCGGTTTCCGGCGTCTCCGCGGACGACGCGGCTGCGTCCACCGCAAGGCCGACCGTCACCCTGGTGGAAAGCGGCTTCGAAAACGGCCTGGAAGCGCCGTTCTCCGCCAATGAAAGCGACGAAGGCCAGTCAGCGACGGTGACCCCCGTTTCCCTGGAAGGGGAGCTAAACCCTTATCTGCACCTGACCAACCGCACGGCGGGCAGCCCGAGTTCCACCATAATGCAGAACGTACTCACCCAGCTGAAGGCCAACGGCGTGGACGGCAAATACTATGTCACCGCCCGCATTAAGCTGGATACGGCGGGGGACACCGCCTACGTCGACCCGATGATCCAGGGGTCCGGCGGGCTGCAGCTTCGGCCGGAGGGGGGCGGTCTGCGCTTTGCCGTCACCGACGAGTGGACCACCGTCGGCCAGTATGAAGACGGCTCCTATGCGGCCCTCTCTGTGGCCCTCGGCACCTTTGACGCCGCGTCTCTGGAGACGCTGACCTGGGCGAAATTCTATTTCCGCCTCTTCACCACCGACGTCACCACCGAGAGCGGCGCGCAGACGCCCTATGACGGCGGGTACTCGATCGACGACGTGACCCTGTGGTTTGTGCCGAACGACGGCGCGCCCGAGAAGGTGACCACGGTCGGGACCAATATCCTGTCCGACGGCACCTTTGACGCACATTTGAGCGATCCGGACTATTACAATACGCAGAAGGCGGAAGGCGATTCCTGGTATGTGGCCACCGATAATGACGCGCCTACCGGCACGCCGAAGGTGACGGCCACGGTGGAGAAGGAAGGCGACGCTGCGGGCGAGGAATATGTACATACCGGCACCGGCGCGCTGCACATCACCAACCGCCCGGGCGTACAGCAGAGCATTGCGGTAGACCTGAAGGATGCGGTTTCCCGCGTCGGCGCGCTGAGTCAGGACGAACATTACTACATCTCCGTGTGGGTACGCGCGGAAGACGGTCAGACCATTAAGGTGCAGCCCATCTTCGGGAGCAGCCTGGCCTCGACCATGGGCAACGGCTATATTCTGCCCCGGGACGGCGGCTATGTGACCGTTACCGACGAATGGACCGAAGTCGGCATCGACGTGTCTGGCGAATACCTGCCCTTCCTGATTAACGGCGATGCGAACGCCGGCAACTGTGATCCCTACGGTGCGACTTGGGCGTCTATTCGCCTTGCGACGGAGGATACCGCCAGCTTCTATGTAGACGACTTCAAGGTAATGGGCCCGCAGCCGGTAGGCGATGCGGTAGAGGCCTTTATCCAGGCGGTAGAAGCGCTGCCGGCTCCCGCTGACATCACCCGGAGCCATGAGGGCCTCCTGACCACGGCCGAAACGCTGTACGCCGGGCTGTCCTTGGACGCCCTGGACGACGAACAGACGGCGGCGGTGGCCGCGGCAAAGGCGACGCTGGACGCGGCTCGCGCAGCGTTCGATGCCCTGCCCGCCCCCAAGAATCCCTTTGTACCGGAATATGATTACGAAGACGAGGCCAACCTGATTGCACCGTACGGCGACCTGGAATCCTTCGGCACGAATGATTACATCTGGAATGAAGAGAATTCCGAAGGCGTCCCCACCTATACTTTGGTTACCGATCCGTCGGTTGCCCACGGCGGGAACAACTGCCTGCTCATTAGTGACCGTGAGAAGCTCCAGCACGGCGCGGCATATACGCTGACCGATGTTATCAAAGACAACGGCGGCGGCAAATATTACTTCTCCTGCTGGATGCGGACCAAGAACCCCGGCGACGAGATGGATGTTTTCCCGCTGCTGTATATCGGCGGACAGGGGAAGGAATTCTATATTGACAATGATACCCGTTATCATATCACCAACGAATGGACTTTCGTCGGTGTGACCTATGACAACATCGAAGGGTATTACAAATCCAACGGGCAGGAAATCCCTGACCTGGACGACACGGCCACCTATGTCGCTCTGCGCTTCTACGGTCAGAACGAGATGTGGGAGAGCGAGGCGGACGGCGCTATCTACCCCGACTACTACATCGACGACCTGAAAGTTTGGAAGTACTTCGACGGCCAGGAAGACTATGTAGATCCCGACGCGCCCGCCCCGACGGATCCGACCGGTCCCTCGGATACGGACGACAACACGGACGATCCGACCCCAGGCGGCCCGGATACCGGTTATGCGCTGCCTCTGGCTCTGCCGGTTATGGGTATCCTTTCCCTGGGCGCGGTGATTTTGACCCGCAAACGCAAATAACCAACCGCTTTTCCTTTTCAAGAGAAGGGGACGGCCGGTCCCGGCCGTCCCCTTCTCCGAAAGGGCGAGCAAATTCTCTGTTCACCGACAGAAAGGTGTGAAAATACGATGGAAGACCAGCCTTATCTGAATTTAGGCCGTCCGCTGGGTTCCTGGGTTTGGAATGTGTCCTATTATGTGGTGAACCCGAATGAACTGTTCCAGTTCTGCCGGAAGAACCATGTGACGGAACTCTATTTTTCTATCAACCGCGATGTAACGGATGCTCGGTATAAGGAACTCATCCAATATGGCGCTTCCTGCGGGATCCGCGCCGCGGCGCTTTCGGGCGGTCCCGATTGGATCCTGTCCGAAAAGCGCAGCTATTTCAGGGAATATCTGGATCGGGTGGATTCAATCAATGCCCTCTGTGGGGATGGCCCCCGCTTTTATTCTCTGCATCTGGACGTAGAGCCGCATGTCCTCCCGGAAGTTAAACGGGACGGGATGGAGCCTTTTATCTCTCAATTTGTCGATCTTATCCGGGAGGCCCGGCTCCAGGCGGATAAGCGCGGCCTTCAGTTGGAATGGGATATTCCCGCTTGGTTTGGACGGTTCCATGACGAGGAGAACGACTGTTCCCTGCCCGAAACTATTTTCCGTTACTGCGACGCTGTGGGCGTCATGGCATACAGCGATTCGGCGGAAGGGCAGTGCCGGGCTGTCATGCCGAATGTGGAAGTGGCGAAAAAGACCGGGAAGCATCTGATGATCGGCTGCGAGACTATGAATCTGGACGAAGCACGCCGGGAGGACGGAAACTGTGCCATCTCCTACTTTGAAGAAGGGAAAAACTATATGTACCGGTGCCTGAACACGATCATGCACCGGGTGGAAGAAACCTACGACGCATTCGGTTTTGCCATCCATGACGCCCAGCGCTGGATTGCCCTGCAGCCAAATGTGCTCCCGGAATATGCGGAGGTGTACGGAAAGTGAACGCACTCGAAAATGTAAACCGCCTGGCAGAGGCTGCTGCAAGGGTTCATGCCGGCGGCAGCCAGGATACGGCTTTGCCCAGCCGGGCCTGGTTTATCGGGAACGATGAAATCCTTACCTTCCCCCGGGACGACGGCGACTGCCGTTATCCTTATGGAAGCGGCGGCTTCAATTTCTGGGCTTATACCTCGGGCTATATGCACAGCAATGAAGGGATTTTTTCCCCTTTTCTGCGCGGCGCAGAGGGACAAGAGCCGAAAATCTGTTGGTTTGCCGGCTTCCGGCGGCCGGCCGGCGCGGCGCAGGAACTGGATGTTGTCCCTCTTCTTGCTGTGCCGGATTCGGAAGACGGCGCGCTCCGGTATGCAGTGTTCAACAAATCCTTTGTCACCTATGTCACCGAGACGCATGGCCTGCGTTTCAGCCTGCGCGTTTATATCACGGCGGAGCGGGCTACCCGGTTTACCCTGGGCGTCCAGAATTTGTCACAGGCAGAAATCGATTTCTGCCTGTCTGCCTATATCAACCCCTTCCTGTTGCACGATGTTTTTGAAAACGGGGAAAACCGCTGGTTCCGCGAAGTAACGGTCCTGGACGGGGAGGGCCTCCCGGATTTTGTGGTGCGGTGCAACGAGTCAATCAGCCGCACCAAGCAGGTGTCCAATTACGGGGTACTGACCCGTACCCTCTCCCTGTACGGCGGCGCGGCGCTGACTGGCCATGAAGAAACCACCTCCCGCGCCGCGTATGTCGGCGGGAGCCGGTCCAGCCTCCACCGGCCGCGCGGCGTGCTGGCCGGAAGTTTTGGAAAGCCGCGCCATGTCACTTCCTTTATCGAGGTGGGAATTTGCGGCGATTTGCAGTGGCTGGCTCTCCCTGCGGGGGCTTCCCTGCGGGAGGATATCGCCTTTTCTTACCGCGTACATTGCGAGGATGCTGCGCCGGTGGCGGAGATGCGGGCTGCCCGGCCCTCGCCGGAGATGTTTGATGCCGACCTCGGGGAACTTGTCCGCGTGGAAGAGGGGAAAAGCGCGGGGCTGAGAATCGCGTTTGAAGGCGGGGAACACGCCGCTTTGCCCGCACCTGTGATGAACGCTTTCATGGAACAGCTCAAAAAACAGGTGGAATTCTGCGCTACGATTAAGGGGTATATCCAGCTCAGCACCAGCTCGCTCATCGGGATCCGGGATGTGTTCCAGGCGCTGGAAGCATATATGCTCTGGCAGCCGGCTGCTGCCCGTGCGAAAATGCTGGAAGCGCTGGGATTTACCGATCCTTCCGGCCGCTGCCCACGGCAGTACGCCCTGCCCGTGCGCGAGGGCGCAGCGCCGGCGATGGACCTGCGCCCCTTTATCGACCAGGGCGTCTGGGTAATCTCCACCATTGTGACGTACCTGAAGCTGACCGGCGATTTCGGCTTTTTACGCGAGATCTGCGGGTATTACGAGATCGTGGACGAAAAGAAGCGATTAGTGAGAAAAAGCAGCGAGCAGGACACGGTGCTGGAGCACATGCTGCGGATCGTGGGCTGGCTGCTGGATAAAACGGATCCGTCTACCGGCTGTATCCGCGTGCTGTTCGGCGACTGGAACGACGCGCTGGACGGCCTGGGCACCAGCCGGGATCCGGCGCAGGAATACGGCAGCGGCGTATCGGTGATGGCCGCCGCGCAGGTCTGGCAAAACCTCAACGAGATGATGGAGCTGCTTTCCTTGCTCGATGCGGACCGCTATTCGGATACCATTACCGAGTATTCCGAACGGGCGGACCGGCTGGCTGCCGGCCTGAAAAAATACGGTATTGTGTATAACGAGCAGGGCGATGCCCGCATCAGCCACGGCTGGGGCGACGGTATTTCTTACTATGTGGGAGGCTGGCACGATCCGGACGGCCTGGCCCGGCGCAGCCTGACTTCCAATGCTTTCTGGGTGCTGAGCGGATTGGGCGATCGGGATCCCAGCCTGTACAACGTGATTAAAAACGATATCCTGGCGCTGGACTCCAAATATGGCCTGAAGACCTTTGACCCGCATTTCGAACCGGATGTGAAGGGGGTTGGACGGATTCCCAAACTGCCCGCCGGCACGGCGGAGAATGGGGCGCCGTATATCCACGCTTCCATGTTCGGCATTATGGCGCTGTTCCGCATGGGCTGTGCCGAGGACGCCTGGCGGGAGCTGTTTAAATCGTTGCCAATGACCCATGACGCGGTGTCGGTCTCCCCGTATGTCATGCCAAACTCCTATGGCTATAATCCGGACAAGAACATCGACGGGCAGTCGATGATGGATTGGCAGACCGGCAGTTCCAATGTCGCGCTCAAAACGCTGGTGCGTTATGTGGCAGGGGTTTATCCCGAATACGATGGCGTTTGGGTTCAGCCCGCCGCCTACTGCCCCTATAACGGGTTCACGGCCGAAATTCCGCTGAAGGGCGCGGTGCTCAAGCTGCACTACCGGCATACCGGCAGCCCGGAGCGGCGTTTCTTCCTTGACGGGCAGCCCGCCAAGGGGCAGTACAGCGAAGAGATGAAACTCCACCGCTTGTGGATACCCGCCGGCCGGCTGAACGGCACGGTAGAGGTCACGGTGGAGGATTAACGAAACAGTGCCTGGCGAGAAAGGAGCAGGAGGAGCATGATCCAATTCGGAACAGGAGGGTGGCGCGCGGTCATCGGCGACGGTTTTACCAAAGCCAACGTCCAGCTTTTGACCGCCGCCCTGGCGCGGAAGATGAAGGACGAAGGGGCCGATTCCGCGGGCTTTGTCGTCGGCTATGACCGGCGGTTTCTGTCGGTGGAAGCGGCCCAGTGGGCGGCGGAAGTAATGGCGGGAGAAGGGATCCCGTGCAAGCTCATCAACCGGGAAGCCCCGACGCCGTTGATTATGTTCACAGTCAAATACTATGAGATGTACTACGGTATGGCGGTTACTGCCAGCCATAACCCCGCGATTTACAACGGGATTAAAGTGTTTGTCAAGGGCGGCCGGGATGCGGACGAAACCGTTACGGCGGATATCGAACGGTATATCGCGGCCACCGATCCCTCTTCAATCCAACCGGTGCCGTATGAGCAGGCTTTGGCGGAGGGGCTGGTGGAGGAGATCAACCCTCAGAACCCCTACCTGGATTCCATCATCCGGGGGATTAATATGGACGCAATCCGGAGCCGGGGGCTGAAAATCATCCTGGATCCGATGTACGGCGTGTCCAAAACTAGCCTGCAGACCATCCTTTTGACTGCCCGGTGTGATGTGGATGTGATCCATGACCGTCACGACACCCTGTTCGGCGGCCGCCTGCCCGCTCCCAATATAGAGACGCTAAACGCTCTGCGCAATACGGTGCTGGAGCGGAAAGCGGATATCGGCATCGCCACCGACGGCGATGCCGACCGGCTCGGGATTATCGACGATAAGGGTGAGTTTGTCCATCCCAACCAGATCTTGGTCATCCTGTATTATTACCTTCTCAAGTATAAAGGGTGGCATGGGCCGGCTGTGCGGAATATCGCGACCACCCATCTGCTGGACAAGGTAGCGGCAGCTTTCGGGGAGCAGTGCTATGAGGTCCCGGTGGGCTTCAAGCATATTTCGGCCAAAATGCTGGAGACCAACGCCGTCATTGGCGGCGAGTCCTCCGGCGGCCTGACCGTACGGGGGCATATCCAGGGCAAAGACGGCATTTACGCGGCCTCTCTGCTGGTGGAAATGCTGGCGGTAGCTGGCAAAAAGCTGTCCGAAATTTACGAAGAAATTGTGCGCGAGTATGGCCGGCTGGTCATGGCGGAGCGGGATTATCGCTTCCCCCCGCAGCGGAAAGCGGAGATCGTGAAGCTGCTGCTGGAGGACAAAGAGCTGCCGGAATTCCCCTGCAAGATACAGAAAGTGTCTTATCTGGACGGTTGCAAGGTGTATTTCGAAAACGGCGGATGGATCATTGCCCGCTTCTCGGGTACCGAGCCTCTTATCCGTATTTTCTGCGAAATGGGGGACGGGGCGGAGGCTGACCGCATCTGCGATATCATGAAGGCTTTCCTGGGCCTGTAAACAGAAGGGGAGCGGATGCATTTTGTCCACACAGGAACAAACGCTGTTTACCCATGTCCGGCTGGTAACGCCCGAACGGATCCGGTACAATCTGTCGGTGTTGGTGCGGGGAAACCGTATCGCCGGCGTCTATCCTGATGAAGGCGTACCGGCAGCGGACGCACGGGTAATCGATGGGAGAGGCCGCTACCTGGCTCCTGGGTTTATCGATATCCATTGCCACGGCGGGGGCGGCCATGACTTTATGGACGCAACGGCCGAGGCTTTCGCCGGCGCGGCTGAAACCCATGCCCGGTACGGTACCACCACGCTCCTTCCTACCACGCTGGCGGGGGATGATGAAGACCTCCGCAAAACCTTTGAAGCCTTCCGCCGGGTGAAAGGAATCCGGCATAATGGGGCGAATATGCCGGGAATGCATCTGGAGGGGCCTTACTTTTCCGTGGAATATAAAGGGGCGCAGGACGAAAAATACCTGCGCTGCCCCGAACCGGCAGACTACCGGCGGATTGCGGCTTGGGCACAGGGGACAATCCTGCGCTGGAGCGCTGCCCCGGAATTGCCGGGCGCCGGTGAATTCGCCGCCTTTCTACGAGAGGAGGGGATCGTCCCCTCGATTGCCCACACCTCCGCCACTTATGACGACGTGCTGGAGGCATATGAAAACGGCTATCGGCTGATTACCCACCTGTACAGCGGGATGTCCACCATCACCCGCGTCCGGGGATTCCGGGTGCCGGGCGTGGTGGAGAGCGCCTATCTGATCGACGGAATGCGGGCGGAACTGATTGCAGACGGCTGCCACCTCCCACCGGCGCTGCTGCAGCTTGCCTATAAAAGCAAGGGCGCGGGGAATTTGGTGCTGGTGACCGATGCAATGCGGGGAGCGGGTATGCCGGAAGGCGAAAGCATCCTGGGCAGCGTAAGCCACGGCCAACAGGTCTTTATTGAAAACGGGGTCGCCTATATGCCGGATCGAACCTGCTTTGCCGGCAGCGTGTGCACTGCCGACCGGCTGGTACGTACCATGGTACAGCAGGCGGGCGTCCCCTTGTGCGAGGCGGTGAGGATGCTAACGGCTACCCCGGCTTCCGTCATGGGTTGGGGCCGCAAAGGCGCTATCGCTTCCGGTATGGATGCGGATCTGGTGCTGTTTGACGATGCTATCCATGTGAGCCTGACGATGGTAGAAGGCCGCGTGGTGTACCAAAAGGAAGAGACAAAGGAGATATAGGTCATGATTCTGGAAGGGAAAGCGGGCCGGCTTTTGGTCAAGGCCTATGAAACCCGCGGTGAACTCGGCCGCGCGGCGGCACAAGAAGCAGCGCAGGCGCTGCGGGAAGTGATCGCCGCCAAGGGCGGATGCAATGTGATTTTTGCCGCCGCTCCGTCGCAGAATGAATTTCTGGACGCTCTCTGCCGGGAGGATGTGGCCTGGGATAAGGTCAGCGCCTTTCATATGGATGAGTATATCGGCCTGACAGAGGAGGCGCCGCAGCGGTTCGGTAATTTCCTGAAAAAGGCTGTATTTGAGCGGGTGCCTTTCCGCCGTGTGGAATATATTCGCGGAAACGCTTTGGATATAGAGGCGGAAATCGCCCGGTACTCCGCTTTGCTGTCGGAGAATCCGCCGGATTTGGTGTTCATGGGAATCGGGGAGAATGGGCATATTGCCTTTAACGATCCCCATGCGGCGCATTTTGATGACGAGCAGACGATGCGGGCGGTGGAACTGGACGAAGTTTGCCGTCATCAACAGGTCAATGACGGCTGCTTCCGTTCACTGGAGCAGGTACCGACCCACGCACTTACCCTGACGATCCCGGCGCTGGTATCTGCAGCCAGGCTTTTTTGCATGGTACCCGGTGCGACAAAGGCGGACGCCGTAGGGAAAACCGTGCTGGGAGAGATACGGGAGAAGCTCCCGGCTTCCGTGCTGAGGATGCATCCTTGTGCGGCGCTGTACATCGACAGGGACAGCGGCCGGGATGTGTTGGCCGCCTGGGGTAAAATACGATGAAACAATAAAGGGCTGCGGCAGAATGAAGCATTCTGGCCGCAGCCCTTTATTGTTTCCTTTTTTGGTTTATGGAAGCGTATATGGGGTTTTCAGGCCCGTATTTTTCCGCCCGCTCTCCATTGCCGGCGGACTGGGAAAAACGGCGGCCGAAGATGGCACCGGAGCGCCATCCGAAACAGAGGGGAACCGGCGGGCATTACAAGGCGTAAGGCGCCAGGGCCTCCCTCACCACGCCGACGAAGCTTTCGGACGCGCCCCAATCGAAGCGGAAAAGCCCTTCGCCGCCCCCGCCGCTGACACAGACGACGCGGGTGCGGCCCTCAAAATTGTCCACCGTGGCCGTCAGGGTCAGCCGGTTCCCGGCGCGGTAATAATGCTTTTCATAGACCAGGACGATACAGGCCGTCTGGTTCGGGGCGTGGAGCACATAGGAATCGATCCGCTGCCCCGTAATGCTTCCGCCCATAATTGCATTGTCAATCGCCTGCACCGTTTCGTCCAAAGAGAGGGATACATACCGGGAATCTGCCATACCGCTTCCTCCTTTTTTGCAATGCCGCTCAAACAGGGCGGGAGACCGCCGCCCGGCTGCCTTTTCGCTGCGGATACGGCAGGGCGATCCCGCTTCCTCTACGGGTATTGTACCATAAGAGGCAGCGCGAATGCAATGGAAGCGACGCAAGGAAAAACGAGCGGTCCTGCCAAAACGCAGGACCGCTCGCCTAAGCAAGGTAACCAAACGATTTTGAGTAATGTGGGCTTGGGTTGGCTCGGGAGCCAAAGGCCTCTTACTTCCCGTAGTAGCGCTGAGGTAGAGTTCCTTGATCTCCTTCATGAGCGGATAACGCGGGTTGGCTCGGG